>DATBHG010000056.1:0-21553 GCA_036557665.1 Xanthobacteraceae bacterium | reverse complement strand
CGGCGCCATTCCGGCATGCTTTCGTGGATGAAGCCCTGGATGTCGCGGGCGAGCTCCTGGAACGTTGTCGACGTGGTGCGCCCACAGCCGGGGCAGGCGGCAACGAGCGGCACGAACACCCGAAAGCCCATGGTCTGCAGGAGCTCCTGCGCGACCCTCACCTCGAGGGTCCTGTCGCCTCCGGGCTCCGGCGTGAGCGAGATCCGAATCGTGTCGCCGATGCCCTGCTGCAGCAGCACGCCCAGCGCTGCCGAGGATGCAACGATGCCCTTCGAGCCCATCCCGGCCTCGGTGAGGCCGAGATGGAGTGCGTAATCCGACCGCTCGGCCAAGTCCTGATAGACCGCGATCAGATCCTGCACCGCCGAAACCTTGGCCGAGAGAATGATGCGCTCGCGCGCAAGCCCGATCTCCTCCGCGCGCGCGGCGGAGATGAGCGCGGATTGCACCATGGCTTCGCGCGTGACGGCACGCGCGTCCATCGGCGTGGGCGAGCGCGCATTCTCGTCCATCAGGTGAGTGAGGAGATCCTGATCGAGCGAGCCCCAATTGGCGCCGATGCGCACCGGCTTGCCGTGCTTGATGGCCGTCTCGACGATTGCTCCGAACTGCCGGTCCTTCTTTTCCTTGAAGCCGACGTTGCCGGGGTTGATGCGGTATTTGTCGAGTGCCTCCGCGCATGCGGGGTGATCGGCGAGGAGCTTGTGGCCGATATAATGAAAGTCGCCGACGATCGGCACCTTGATGCCGAGCTTGAGAACGCGCTCCTTGATGAACGGAACGGCGGCCGCGGCCTCGTTGCGATCCACGGTGATGCGCACGATCTCGGAACCTGCCCGCGCCAGATCCGCTACCTGCCGTGCGGTCGCCGCGACGTCGGCAGTATCCGTATTGGTCATGGACTGGACCACGACCGGGGCCCCGCCGCCGACGCGAATGCCGCCGACATCTACGCCAACAGACCGGCGGCGTTGCTGCGGTCCGGCTTCGGCCATCGTGGGTCCTTTATGCATGAGCTGCCTGCGAGGAACGTATAGGCCGGCCGGCGGAAGTGCCAGACCGGCTCGCGCCCGGTCAACGGGGGCGATTTACCAGAATTAGGCCGACAAGCACCATTGCGGCAGCGGCTGCGAAGGCCGGGGTCAGCGTTTCGCCCAGCACAAAATGGCCCGCGGCTACGCCCAAGAGAGGCGTCAAGAATGTAAATGCCGACAGCCGGCTTGCCGAATAGCGCTGGATCAGCGCGAACCACGCCATATACGTAAACGCCACCACCCAGACCGTCTGATAGAGCAGGGAGGCAACCGCGATCGGGGAGGGCCATGCGAGCAGCCGCTCTCCCGAGACGGCGGCAATGACCGTAAGCACCGGTCCCGAGATGATGAGCTGATAGAGCAGAACCTTCTCGCTCGATGTGCGCGCCAGGCTCGTAGCCTTGATCACAAGCGTCGTTGCTCCCCATGCCGCGCCCGCCAATAGCAGCATGGTGTCCCCGAGCAGCTCGCGCGGGGTCGCTCCCGGGCTCGGCATGCCGAATGCGGTGACGATCCCGCAGAAGGACAGCAGGAGCCCCAGCCATTGCAGGCGATCGAACCAGTCGCTCGGCAGCAGCCAACGCGACCCGACGACGACGAAAAACGGGGCAGCGTACACAAACAGCGAGGCGCGACTCGCGGAGGTCCAGACCAGGCCGCGATAGATCAGGAGAAATTCGCCCGCAAACAGCATGCCGACAAGCATGCCGGGCAGCAGAGTGCCATCAGTTTCGATCAGCTTCAGACCGCGCAGGCGAACCCAGCAGAGGACGATCGCTGCACCGATCAGCGAGCGAAAGGCGGCCTGCATCAGAGCGGGAATTTCCGGCAGCGCCAATTTGATGGCGACCTGGTTGAAGCCCCAGCTGATACAGAGCAGCATCGCCAGCGCCATCGCGCCTGGGGTGAGCGCGCGTGTCGTCGCGGACGTCATCAGCGGGGCAGTCTCGCGCAAGCGGGGCGTTATTGCGCGCCGCGTGCCCTGCCCATGGTCCGGGCACAATGAGTACAGACGCCCGTGATCTCTATTACCGGGGCCTTCGGGGCGAAGCCCACACCGCGCGCCGCGGACGTGAGTGTCGCCGTCACTTCTGGCGAGGAGGCTTCGCCGACCACGCCGCATCCGTCGCAGATGAGGAACACCACGAGATCGCCCGCTGCGTGATTGTGGATGCAGGCGATGAACGCATTGCGGCTTGCAATGCGGTGAACCAATCCATTGGTGCGCAGGAATTCGAGGGCGCGATAAGCGGTGATCGGAGCAGGGCGCGCACCTGTCGGGGCGAGCCTCTCAATGAGCTCGTAGGCGCCGAGGGGCTTATGGCTCGCAAGCAATGCCGCCAACACCTTGCGGCGAAGGGGCGTGAGACGTTGCCCGCGCTCCAGACACCGTGCCTCCGCCACGGCCATGGCATCGTCGAGACAGCGATTGTGATCGTGATCAGGCGTGGGAAATACCGGGGCATTCGATGAGGCGCGGAATGAATTCTTGGCAGCAGGCATGCGCCAACTTAGCTGCTTTCACGCGTCAGGGCGATTTGCTGCACTGCCATAATTCCTATTGCATTGCAGCATAAGACGCCCACATAAGGCCCTCAACGGAAGTACCCTTTGATCCCCTGCAATCGAGGGCCCGAATGCTACCGGTTCTCTTCATCAGGCTGCTTCAGAAGGCGAACCAGTTGAGACCAGCGGCCATGCCTGCGGTAAAAACATCCCAGCTACGCAACGCGCGCAAGCGCATCAACCTCGCGCTTCAGGGCGGTGGCGCGCATGGCGCATTCACCTGGGGTGCACTCGATCAGCTCCTTGAGGATACCCGGTTCGAGATCGCGGGCATCTCAGGAACGTCTGCGGGCGCGATCAACGCGATCATGCTCGTGGACGGGCTCAATCGCGGCGGAGCGCAAGAAGCGCGCAAACGACTGGCTGATTTCTGGCGCGCAGTGAGCGTCGACGGGCACCTTCCGGAGTTGCAGCGCACCGTCGTCGAGCGGCTGTTTCCATTCCTGCCGCGCGAGGGGTTTTGGCTCAGCACGGTTTCTCGATTTCTGTCGCCGTACGACCTCAACCCTCTCAACATCAACCCGCTCAAGGAGCTGATCGAGCGTTTCGTCGATTTCGAGGCTCTTCGCCGGCATGACGGTCCCGACCTCTTCATCTCGGCGACCAACGTGCACAACGGAGAGCTTCGCATTTTCACGCGCAAACAAATAACTCCGGAGGTCGTAATCGCCTCGGCGTGCCTGCCTCTCCTCTTCCGCGCGGTGGAGATCGACGGGGTCTCCTACTGGGACGGTGGTTACAGCGGCAATCCGGCGCTCACTCCGTTCTTGCGCGCAACTACTGCGGAAGATGTTCTCATCGTTCAGATCAATCCGCGCGAGCGGCGCAAGACCCCGACCCGCACGCGCGAGATCCTGAACAGGCTCAACGAGATCAACTTCAATGCGTCCCTGCTCTCGGAGCTGCGGGCTGTACGCTTCGTCAATCGGCTGGTGGACGAGGGGCGGCTCCCGCGCGGTATGGGGGAAAGCGAGTTTCGCCGGCTTCGCCTGCACCGCATTCTGATGGACGAGACGGGCGAAGGCTCTCGCGCGCCGAGCACCATCACGACCGATTATCAGACGTTCGAAATGCTGCACAAGCTCGGCCAGCGCGCGACGCGACGGTTCCTCGACGCGCACTTCGCCGACATCGGCCGGCGCAGCACGATCGGAATCCCCGCGCAGCCTGAGCCCGCCTTGGCGGAGTAGCATTGCATGAACCCAGCCCCCACTCCACTTTGCTCCGCCCAGGTTGGTCCAGCGCGGCTGGATGTGCTGGTTGCCGACATCACCAGCATGGACGTTGACGCGATCGTCAACGCTGCTAACCGCACGCTCCTCGGCGGGGGTGGAGTGGACGGTGCGATCCATCGCGTGGCCGGCCCCCACCTCAAGCGCGAGTGCGAGGGACTTGGCGGATGCGAGACCGGGTCCGCCAAAATCACGCGAGGCTACCGCCTCAAGGCCAGGCACGTCATCCATGCCGTTGGACCGGTCTGGGGCGGCGGGGACAAGGGCGAGGACGACCTCCTTGCCTCTTGCTATCGCACCGCGCTTTCCCTGGCGGCCGCGCATCGCCTGGCCTCCCTTGCGTTTCCTGCCATCTCCACCGGCATCTATCGCTTTCCGCCGCCCCGCGCCGCACGCATCGCGGTGGGAACCGTCGCGTCCGAGATCGCTGCGTGCGCGATCGAGCGGGTCGTCTTCTGTTGTTTTTCCCCGGATTCAGCCGAGCATCACATCAACGCGCTCAACGAGCTGGGTCTTGTATGAACGGGGGCGATACGGGGCCCGCATTGACTCTGCAGCATTCTTTTTCGTAGGGGCGAGGCATGCCTCACCACTACGCTGCGTGGTCATATAGGAGCCGACGTGTGCATCTGCGACAGCGCGGCGCAGCCGATAAGGCCGGGCTCCCGGCTGGTCACCAGCAAGGTCGCAACTCCCCTCAGCAGCTCCTGGTAAGGCGGATGCTGCTCGAATGCAGTGCGGAATTCAGGGGCATCGAGCAACGGCCCGAGACCGAAGGCTACGCCGCCGGTGATGTAAACCCCGCCGAGAGCTTTGAATGTCAGGGCGATATCACCGGCAAATCGCCCAAGGAGACGCACGAACACGCGCGCGATCTCCTCTGCGGCCGGCTCTCCCGCCCGCGCCTCTGCAAGGACGCTCTCCGGTACCCCATAGGAGCGCTCGGGATGAAGCGTGCGCGCAAGCCGCAACAGTCCGGGGCCCGAGAGCAGCGTCTCCGCGCTGACAGGCCCGTAGTGCTGCCGCAAACGGATGAAGAGATCTTCTTCCTCGCTCGTGTGGGCGCCGAAAGAGGCATGGCCGCCTTCGCTCGCGACCACGACGGAGTGGGCATCGGCCTGAACCAGCGCCGCTACCCCCAATCCGGTACCCGGCCCGAGGACAACCTTTACGCCATGGGGCCGCAGCGAAGGGGTGCCCAACGGCCGCGTCTGCGCGGCGGTCAGCCGCGGCAGTGCCCAGGCGACCGCCTCGAAATCGTTCACGATGCGGAATTGTAAAAAGCCGAAGCGCTTGGCGAACTCACTGCGGCGGAAGCGCCAGGGGCGATTGGTCAGGGCGACGTCCTCGGCCTGGATCGGTCCGGCAACGGCGAAAGTCGCTGATTGGGGGCGCTCGCCCGTGTGCTCGAGATACTGGGTGACCGCGGTCTCCAGGTCCGCCACCGTGTCGTTCTCGATCACCCGGATACGATCGGGCGGCCCGGTCGCGTTGGCCAGCGCCAAGCGCGTTTTGCTGCCGCCGACGTCAGCAAGAAGGACTGCACTCATCGCAACGCTATTTGCCCCAGACTTCGTCCGCGACCTCGACAATCCTGCGCAGCTTTGCCCACTGCTCCTCCTCGGCGAGCACATTGCCCTCCTCGGTCGACGCAAATCCGCATTGTGGAGACAGACATAGCTGATCAGCATCGACGTATTTGGCCGCTTCCTCGATCCGCCGTTTGAGCATGTCCTTGGTTTCGATCTGCCCGGTCTTGGTCGTCACCAGCCCGAGCACCACCGTTTGTCCCTTGCGTACGCGCCGCAGCGGCTCGAACGAGCCGGCGCGCTCGCTGTCGTATTCCATGAAATAACCGTGCACCTTGATGCGGTCGAACAGGATCTCCGCAACCGGATCGTAGCCGCCCGATCCCATATAGGTGGAGCGATAGTTGCCGCGGCAGAGATGCATGGTGACGGTCATGTCGGGAGGAATATCGGAAACCGCGGTGTTGATCAGGTCGCCATAGAGCTGCGCGAGCTTCTGCGGATCATCGCCGCGCCCTTCCTGCGTCTTGCGGTAGTCGAGATCGCACAGCATCGCGATGAACACTTCGTCAAGCTGCAGGTAGCGACAGCCCGCGTCGGCAAAAGCGCGCACCGCCTTGCGGTAGGTCGCACCCAGATCGGCAAAAAACTGGTCGAGGTCCGGATAAACCGTAGTGCTGATCGGCCCGCGTCCTACCCGGCCATAGAGCGCCGAAGGCGCAGGAATTGTGATCTTGGGGACGCGCTGGGTATGCGCCGCGACGAACTTGAAGTGTTGAATCATGGGGTGAGCGGAAAAGCCGAGCTTGCCGGTAACGCGCGCTCCTTCGGCTCGCGTCTGCACGCCTGCAAACGCAATCCCCCGGTCCATGACCTCCCGCTCCACCCCGTCGAGACCCCACAGGAAATCGAGATGCCACCATGAACGCCGGAGCTCGCCGTCGGTAATGGAGCGCAGGCCTACTTCCTCCTGCCTGTTGATCACTCTCTCGATCTCGCTGTCCTCGACCGCGGCGAGCTCGGCAGCGCTGATATCGCCCTTGGCGCGTTTCTCCCTCGCCTGTTTCAAGGCATGCGGCCGCAACAGGCTTCCTACGTGGTCCGCGCGAAACGGCGGTCTGCTTCGTTGCATATCAGTCTCCAGATGACGGATGACGGATGACAGATTACACAATCAGATGCCGATATCCGATCTCTGACGTCTGACATCTGATCTCCGACATCCGTCATCCCCATACCTCCCGTGCGACATCGACGATCCTTTCGAGCTTCGCCCATTGCTCGTCCTCGGCGAGGAGATTGCCCTCCTCCGTCGACGCAAAGCCGCATTGCGGCGAAAGACAAAGCTGCTCCAGAGGGGCAAATTTGGCTGCTTCGTCTATTCGCCGCTTGATCTCGTCCTTCGGCTCGAGGTTTCCGCTCTTTGAGGTGACGAGGCCGAGCACCACCGTCTTGTCCTTGGGCACAAGGCGCAGCGGCTCGAAGCCCCCGGCGCGCCCGGTGTCATATTCCATGAAATACGCGCCAACATTGATCTCGTTGAACAGGGTCTCGGCTACGGGCTCGTAGCCTCCCGAAGCAACGAAGCTCGAACGAAAGTTGCCGCGACAGAGGTGCATTGCAGTCGTCATATCAGCCGGCAGATCGGAAAGTGCCGTGTTGATCATGCCGGCGTAGATGTGCGGGAGCCGATGCGGATCCTCGCCGCGATTGACAACGACCTCGCGCAGCTTCGGATCGCAGAGATAAGCGAAGTTGACCTCATCGAGCTGCAGGTAACAACATCCCGCATCGGCGAAGGCGCGCGTGGCCTTGCGATAGGCCTCGCCCAGATCGTGATAGAAGTCGTCCATGCGGGGATAAATGGATTCCGGCACCGCATCGCGGCCGTAGCGGAAATGCAGGGATGAGGGCGAGGGTATGGTCATTTTTGCCAACGCCCGGGTGTGGGTCTTTACGAACTTGAAATGCTCCACCATGGGATGCGGCTTGTAGGAGCCGAGCTCGTGAATGACGCGCAGCATCATCGGCTTCGGCTGCGCGCCCTGAAACTTGATCTTGCGCTCTCCGAGATAGGCTTCGACGCCGTCGAGCTGTCCGAGAAAATCATAGTTCCAGAAAGCGCGGCGGAGCTCGCCATCGGTCACCGCCTGCAACCCGACCTGCTCCTGCTTGCGGATCACTCTCTCGATCTCGCGATCCTCCACGGCCGCGAGCTCCTCAGCGCTGATCTCGCCGCGCTCGCGGCTGCTGCGTGCCTCCTTCAGGGCCGCAGGTCGCAAGAGACTGCCGACGTGATCAGCGCGAAACGGGGGTTTGCTGCGGAGCATGCTCGGTTGCTCGCTGCGAGGGTTGCAAAATCTCCTCCCGCACAAGGGCGGCGCCCTCGACCATGGCTCGCATCTTTGCGTAGGCGATTTCACGCGCGAGATATTTGAGACCGCAGTCGGGTGCCACCACGGTCCGCTCGGCGGGAACAAAGGCCAGCGCGGCGCGAATGCGGTCAGCCACCGTCGAGGGGGTCTCGACCCTCGAGTCCGAAAGATCGAGCACGCCGAGAATGATGGTCTTTGACGGGAGCTGCCGCAGGATGGAGAGATCGAGCCTGGGCTGCGCCGCCTCGATCGAAACCTGGCGCACGGCGGAATGCTCGAGCTCGGAAAGAAAAGCGTAGCTGCCCGGTTTGTCCTTCACGACCGCGGCGTAACCGAAACAGATGTGTACCGCGGTTGTGCCGCTCACCCCCGCGAGCGCACGGTCGAGTGCCTTGAGCCCGTATCTGCGTGCGGACTCCGGCCGCGACTGCATCCAGGGCTCGTCGATTTGCACGATCTCAGCGCCGGCCGCGAACAGGTCCTTGATCTCGGCATTCACCGCATCGGCGTAATCCAACGCGAGCCTCTCCGGGTCGTGATAAAAATCGTCCTGGCATTGCGCCGACATGGTGAACGGCCCGGGGACGGTCATCTTGATTGTGCACTTCGTATTGGCGCGCAAAAATTCCACGTCACGCACCAGCACCGGACAACGTCGCCGGATCGGCCCTATGACACGCGGCACGACAGAAAAACCACCGGTTCGATTGGGCGTCTTTCCCGGGTCGGCAAGATCGATCCCATCGAGCGCGGTGGCAAAGCGATTGGAATAACTCTCCCGGCGCTGCTCGCCGTCAGTGACGATGTCGATCCCGGCGCGCTCCTGATCGCGAATGGCGAGAAGGGTGGCGTCGTCCTGTGCCGATTCCAGGTGCTGCGGAGGTACGAGCCAGAGGTCCTGTGCGCGTACCCGTGGCACCTGCTTGGAAAGTCGAGCGCGATCGATCAGCCATTCGGGCTGTGGATACGAGCCGACCAGGGCGGTGGGAAGCAGCATTTACAGCCCGTTCCGCTCGAATAGAGTCGTAGGGTGGGCAAAGGAGCCGGCGCTTGCGCAGGCGCCATGCCCACGCGTGGGCATGGCGCGCCAGAGCGCGCCTTTGCCCACCCTACGAATGCGATCCGATTTCATCGGGATATGCCGTAGCTGCTACTGCTTCGCTTTCTCGTAGGGATAAACAAGGTTCCCCGACTTGTACTGCGGCGGATAAAGGATGGCCTCGGTCGAGAGATTGCGAAAATCGTCGACGCTGTTGCCTTTGATGTTCTGAAACTGGATCAGCAGCATGCGCTGCTCGGCCCACTCGCCTTTGCCCCCGAACTTCACGTCGCCCACGACGGTCTTGAAAGTCGTGTTGCGGATGTAATCGGCAAGCTTCCCGTCATCGAGGCTCTTGGTTGCGGCAATCGCATCGCCAAGCACCTGGAGATAGGCGTAGGCCCAAACCGGCATGTAATAGCCGAGCGGATCGACCCCCTCTGCCGCCGCGCGGGCTTGATATTTCTTCAACAGCTCCATCGAGCCGGGAAACTGCATCGTCGGTGCCGGAATCCACGTCTCATAGTTCACAATGCCATTAAGCAGCGGACCCAGCTGGGTTTTGAACGTGGTCGCCTGCAGCCCGACCATGGCGCCGCCCCACATCTTGGGCTTGAACCCGATCTCGTTCATGGCTTTCACCATCCCGACGGAATCGAGCGGATAGGAGCAGATTATGAAGAGGTCGGGGTTGGCCGCCTGAACCGCGCGCACGATCGGAGCAAAGTCGGCTGTCGTGGGCGGATAGTTCTTGTCATAGACGATGCGCAGGCCGGCGTTCTTCGAGTTCTCGCGCGCGCCTTCGCAGGCATTGCGGCCGAACTCCGCATCTGCGGCAGCGAGCGCGACCGTCTGCGGCTTTGGGCTTTGCTCCAGCGCGATTTTGAAAAAGCCGGTGGTGAAAGAGGGCTTGGGATTGGGACCGGTCGGCAGCATCGAGAAATATCGGTCGTAGTTGAACTCATCATTGATGCCGGTGCCGAACAGGCTCAGATAGAGCCGTTTCTTCTGGATCATGATCGGCATCGCCGGGGCGATCTGGGTCGAGGCGTAAGGACTGACGGCAAAATCGACCTTGTCCACGTCGAGCAGCTTGGTGTAGATGCCGGGCACCGTGCCGGGACTGCTCTGATCGTCGTAGTAGATGAGCTTGACGGGTCGCCCGAGCAGGCCGCCTTTGGCATTGACGTCCTCCTCCCAGATCTTCATCGCCAAGAGCGACATCTTGCCGTTGGCCGCGAGCGGGCCGGTCATCGCCATGCCGAAGCCGATCTTGACAGGTTCTCCCGAAGGCGCCTGCGCTTCGGCCGGCTTCCAAAGCAGAAGCGCAATGGCCGCAGCAAGCATGCAGGGGAGAGATCCCCGGCAGATACGCGGTGTCAGCATGTTTTTTCCTCCCGTTGAAATTTGCGGATTTTGCTTCCGCTTGATGGCGCACTCTGCTTTTTGCGTCAGCCCCACACCTGATCCGCCATCTCCACGATCATTCCAAGCTTCGCCCACTGCTCATCCTCGGCGAGGATATTGCCTTCCTCGGTCGATGCGAAACCGCATTGCGGCGAAAGGCAGAGCTGTTCGAGCGGGGCAAATTTGGATGCTTCCTCGATGCGCCGCTTGATGTCGTCCCTTTTTTCAAGCGCGCCGCTCTTCGAGGTGACGAGGCCCAGCACCACGATCTTTTCTCCCTTGGGAAGGAAGCGTAGCGGCTCGAAGCCTCCCGCACGCTCGGTGTCGTATTCGAGGAAATAGCCGTCGTAGTTCACTTCGGCCAGGAGCGTCTCTGCGACCGGCTCGTATCCGCCTTCCGCGATCCAGGTCGACCTGAAATTGCCGCGGCACACATGGGTAGTGATGGTCATATCTGCGGGTTTGGCTTCGAGCGCTTTGTTGATGACGCGGGCATACCTGGACTGAAGCTCGTCGACATTCGACATGCGCTCGCGCGCCTTGCGAAGCTCCTCCTGCGAGCAGAGATAGGCCCACACCGTGTCGTCGAACTGGAGGTAACGACATCCGGCATCGTAGAAAGCCTTCACCGCCTGCTTGTAGCTCTCGCCCAGGTCCTGAAAGAAACCGTCGAGATTGGGGTAAGCCTGCTTGTCGATGCCGTCCTTGGGCAGCCGGAAGTGAAGGACCGGAGGCGCCGGGATGGTCATCTTGGGAATCACCTTGGTATGGGATTTCAGGAACTTGAAATGCTCCACCATCGGGTGATTGGAGAAGCCAAGCTTGCCCACGATGCGAACCCCCTGTGCCTTCGTCTGCACGCCACGGAACTGGATGCCCTGATCGGACTCGTACAGCTCCACTCCGCCGAGCATGCTCAGAAAGTCGAAATGCCACCAGGATCGGCGGAGCTCGCCATCGGTTGCAAGCTTGAGCCCGATCGCTTCCTGTTTCGCGATGATCTTGTCGATCTCGCGGTCCTCCACCGCTTTGAGCTCGGCCGGTGAGATCGTGCCCTTCTCCCGCTTGGCGCGCGCCTCCTTGAGGGCTGCAGGGCGGAGCAGGCTGCCGACGTGATCGGCGCGAAACGGGGGCTTGGTTCTTGTCATTTATCCAACTTCCTCGTTCACTTTAACGAGCAACGAAGTTAGCCCTTTCGCACGCAGAAGCGCAACTTGGCGCGACGCAGTGTTGGTCCTTGGATGCGCATTCAGCAGTGTCGCTTAAGGTTATAACCCTCATTTGCGTTGACAGGTCGGATTTGCACCCATTTTGGGTGCGTTCCTGTCGAGGCGATCAAGTTCCGAATAGAGCAGCAGGGGCTCACGCGAAGAGGACCTGGTAGGCATAATCGGCACGTGCACCCGCATTGCCGAAGTCCTCAACCGAAAGCGTGGACTCTCGATTAGGATGATCCGTCGGCTGCACGAGCATCTCGGAATTCCAGCGGAAGTACTGATCCGCCCGATCCGAGAAAAAGCAGGGTGAGTCCGACCCTCAGCCTCACTGCCGGGTCTTGCCCGGGCGCTGCGAAGCCGCTGCCGTAACTCCGAGATAGCTCTCCAGCATGGCGCGATCAGCGATGAGGTCCGCGCTCGGCGCCACGTGCATCACGCAGCCGCGCTCCAGGATCGCTGCCTGATCGGTAACGCCCAGGACTTTCTGCGCGTTCTGCTCCACCAGAATCGCCGACGTGCCCTCGTGGCGAATGATGCGGCGGAGCGCCGCGAGCAGCTCCTCGACCAGGATCGGCGCTAGGCCTTCGAGCGGCTCATCGAGCAGGACCACCCGCGGATTGAGAATGAGCGCGCGGCCGACTGCCAGCATCTGCTGCTCGCCCCCGGAGAGCTGGTTTCCGAGATTGCGCCGGCGCTCGGCAAGGCGGGGAAAGAGGTCGTAGATCCTTGCTACGTTCCACGGGCCGGGGCACGCAATCGCCGTGAGATTTTCCTCGACCGAAAGCGACTTGAAGATGTTGCGCTCCTGCGGGACCCAGCCGATTCCGAGATGCGCGCGCTGGTCGGGTCGCATGCGGGTAATGGCATGGCCGTCGAGCATGATTTCACCGCTCACGTAGCGCGTTACGCCCACGATCGAATTGATCAGTGTGGTCTTGCCCATGCCGTTACGGCCGAGCAACGCCAGCGATTGGCCCTCGGGTAAAACCAGCGACACTTCCTTGAGCACGATCGCTTCGCCGTAGCCCGCGGTGAGCCGATCAATCTGGAGAACCTCACGCATCGAGGGACTCGCCCAGATATACCGCCTTTACCCGCGGATCGCGCGCGACCTCCTCGGGCGCCCCCTCGATGAACAAACTACCGTTGACCAGCACCGAGATGCGGTCGGCGAACGAGAACACGAGATCCATGTCGTGCTCGATCAGCAAGACGGTCACATCTGCAGGCAGCGCTGCGACGGTGGTCAGTATGTCGTGGCGCTCGGCCTCGGGCACCCCGGCAGCGGGCTCATCGAGAAGGAGCACGCGCGGGCGGCAGGCAATGGCGAGCGCGATCTCGAGAAGACGCTGTTTGCCGTAGGGGAGGTTGCCGGTACGCTCGAGCATGACGTCGGTGAGCTGAAACCGGCTGAGGATGTCGACGATCTCCTCGGTGATGTCGAGCTTGCTGCCGGCCAGCCTCCACCATTGCCAACCGGTCCCCATGCGTTCCGAGATGGCAAGGCCGATCGTCTCGAGCGGGGTGAGATCGAGAAAGAGCTGATTGATCTGAAACGTGCGCGCCAGGCCGCGTCGTACCCGTTGATGCGCGTCAAGGGCCGTTACGTCCTCGCCCTCGAGCGCGATCCGGCCGGCAGAGGGACGCAGCACCCCGGTCAAAAGATTGATCACGGTCGTTTTCCCCGCGCCGTTGGGTCCTATCAGCGCATGGCGCGCCCCTTTTTCGACCGTCAGAGAGACGCCGTTGACGGCGGCGATGCCGCCGAAATGCTTCTCCAGGCTCTGTGTCGCGAGCGCCGCAGGCATTTCAGCCTCCCTCGGGCGGGGGAGACGCGACCCGCCATGCGGGGATCGGAAGCCGCTGCAGGGCCCGGCTCGCCAACGAGCGCACAAAGCCGGTGGCGACACCGATCCGGTCGCGGCCGACCAGCACGATCAGGACCAGCACCAGGCCGATCCAGAACTGCCAGTACTGCGGGGTCAGGTTGGCGATCCAATCCTGCATCAGCTTGAAAATCACGGCCCCGATCAATCCGCCATAGAGGTAGCCCGTCCCGCCGATGATGAGGACCAGCAACAGGTCCGCAGAGCGTTCGAACGAGAACACATCCAGGGAGGCAAAGGCGGTCGTCTGCGCCAGCAGGGCCCCCGCTACTCCGGCATAGAAGGCGGCAAGGGTGTAGACCGCGATCAGCCGACCGTTGACCGAGATACCGATGAGGCCGCTGCGCAACGAGTTGCCTTTGACTGCGCGCAACGAAAGCCCGAACGGGGAATAGACGATGCGCCTCGCCAGCAGAAAAAGAACAAACAGCACGGCAAGGCAGTAGACGTAGGCGATGTGACCGAAAATATCGAACTGGAAAGTGCCGAGGATCGGCCCGATTACCACGCCTTGCAAGCCGTCGGCCCCGCCGGTGATTTCAGGTATCTGGTTGGCGATCTCGCGCATGATCAGGGCGACGCCGAGCGTGACCATGAGCCGGGTGAGATCCGAGCCGCGCAGGACCAGGAAGCTTGTGGCAAATCCAAGCACCGCCGCAGCGATGCCCGACACGGCCAACGCCAGCACCGGCTCGGTGACGATGGCGTGCTTCGCCGCCAGCGCCGCAACATAGGACCCCAGGCCGAAAAAGGCCGCGTGACCGAGCGAGATGATTCCCGCGTATCCCAGGATCAGATCGAGCGAGAGCGCGAAAAGTCCAAGCCAGGCGACCTCGGTCAGAATCAAATGCCGGCTCGGCAGCAGGAATATGCTGGCCAGGGCCGCGAGCCAGAACGCGTATTCCAGTGCACTCCAACGCGCGCGATTCGCCAGGTAATGAGTGACCTGCCTGATGACCCCGGAGTCCATCGAAAGCTGCGGGCTCACTTACCGGTTGCGCGAGCGAACAGGCCCTGCGGCCGCAGCAGCAGCAGCGCGATCATGATGGTATAGATGACGAAGGCCCCGAGCTTGGGCACGTAGTACTTCCCCGCGACATCGGCGATGCCGATCAAAAGCGATGCCGTGAACGGTCCGATGATGCTCGAAGTGCCACCGACCGTTACCACAATCAGAAAATAGACCATGTATTTGAGCGGGAAGGTCGGGTCCAGGCCGAGAATCTCTGCGCCCAGTGCGCCGCCGAGACCGGCGAGCCCCGAGCCGAAGGCGAAGGTGAGGGCAAAGACGCGATTGACATTGATGCCCAACCCGCGCGCCACCCTCGCGTCATCGACCGAGGCGCGCAACCGGCTCCCGAACCGCGTGCTCGACAGAATGAGCTGCAGGCCCAGCGTGAGAATGCCGCAGATGATGATGATCAGCAGCCGGTAGCGTCCGATGCCGATCCCGAGCACCTCGAACCGGCCTTGCAGCGCGCCCGGTATCTGAATGAAGACCTGCTGCGAGCCCATGACGTAGTCAACAGCGGCTACCGACATGAACACGAGGCCGATGGTGAACAGCACCTGGTCGAGATGACTCTTGCCGTAGACATGTACATAGAGCGTGCGCTCGAACAGCGCGCCCAGGAGCGCCGTGACCACAAAGGCGATGACAAGTCCCGGGAAGAAAGGCAGGCCGAGTTGGTTGACGAGCACGAGCGTGATGTAGCCGCCTGCCATGGCGAATGCGCCATGGGCGAGATTGACGAAATTCATCAAGCCCAGAGTGATCGAGAGGCCGCATGCCAGCACGAACAGCAGCATGCCGTAGGCGATCCCGTCGAAGAGGATGGTCAGCATGGGTGCTCGTCCCGGCCCCAGCTTTTTTACCGTGGGTAGGGCGGGTCCCGCCGAGGGCCTCGGCTCTCCCTATGATTTTCGGGCAATCCCGCCGGGGATTACTTCTTCATCTTCAATGGATCTTTCACCGCCGTAAAGGTCTCGAATGGGATAGCAAATAACTGACCGTTACGCTTCTCGACCTTGGTGATGTAGACGTTCTGGACGATGTCGCGGGTGTCCGGGTCGATCGAGATCGGGCCGCGGGGGCTCTCCCACTTCAGGCCTTTCATTGCGTTGACGAGGGCGTCGCCGTCCGTCTTGCCCCCTGTCTTCTCGAGTGCCTCGTAGATGACGCGCATGCCGTCGTAGCCCCCGAGCGAGATGAAGTTCGGCCGCATCGGGTTTACCTTCTCGAACGCCGCCACATAGTCCTTGTTGACCTTGGTATCGAGCGCTACCGAATAGATGCCGGCGGTGACCACGCCGAGCATGGAATCACCCATCCCGGGAAGGTCGTTGTCGTCCACGATATCGCCGGGACCGATGAGCTTGATGCCGGCTTTGTCGAGCCCGCGCTCGGCGAATTGCTTCGCGAAGGTCCCGGCCTGTCCTGCCGGGACGAACACGAACAGCGTATCGGGGTTTAGATCGCGCGCCCGTTGCAGGAACGGCGAGAAATCGGGGTTGGCCAGCGGCACCTTGATGGTATCGAGGATCTGCCCGCCGTTCTTCGTGAACGCGTCCGTGAACACGGCGGTCGCTTCGGCCCCGGGCGCCCAGTCGGACTGCACTATAACGGCCTTCTTGCTGCCGTTCTTTGCCGCCCATTGGCCGATGATCCCGGTCTGCTGGCCAAGGGTGAAGCTCGTGCGGACCATGTAGGGGTTGCTCGGGTTTATGACCCCGGACGTCCCCGACACCATGACCACGTTCGCAGTCTTGCCCTGGGTCGAGAGGGGGCCGATGGCCATGGCACTTGGGGTGATCCCCGAGCCGATCACGGCGACCTTGTCGTTGACGATCAACTCCTGGGCAAGACGTTTGGAGTTGTCGGCGAGGGCGCCGTCATCTTTGATGATTATCTCGATCTTCTTACCGGCGACATTGGTCCCGTGTTGCTGGGTATAGAGCTGCACGCCCGCCTGTACCTGCTTGCCGACCGCCGCCAGCACGCCGGTCAGCGGCAGGACAAGACCGATCTTGGCCACCTCCTGCGCGTGCACGGCGTTCACGGCAACTGCCGTAGCTGCAGATGCGATTGCAGTCACCAAGAGCTTTCGGGCCATGTTTTCCTCCTCTGACGTTCTTTTGTGATCTTGGAGCCGGCCGATCAGGCGTGGGCCTTTCGCTGTGGATCGATGATCTGCTCGAGCTTGCCCAGAATGCGCATGCAGGGAAGAACCTGAGCAAGACTGCCGTTGGGCTCGCGCTTTTCCTTGATGGCGGCGATGAATTCGCGATCTTCCAGCTCGATGCCGTCCATCGAGACATCGACCTTGGAGACGTCGATGCGATTGTCCTTCCCATCGCTGAGGTCGTCGTAGAAGGCTTTGTAGGTACCGTTGTCGCAGATGTAGCGAAAAAACGAGCCGAGCGGGCCATCGTTGTTGAACGAGAGCGACAGCGTGAGAATGGCTCCGGACGGCACCTTGGCCACGATACCCATGTCCATGGCAATGCCGAGCTGCGGCTGTATGGGTCCCTGTACCGCGTAGCAGTCGGAGATGATCTCTCCGGTCTGATACTGGAAGAGATCGATGGTATGAGCGGCGTGATGCCACAGGAGGTGGTCGGTCCAGCTGCGCGGGTTGCCCGCGGCATTGATGTTCTTGCGCCGGAAGAAATACGTCTGCACGTCCATCTGTTGGATGGTCAGCTCGCCTTTCCGGATGCGCTTGTGGATCCACTGATGGCTGGGGTTGAAGCGGCGAACATGCCCGCCCATCGCGACTACGCCGGTTTCCTTGGCGATCCGCACCAGCGCCTCGGCATCCTCGACGCTGTCGGTGACAGGGATTTCGACCAGGACATGCTTGCCGGCGCGCATCACCTGCTCGCCTTGCCGGAAATGCATCTTGGTCGGCGTCGTCAGGATCACGGCGTCGGCGCGCTTGATGCCCTCGGAGAGCTCGCCGGTGTGATGCGGAACTGCGTATTTCTTGGCAACCTGCGCCGTCGCGTCCTGATTGCCGCCAACGAGCGAGGTGACCTCCACGCCGGGAATGCGTTTGAGCGCGTCGAGATGTTTCTGGCCGAACGCACCCTGCCCAGCTACGCAAATCTTCATCGGGCTCCCCCCTGCAGTGAATTAGATTACGACCCGCGGCGCTCTCTCTCTCGCGCCAGCGTGGCTTGTCCTGCCCGCGGTCGCTCGCTTGCGTGGGGCAGATGCATTTCGCTTGTTCTCGAGGATGATGTGCCCGACGGCGGTATTCGATGCCGGGACAGTATAGAACCGGTAGACCTCCTCGACCTTCTCATCGAGCGCGCCGCGCATGATCAGCCACATAACCATCTCGATACCCTCGGCGCCCGCCTCGCGCATGTATTCGATGTGGGGGATGCGCGTAAGCTTCTTGGGATCCTTGCTGAGATTATCGAGGAAGGCCTTGTCCCATTTACTGTTGATCAGGCCGGCCCGCGGCCCGCTGATCTGATGAGAGAGCCCTCCGGTGCCGAATATGACCACCCGGAGATCCTCGGGGTACGATTCGACCGCCTTGCGGATGGCCTTGCCCAGCATGAAGCAGCGATGACCGGTCGGCGGCGGATACATGACCACGTTCACCGCGAGCGGGATGACCGGGCACGGCCAAGCATCCTTCGGTTGGCCGAACAGGAGATTCATCGGCACGGTCAGCCCGTGGTCGACCTCCATCTTGTTGACGACGGTGAGATCGAACTCGTCGAGGATGACGGACTGCGCGATGTGGGCCGCAAGCTCGGGGTGCCCCTTCAAGACCGGGACCGGACGGGGTCCCCAACCTTCGTCCGCCGGTGGAAACTCCGCCGCGCAGCCGAGCGCAAAGGTCGGAATCATGTCGACGGAAAACGCGGAGGCATGGTCGTTGTAGACGACGATGGCGACGTCCGGCCTCGTCCTCGCCATCCATTCCTTCGATGTCTCAAAACCCGAGAACACGCGTTTCCAATAGGGTTCCTCGGTTTTGCCGTTGTCGAGCGCCGCGCCTATCGCCGGCACGTGCGAAGACCCTACACCTGCAATGATCCTTGCCATGACTTACTTCCGTTTTGCTGTGCGCTTGGACTTCCCAGACGACGCGCGCTTGCCCGCAGCCGTCTTGTGCTTGCCCGACTTGCTGCGGTTGCCCTCGACGGAACGACCGCCCGCCAGCATCATCTTGAGATAGTCGTCCTGGGAGGAGCCGGTCATGACTGCAGCGAGGTGTTGAAAGGAATGGCCGTCGGTCGCGCCAAGCTTGGCGGTGAAGTAGATATTCCCGCCGAGCTCGAGCATGCGATTGTAGTCGCGCTTGAGTATGGCGTCACGCTGCTCCGGGGTGAGCTTGAATCTCTGCAGATAGGCCGCTTCGTCGGCTTTGAAAGTCTTGCGGTTTTCTTCCTTCATCAACGACATGCAGAACATGTTGATGCCGTACCCCTGGCGCGATCGCTCGGCATCGAACACGAACGTGCCGGGGATGTCGTCGTATTCCTGCGGCGTGCGTGTCATTATACCGTCTCCTTCACGAGCGCATCCGCCTCCCGCGGATGCAGGCACGCTGGTTATAGAGCTTGTAGGGCGGGTTAGCGACGACCTCGCTTCAGCGAGGTCGTCGCGTAACCCGCCGCGCGCAGAGGCGGCGGGTTACGCCCCGCACCCGGCTGCGCCGGTCCGCGGGACTAACCCGCCCTACAAGCACAACAATCAAGCTCAACTCCAGTAAAGGCTCATGGGGTTGTCCACCAGAAGCGCCCGTTGCTCTACCGCCGTCGGAGCGATCCTCGGGACGTAGTCGACCAGCATCCCGTCGTCGGGCGCCTGCTTTTTCATGTTCGGATGCGGCCAATCGGTTCCCCAGATCACGCGGTCGGGGAAGTGCTGCACGAGGGCGCGGCCGAACGGTACGACGTCGTCATAGGGCGCCCCGACAAGCGACATCCGCTCGGGGCAGGTCACCTTGACCCAGAAATTGCGGTAGCGCTCCATCAGGCGATGAAAGCGCTGGTTCTCGGGATGGTCGACGCCCTTTTTCACGTCCGGGGTGCCCATGTGATCGACCACGACCGTCGTCGGCAATGACGTAAAGAACGCCTCCAGCTCGGGCAGATCGGCCATCTCGAAATAAACCACGATGTGCCACCCGAGCGGAGCGACGCGCGCAGCAATGCGCTGGAGCACCTCGCGCGGGGTGAAATCGACGAGCCGCTTGACGAAGTTGAAGCGCACCCCCTTCACCCCGGCGCGATCGAGCCACCTGAGCTCGTCGTCGCTGACTTCCTCGCCGACAAAGGCAACCCCCTTGGCGCGTCCGGCGGAGCTCTCGAGCGCGTCCACCATGGCACGATTGTCCTTGCTGTGGCAGCTCGCCTGTACGATCACGTTCTTGTCGAAGCCGAGAAAATCGCGCAGCGCGAACAGCTTCTCCTTGGGCGCGTCGCAGGGCGTGTACTTACGCTCCGGCGCATAGGAAAACTTCGCTTCCGGCCCGAATACGTGGCAGTGCGCGTCCACGGCTCCCGGCGGCGGCCGGTATGCCGGTCTGGACGGATTGCGGTGAAACGGAATGTAGCCTGGACTCATTGCCATGAGCCGCCTCTCTATATCCCCCTCCGCATATCCCCCTCCGCATATCCCCCTCCGCCTCACCTCTTCCGCTTCACACCCGCTCGAGCGCGAGCGAAACGCCCTGGCCAACGCCGACGCACATGGTCGCGAGCGCGAGCTTGCCGCCGCGCTTCTCCAACGCGTGCACGGCCGTGAGCGCAATGCGCGCACCCGACATGCCAAGCGGGTGTCCGAGCGCGATGGCGCCTCCGTGCGGATTCACCTGCTCGGCATCGTCCGCAAGCCCGAGCTGGCGCAGGCAGGCGAGACCCTGGGCGGCGAACGCTTCATTGATCTCGATCACATCAAAGTCCCCGATCCTAAGGTCCAGGCGCGCCAGCAGCTTGTGGGTGGCCGGCACCGGCCCCATTCCCATGACCCGCGGCGGGACTGCGGCCGACGCCATGCCGAGAACGCGGGCGCGCGGCGTGAGCCCACGGCGCTCTGCTGCTTGCGAGCTCGCGAGGATCACAGCCGCCGCCCCGTCATTGATGCCGGACGCGTTGCCCGCAGTCACCGTTCCCGGACTGCGGGCAAACGGCTTGAGCTTGGCCAGGCCTTCCAGCGTGGTCTGCGGCCGTGGATGCTCGTCCTTATCGACAACGATCGGCCCTGGTTTGCCGCCCGGTGTCTCGACCGGCACGATCTCCTCGGCGAAATACCCGGCGGCCATGGCATTGCCGGCACGCTGCTGCGAGCGCAGCGCAAAGGCATCCTGGTCCGCGCGGGAGACCTGATACTCTTCCGCCACGTTCTCGGCGGTCTCCGCCATGGAGTCGACGCCATACTGTGCCTTGATGACCGGATTGATGAAGCGCCAGCCCAGGGTCGTATCGGCGACCTCGGCGCCGCGCTGGAACGGCTCCTCGGCTTTTCCCATCACCAGCGGGGCCCGGGTCATCGATTCGACCCCGCCGGCGATCGCGAATTCGGTTTCACCGCAGCGGATGGCGCGCGCGGCATCGCCGATGGCGTTGAGGCCGGAGGCGCAGAGGCGGTTCACGGTTACCCCCGGGACCGAATCCGGGATACCGGCGAGCAACAACGCCATGCGGGCGACGTTGCGGTTGTCCTCGCCCGCCTGGTTGGCGCAGCCGAGGTGGACGTCCTCGATCTCGGCCGGCGGGACGCCCGCGCGCTCGACGGCGGCGGCGATCGCGAGCGCGGCAAGATCGTCCGGCCGCACGCCGGAGAGCGCGCCGCCGTAGCGCCCGACAGGCGTCCGGACAGCCGAGAGGATGACCGCGCGGCTCACCGCCGCAAGCCTACTCAGACGAATTCGACGCGGACCGGCTCGGGGAACGCCCCGAGCGCTTCGGCGCGACGCAGGAGCTCTCTGACCGCCTGGCGGCCCTCGTCGCCGTAGTCCTCGGTGAGCTCGTTCACGTACATGCCCACGAACCGATCCGCGAGTTCGGGGGAGAGCCCACGCCCGAAGCGGAGCGCGTACTCGAGCGCCTCCGCGCGGTTGTCCAGGCCCGCGCGGATCGACTCGCGCAGCACGTCGGAGAGCTCCAGGAGCGCCTCCTCACCGAGGTCCCGACGCGCGACGTTGATCCCGAGCGGGAGAGGGAGACCGGTCTCGAGGAGCCACCACTCGCCCAGATCGACCACGCACTCGAGGCCCTGGTGCCGGTAGGTCAGCTGGCCCT
>DATBHG010000055.1:0-279113 GCA_036557665.1 Xanthobacteraceae bacterium | reverse complement strand
ATACGGCGGCACGGGCCTTGGTCTCGCGATAAGCCGGCGCTTCTGTCAGATGATGGGCGGCGACCTCACGGTTGAGAGTGCGCCGGGGAAAGGCTCGACTTTTACGATCCGTCTACCAAGGGTCTTGGAAACTCCGAAGGAACCGGTGATCTCCGCTCGAGCTCCTACAGAACACCCGGTTCAATAGCCCTGGATCGCAAACTCTGGTTCTGCGGGGCGGATCGAATGATCGAATGAAAAAGGGGGCTTTGCTGCACCTGCTCAGGTCTGGAAGTGTGCAGGTTTTCGGACGCCGGCAACGATAACCTAACCGCACGATCGGTGGCCGGCGTCCGAAAAGCGCCAAGGCACGAAATCGCGGGCCGTATCCTCGGCCGGCCGCGCCGCAAGCTCAGCTATGGAGATTTGGACGGGAAGCGTGCCGCGTCGATGGCGGCGCGCGGCGAGAGGCGGAGAGATTGAGCGGCGTAAAGCGCGCCAGGGCATTTGCGACGGTCGGCTTGGATCGAGAGGAGCGAGGGTTCGGCGGTAATTTGTAGCGCGAGCAGACAATTTAGCCGAGCCGAAGCGCGTTCGACCGAACGGCAAACAAAAACCACCGGAATTGAACGCTCCTGAAGCGGCGTCTCCGCGTCGTAACGCGACGGCCGCACCTTCCACCATTGCCGCAACAGATCGAGCATCTCGGGTGAGAGCATGACGTTGCGATCCTTGCGGCCCTTCGATTGCTCCACCCGAATGATCTTTTGCGCGCTGTCGATATGTTTGACCTTGAGCCGTACCACCTCGCCGGCGCGCAGGCCGCAGCCGTAGCTGAGACTGAGCATCACGCGGGACTTGAGACTCTCGGCAACCGCCAGCAGCCGCTTCGCTTCATCCGTACTTATCACCAGTGGGATCTTCTGCGGTGCGCACAGGTGATACATCTCGGCCGCGAGGTCCAGACGCCGCAGCGTTACTCGGAATAAGAAAGCGCAACCCGGTCATGACGACGTTGCGGGTGCAGATGCTTACGCCGGTCTCGGCCAAGTGCAGCTGGAACCGGCGAATGTCCTCGAACGTGGCAGTCTCAGGAGATCGCTTCAAAAACGCGGCAAATCGCTTGCAGCTGCGGATGTGGCCTCTCTGCGTGCCCGCGCAGAGCTTGCGCGCATTCATGTCCTCGATCATACGCTGGCGCAGTGGGGTGATAGCCTTGGTTGTCATCGGCAACTCCTGTCTTGATGAGGTTGTAGACACCTCGATCCTCAAGACAGGGCGCTTCCCCCGCTACCTACGATCTTTCCCCTGGGGATAATGTTGCGGTGGCGCTCGGAGCCGCTGGCTATCGCGCAAGCGATTTAGTGCTGTGGCACTTCTCGCGCATCGCCTCAAGCAACAGTATGTCCGTAGCTGGGGAAAGCTGACATGGATCTGGCGCGATTTTGGATTTGACCCCAAGCGGACCGGACGACGCCAGAAATTCCGCAATGCAGAGGCCCTGATATCCCCGCCAATCTGTAAACCGAGCAATCGCGGACTTTCGAAAATCCTGCCTGCCAAGCCGACTTTAGGCTCGATGGTCGGCCAAAAAACGCGGGTTACGCTCGCCATGGCCGCTGACTGACGCTTGCCGGCTCGATATTCTGGGTCGTAGGTGATTTCGGTCGGGCCGCCGCATTGTCTTGCGCGGGCCGGGGTTGCCGATAGGTCTTCCGGGTCGTGCATGGTCATTTCTCCTCGGTTACTGAGGACGACCATGGTGGCCAGGGGACCGGAATGCATTGAAGATACGTCAGCTTTCGGGGCGATCCGGCTGTAAAATGTCTTGCTGTGTCCGGGGTCTATGCAAACAATTGACCCATTGCTGACATTAGCCGGGTTGAAATTCCGCAGCGCAGCAAGCCTCTGACTTGATGCGCCAATCAGCTATGCTGCCACTCTGGCTAGGGGCAGCGGATGTATTCTGATCGGTTGAAGAAACGTGAGTTCATCACACTACTCGGCTGCGCGGCTGCGTGGCCGCTCGCAGCGCGGGCGCAGCAGCCAGCGATGCTGCTGATTGGCTTTCTCGGCAGTGGAACGTTGAATGCATACGCTGCTTACGTCACAGCATTCCGCGAAGGGTTAGGCCAAAGCGGCTACGTCGAAGGCCGCGATGTGGCGATCGAATATCGCTGGGCCGAAGGTCAATACGATCAGATGCCGGCGCTGGTGGCTGAGTTCCTTCGCCGTAAGACGGCAGTGATCGCTGTGACCGGCAGCACCGCCGCCGTGCAAGCAGCCAAGGCGGCAACCCAAACTATTCCCATCGTTTTTGCGATCGGCGCCGATCCGGTCAAATTCGGTCTGGTCGCGAGCATGAACCGACCCGGCAGCAACGTCACGGGCGTGAGCTTCCTAGCCAATTTGCTGGTCGCAAAGCAGGTTGAGGTGCTGCACGAATTGATCCCGACAGCAACCATACTTGGTTTCCTTGTCAACCCAAACAATCCGAATGCCGAGTCAGACACGAACAATGCTCGCGTGGCCGCTGACATGCTCAGCTGCAAGCTCGTAGTAACGAGAGCGCGCAAAGGCGACGAGGTCGAGAGCGCCTTCGCAATCTTCACGCAAGAACGAGCCAATGCGCTTCTGGTAAGCCCCGATCCGTTGTTTAGCGGTCTCCGCGATCAGTTGGTGGCCGTGGCGATACGTCACGCGCTGCCGACCATGTACAATGCACGCGAATATGTTTCGGCGGGTGGTCTCCTGAGTTACGGACCCGATCAAGCCGATGCCTACCGTCAAGTCGGAGTCTACGTTGGCCGTATTCTCAAGGGCGAAAATCCGGGCGACCTGCCGGTGGTGCAGCCAACCAAGTTCGAGCTAGTCATCAATCTAAAGACTGCCAGAGCGCTCGGCCTCAGCGTTCCGGCCGTGCTGCTGGCGCGCACCGATGAGGTGATCGATTAAGGGCTGCCTGCTGCAATTGCTCACGTCCGGAAGTGGCACACAAGAGCGGTCCGAATGGGCTCGACTCACAGCCGCTATCGGAGATGCTGCGGACCTACCATCACTCAACCGGATTGAGCGGCAGCGGCACGAAGCCCACTGCCGAATCACGCTGCCCAGCTCGATTGACCCAGGTTATTGCATTGCAGGCGAGCTAGTACGAATTTTTCGCCATGCACGTCCCCTTTCTGACCCAAGAAAGCGGACGCGAGCACAACGGTGTGTCCCTTGGTGCTTTTGGCGCCCAAAATATCAGCCGACCGAACCCATCCAAATGTAGGCTAAAGTGATGGATCGTTGGTGGATTGCTTCCGCTTTGGCCCTCGCATTCGCGTTCATTCCAGTGGTCGCCTGCACAACTGCCGGGTCGGTGGTCGGCCGCAGCGATCGCTGGGCGGGCGCGGACATGCTTGTAGGATTTGGACTGCTTACTGGAACGATCAGCATTCTTGCCGTGACCACTCGTTTTCCGCTGTCGTGGCTTATGGCCGCTGGCGCCTCGCTTTCAGTCATCGCGGTGATCACACGAATGCGATTTCCCGGATCCCGTTCAACTTGGATTGCTCTGGCACTCGTTTTGCCGATCCTTGTCAGCGCGGCCGGCAGCAAACCCGCAATGTGGGACGACTTTTGGAACTGGCTCCCGAGTGCTGCTTACGCCTACGAGCACGATTCGCTGCCCTGGCCCGATCTCGATCCACCGTTCTCAATATTTCCCGGCTACCCGCAGGGCATGCCGCTAATGATTGCCGCGGCTTCATTCCTTGGAGGGAGCCTTGTTGAAACCGCTGGGCCAGTAACCAATGTCGCATTACTGGCGGGATCGAGCGCAGTATTTGCAGAGGCGCTCGCGGCGGCACTCGTGCGGCGTAGTGCCCTCGAAGCAGGAAAATTCCCGGCAAGTCTCATCGCGTCAGCGGTTGCGATCACCATACTTCTCAACCCTGGTCTCAATGGCGCTGTGCTGCTGTCGTCCTACGCCGATTGTGCAAGCATGGTTGCGGTAGGCGCTCTCGGTCTTTTGGGTGTCGAGATCCTCGTGCGTCTCTCAAAAGAGCCTGACAATGCGTCGGGATTTGCTTGGCGTTTCGGCTTAATCGCTGCCATGCTGATAAATCTCAAACAGGCGAACCCGATTTTATTGGCATTGATTATCGCGGCACTTGCGCTTGTGGTGATGCGTGAACCCGCAATCCCATGGCGCAGCACCTTGCCACAGCTTTCTCGCATGTTGGGGCCGCCAATCGTTTTGTTTGGGATGTGGCGCTGGTATTTGCTGCAGAATTCGCCGAGCTGGGAGCAGACATTCCGACCCATTCACGATTGGAATTTCGGAGTACTGCCCCAAACGCTTCATTCGATTAGCGATCTTATTGCTGATGCGCCGGTATTTCATGGCTTGATGTGGTCAGTTACGGCAGTTGGATTAGTGAGCCTCTTTTTTACGAAATGCAATGAGGCGAGATATCTGGCAGCGATTTGTGCCGTTGTATGGATAGGCTACAATGCTTTTTTGTTGGCTGTTTATGCGGGAGCGATGAAGCTCTCGGATGCCGAAATTGCCGCTGATTATTGGCGCTATACGCCACACGTGGCACTTCTAGGGCTCTATCCCCCGGTAATGGCACTTGCGACCAGCCGCTGGCCGGCGTGGATGAAGAGGATACAACCAGCCGGCAGTATGCCTACGCTTGCGGCATTGCTTGTTGCTGTTTCCGCCATGCCTGTGCGGAGCGACCTCAACAACCCGTCGGGAAGAGAGTGGCAGCATTTTCTACGCAAGGTCACAACTGAGGTACGGAAGGTCATACCACTTGGGTCAAAGGTGCTAATCGTACCGGCGTGGAATGCCAGCCCATTTGCAGTAGCGGTGCGCTATAATCTCTGGCAACTCGGCATGCTCAAACCGCCGATCTCAGCGACAATTCTGTGGGATGAAGGCGACTTCCACAAAGTCAAAGCATGGGCCCAAACCGGTAAGGTGGACTACCTAATCATTCAAGATGCCGAAGGGCCTATGGATGAGGAAATCGCGGCGCTCGGATTACCACATCTCAACCACGAATTCGCGCTCTTCGCATGGCGAGATGGGAAATGGGAAAAGTTGGACTCATGGCCCATTTTTGACGTTTCTTTTCATTGAAACCCAGCTCACCGCCTTCGACTTCGAATGGCTGGGCCACCGGAGTGGTGCTGCGAGCAAGGGTCGCTTTTGGCACACCAAGTGTTGATGCCGCCATGTCCGCATTGCCGCCGCTCTGTGAGGGTGAGCTGACGTCACCTTGGCAGCCCTACTACCGTCGGCGTGTTAGCCTTGCACACCAAAAATAATGTGCGCGATACGCTTCACTTCACGGAAGCCCTTTGCGTCCTGGTTGTAGGTCACTTCGACATGTTTGTGCTCTCGCCTAGCGACCTCGATGACGAGACGGGTGGGCGTGAACTCAACGAGCCGCAGCGGAAAGTGACCACTGTAGGTATCGTGATCGTGCGTCTCCAGGTAGCAGACGCCGCCGCCATCGTCCTCGAACTGCCGCTGAATGAGAAGATAGGGATGGGCAGGCGCCGACAGGTCAAAACTATCTTCGTCTTCCCTGGTAGCCTCGTTGTCGAACGAGACCTGGAAGTATTCACCGCCGGACTCATCAACAGATGCCCAGCACCCTGCAAGGGCCTCTAATAGCAGGATCGCTCCGAAAGCTGCAACGTGTGGCCGTGCTTGTGAATCCAACTAATCTAAAGAATGCCGAGACAACGCTGGGCGAGGTGGCTGCTGCAGAAGCCCAAATGGTCGGGTTGCAAATTCCAGATCCTGAAAGCCGGCACCCGGCAAGAGATCGATGCGGTCTTCGCGAGTATCGCGCGCGACCGCCCCGACGTACTTTTCGTCGGTAGCGACCCATTTTTCACTAGCCGGCGCGTCCAGTTGGGTCATCCTGACAATGCGCCATGCGATTCCAACGGCCTTTCCGAATCGTGAGTCTCCTGAGATTGGTGGGCTTCTGAGCTACGGAACCAGCATTACGGGCGCCTTTCGCGAGTCGGGCGCCGATGCTGCACGTATCTTGAATGGCGCGAAACCGGGAGACTTGCCTGTGATGCAGCCAACCAAGTTTGAACTAGTAATCAATGCCCAGACGGCCGCTATACTCGGGCTCGCCGTGCCGTCCTCGCTGCTTGCAACCGCCGATGAGGTGATCGAATGACGAGCTTCCCGTGCACATTTGCTACATCTGCTCACGACTTGTTGTGGCACCTAAGAGCCCAGCCGGGCCGAGCTTGGATGGTCCGCTTACTGGGGTGCTGCTTCGGGCGGGCACTGGGCGTACTGAACTGCTGCCTTTGGACCCAGAGCTGACTCAGGCCGGATCGAAATGCGGCACTGCGGCGAGCCCTTGCGGCTTAACAATCTGTTATGCTCGACCTTGGCTTGGGGAGAGCGAATGCAATTTTCTCAACTGAAGCGTCGCGAGTTCATCACGCTGCTCGGCGGAGCGGCATCAGCGTTGCCGCTTGCGGCACGCGCACAGCAACGTGCCACGCCACAGCGGATGGCGATGTTCCACCCGGCAATTCCGCCCGCGCTTCTGACCGAAACGGGTGGCGGCAGCGCATGGCGCGCATTTTTCGGCGAGTTACGTCGTCTGGGTTACGTGGAAGGACAAAATCTAGCCATCGAACGCTACTGGGCCGAGGGACGTCACGACCGTTATGCCGATGTGGCGCGCGAAATCGTGGCCCGCAACCCGGATGTGATCGTCACCGGAACGAATCCCGTCGTGACCGTCTTCAAGGCGGCAACCGGTGCAATACCGATTGTTGCTTTCATGCTGGATCCATTGCAGGCGGGTCTAGTCAGCAGCCTCAACCGGCCCGGCGGCAACCTCACCGGCATCACGCTTGATGCCGGCATCGAGATCTGGGGGAAGCGGCTGGAGCTAATGAAAGAAGCTGTTCCTTCGATGACGAAGGCCGTATTCCTGGGGATGCGCGGCGGATGGGAAGGGTCTGTCGGGCAAGTCTTGCGGAATGCCGCCGCGCGTTTGGGAATTTCGCTGGGTTTTATCTTCCCGCAGGAGGGAAAACCCGCGGAGATTGAGCGCGTCTTCGATGCGATAGTAGAGCAACGACCGGACGCCGTGCTGGTCAGCGGAGAGGGCGACCTTTACGCCAACCGCCAGCTCATCGCCGAGCTCGCTCAGAATAAACGCCTGCCGACGATATGTCCGTACCGCGATTACGTGGAAGCCGGCGCGCTAATGGGCTATGCTCTCGATCTTTCGGAGCTGTTCCGGCGCATGGCCGATGACGTGCACAAAATCCTCAAAGGTGCCAAACCAGGTGACATTCCGATTTATCAGGCGACCAAATTTGAGCTCCTGATCAACCTGAAGACGGCAAAAGCGTTCTCCCTCACTCTACCCCCGGCGTTGACCGGCCGCGCCGACGAGGTGATCGAGTAACTGGTGTTTTGCTGCAACTGCTCACGTCCGGTCCGGTGCAGGTTTTCGGACGCCGGCAACGCCGATCTCACCACGCGCTCCAAACGCCAGCGTCCGGAAAGCGCCAAGGCACGAAATCGCGGGCCAAACCATCAAATCCCTTCCGCATGTCGGTCGCGCCGCAGGCCACCCAGATCTGCGTGCCTACCGGGATCGGAGTCGTCCGCCGCCCTCCAGGGCATCTGCAAGCCGAGCCGCATGCGCCGGCGTCACGCGCTCGGACACACGCAGAACGCGGCCGTTGCGCAACAACACCTCGACAACGGCCGCTCGCTCGCTTCATTCGTCCGCAAGTGCACGGCATCACTGGCAGGCGCGACAGTAACCTGAGCAAAACGACCTTCGCCCCCCGACACTCCCGATAACAGGCCGACGCGCGCCAAGCGTGAAGCAAATGGGGATGAATGTCGTGGCGCCGAGCAACCTCGGTAACGTTCACGCCCTCGGCCAGGCTTTCCTTCACGATCCGAAGCTTCTCGGCCATCGTCCATCGACGCCGGCACTCAGGACCAGACAGTACCGTAACTGTCGTCATGCCTGCCCATTAACTTGTCAGTTAATGGACACCTTCTCACGCGTGCGCGGGAAATAGAAGCCGAGGTTGGCCGGACGCTTACAGTTTATGTGGGCAAAAGGTCCTTCAAAGCATCAACGATGCGCGGCAATGTAGGCATCACGCAGGACGTTAGTCTCAAGTTCCAGGTCATCCAGACGGTATTTAACAACATCACCGATGCTGATGATTCCCGCGAGCTTACCATCGCGGAGCACCGGTATGTGGCGCACGCGATGACGTGTCATCACTTTCATCACCCAATTGACACTCTCCTCTGGGCCTACGGTGATCACCCCCTGTCGCATGATCTCCTTCACACGCATCGATGCGGCGGTCTCGCCGTGGCGGGAAAATGCGTGAACGATTTCCCGTTCGGAAATGAGACCGAGAACTGCATTCCCACTCATCACCACGAGCGTGCCGATGTTCTTTATCCGCAGCCAGTCTGCTGCCCTCCGAATGCTGGCTTCCGGCTCTATTGTTGCGACATCGGTGCCCTTCTGCCTCAGAATGGTTTCGATCGTCATAGCTGCATCTCCTGAGTGGAATGTTCCCCCCAGGTGATTGGCCTCCAACGCGAGCGTGCACCCTTCCCAATAGATGGGGGACGCCTGGGGTGCATTGATCTAGGTGAATCGCTTGGCGGTAGTTAAATCTAAAGGTGGCAGTCCAGTACGCCCGGCGCCGCGCGATGGTCAACAGCAACTAGACGTTCAGCATGATGCGTCGGCCAAGTTCGAGCGTCAGCAGCCGTTCGCCAATTCCGACAGGTGCAAAAGCCGGTAGTTCCAGGGCGGCGCAGCCTCCTACCCCTCGGGCGCATCACGTCCTTGGTGCCTCGATTATTTTGCCCGGCAAAACTGGGGGACTTGACAAATAGGTTGATATCAATATATTAGGCGTCATGACCACGGCAGCCAGTATCCCATTTGAAACTACCCTTATGGTTCGGGACTACTGTTTGTGCCTGCACGTGCAGCGCGCGAGCCGCGCCATTGGCCGCGTGTTCGATGACGCGTTTCGCCCGTTCGGGCTGACGAATTTCCAGTTCTCGCTGCTGATGGCGCTGAATCGTCCGTCCCCGCCAACGATCGGTACTCTGGCCGAAGACCTGGCAATGGATCGGACGACGATGACGGCAAACCTGAAGGTTTTGGAGCGCCGAGGGCTGCTGACCGTGCGTCGGGATCAGGATGATTCGCGGGTGAAGCTGGTAGCCCTGACCAGCGCCGGTCGCTCATTGCTGGCGAAATGCATGGTGCGTTGGCAAGCCACGAATGACGCGATGAGAACCCGCGTCAGTGCCAACGAGCTCAGCTCGCTTTATGCGAATCTAGATGCCATCGCTGCGTCAAGGCCATGACCCTGGCCCAAAACAGGAATCGCTTGGCGACATAGGTTGATATCAACGTTATGGCACAAGTGAGCCGGCCGGTTCAAGAAAGGCAGTACACCATGAAACACAAGACGCTGATCCTTTCCGCCATTGTTGTGACGGCCGTCATCGGTATCGGCTGGGTAGCAGGCATCGGCTTTGCTTCTGCGCCCCCGATCAAGAGCGATCCGCGGCAAGGACCTCAACTCGTCAAGGTCGTGACTGCAAAGCCCAGCACGGGCGCCACGCGTGCGTTCACAGGCGTCATCTCGGCGCGGGTGCAAAGCAATCTCGGCTTCCGCGTTGCGGGCAAAGTGATCGAGCGTTTTGTCGATGTTGGTCAGACGGTCCGCGCCGGCGATCCGCTGATGCGGCTCGACCAGACCGATCTCGATCTTGGGCGGACGGCCAAAGAGAACGCCGTTGTCGCGGCACGCGCGGCGGCGGAGCAGGCAGCGGCCGATGAAGTGCGTTATCGCAAGCTTCGCGCGGGCGGCTGGACAACGGAGCAGAAATACGAGCAAGCCAAGGCACTTCGCGACAGCACCTCGGCACAGCTGGCAGCCGCCGAAGCGCAGGCAGAGGTCGCGCGCAATGAGGCCTCCTACTCGATCCTACGCGCCGACGCCGACGGCACCGTTGTAGAGACTTCGGCCGAACCAGGCCAGGTGGTGAGCGCCGGCCAGACCGTGGTGAAGCTCGCTCGTGCGGGCTCGCGCGAGGCCGTGGTGTACCTGCCCGAAACCGTGCGCCCGGTAATCGGCTCGCAGGCGCAGGCCCGCACCTATGGAATCTCGGTGGCTCCATCGCATGCCTTGTTGCGGCAGCTCTCAGATTCGGCCGATCCGGCAACGCGGACCTACGAGGCGCGGTACGTGCTCAACGGCGAGGCGTCGCAGGCGCCGCTTGGCGCAACCGTCACGGTATGGGTGCCCAAGGACGAGGCGGCCACGACCTGGGAAGTCCCGCTCGGCGCGCTCTACGACGACGGCAAGACCACGAGCGTCTGGGTCGTCGATGCCGCTTCGACGGTTGTCCGTCGCGCCGTACAAATCCACCAGCTCGGCGACGAAACCGCGCGCGTCAGCGGCATCAGCGAGGGTGAGCGGATCGTCGCGCTCGGCGCTCATCTTCTCAGTGAGGGCCAACGCGTTGTCGTCGCCGAATCGAGGACGGCCTCCCAATGATCACATTCAATCTCTCCGAGCTGGCTGTCCGCGAACGCGCGGTCACGCTATTCCTGATCGTCGCCATTGCCGTCGCCGGGACGTTTGCTTTCTTCAAGCTCGGCCGTGCCGAAGACCCGACATTCACGATCAAGGTGCTGACCGTCACTACCGCCTGGCCGGGTGCGACCGCCCAGGAGATGCAGGACCTCGTCGCTGAGCCGCTCGAGAAGCGCCTGCAGGAATTGCGCTGGTACGACCGCGTCGAGACGATGACGCGCCCCGGTCTAGCCTTCATGACGCTCACTCTGCAGGATCGTACGCCGCCAGCCGAAGTCCCGGAGCAGTTCTATCAGGCACGCAAAAAATTGAGCGACGAAGCTCGCAATTTGCCGACAGGCGCGCTCGGTCCCTTCGTCAACGATGAATACTCGGATGTGACATTTGCGCTCTATGCGCTGAAAGCTCCGGGGATGGCGCCTCGTGAGCTTGTTCGCCAAGCCGAAACAATTCGACAGCAATTGCTCCATGTCGCAGGCGTTAAGAAGGTCAATATCCTCGGTGAGCGGCCGGAGCGGATTTTTGTCGAGTTTTCCTATGCCCGGCTGGCGACGCTCGGCGTCGGCGCACGCGATATCTTTGCAGCCTTGCAACGTCAGAATGCGGTAACGCCTGCCGGCTCGGTCGAGACCAAGGGACCTCAGGTGTTTCTGCGCCTAGAGGGCGCATACGACGATGTACAGAAGATTGCAGACACCCCGATCGCGGCGGGCGGTCGCACACTGAAGCTTTCCGATATTGCCGACGTGCGCCGCGGCTACGAAGACCCCGCGACGTTTCTGATCCATCACCAGGGCGAGCCAACGCTCGTGCTTGGCGCGGTCATGCAGGAGGGGTGGAACGGGCTCGACCTCGGCAAGGCGCTGCAAGACGAGACCGATAAGATTTCCAGGACGCTGCCGCTAGGCGTCACGCTCAGCAAGATCACCGATCAGGCGGTGAACATCAGCTCGGCGGTGGACGAGTTCATGCTCAAATTCTTCGTGGCGCTTGGCGTCGTGCTGCTGGTGAGCATGGTGAGTCTCGGTTGGCGCGTCGGGATTGTCGTTGCGGCCGCCGTTCCGCTAACGCTCGCGATCGTCTTTGTCATTATGCTCAACACAGATCGGGTGTTCGACCGCATCACGCTCGGCGCCATGATTCTCGCGCTCGGACTGCTCGTCGACGACGCCATCATCGCGATCGAGATGATGGTCGTGAAGATGGAAGAAGGCGTGGACCGCATTCGCGCCGCAGCCTATGCCTGGAGCCACACCGCGGCGCCGATGCTGTCCGGAACCCTGGTGACGGTCGCGGGCTTTCTCCCCGTCGGCTTCGCCCGGTCGAGCGCGGGCGAGTACGCGGGGAATATCTTTTGGATTGTCGGCTTTGCTTTGATCGCGTCGTGGGTCGTGGCGGTCGGCTTCACGCCCTATCTCGGTGTGAAGCTGTTGCCGGAGATCAAGCCGACCGCGGGCGGCCATGAGGCGATTTATGCGACATCTGGCTATCGACGGCTGCGCCGTGTGATTGCGTGGTCGGTGCGGCGAAAATTCTTCATCGCCGGTGCCGTGGTGTTCTTCTTCGTGCTCGCCGGCATTGGTATGACGGTCGTGACGCGGCAGTTCTTTCCGACGTCGGACCGGCCCGAGGTCCTGGTCGAAGTTCAGATGCCGGAAGGCAGCAGTATCGAAGCAACGCGGGATGCGGCCGCGAAAGTCGAGGACTGGCTCAAGCAGCAGCCCGAGACGAAGATCGTCACAGCCTATGTGGGTCAGGGCGCGCCGCGGTTCTTCTTTTCCTACAATCCCGAGCTTCCCGACCCGTCCTTTGCCAAGATCGTCGTCCTGACGCCGGATTCGGCTGCGCGCGAAGCCCTGAAGGGCCGCCTACGCGACCGGATTGCGCACGGCCTCGCGCCCGAAGCGCGCATACGCGTGACCCAACTTGTATTCGGCCCCCCTTCTGCCTTCCCGGTCATGTTTCGCGTCAAAGGTTCGGACTCCACGATCGTGCGGGAGATCGCCGATCAAGTCCAAGAGGTGATGCGCGCGAATCCTCACCTGCGGCAGGTCAATCGCGATTGGACGCAACGCGTGCCGACCGTCAGGTACATTCTCGATCAAGACCGGCTGCGGCTCATCGGGCTCTCGCCGACAGAAGCCGCACAACAGCTCCAGTTCCTGTTGAGCGGGGTCACTGTCACGCAGGTGCGCGAGGACATCCGTGCCGTCGACGTGGTGGCGCGCAGCTCCGGACCGGAGCGGCTCGACCCCGCGCGGCTTGCCGACTTCAGCCTCACGGCCGCCGATGGACGCGCCATCCCTCTCGATCAGATTGGCCGCGCCGAGGTGCGCTTGGAAGAGCCGCTCCTGCGGCGGCGCGACCGCACTCCCACGATCACTGTGCGCGGCGACATCGATGAAACGCTTCAGCCCCCCGACGTGTCCGTCGAGGTGCAAAAGGCGCTGGCTCCGATCATGGCGAAGCTGCCGGCCGGCTATCAGATCGAGACGGCGGGTCCGATTGAAGAGTCCGCCAAGGCCAATGCGGCACTCGCACTTGTTTTTCCCGTGATGCTGCTCGCCATGTTGGCCATCATCATGATTCAGGTCCGGTCCTTCTCCACCATGACGATGGTTGTGCTGACCGGACCGCTCGGACTGATCGGGGCGGTGCCGGCCCTGCTGTTGTTCCACCAGCCCTTCGGCTTCAACGCAATCCTCGGGCTGATCGGGCTCGCCGGCATTTTGATGCGCAATACGCTGATCCTGATTGGGCAGATCAAAACTAATGAGGACAGCGGACTCGATCCCTTCCACGCCGTCATCGAGGCGACCGTACAGCGCGCACGCCCTGTGATCCTGACCGCACTTGCTGCCGTCCTCGCCTTCATCCCACTCACGCTTTCAGTGTTCTGGGGCGCGATGGCCTATACGCTGATTGGCGGGACGGCGATCGGGACGGTTCTGACCTTGGTGTTCCTGCCGGCGCTTTACGCGATCTGGTTCCGCGTTCGCCCAAGTGCGCGGCAAGGGCAAGCGGAAATTCAACACGATGAAACGGGCGAAGATCTGCCCGTGAGCCGTGTGGTGATGTTTCAGAAAGGATGAAGACCATGCAGCCGGCGCAGCTATCCCTTCATGTAGAGGATGTCACCGGCTTCATCGTCGCGGGGACTGACAGTCGGAGCTTGAGGGTCAGGTCGTCAAAAAACCTGATGCGCCAGCGGTGAAGCGGGAGGCGGAGGAGAATTGGGGCCCTGACCAAAAAGAAGCCCCGTTGCCGGGGCTGAACAACAAATCGTCGTCAACGAGTTGCTTATTCAGACGGACGAAGCCGCGCCGCCGCCCGCGCCTTCGGCGCCGCTATCCTCTTCGCCTTCGGGGACGAAACCGGGTTTTTGGATGGGTTGCCGTTGCTGCGGGCCGGGCTTCTGCCTGCCGCCGCCCTGTTGTTGGCCACGTTGGCCGCCTTGCTGGCCACCTTGGCCGCCTTGCTGTTCTTGCTGCTTACGTTGATCCGACATTCGTTTTACTCCTTTGACCCTTGAAACGATGACGCTAAACGAGACAACGCTGCCACCGGGCCAGACGTTCCTAATCCCACGGAGACCAGTTCCATCTACGCATCCGGTGCCCACGGGTGCGGATGATCCAGACTGCGGAGTGCTCGATTTGTTCAGGCGGCTCAAGCGGTGAATTGCTGGTTTTGCCACTTCCAGGGCAAGAGTTTCGTCGATGCGTTTGGCCGGGTGCTCGGGCAATCGCGCGAGCACGTCGGCGAGCAAGCTGTGGGGCGCCCTCGCTGAGCCTCCCGGTCGCAATCAGGGAGTGGATCACCGCCGCCCGCCTTCATCGGAGCCGGCGAATGTCCAGCTCTTTGCGGCCGATCGCAACCGCACCGATTTCGGGTTTCGGAAAGGCGGACGACGGTATGACCGACCGCGCCACCAGGTACTCTGCGGCGCACGAAACGTGAATATTGTAGCAACACCAGCAAGTACGGCTCGCATTATTGCGATCTGAGCTCGGTTTCCGCGCGGACCGGTTCAGGGCATCCTTCCGAGCAAAAAAATAGACATGTCGATTATTCGCCTTACTTGTTCACATCAAGATTGATCCTACGAAGAGAGAAGAACCACCACCGTCGCGTGCCAGCAACGTTTATGCTGGCCGCGGATAATAGAAGTGATGGCCATCACAAAATGTTCGTTTGAATCCGATCTGTGAACCGGCTCACAGTGGCAGCGTTCGTTGTTGAGCTACGTGTGTGTGCAAATGTTAAATGGCAGGAAAGGAGAACTTCCGATGTCCAGGTTATCTCAGTTGCATGCTGATAAACTCATTCTCTTACCGCTGCTCGCTGGCGTGATTGCCGGCATCATTTGCCTTGCCGGCGCGCTCAACCGTGTCCCGGGTGGAGAGCCGCCGGCGGCGGCGGGGCATCATGCCGCGTCACCGGTTAGCGAGGACCAACAGGCTCTGCGTGGTGCTGGTTAGTTGAAACGCTCAATGACCCCGATCGGATTGCAGCAGTGCTCTCTGCCTGATCGGCTCATTGGTCGTTGCCGGCCGGCTGCGCTGGAACGAGTGGCACGTTGCGACCCCTCCTGACTGAGTCGAAAGGTCCGGACAGGTCGTTCGCTGGATCGCGTGAGGACGCAGAGTTGGCGGCACGCGCGAAGCAGCAGACGGCCAATCCGGTGATTGCGTTTCTGAGCAGCGGCTCGCCACACACGCCCGCTAAATGACCGTTGCTCGCGATGACATTCAACCTGGATTTTTTAAAGGCCATTCTCGGTTTACTCAGCATTGTTGGCGGAACCGCGTCCGGTATCGCGGTTCTGCTTGTGGACTATAAAGACAAAAAAACCGGTCAAATTACCAAGTGGGGCCGTTACGCATTATTTGGGATAGGAATATCGTTTTTGATTGGAGCATCCAACCTCTGGATTGATTATGTTCAAAAATCGCGTGAGACCCGCAACGCTGCAGAGAGAGCACGTGAAAACAGCGAAAAGACTTTGCAAATTGTAACAGACATTAGTCGAAACCTGAATCCTTTCAAGGATGTTCGCGTAGGCTTTGCTTTTTCGTATCCATTCGATCACCCAGATCTCGCGAAATATCGTGACCGGTTGGATACAGGGGTCCGTGCTTTGCTTCCCGGCATTCAGAAGTCCAATCGTGAAATCGAAGGGGTCTCTTGGGTCCGCATGACCAAGGACGTAATAGACATCGTTAGACTTCGCAACGATTCACCGTTGTTCCCGAGGGAGGACGACGAAAGTTTAGCCTTCCAGGTGTTTCTCCGACGAGGACTGAGTTTGTATTTTTTCAAAATGCCCATCAATCCGTCAGCTTACGACCTGCGTAGTAGTTTCTCTCCAGACATAAACATGGACTTCAATGCAACTAGCGGTTTCGATCAAGAAATAGAGGTGCATTACCATCTACAAACTAAAACTATTGAGTTTGTTGCATACAGCATCTTGTCGAAGCCTGAATCTTGGCAGAGCTCGGGAAAAATCGTCTCAAGCATCGATTTACCAGAGACCCAACTGATCGTTCAACTGGAATACGATGAAAACGCGACGGCGTTGGCTAAACAAAGGCAGCCGTTGCAACGCATCGATCTCCCTCACACTATGTCTGTAGACATGACTATTGGTGACCGCCGTACATGGGATATGGAAGAATTCGAGCAACATAAGGGCCCAAGGGGAACCACGAATTTTGTCTACTCTTTTCCAAGGAGCTATCCCGAAGAAGAATGATGCCCGATGCATGTCTGCTTGCCGAATCAACATGGTTGCAGGGGTCAGCTACTTTCACTGCGGTGCAAGAGACTTCGCTAGACCGCCGCCTTTGACCTCCAACGGACATCGGCCGACTTATTTTGCTGCCGCACAGCATAGAGCTCTTACCTCAACGATATGCCGGGGTGTGCTCCTCGGTACCGGCGCGAAGCTCATGAGACGACGCGAGCTCTTCACACTTTCGACGGGGTGGCAACGGCGTGGCCGCTCGCTGCGGGCGCGCAGCAGCAAGCCTGCAACAGCAAAATGGCGACGCCGCGTAAGTTTTTCAGCTACGGCGGGGCGCTAACGCGCGGCGGGCGCTCGGATCGACGATTACGAGCTTGGCGCTGTGACCCAGACCAGAACGACGAACAGCACGACTGCGAGGCCCAACGACCCCCACATCATCAGCTGGCGGATGCCTCTGCGTTCCTGTGGCAAATCGTCAATGAGGCCCAACATCAGCTGGCGGGGTTCCTCGTGGCGAGGCAAATCGGCAATGTGCTGCGGAGCCATGGCTTGCCTCCTGATTGCCTCCAAGAGAACGCGAAAAGGGAACGCGAAGCCGAGGGGTAACGTTCCGCGCCAATTTGTTCCGCGTAAACGGCTCCTTACGGTTTCAATTACCGTGTAAACCCTCTAGCCCAACCCATCATGCGCACCGAAGAATGGCTGATCGAAGCGGGCGACCGCGGAGATTCTCAACGCCTTGCAGGCCGTTATAGGAATCAGAAAGGATGCCGTCGAGGCCAGCGCCAAGCAAGAATGATGATTGCGAAAGAAACGGCAATGACGATGAGAGGAACGAGCCCTTCGGCCATGGTGCTTACTCCTGCGGACAGGTTGCAGCCGCGATACGACTATATGGAAAAGACCGGGGCATGTCGCGCAATTATTGAAAAAAAATTGCCCTCGGTACTTGAGGACGTCTGCATGAAATTGCTCACTGCGGCTGAGAATGACCCAGCATCGGCCGACCTGCCGTTCCATCCTGGTGCGGTCCACTTCTATCGCGAGATTGCCATCAAAATTCCGGATTCTCTCGTCCCAACGAGTTGATCGGGTTCGGCGCTGGCAATGTTCGTCCCGCCGTAACCTTGCAACCTTGGAATCCACGCCGCTGGTTTGCGCCGACGAGGGGCGGAATTTTCGCTGAATTTGCGGCAGTGCTATATGTCGGTTCCTGAACGTGACCTCCAGGCATGTCCGCCGCAACGTCCGCTTACGGGGGCGAGACCGGACCTGATATGCTCACTCCTTTTGACCCCATGGCGGACATCGGCGTCGTAGCGGCGGGGCGGTAACGCGGCATCGCGAGTGTGTGGCAGGCTGGAACTGACCGTGTTCAGGCGGCCAACATGATGCGATAGTCGCAGCATTGGAATTGCGGGCCGGCAAGACAGCGGCGGAGTGGTCGGGTTTTCCATGAGCAAGGCTTTACTGACACTGCAGATGCCGTCCCTACCGGACCCGGTCCCTGTGGTGATCGATCCCGCGACGACGGCACTGCTCGTCTTCGACGTCATCGAGCACATTTGCGCCCGTCAGCCGAAATGCCGGGAGCAATTGGTGCCGGCGGTCGCGTCACTGCTGGAGCGGGCACGGCAGGCGGGCGTCGCCATCGCCTACGGGACCCGGGCCGCAAACATGTCGACATGGTTGCCGGAGGTTGCTCCTGCGCCAGGCGACATCAAGATTGAAAATCATGCCCAGGACCGATTTTACGACACCGATCTCGACAAGGCGCTGAAGGCCAAGGGGATCACAACTCTTGTTCTGACCGGCTGGAAGATAAGCGGCTCGGTGACCTATTCGTCGGTGGGAGCAACACTGCGCGGCTATACCGTCGTTGTGCCCGTCGACGCGACTTCAGATGCGACGGATTACGAAATCGTCATCGGGAAGTACCAGATCCTCAATCAGAACAGCGCGAACGCCACGAACGAGCCCTTGAAGCCCAGAGCCTCAACGCTAAGCCGCACCGATTTAATCAGCTTCAAATAGCGGCGCTCCAGCAGCGGACCAACGAGGTGATCGAGAGTTGGCCATGTTTGATGTTGTCACACAAGAAGCTTTTCAATGCCGCCTTTCCAAGTCCGCTTACAGGTGCTGCTGATGTAGGGCTCAGGCACTGGACGATGCTGATCCACGGCTTTTGACCCCAGGCCGACCTAAACCGGATCAAAATCCCGCAGCACAGCGAGCCCCAACTGTGGGTGCTGGGGCCGCTCCGGCTTCGTTCGCTGCGAGAGAGTAAGCGGGCGTCAATTGGTCTTGTTGGCTGCCCGCACGAAGGCGGTGAGCTCGGCATTGAAGCGCGTCGTATCCTCCCAGAACGGAGCATGACCGATGCCGTCGTACAGCGAGAGCTTGGCACCTGAAATTTTTGCAGCCGTATACTTCGCAGCGGCCGGTAGGGCGAGACGGTCCGCCGCCCCTTGCGTCACCAGCACCGGCAGCCTCAGCGCCGCGAGAATGTCGTCGATGTTGAGCGTGCGTCCAGCCATGTTGGCGCGCACCTTCGGCGGCACCATCATGTTGAAGGCGAGCATGGTCTCAAAATCGTCCTGGCTCGGCTGCTTCTCGAAGCAATTGTGCAGGAACTGGCGGGTCGCCGCGATGTTGGTCGCGAGGTCCTCGGAAAACATCAGCGGCTGCAGCTTGAGCCCATCGCCAAAGAAATTGGGGTCGGATTTCGTCACTCCGTCGACGCAGTTGAGACCCGCGAGGTGAGCGACGCCGTGAATCCTGAGATAATCCGCTATCACGTGCACACCATAAGACCAGCCGACCAGCACCGGCCGCTCGAGCCTGGCCGTCTCCATCACCGCCTTCACCTCGTCGGCCCAGCCCTTCGACTCCTTGTATTTCTCGGGCTCCAACGGCTTATCGGAGTTGCCGTGGCCGCGCAGGTCGTAGGTGACGATGTGGAACTCCTTGGCGAGCTCGCTGCTCGTCTGCCGCGCCCACGACAGCGAGGCTTGCGAGAAGCCATGGATGAACAGGATTTCCGGCCCCGCCGGATTTCCCCAATCCTGCACCGCGATGGAGACGCCGTCGGGCGCGCGCGCGACGAGCGACTTGTATGGCGTCTGCTCGGCGTAGCCCGGCGCGGCGATCGAGACCATGGTTTTCTCCTCTTCCTGCTCGACGGCCACGGCGCATTGGTCAGCTCGCCAGGCGGACGACAGCCGTCGATCAATCCTGCTCCTGCGCGCTTCGCCCGAATGGCAGAGATAAGAGTGCTCCATTCAAACTGCTTGGCACAACATCCATGATCGCGGGTACCATAGTCTCTTGGCGCTCAAGTCAGTCGTGAGCCGCGGGGGTCTGCTTACCGGGGTGCTGCGGACTGTGGCGGGGTGGGGCGCTCAATCGTGCTGGGCGGCGGATGACCCATCTGCGACATCGGCGGCCGATTTTGCCGTAATGCACAACCCGGCATTCCCTACAACAATGTGGTAGGGTGTGACCGTCGGGCCGAGGGAGCGCATGAGACGACGGGAATTCATCACCCTTCTCGGCAGCGCGGCTGCGGTCGAACGCGGCCTTGTCGCCAGCATCAATCGGCCGGGCAGCGACGTTACCCGGGTGAGCTGGTTCGGCGCCCGAGCTCGGACCCAAACGGTTGGAGCTGCCGCACGGGCTGGTCCCCAATGCGACAATCGTCGCCCTCCTCATAAATCCAAACAATCCAGAATCAGTGCGACAGCCTGCGGAGTTGCAGGATGCGGCACGCGCCATCGGGGTGCAACTCATTCTCCTGACCGCCACTAACGCGAGCGACATCGACACCGCGTTCACTGCCATGGTGCAAAATCGCGTCGCTGCGCTCCTCGTCGGACCTGACGGCAGGTTCCAGCCAGCGATTGCTGAAATGATCGATCTATGAGTACGCGCCCTCAATCGATCGAGCTCCCAGTGAGCAATTACAGGCGTGTCACCCAGAGCTCGAGCGATCACATTATCACCGCAGCGAAGATCATCTGCCTCGCACTGCTTTTTACTCCCTTGTGGGGATGGTGGTGGTACAACACGGATGCGCCGATCCAGGACTACTGGGTTTTCCCGCTTGCAATTGGATACCTCTCCACAAATACCCTGGAGGGAGCTTGTTATATCCTCGTCTGTCTTTCTGCTTTTGCTGGTTTGTTCGTGGTCGCCTTCATTCTTCCCGCAGCCGTTCGCGTTCCGTTGATGATCGTCATGCTGATCGGATTGGGGTTCGAGCTATTCATCCTCGACATCAACGGTACGTTCTCCAATCAGACTTTGTTGATGACGTTGTGGCAGGAGCGGGCATCAGGCCCGGAAGTCGTCGGAGGCTATGCCACGGAGATTGCTCGAAACTGCGCAGCCATGGCGATCTTGGGCACAGTGTTGTGCGCCCCCCCGGCGCGGCGGTTCAGCGTTTCGGGAATATTCGGCGTCGTACCGATGATGGCGGTAGTGATGGTGGCCGGTGCCATCGTATATTCAAAGGGAGCCACGCAAGTCTTCCCGATCCCTTTTGGCCTTTTCGCCAATGCTGCAATTCTCAGCGCAGCAGCTCCATACAATTTGATCGATCCGGTGTACGATCTGGCCCGCAATGTGGCGATCAACCGCGACTTCAAAATCGGGGGAAACGTTTCTCCGCTGTTCAACAAGATCGTCGTCATCATGGACGAAAGTGTCCGCGGTGATTATATCTCGTTGAATGATCCAACCATCAAGACGACACCCTTTCTCAAAACCGCTGACAATCTTGTCAATTTCGGTGTTGCGATAGCCGGCGCAAACTGCTCATCCAATGCACGGATGATGTTTCGTTTTGGAATGAGGCAATCCGATTTGCCGAACAAATGGGACGAAGGAGTCAGGAGGCCGACTATTTGGCAATTTGCCCATGACGCAGGATATAAAACCGTCTACATCGACGCGTTCGCAGGCCCTCTGGAGTACCATAGTGGCTTTTCGCAAATCGAGAAAGGGCTGATCGACTCCAAGATCAACATCTTGGACAGTCGCACCTATCTCCGCGATCACCAGGCGGTGGATAAGCTCGTCGAAGCTCTCAAGGACGAGGGGCCGGCATTCATTTATCTCGACAAGTTCGGTGTGCACACACCATATGCCACCAAATATCCTCCCGACTTTCACGTATTTCCGACGCGTGCCGGGGATGAATTTTCCGATCGCGCAGTCATGGTCGCTCACTATCGGAATGCGATCATCTGGTCTGTCGATGATTTTTTCAGGAAGTTGCTGCCTGCCGTCGATCTATCGAGGACCTTGATTGTCTACACATCCGATCACGGGCAGAGCCTTCTTCAAGGCGGCTACAAACAAACTCATTGCAGCCAGGGCCATTACGTCCACCCAGGGGAGGCTTATGTGCCTCTGTTTGCAGTCACCTCGGAACCGGATTTCAAGCGACGTCTGGCAAATGGGGCGGCAGGGGGCTTGGACCGATTTAGTCATTTTGAAGTGTTTCCAACGTTGCTGTTGGCGATGGGATACGATGCACGCCGGGTCGCCAAGGCCTACGGCCCAAGCTTGATGGATTCGCCAGCGCCCGACAGAAAGTTCCTTGTCGGATACCCTTACCTGCAGCCACGGATGATAAGCGCGGCGGGATTTTCGAGATGAGCCCCGAAAGAGCATGAATACCTGTTTAGATTAGAGGCCTTTCCGGGGCATTACGGAAATGCGCTGTCAGCCACCGGTGTGCGATTGCGATGTTTTGGAAGCTGGCAGCTCGGCCGGCACCGAGAACGGTTTGGTGGCGTCCACCACGAACATGATGAGGGCGTGCAGCTCGGTCGTGCCTCCATTAAAGACTTGCATCGGTATCCCGCCCGTATGACCGTTCATCGTATGCCCAGCCTCGACATAGCCGACGCCGGATGGCGTCCGCTGGCCCAATTTTCCGGCAATGACGTAGAAGGCCTCCGAGCCGGGATGCGAATGGACCGGCGTCTTGGCTTCGGGCGGTCCGCTGCCCTCGTTGACTCGCAGCAGGTACTCGGACGCGGGTAGCGACGGCACGGGGCCGATCTCAGCCACCTTCGTTCCGCCGGGTGTCTCGCCGCCTTGCGGCCCGAGCGTGAAAAGCCAGACCTTGCCGGCGACCTCGGCGGTCAGGGAGGGCAATCCTTCGTAGCTCACCGTATCGGGGTTCCACCGGTACTCACCGGCCGCGGCCTTCGCGCGCTCCAGCGTCGGAAAATTCTCGATTCGCCAGTACAGCGGCCCTTTCGGAAGTTGATTGACCTTCATCTGAGTAACCGGCTTGACGACATATTTCACATCCGCCGCCGCGCCTGATGGCGACAGCAACAATCCCGTGACATAGAGGACAGGGGCAACAACCCAGAAAGCAAATAGGAGCCGGTTTGCGGTTGCCCAGACAATAGACGCACATGTGGAACCGAAAGAATGACGTATCATCTGCGTTCTTCCTCTTGCAGAGACTGTATGACCTGATGCCTGGTTGGATACGTGTGGAGCTCGTCGCGGATGGAAATATCGGCCTATTTGGCGATAGACGTTCGCAGGCGCGTAACGAACGACCACGTCTCAAGTTCGAGCCCCTGTGATTACGGCCAGCATTAAATTTTTGTAACTCTGTCCCGTGGAGAAACGACGCCAAGCTAGTCCCCCGCTCATGTTTCGCGGTTCAAGCCGAGGGAATTCCCATGAAGCGCCGCGAGCTCGTCCCGCTCCTCGGCAGTGCGGTAGCATGGCCGCGCGCGACGCGCGCGCAGCAGCCAACCGCTAAGACGCTTGGCCTTGAAGTATCGGTAACGCTGCTCGCCACCACCCACGAAGTGATAGAGTAGTCGGAGCCGGCTAGGTCCAGGGCGGGAGATTGGGATGGCCAAGGGATATTGGGTTCCGCATCTCGATGTGAGAGACGCGGAAGGTTACAAGGCCTACATGGCCGATCAGGGAGGGCCGACCGCCGCCGGCTTCAGCCATGGAGATTTGAGCGCCAAGCGAGCGCGGCGGCGCCGGCGCGAGGCGCGCGAGCTGGAGAGATTGCGCGGATGATCGTGGAATCAGCTTCGCGCACTCATTTCGCGTGAAATCCGATCAGCGGCTTGCATGACGCATTGAGAATATCTCTCCAGCCTTTTCCGGTCTGGCGGATGATCGAACCAGCAAACGCTGACTGCCGACACCGGCTTTCCGCCCGCGAAGACTGCAGCGCCGACCGCAGTCAGTCCTGCGTGGCTCTCCTCCCTGACTATCGCCCAACCAACCTTGCGCGCCTGCTCCAACTCCCGTTGCAAGGTCCTCCGTGACTTGACCGACTTGTGAGTCAGCGTGCGCAGAGGACCCGGCCTCAGATGCTTCTCTACGTCCGAATCGGGCAAGTGACTCAAGATTGCCTTCCCTATGGCAGTCGTGGTGCATGGAAGTCGGTCACCGATCTTCCACACGAACCGTATGGGCAACGTTCCCTCGATGCAGTGTGTGATGACGACATCGTCTCGGTCGAGCACGCCGGCGTAGGCAGTGCACTCGGTGGTCGATACGAGCTCGTTAAGCACGATCCGAAGCGCTGCCGTCCCGGACTTTGCGGTCAGGTAGTTGGCGCCGATCTCGAATGCACGCAACCCGACACGATAGCTCGTTCCATCCTCGGTCCGTTCCAACCAACCCCGACCTTGCAAGGTTGCAAGGAGGCGGAGCACGTTGGTTCGAGGAATGCCGATCCTCCTGGCGATCTCGGACGAGGAAAGCGCGGTCGACTCGCGGTGGAAGCATTCCATCACCGCGAGGGCGTTCGTAACTGTCTTCGACGTTTCGGCCACGACAGCTCGCAAATTTTCCGTACGGCTGATCTCAATAACTTCCACGGGCTGCGAAAGTCAAACAAGGGGCGCACCGGGATCTTCCGCACACGTCATTGACGGAGTGCACGAATCCATCGGGAGACACGAAGCAAGGCAAGAAGATCCGTCGAGGCGCCGGTAAGTCATGATGCTCCCCTGTCGCTCTAAAAAGCTTGTCGGTCGCCGGCCATTGCAAGGTGCATCCACTGTTGACACTAAATCCAAGTCGCCGCTAAATTGAGTTAATGGATAGGGTGTCCGATTATCGGAATGCAGAATCTGCGGTAAGGCGACGACGAGAGGTATTTTGACATGGCAACTCGCGATACGGCTGACACCCATACGGCACATAGTCCTATAGAGGCGGAGGTCGGGGCAACATTTGTCGAATGGACGGGTGACCGTAGCGTTTACTGGAGCGCCGAACGCGACGCTTGGATCGTAACTGGATATGCAGAGACAGCGAGGATACTTGAGGACGCGGACACCTTTTGGCGCGACATTCCACAGCGGGAAGGTAGCTCTGAATTTTGGGGGAGGCATCTGCTGACTCTCGAAGGTCGCGACCACCGACGCATGCACTCGTTGCACATGCGGCTCACCAGTGAGACCTTTGCGGAGGATATTCGGGAAAGGGCGCGCGAGCTCTGCCGCGGCGTAATTTCGCGACTTGTGAAACAGGGGCGGGCTGAGCTTGCTGCGGATTACGCCGACACTGTCGTGTTTCTGACCGGGTGCGATTTTGTAGGTTATGACATAGCGGACGCGTCTACGATGGAGAGCCTGCTGCTCCAGATGCAAATCCGCGCGAAGTGGAAAGAGGCGTTGCATGCACAAAAGGGGATTTCCCTGGAGTCAAAGATTGCTCAGGACGGACAAGCTGCGCTGAAGACCATGGCATCTATCCTGCTGCCCATCATCAGGGATCGCCGCGAGCGCCCGCGCGAGGATCTGATCAGCGCGCTCTGGCGGAAGGGTCCCGGCGTATTCCCTGACTGGAACGAGCATGATGTTTTGAGCACTTGTTGGAGCAGTCTGGACAATGAAACGAAGCCGTTCTTGCGGGGGCTTCTGTACACATTATGTCGCGATATCGAGCTGCAAGCGAAGCTGCGTCGCGACCCTTCACTCGTGGCAAGCTTCGTCGAGGAGGGCCTGAGATTCTTGACGCCTTTCCGGACGATACGTCGCGTTGTCAAGCAGGATGCCGAGATCGGTGGACAGAGAATGCATCCTGGCGATTCGATATACTTGATCACGCCTCTGGCAAACCGTGACGAGGAGCGCTGGAAATGTCCGTATGCTTTCGACGCTGAACGAGAGCAGGAAAGCATCCATTTCGCATTCGGATTTGGGCCGGGTTATTGTGTGGGTCGATACGTCGGTCGTGTCGAGGCCGCGGAAGCTGTCAAGGCGATTCTCGCCGAGACTTCCATGTTCAGCCTTGATCCAGAAGGTGCCAAACCCCAGTGGCACGGCGAGATGTACCATTCGGTGTCGCCAATTCACGCTATTTTGCAGCAGTAGTGTCCCTTTGAGCTGCACCTGCTCTTGCCCAGGCCGCGACGTGGCGCCTGGCGAGGGCCCGGAGAGACTCGTTTGAAATTCAAGCTTTTCTCAATTTCGGCGGCAGAGCGCTTGGTCCTCCATGTCGTCGCGAAGCGAGCCTGCCGGCCCGCGGCCGGTAGCTCATAGCCTTGCGAGCAACATTCGAGCCGTAATTGCTGTATTCGCGGATTTTCTCCGACACGTCCCGCGCTGCCTCTTGCACGATAGTGGCAAACCCGGCGAGGCGCTCGGCATCGGGCGGATAGTCGAGAAACGAGATGCTGATCGCGGCGATCGGGCGATTGGTTGCGTTCAGAATCGCGCTTCCGACCGCAGTCAGTCCAGCATGACTTTCCTCCCGAGCCAGTCCCCAGCTCCGCTGTCTTGCCGACGCCAAGTCCTTGTCCAGCTCCTGCCGCGTGCGGAGCGACCTTGGGGTGAGGCCGCGCAATTTCCCTTTCCCGACATGTCCATCGATTTCGGCCTCCGACATGTGCATGAGAATGGCTTTGCCAAGAGACGTCGTGGCGCAAGGCAGCCGATCGCCGGGCTGCCAGATGAATCGAACCGGCAGCGTTCCTTCCCGGTAGGTCAGTATCACTACGTCGTCGCGATCGAGCACCGCCAAATACGCGGTGCACTGCGTTCGTTCGACGAGCCGGTCGAGCGCGTCCATCAACAGCGAGGAGAGCGGATTAGCGGCAAGGAACAGCGTGCCGATCTCGAACGCGCGAATGCCGACGCGAAGGCCGGTTCCGTCGCGGTCTCTTTCGATCAGGCGGAATGTCTCGAGGGTCGCCAACAGTCGGATCACGTTCGTGCGTGGCAGTCGCAGACGCCGTGAAAGCTCCGAAGCGGTGAGGACAGACTGCTCGCGGCTGAAGCAGCTCAGGATTTGCAGTGCGTTCGCCACCGTCTTGGAAGTCTCGGCCACGTGCGAATACCCCCAACCACAATATCACAGATAAATGCTGCGTATGACGTCGTCATAGCGACTGCTGATGGCGCTCATCGGGCCTCCGCCTGTGATTCGGCCATCACGCAGAATGAGGAATCGGGCGGCAACCCTGAACGCGAGCGCGATATTCTGCTCGATCAGCAACATTGTGCTCAGGCCGGCCTTGAGCGATGCGACGATCGCGGCAATTTCGTCGATGAATTGCGGAGCTAATCCCCCGGATGGCTCATCCAGCAGCAAGATGCGGGGTCGGCCCATGACTGCGCGGCCGATCGCCACCATCTGTTGCTCGCCGCCGGACAGCGTCCGCGTGGGCTGGTTTCGCCGCTCCAGGAGCCGCGGGAACGATCGAAATACGGCCTCGAGCCGAGAGTCGACGCCAGCTTTGCCGTTGTGGCGTACGCCACCGAGCCGCAGGTTGTCCTCGACCGTGAGGTCGGGAAACAGATCACGTGTCTGGGAAACCTGGATGATACCTCGAGCATGAATTTCATGTGGCTGCAGCCGTGTAATGTCCTCGCCATGGAGCAGAATCCGGCCTCGCGCCGGTCTGGCGAAGCCGCTGATCGAATTGAGCAGCGTCGTCTTGCCTACTCCATTTGCCCCGAGAATCGCCACCACCTCGCCGCTCAGCACCTCGAAGCTCACTCCGCGCAATATCCGACTCTTGCCGTATGCGACCTCGAGATCGCGCACTGCCAAAGCATGTTCAGCCGTGGCCGAGATAGGCATCTAGGACCTCCCGGTTGGCGCGTATCTCGGATGGGGTGCCTTCGGCGATCCGCTGGCCGTAATTGAGGACGACGATCACGTCGGCCCCGCTCATGACCATGTCGATCGAGTGCTCGATCAACAGGATGCCGATGCCGTTTTCGCCGGCTAGCCTGCGGATCACCTGCATCAGGTGCTCGCGAGTGGGCGGGGCAAGCCCGACCGCCGGCTCGTCGAGCAGCAGCAACGGTGCGTCCGTCGCCAGTGCGCGGGCAATTTCGACCAGCCGTTGCTGGCCGCTGGGAAGATCTTTGGCCAGTTTATGCTGCAGCTCGGCAATACCCATGTTGGCAAGGAGCTTGCGTGCGCGCGACACCGCCTCGCGTTCGGTTTTTCTTGCCGCCTTGGTCCCGAACAGGAGGCCGAGAAAACTGCCCTCGAGTGTCGCGTGCAATCCGGCAAGGACGTTCTCGAGCACCGTCATCTCCCCGAACAATCCGCCGTTCTGGAACGTCCGGCGGACTCCCAATGCGGATACGGTGTGGGGCGGCATGCCCTGAATCTCCTGGCCGCGGAAGCGGATCACCCCCGAGCTCGGCTGAACGTATCCAGTCACGGCATTGAACACGGTGGTCTTGCCCGCGCCATTTGGTCCGATCAGGGCGCGTACCTGGCCGGCGTGTGCGATGAACGACACGCCGTCAAGCGCTCGCATTCCGCCGAAGAGCACCGACAGGCCATCCACTTCGAGCAGATGCGGCGCGCTACTCAAGATAGTAACGCTCTTCCAGCCCCGGCAGCAGTCGAGCGAGCAAGCTGATCAGGCCTCGGGGGAGAAACAGCAGGATGCAAACCAGAAGGCCGCCTAAAAACACTTCTTCGAAACCGGGCAAGCTGCGGAACGCTTCAGGCGCGGCGGTAAGGATGACCGCCCCCAAGATCGACCCGCCGAGACTACCCAGTCCTCCAACCATGACCATGGCGAAATGCTGAATCAGCTCTATGAGGTTGAAGCTTTCGGGCACGACTCGGCCGATGAGGACGGCGAACATGCCCCCGGCGAGAGCCACGATCGTGCCACTCAGTGCGAACGCGAGGACGATATAGCGCGCCGTGTGAATTCCGAGGGAGGCGGCCACCAGCTCATCGTTGTTGATCGCGATGATCGCCCGGCCGACGCGAGAGCGAAGCAGGTTCGATGCGCCGAGCACGATCAGCACCGTCAGCGCGAAAAAGGCGTAGAACTTGCTCGCAGCGGAGGCGAGCGGCAGCCCGAAGAAGCTCGCGGCCGGCACCGGGAGCCCGGTCGAGCCCATCGTGACCGCCTCGGCGTGGATATAGAGCCACCGCATCAGCTCGCCGAAGGCCAGCGTCATTATAGCCAAATAGAGCGCACGGATACCGCGCAATGCCGGGAAGCTGGCCAGCACACCGGCAAGCGCGCCCGCGACGGCGCACGGCAGGAGCGCCAGCCAAAATGGCAGCCCTGCCTGCGCCATGGGAATGGCGGTCGCATAAGCGCCGATGCCGAAGAATGCCACGTTGCAAAAGGCCAATTGTCCGAGATGACCGATGGCGATGTTGAACCCGACGGTCACAAGTATGTAGACGAGCATCAGATTCACGACATATTGCGTGTACTCGTTGGTGAGCCACGGAATGAATAACGCCAGCACCAGGATCGGCACCCATATGCGCGCGGCGGAAATCCTTGGTGGAATGCTCCGGGAGACCACCGGGATTTCGGTGGAATCGGCGACCATTCGGCCGGTCACACGCGAACGGCGACCTGGCGCCCCAGCAGCCCGGCCGGCCGGACGACAAGTACGACAATGATGATGAGATAGGCGGCGATATCGATCAGGGCAGTCGATAGATAGAAGCCGGAGAGGTGCTCGATCACGCCCATCAGAACTCCTCCTATAACTGCCCCCCACAGCGACCCGAATCCCCCCAACGACATCGCGGCGAAACCTCGGATCAGCAAATGCGCGCCCATGTCGGGATAGAGCAGCGTCACCGGCGCTATCAAGGCGCCGCCGAGGGCGCCCATGGCGGCCCCGACACCCCACATGGTGCCGTGGATTCGCGGCACGTTGATGCCGACCAGCGCTGCCCCCCGTTCGCTCTGGGATACCGCCTGAACTCTTTTTCCAAGCTCTGTCCTGTAGAATATCAAGAAGAACAGCGCCGTCAGAATGAAAACGCTACCGGTGATGACCAGGTCATCGCCGGTAATCACCACGTTGCCGACGAGCAGCGGGGGAACCGTGAAGGCTCTCGGCATCGGCAATACGTCCCGACCCCATAACATGCGAGCGATGCCGCGCAGCAGATAGCCGACGGAGATGGTCATCATAACGAGCGCGATGTGCGGTCCGCCCCGCATGCGCTGGATCAGTCCTCGCTGCATGCCGAGACCGAGCAGGAACAGCAGGCCGAGACTCGAAAGAGCTGCCGGGAGGTACGGTATTCCGAGCTGCAGGACCAGCACGTAGACGATGAAGGCTCCCGCCATCACCAGATCGCCGTGGCCGAAGTTGAGCACGGTGGTGGCGCGGTACACCACGGTCATTGACAGCGCCACCAGAGCATAGATCGCTCCCAGCGCCACGCCACTCACGATCAGCTGTGCCAGCATCTCCTGCTATTTCGATGCCGCTGCGAGACGTTGGCCCCAGCTCGTGAACAGCGTCGGCTTGCCATCGACGAAGCCGGCGACCGCCGACTGCTTGGCCCCTTGGTGGTCCTGAGGCGTGAACGTGAGCGGTCCGGCCAGAACCCCGGTCTTGAAGCCGCGGATGTTGTTCATGGCATCGAGGAATTTCTCGCGCGTGACATCGGGACCGGCTGCTTCGAGCGCATGGACGACCGCGACCGCGCTTCCGAGCCCGATGAAGCTGAATGCCGTGAGCTCCTCATTAGGATAGTATTTTTTGATCATTTCTCCCCATTTCCTCATCTCGGGCGAATCGAGGGTGCCCACGAAGGCGTGGAGCACGAAATAATTCTTCACCGGCTCGAGGCTGCCGACGCGCTTCAATGTGTTTTCCAGATCCGTGCCGTAGCCGCCCATGGATGGGATCGTGAGGCCGTATTTAGCTGCATCTCTGAGGAAGATCGCGGTCTCAGCCTCGTATAGATTGAGGATCACGAACTCAGCTCCCGAGCTCTTGATCTGCAGCACCTGCGGCGTTGCGTCGGTGGAGCCGCGCTCCATTGCCAGATCCAAAGCCGGCTGCAGATGATACTTTTCGCTCAGGTACTGGACCTCGGGATCGCGATACCCTTTACCCCATTCGTTGGAATGTGACACGAAGGCAATCTTGTGCGACCCGGGATGGCTCATGGCGAAGTCGATGATCGATGCGGCAGCGTCGTAGCTCGTAGGCACCGCATGAAAGATATACGGCGTCACAGGCTGTGAAATGTTCTGGTTCACGGCATGCGCGACCACCCATGGTATTTTTGCCTCGAGCACGATCGGTTTGATCGCGAGACCGACACCGCTGCAGGAGACGCCGTCGAGCAGGAAAACCTGATCGTCATAGATCAGCTTCTTTATCGCGGTGATGCCCTTGGCCTCGTTACAGGCGGTATCGCTTTCGACCACCTCGATCTTGCGGCCGTGAATGCCGCCGCTGTCGTTGATCGAATCGTAATATGCGTGGATCCCGATCTCGGCCTTGCTGTAGCTCGAAGCGTTGCCGCTAAACGGTCCGGGAACGCCGATTTTTATCCTCTCCTTGCTCACCCCGGTGGTGTCGTCGGCGAAAGCCGGTTGCGAGAAAGCCAGCAGTGCGATGACTATGGGTACAGATGCAGTCAGCGCGAGTTTCATGGCCGTTTCCTTCCCTGCGCAGTCGAGCTGCCGGTTTCTTTGGCAATGCGTCCGGATATTGGACACATTGTTCATTTAATACAAGAATGATAGGTCTCCGCTACTGCTGCCGTCAACCGATGCAAGGGTGCCGATGCAACGGGATGCCCAATTTACCGCGGCGCGGCGCCAGGTCGCGGCTCAGGCCGCAGCTCTCGGACTCGGCTGCTTGGGGCCCGGTGAACGTCCAATGCCGCGCTTTTCGCTACTCTCGCTCGCACGCCATGCAGCGATGCACCATGAAGGCTGGCCGCAACTGTGGCGCAATCCCGAGCCGCGGCCGGCGTACGAGGTGGTGATCGTAGGCGGCGGCGGGCACGGCCTTGCCACCGCGTATTACCTGGCAAAGGAACACGGCATCCATGATGTTGCGGTGTTGGACAAGGGCTGGCTTGGAGGTGGCAATACCGGACGCAACACCACGATCATCCGCTCCAATTACCTGTGGGACGAGAGTGCGGCATTGTACGAGCTCTCGCTGAAGCTTTGGGAGGGCCTCGCGCGCGAGCTGAACTTCAACGTGATGCTGAGCCAGCGCGGCGTCCTCAATCTTGCCCACACGCTGCACGATGTACGCGAGGGCATGCGACGGGTCGAGGCGAACCGGCTCAACGGCATCGATGCCGAGTGGCTCTCCCCTGAGGAGGTGAAGCGGTTCTGTCCGATCCTCAACGTCGCTGGAAACAACATGCGCTATCCGGTCCTGGGCAGCACGCTGCAGCGCCGCGGTGGTGTTGCACGCCACGACGCGGTGGCCTGGGGTTACGCCCGCGCCGCCGATGCCCAGGGCGTAGACATCATCCAGAATTGCGAAGTCACGGGAATCCGCCGGCTGAGCGATCGAGCGGTCGGCGTCGAGACGACGCGTGGATTCATCGGCGCCAAGAAGATCGGCATCGTGGCCGCCGGTCATAGCTCCGTGTTGGCGGCCATGGCGGGAGTGCGGCTGCCGATCGAGAGCCATCCGCTCCAGGCGTTCGTCTCGGAGCCGGTGAAGCCGGTGCTCGATTGCGTGGTCATGTCGAACACCGTGCACGTTTACGTCAGCCAGACGGATCGTGGGGAGCTTCTTGTCGGCGCCGGCATCGATGGCTTCAATTCGTATGCCCAACGCGGCTCGTTCCATATCATCGAGGGCCAGATGGCGGCGTGCCTCGAATTGTTCCCAGTTTTCAGCCGCCTGAAAATGATGCGGAGCTGGGGTGGCATCGTCGACGTTTGCCCGGACGCCTCGCCGATCATCGGCAAGCTGCCGGTTGAGGGCTTGTTCCTCAACGGCGGATGGGGCACCGGTGGATTCAAGGCGACGCCGGGATCCGGCTGGGTATTCGCCTACACGATCGCCAAGGACGAACCCCATCCGCTGAACAGCGTCTTCGGCTTGCAGCGCTTCGCATCCGGCGCGCTGGTCGACGAGCACGGCGCTGCCGCTGTCGCGCATTAGATTCGCGAGCCATGCTGCTTGTTCCTTGTCCCTGGTGCGGTCCGCGCGACGAGACGGAATTCCGCTGTGGCGGCGAAGCACACATCAAGCGCCCGACTGATCCGGATGCGCTAAGTGATGATGAATGGGCCGACTACCTTTTCATGCGCAGCAATCCCAAAGGCGACCACCGGGAGCGCTGGGTGCACAGCCATGGCTGCCGCCGTTGGTTCAACGTGATCCGAAATACCGTTACGCATGAAATTCTCGCGGTCTACCCGATGGGCGAGGGTGGGCCGGCAAGTCGCCCGTGAAATGGACGACCTAACCTATCGCTTGCCCGTCGGCGGCAGAATCGATCGCACGCGGCCATTGGAGTTTCGCTTCAACGGCAAGCGTTATTGCGGCTTTCGGGGTGATACGCTCGCCTCGGCCCTGCTTGCAAACGGCGTTCACTTCGTTGCGCGCAGTTTCAAATATCACCGTCCCCGCGGCATTCTCAGCGCCGGCTCCGAAGAGCCGAATGCATTGGTGCAATTGGAGAATGGCGCATTCTCTACGCCCAATGTGCGGGCGACCCAGATCGAGCTCTACGAGGGCCTCGAAGCTTCGAGCGTCAATGCCTGGCCCTCGCTCGAATCCGATCTCGGCGCCATAAACGCACTGTTTGGTCGCATGCTCGTGGCCGGCTTCTACTACAAGACGTTCATGTGGCCCAAATCTTTCTGGGCTCGTTTTTACGAGCCTGTGATCCGCCGCGTCGCGGGACTGGGGAAGCCGCCGGCGGCTCCCGATCCGGACATCTATGAGCGGATGTTCGCTCACTGCGACGTGCTCGTGGTCGGGGCAGGTCCGGCCGGCCTGGCCGCTGCGCTCGCCGCGGGGCAAACCGGTGCCAGAGTTTTCCTGGTCGACGAGCAGAACGAGCCGGGCGGCAGCCTGCTGGCCCGCCGGGAAATCATCGGTGGAATCCCGGGCATGGACTGGGTCGGGCGAACAGTCGCAGAGCTTTCGGCAATGCCGGAGATGACGCTTCTCAGCCGAACGGTCGCCTTCGGCTATTACGACCACAACTACGTGATGCTGATCGAGCGGCGGACCGATCACCTCGGTCCTGGGCGGTGCAGCGGCCGGGCGCGCGAACGGCTATGGCACCTGCGAGCCAAGAGCGTCGTGCTTGCGACCGGCGCCCACGAGCGCCCGTTGGTCTTCGCCGGCAACGATCGACCGGGCATCATGTTGGCCGCAGCCGTGGAAGCGTATGTGAACCGCTACGCGGTGGTGCCGGGTCGGCGAGCCGTGGTCTTCTCCAATAACGACAGCGCATATCGGGCCGCGCTCACGCTCGCTGACGCCGGTGCCGAGATCGCCGCCGTAATCGACGTACGCGATGGTGCGAACGGCATCTGGCCCGCAAGGGCGCGACAACGCGGCATTCGCGTCCTCGATGCGCACGCAATCGTCGCTACGCGAGGCCGTCGCCGTCTGACCTCGGTTGGAATAGCGCGCCTCGATTCCAGCGGCCACGGCTTCGGCCCCATTAATTGGGCAGAGTGCGACCTTCTCGCGATGTCCGGCGGTTTTAGCCCGGCCGTCCATCTGTTCAGCCAATCGCAGGGCAAGCTGAAGTTCGACGAGAAAATCGCTGCTTTCGTGCCGAGCACCTCTGTTCAGCGGCAGCGGATCGTCGGTGCGGCCAGCGGAACCTTTGCACTGAGGGAGAGCCTCGCCGAAGGCTCTCTGGCCGGTGCCGGAGCCGCCGCCGAGTGCGGTTTCGGCACCGGTACCGCACCGTCAGCCCCGGCCGTGGACGGCATCGAGGTATCACCCGTGCGCGCATTCTGGCTCGTGGGGTCAGCAACGGGAATGCGCGACGGCGGCCATCGGCATTTCGTCGATTTTCAAAATGACGTCACGGCCGCGGACATTCACATCGCTGCACGCGAAGGTCTGGCATCGATCGAGCACGTGAAACGATACACCACCGCTGGCATGGGGACGGACCAGGGCAAGACCGGCAACGTGAACGCTTTGGCGCTGCTGTCAGAGAGAATCGGGCGCGCAATCACCGAAACCGGCACGACCACGTTCCGGCCGCCATACACGCCGGTGACATTCGGGGCGCTCGCCGGGCGCGACCGCGGCGAATTGGTCGAACCGGTGCGTACGACAGCGATTCACGCCTGGCACGTAAGCCAAGGGGCCGTGTTCGAGGATGTGGGCCAGTGGAGGCGGCCGCGATATTACCCGCGGGCAGGCGAGGACATGGAAGCTGCCGTTCGCCGGGAATGCCTGGCGGTGCGCGGTGCGGCCGGCATCATGGATGCGTCGACCTTGGGCAAGATCGACATCCAAGGCGCAGATTCGGCGGCCTTCCTCGATCGCATCTACACCAATCATTGGACGACGCTCAAAGTAGGACAATGCCGCTACGGCATGATGTGCAGGGATGACGGGATGGTGCTCGATGACGGGGTCACCACGCGCCTCGCGCCCGATCGCTTCCTGATGACCACGACCACCGGCGGCGCCGCACGGGTGCTCGATTGGCTCGAGGAGTGGCTGCAGACGGAATGGCCCGATCTTAAGGTCTATTGCACTTCCGTCACCGAGCAGTGGGCGACGATCGCGATCGCCGGTCCGCGCTCGCGCACGATCCTGGCGCGTCTCGCCCCGGACCTGCCGCTCGACAACGAGCAATTTCCGTTCATGACGATGCGAGAGGCCGTGGTTGCCGGGATAGCTGGGCGTGTCTTCAGGATAAGCTTCAGCGGTGAGCTGTCATTCGAGATCAACATTCCTTCGCGTTATGGCCGGCCGGTCTGGGAGGCGGCGATGGAAACCAGTGGTGATTACGGCCTCACTCCCTATGGTACCGAGGCCATGCATGTGCTTCGCGCCGAGAAAGGCTTCATCATCGTCGGGCAGGAGACCGACGGGAGCGTTACGCCGTTGGATCTCGGCATGGAATGGATGATTTCGAAGAGGAAGGAGTTCATCGGCCGGCGTTCTCTCCGCAGACCGGAGATGAGCCGAGTAGATCGCAAGCAATTGGTCGGTCTGCTTCCGGAGAATCGAGATGTCGTTCTGCCCGAAGGGGCCCAGCTCGTCGCGGGCGCGCCCCGCCGCCACGATCGCATCCTGACGCGACCAATCGTCAGCCCCCCGGCACCGGATCCGACCTCGATTGGGCACGTTACCTCCAGCTATTTCAGCCCGACGCTGGAGCGTTCGTTTGCATTGGCTTTGGTCAAGAACGGACGAAAACGTTTCGGGAGCACCGTCTTCGCAGTTAGCCGTTCCGGCGGGACGGCAGCAAGGGTGTGCGAGCCAATGCTCTATGACGAGCTGGGGTCACGTCGCAATGGCTAGCGCTATCGAGAGCCATAGTCCGCTAGAGCTGTTATCGGACGAATTGGCGGCGACCTCCGGTGCGGCAACCATCAAAGAGCTCCTGCACATTGGCAAAATCAATCTGCGCGGCAACCCTTCGAGCGACGTGTTTTCCTCGGCCATCAGCTCGGCGCTTTGCTGCAATTTGCCAATTGTCCCGAATACCTTCACACAAGCAGGTGGCCTGAGCGTGTTATGGCTCGGTCCGGACGAATGGCTGATCGTCCTCGGACCCGAGCACCTGAACGACAGCCGGACTCTCGAGGCGAGGCTGCGGCGAACCCTTGCAGGCCAAGGTACCTCGATCGTCGATGTTTCCGACTCCCGCACCGTTATTGAGTTAGTCGGGCCGAAGGCTCGAAACGTATTGATGAAAGGCTGCAGCCTCGACCTCCACCCCCGCGCCTTCAAACCGGGCCAGTGTGCCCAAACGCTGCTCGCCCGGGCGCCGATAATACTCCAGCAACTCGCCCACACGCCCGAATACAGGATCTTCGTCGCCAATTCGTTTGCGCATTACACGGCGAAATGGCTATGCGATGCAGCGCATGAATACGATATCTGACCGTCTGAAACATCTCACGTCCATGCGCCGATAGGGGGCCAGCGTGTCAAGTTCTTTGCACGATGATCTGATCGTCATCGACGGCTTAATCGTCTCGAGCTGGGGCCCGCGAGTCTTCGGTGCGTTGCGTGCGGGCGGCATCACGGCAGCGAACTGCACCTGCAGCATTTGGGAGGACCTTGCAGCCAGCATGCGGGCCATTGCCGATTGGAAAACGTGGTTCAGAGACCATGCCGGGCAAATCCGCCAAGTGTACACCACCGAGGATATCCGCCGGTGCAAGCGCGAGGGCAAGACCGGCATTATCCTCGGCTGGCAGAACACCAGCGGTTTTGGCGACTATCTGCCGCTGGTCCAGGTGTACAGGGAGCTTGGTCTTAGAATAGTGCAGCTCACGTACAATACGGCAAATTCGGTCGGCAGCGGCTGCTACGAGACCCATGATGGCGGTCTTACCGACTTTGGCCGCGAGCTTGTAACGGAATTCAATCGCCTCGGAATACTGATCGACTTGAGCCACGTTGGGCCGAAAACATCGGCAGATGCTATCGCATTCTCGCAGCAACCGGTTGCCTACTCACACTGCCTTCCGGCTGCGCTAAAATCTCACCCGCGGAATAAATCTGACGAGCAATTGCGCTCGATTGCAGACAAAAGCGGGTTTGTGGGTGTCACCATGTTTTCTCCATTCTTGAAGCGTGGCGGCGCCTCGGGCATCGATGATTACATCGAGGCGATGGAATACGTCATGAATGTCGTCGGCGAGGATCAAGTCGGGATCGGAACCGATTTCACCGAGGGGCATGGGGCGGAGTTCTTTCGCTACATTACGCACGACAAGGGCTATGGCCGCAAGCTTACCGAGTTTGGCGAGATCAATAATCCCGAAGGTCTGCAACATATACGGGACTTTCCAAACCTCACGGCTGCGCTCGAGCGTCGCAGATGGCCGGAGCGGCGCATCAGGAAGATCATGGGAGAGAACTGGGCTCGGCTGCTGAAACAAGTATGGCGCGAGTGATCAGGAATCTGAGTACTCCTCGATTGTCGAGCAGGTGTCGCCGGATGCAGGCACGCGGGCGGGGCCGCCGACGTGAAGCGAGCGCATTACCCCATGTTGTCGGGGCGCACATGGTAAAATATCATGGCGCAAGATCTCACGAGCGGGAGGATAGCATCGTGGTTCCATCCTGTGTGCTCGCCGGCGTCGGCGGTTATCATGCGAGCCGACAAACCGGTCTCTCCGGCGTGTTTCGCCGCGCCGCGGATGGTAGCGACTGGAAACACGCGTTGAGCGGGATCGAGGCGTTTACCGTCATGGTGCACCCATGCGATCCCGACCTCGTCTTTGCCGGCACCGGCGATGGCATTTATCGAAGCACCGATCGCGGCCAAAGTTTCCGCCGCGCCGACTTTCCCGACCGCGGCGTGCAAGTCTGGTCCTTCTTGCAGGATGACACCGATCCGAAGCGGATGCTGGCCGGCGGCTCGCCGGTTTCGATCTACCGCAGCGAGGATGATGGCGCGAGCTGGAAGCGCATGCCCGATCCGCAATTGCCGATCCACGCCAAGATGCCGTTTTCATGCCGGGTCATGCGGCTCGCGTCGCACCCTCACCGTCGCGGCGAGATTTTTGCCGTGCTCGAAGTCTCGGGCGTGATGCGCTCGACCGATGGCGGCGAACGCTGGAGCGATTGCAGCGCCGACCTGCTGCGCCTGGCGGAAGCCGAGCCGCGTCTGCGCAGCAAGCTCCTCAGCGATACGGAGGCCGAAGGCATGCTCGATGGGCACGTAGTCTGCACCAGCGCCGCCGACCCTGACAGCATCATCATCGCCGTGCGCATGGGCCTGTTCCGCAGCAAGGACCAAGGCAGGAGCTGGCAGGACATGCGGGTCGAGCGCTTCTCACCCTTCACCTACGGACGCGACATCAAGGTTTCACCGCAGGATCCGAGCACGCTCTATGCTTGCCTCAGCGTTGCGGCCGCGGCGAAAGACGGTGCGCTTTACCGCAGCCGGGACCTCGGCAATACCTGGCAGCGCTTCGACAAGGTGACGCCACACGGCACGCTGATGTCGGTCGGCCTGCATCACGGCGACCCCGAGCAGGTCTACGTCGCGGCGCGCTATGGCGAGGTGTTCGGCACTAAGGATGGCGGCGAAAGCTGGATCGAAATGCCGCTGCCGCAGGGCGTGCAGCACGTCTATGCGCTGGCTTGCGGCTAGTGGGGCGATCCTTACGCGGCGAGGACTTTGTCTACACCGCAGCGGAGAGCAAATTTGCTCTCCGGCGCAGGCGCGAGCTATTTTTCTCTGCAGTGCTCATGGTTCCTTCGCGCGTCTTTTCAATTCAGCAAATGCGCGGCCAGCGAAGCGGCCGAGTTTCGTCGCTGTGGAGTCGAGCTCCTCGGCGTGATTGGTGCGGCCCGCCTCGAATGCGGTGAACCAGCGGCGGAAGCGGGCGAGTTGGTCCGGCGGCAGCTTGGCGACAGCTTCGGCGATTTCCTCGACTTTCATGTCGTGCAGTATAGCACCGCCGAGGCTTGTTGAGCGATGGAAAGGTGATTCGACTCCTGCGTGGTTCGATGAGCGGCGATGGGATCACAGCCTGCCGCATCGCGACGCTATCGCGCCCATCCTCGACGTGAGCGCAAGAGCCTCGCCGACAGTGTCTCGGCTCGCCCGCTTACAGGGGTGCTGCGGGCGCGGGCACTGGGCGTACCGGACCGCTGCTTTCGACCCAGAGACGACATCGGCCGATTTGAAATCCCGCAGCGCAGCACGTCCAGGTGTGATACTGTCGGCTCGCTGCATCACACCCCGTGCGAGGGTCGCATGGCAATTCATATCGGGCGGCGCCATTTCTTCACGATAGTAGGCGGCGCCGCGGCGTGGCCGCTCGCGGCGCACGCGCAGCAGCCGGCGATGCCCGTGATCGGGTTCCTTCGTAGCACGCCGTCCGCACGGTTCATGCATTTCGTGACGGCATTCCAACAAGGTTTGAAGGAAGAGGGATTTGCCGAAGGCCAGAACGTGTCCCTCGAGTATCGTTGGGCAGACAATCAACTCGATCGGCTCCCGGGCCTCGCCGACGAGCTCGTGCAACGGCACGTGGCTGTGATCGTCGGCAATACACAGGCGGCAAAGGCGGCCAAGACCGCCACCCGGACCATTCCGATTATCTTCGTGAGCGGCGAGGACCCGGTCACAATCGGCCTCGTCGCCAGCCTCAACCGACCGACCGATAACGTAACCGGCATCGTGTTTTTTTCGAGCGGCCATCTCGGCGCGAAGCGGATGGAGCTACTATGTGAGCTGGCTCCCAAGGCAGTGTTGATCGCCGTTCTGATGGATCCAAATTTTGCGACAGAGCTGCCCGCCGTGGAGCAAGCGGGCCGTGCGCTCGGGCGGCAAATATTGGTGGTGAAGGCCGCAAGCGAAGGCGAGCTCGATGCCGCGTTCGCGCAGATGGTCCGGGCAGGCGCGGGCGCGCTGGTGGTCGGCGGTGGTCCATTCTTCATGAGCCAACGGCAAAAGCTGACTGCACGGGCGGCGCGCTATGCCATTCCGGCGATTTATGATGCCCGCGAGCACGTCGAAGCCGGCGGTCTGATGAGCTATGGGACAAGCATTGCCGACGCCTATCGCCACGCGGGACTCTACACCGGCCGTATTCTCAAGGGTGCGAAAACCTCCGAGTTGCCGGTGATGCAACCGACCACGTTCGAGCTGGTGATCAATCGCAAGACCGCGAAGATGCTCGCCCTGACGATCCCGCAAACGCTGCTCGTGGCCGCCGACGAGATCATCGAATGAAGAAACCGCTTGCTCTGGAACGAGCCCGCAGCTGGCGAAGGCTGACATAAGAGCCCAGACAGTGAGTTCCGGGGTTGACCGGTGCAGACCTCGGGTGTGCAGTGCAACCGGCTGCTCGGTTGCAGAATGGCGGCTTAGCCGCTGACTGACCGTTGCTAAATCGATATGCTGCAATCCTGCACCATCTGGCGGCGACCATATGCGATTTTATCAGCTCAAACGACGCGAGTTCATCGCGATGGTCGGCGGCGCAACGGCGTGGCCGCTCGCGCTGCGCGCACAACAGTCGGCGCTGCCGACGGTGGGATTTCTGCGCAGTTCGACGCTTGGTGACGTGCAGCACTGGGTGGCCGCATTCCGTCAAGGTCTGAAGGAAGCAGGCTTCGTCGAGGGGCAGAACGTCGCGATCGAATACCGTTCTGCGGACAATCAGCCAGATCGATTGCCAGCACTTGTGATGGATTTGATTCGCCACCGGGTGGCCGTGATCGTGGGAAACCTCGAATCAGCGCTTGCCGCCAAGGCCGCGACCACCACGATGCCGATCGTGTTCGCGACCGGGAGCGACCCGGTCAGAGACGGCCTCGTGGCCAGCCTCAACCGGCCCGGCGGCAACGTCACCGGCGTGTCCTTTTTCTCTGGCGTGCTCGGGGCGAAGCGATTGGAGCTGCTGCGCGAGCTCGTGCCCAAGGCGACGATCATTGCGATGCTCGTGAACCCGAACACTCCTGTCACGGAGGCCGAGCGAAGAGACGTGCAGGCCGCGGCGCAAGCGATTGGGCAGCGACTCGTCATTTTTGATGTCAGCACCGAGCGCGACATCGAGACCGCCTTTGGAACCTCCGTCCAACACGGGGCTGGTGCGCTGCTCGTCGGGACCGGCGGCTTTCTTAACTCCAAACGTAAGCGAATTGTCGCGCTGGCGGACCACTATGCACTGCCGGCTAGCTATAGCCAGCGCGAGGGGGTCGTGGCCGGCGGCCTGATGAGCTACGGAACCAACATAACCGATGCCTATCGCCAGGTTGGGAACTATGCTGCGCGGATTCTCAAGGGCGAGAGACCGGCCGACCTTCCGGTCATTCAGGCCACCAAATTCGAATTCATACTCAACCGTCGCGCCGCCAAGGCGCTCGTCCTTGACGTGCCTGACAAGCTTCTTGCGCTCGCCGACGAGGTGATCGAGTGATCAGACGACGCGAGCTATCGCGGCTGCTCGGCGGCGCGGCGCGGCGGGCGCTGCAAGCGGCGATGTTGATCCTCATCTCGTACAAACAGGTTCTGACGGCGCCTCACGCCACGACCTGATCTTGCCCCGACCTGCCGAAGGGATTGTAAGCGCAAGCCGGGCGCGTTCGTGTAGCTCGGACCGGGTTAGCGAAAAGCGACCGCCGGATCTCAATCGAGCTTTTTAATCAGGCTTGCCGCCTTTGCCCGGTCATCACCAAAAGCGGAACGGGCATTCGTTCAACCGCTCGACCCGGTCGGAGGTCACCCACCAGATATCCTCCCAGCAGGCGGTGCCGAACTCGTATTTTACGAGCATCGGCTCGAAGCAGAACACCATGTTCTCCTCGAGCTTCTTCGGATTGCCTGGCGCGAAGGAAGGCAGGTCGTGGGTGGCGCAGCCGATTCCATGCCCGCGGAAATACAGGTACTGCTCGTAACCGGCATCGCGGGCAATCTTGATGCCGATTTCCGCCAGATCGGCGATAACCGCTCCCGGCCGGGCAGCCTTCGTCACTTCCTCGACGATCTGGATCTGGGTTTCCATGAAGCGCAGCTGCTCCGGGGTCGGGTCGCCGCAAACCCGCTGCCGCGAGCAGTCGCTGTAATAACCCATGTAGCGGCCGCCGATGTCGAGATAGACCATGTCGCCCGCTTTGACCTTGTTGTTGGTGGGCGCGACGTGTTTGAAGCCCGAACGAGGCCCAGCCGCGACGGAAATCGCAAACGCAGGATGCTCCGAGCCCGCCTTGAACATGGCGTAGTTCGCCTCCGCCGACAGGTCGAACTCACTCACGCCCGGTCGCACGGCGTCCATCGCCGCCCTTAGTCCGACATCGGCGAGATGACAGGCCTTGCGCATCACCGCGATCTCAGCGGGGCTCTTGATGGCGCGCATGTCGTATAAAATGGCCGGCGTGCGCTTGACGGTCGCCTCCGGAAACCGCTCGTTCAGGAATGCTTCCAGCGTGCCGACATTGAACTCCCCCACGAGACCGATCTGGCCCTTGCCGGCTCCGCTCTCGCGGATGAAGTCCTCGACGTGATCGAGGATGGTGACCGCATCGGCGTCTCCGGTCACGGTGCGGGGCGCGGCCGCGCAGCGTACGTCCTCGATCCAGCAATCCTGAATGCCGGAATGCATCGGCTCTCCGTGCATGATGGCATTCGTCGTAAAACCTGGTTTGCCTGCAGCCGGGACGACGACGATGCTTTCGCCACCGTAGAAGTCCTCGAAATTGCTGAGGTAACGGACATTGGAGTTGTCTGCGCGATTGCCCACCACGACGAGGGCGTTCAAGCGATTCTGCGCCATGTGGCCGCGCAGGCGCTCGATCCGCTGATGATACTCCGAGACGTCAAAAGGAAGATTCATCCATGGCAGACGATCCTCGAGCGAATAGGGCACACGCCCCCAGCCATACGGCATCTCAGGACGATTACGTGCACCCATATACTCTCTCCTTGCTGAATGGCACCACGGCGCCATGGATTGATATTCGGGAAGCTCATGCAGTCAGGCACCGGCTGTGCAGCCGACTCCGACTCGATTGCATCGGCTCTCGGTCATCGTGAAGCGCCGAACGCTCGCCATGCGGTTTCATATATTGAAACCGCATTCACAATAACGGTGACATCGAGGGAAATAGCTGTCAATGTGCGGCGGAATGTCTGAAAACGCGTCGAGCTCGCGATAGAGCCAAGCTCGGCGATACCGCTGATGACCATCTTCAAGGACGAGGACGTGCCAGCATTCTCAGGGTGGGCAAAGGCGCGCTCTTGCGCGCCGTGCCCCGCGTAGGCATGTCGCCGGCGCAAGCGCCGGCTCCTTTGCCCACCCTGCGATTCTATGCGAGCGGAACGCGTTGTAAGCAATCGCCAGCAGCAACGCGATCCTGAAATCCTGCCGCGCAATTCCCGGGAGTGGAACGACAGCCGATGAATGCCATGAACGACACGATCGCCGATCTCGAGGTCGGGTTCGATATCCCGGCCGCCCCCGGCATGCGCGAGACCGACATTCAGACGCCCTGCCTGATCCTCGATCTCGACGCCTTGGAGCGCAACATCAGGAAGATGGGCGACTACGCCGAGGCGCACGGCATGCGTCATCGCGCACACGCCAAGATGCACAAGTCGGTCGACGTGGCAAAGCTGCAGCAGCGCCTCGGCGGCGCGGCTGGCGTCTGCTGCCAAAAAGTGAGCGAAGCCGAGGTGTTCGCACGCGGCGGCATCAAGGACATTCTGATCTCCAACGAAGTCCGCGATCCCTTGAAGATCGACCGGCTCGCACGGCTGCCGAAGCTCGGCGCTCGCACGATTGTCTGCATCGACGACCTCGCCAACGTCGCCGAGCTCTCGGCAGCGGCGCAGAAGCATCGCACCACACTTGGATGCTTCGTCGAGATCGACTGCGGTGCCGGCCGCTGCGGCGTCACGACGACTGCGGACGCCGTCGCCATCGCCAAAGCCATCGCCGCGGCACCGGGGCTTAGCTTTACCGGTATCCAGGCCTATCAGGGCACCATGCAGCACCTCGACAAGTACGAAGACCGCAAGGCCAAGCTCGATGCCGCAATTGTCATGGCGAAGGAAGCCGTCGAAACACTGAAAGCCGCGGGTCTGACACCCGAGCTTGTCTCAGGCGGCGGTACCGGCTCCTACTATTTCGAGAGTGCGTCCGGCGTGTTCAACGAGCTGCAGTGCGGCTCCTACGCTTTCATGGACGCCGACTACGGCCGCATCCACGACAAGGACGGCAAACGCGTCGATCAGGGCGAATGGGAGAATGCGTTGTTCATTCTCACCTCGGTGATGAGCCACGCCAAAGCCGACAAGGCCATTTGCGATGCCGGCCTCAAGGCACAGTCGGTCGACTCCGGTCTGCCCGTTGTTTACGGCCGCAGCGACGTGAAATACGTCAAGTGCTCCGACGAGCATGGCGTCATCGAGGACCCGGGGGGCGTTCTGAAGGTCGGCGACAAGCTGCGCCTGGTGCCCGGACACTGCGATCCGACCTGCAACGTACACGACTGGTATGTCGGCGTGCGCAACGGCACGGTCGAGTGCATGTGGCCGATCTCGGCGCGCGGCAAAGGCTACTGAGGCTTCCGCATGCGTCAGCGCCGTCGCGCGGCCTCGGGTAGCCGGCGAGTCGTGAAGATCGCCCTCAGATCCAGTCCGGCGCCGCGGTCACGCACTCGATCCCTTCGCTGTGGAGGGAGGGGACACCCCGCGGGGTCGTGGCCACCCTTCCGCCCCGTCCGACGACGGTTCCGGACCGTACCACGACCTCGCCGTTGGCGAAGACCCATGTCGGCTTTCGCTGCGCCGGATCGATGATGGCGACATCGGCATCGGCGCCGGACCCGAGATGGCCCTTGGACTTCAGCCCGAACATACGTGCGGCGTTCAGGCAAGCCTTGCGCACGAAATCATCCAGCTCGAGCGCGCCGAACTCAACGAGCGCCAAGCCTTGCTCGACAGTCGTGTTCCTGGGGATGGCGCCGCCGTCGGTGCTCAGAGCGGTTACGACGAACTCGTCGCCTTTCCTCGCCAGCGCGATGCTGATCGCCGAGCCCGGAGGATTGACCGGAAAGCTGATGCCGACATTGGTCCCATTCGACGTGTAGCAGGCGAGTCCAGCCTCCGGCGGCAGGAGCACGGTTTCTCCGTCCTGCATGCCCTGGATCATGGCCCAACCGGAAAGAATGGCATCGTGCATGCCGGATGCGGTGGCCGGAAAGCCGCCGAGCTTCAGGCACGTCTTGACGACGTTGCTCTTCGGAACGTCGTCAACGATGAGCGCGTTGGCGCCGTTGATCGTGGCGAGGTACGACTCGGAGCGGGCGCGTGGCGCACGAGCCAATGCCGCGACGGCTCGGCTCGCCTCTTCCAGCGGATCACCGGTATGCTGCCCGCGGCAGTATGAGTTCACGTGGGCGACGTGCACCGGCAGGCCATCGGCGAGCTCGAGCAGCTCCTCGAGACCCGTGATATCGCTCCCGGTTTTATTGGTGCCGGCATGGACCGCGCACCAGCAGCGCACGTGCGCACCGGTTTGTATTGCAAGCGCGGTTGCTTCGGGGGTGAGCGGGTAATGACCACCCAGAAGCTTTATTCCCAGCGCACCCTGATCTAGGGCGTTGTCGCAGGCGCTCCGCATCTCCTGTTTTCCCGGATCACGGCCCGAGATGCTTTCGCCAGGGACCAGGGGGTACACGAAGCCGACGGTGATGCCGGTCCCTGCGGATTTGATCCCTTCGATCAGCGATCGTGGCTGGCCCGCCATATCGAGAGCACATGTCACACCGGCCCGAGCAAGCATCCGATGACCCTGCGGACCGCCGAAGGGGGCGGAAAGGTGCACGTGCGTGTCAACGAGGCCGGGAATTACAAGACAGTCGGTCGCATCGACGACAAGATCGCTTGATCCGCAAGAAAGGCTCTCGCCGACTGCATCGACACGAGTCCCGCGAAGCCTGACGTCGCACTTGCCATGCACGTCGTTGGCAGGATCGATGACCGTGCCTCCTCTGATCAGCACTCCTCCATGAGTCATTTTCGATCCTCTTCGCGGCTTTTCGCTCGATTATTGACAGGTCGCCGCCCCACTGTCATCGTTATTCCAGACGGCGCTCGCGAAGGAGTGGGATTGGAACAAGAGCACGACCCATCGTTTGTTGGCGACGTTGGTTGAGCTCGGATACGCGCAGCAGGATTCGGAATCCGGATGGTACCGGATCGGGCTGAAGGCATTTCAACTCGGCACCGCATATTCGCGAGATCCCGATCTGCGGCACGAGGCGGCGCCGACCCTGCTTCGACTCGACAGGTCGTGCGATCGCCTCGATCGGCATTTCGGGCCGTTCCGGGCAAATCGCAGTCCAGCGGTTTCCCAAGCTCGGGATGGCCGTGCGCAAAGCTGCAGACAGGGTATCGAGACGGCTCGGCTATGAAGGCGGCGTTTGACTGCGCATGGAGAGGGCACCGTCACTGCAAGATTTGCGCATGAGACTACGCCACGAATTTCCATCTGGAGGAGTGCGGTCATGAATCGACACGGTCATGCTGGTGCGAGGACACTTCGTCTCATGCTTCAGGGCAGTGCCGTCGCGGCCGCGCTGCTCCCGAGTCTTCCGTTTTCTGTCCTTCCGGCGCTGGCTCAGAAGGCTTGCCCGGCGGAAATCGGAATTGGTGTCATCGCACCCGTAACGGGAAGCAAGGCCGAGCAGGGCCAACAATTCACCGAAGGTGCCAAGGTCGCAATCGACGAGATCAACGCTGCCGGCGGCATCAACGGCAGCAAATTGCAGCTTCAGATCCTGGATGATGAAGGCCAGCCGAACGAAGCTGTCGCGGCGGCCCAGCGGCTCGCCTCCAACACCGACGTCTACGCGGTGATCGGTCCGTCGAGCACGGCGTCCTCGTCCGCCGCCATCCCGGTGTTGAAGCGCGCGAAGCTCGTTGCGATCTCTCCGAGCGCGTCCACGCCTTCCCTGGTTACGAAGAACACGCACTTCTACATCATGTCGCTGGACCTCGGCACGTATGGGCCGCTTGTCCCGAAGTATGCCGTAGACCGGTTTGGCGCGCACAATTTCGCGATCATCCATGTCAAGGATGACTGGGGCGAGGCGGTAACGAAGGTCGAAAAGGAATGGGCTGCAGGCAAGAGCATTCCGATCGTAGCAGATGCCGTGTACACGCAGGGGGACAGGGACTTCAAGGCGCAGTTGACGGTCGTGCTGGAAAAGAAGCCGGAAGCGCTCGTCCTCAATACGCACTACACCGAGGGCGCGCTCATCGTTCGCCAGGCCCGACAACTCGGGTACACCGGCCCGATAGTCGGTCAAGGAACAATCGTCTATCCTCAGTTCATCGAGCTGGCGGGGAGCTCGGCGGACGGCGTCGTGAGCTGGACGGACTTCCTTTCGACCCTGGAGTCCCAGCCCGTTGCCCAGGCGGATCAAAAGTTCAAGAAGGCAACCGGCAAGGAGCCGCTTCAGTACCACATCAGCACGTATGATGCCGTGATGATCCTGAAGAAGGCGTTCCAGGCCGTCGGTTGCGATCGCGACAAGCTGACGACCGAGGTCGCCGGGACCAAGGACTTTCCCGGCATCGTCGGCAAGATCAGCTTCAACGCTGAAAGACTGCCCGAGAAGAAAATCTTCTGGGTGGAAGTCAAAAACGGCAAGTGGGCGCTGGCACCGGGCGATTAAGGCTCGGGCGCGATGCTGGAGCAGCAGATCGTCAACGGTATCGTTCTCGGAAGCGTCTACGCCTTGATCGCCGTGGGCTTCTCCCTGGTGTTCAGCATTCTGGAGATCATCAACTTCAGCCACGGCAGCCTCGTGATGGCCGGGGTCTACATCAGCCTCGCCTTGGGCCTCGCCGCGCCGCGGCTCGGCTTCCTCGGCATTGCCCTCATAACCATCCTGGCCATCGCAATGCTCGGTGTTGTGGTGGAACGCGTGGCAGTGGCGCCGTTGCGACACAAGGGAGCGCACCGGGCGTTGGCCTTGGTCAGCACGCTGGGTGCCGGCATCATGCTGGAGGCTCTTGCACAGCTGATTTGGGGAGCCGATGTGCGCCCCTATCCGCTGTCTCTTCCCGATGGCGTTCTTAGGATAGGGTCGGCGCGCATCACCTACACCGAAGTGATCATCGTGTCGCTTTCGGCCGTTCTGATGATCAGCCTGCAGTTGCTGATCCGCTATGCTCGTTGGGGGCGGGCCATTCGCGCAACCGCGCAGAATCCCACTGCCGCAGCCTTGATGGGCATCGATCTCAACCGGACGGTCCGCCAGGTCTTTGCCATCGGGTCGGGGCTGGCTGCAGTGGCCGGCATGCTCATGGGCGCATACTACAACTATGCCCATCCCTCGATGGGGTTTGCGCCCGGGATCAAGGGGTTCGTCGCGGCCGTCCTGGGTGGAATGGGCAGCGTGCTCGGCGCCGGCCTTGGCGGCATGACCCTCGGCATGGCGGAAGTTTTCGGCGGCAGCTACATCTCGTTCGCGTATCGGGATGCGATCGCGTTCGCCATTCTCATCGTCATCTTTCTCGTCCGGCCGCAGGGCATCCTGGGCACTTTGCATCAAGAAAAAGTCTGAGTGTGAGCGGCGATGGTCAAGCCACCCGACTTGCAGTCGGAAGCAGTTGGGGCGTTTTTGCAAGCGTCCGTTGTTTCACCCCGAACAAGCCAATTCCACGCTGCATCGCTGCTCGGGCTGATACCTTGGCTGGTACCGATAGCAGTCGCCGGATTAGCGACGGCGACAAGCGACGGCTATTATCTGCATCTCGTCATCATGTGGGGGATCTATGCGATCCTCACCCTGGGCCTCAATGTCGTCATCGGATTTGCGGGACTGCTGGCGCTCGGTCAGGCTGCGTTTTACGGCTTCGGTGCCTATGCCAGTGCGATTGCCGTGATGCAGTATGGGGTCCCCTACCTCGGCGCGCTGCTGATCGCCGCGGTGGTGCCCTTGGTCATCGGGTTGCTTCTGGCCATTCCGTTCATGCGTCTGCGTCTGCGCGGCATCTATCTCGGGATGGCGACATTCGGATTCGGCGAGATCGCCTATCTGATCTTCCGTAACTGGGAGAGCATGACGGGCGGATCGCTGGGCATGAGAGCGATCCCGGCGCCGGTGATATTCGGCTTCGAATTCATCGATCAACAGGCGTACGCCTATCTGGTCATCGCCGTGCTGCTGATCGTCATAAGCGTTGTCCTGCGCCTCGTTAACACGATGCCGGGGCAGGTCCTGCTTGCGGTCCGCGACGACGAATTGGCAGCCGCGTCCGTCGGTATTCCCACGTTGCGCTACCAAGTGGCGGCATTCGGTTTTGGAGCCGCTCTCGCCGGCATTGCGGGCAGCCTCTTTGCCCACTACATCACCTATCTCAGCCCGGAAAATTTCACATCGAACATCTCGATCCTGGCGCTCACGATGCTGATCGTCGGCGGGCGCGGCAACGTTGTCGGATCGCTCGTCGGAGCAGCGCTTCTGGTGGTGCTTCCCGAGCTGCTGCGAGCGGTGCCCGAGATCCGCATCCTGAGCTACGGCGCTTTGCTGATGCTGATGGCTACCCTGTGCCCGCAAGGCATCCTGGGAGATCTCCGCTGGGGACAAAACCCGCCGATGTGGACCGAGCCGGAGGCGCCGCGTCGTGCTTGACCGGTCGGCAGAACAAGAGGGCCGATCCAACAATACGCTCCTGACGTCGGATGCGCTCACAGTTGCGTTCGGCGGGCTCGTCGCCGTCAACGCGGTGTCGCTGCAGGTTCGCGCCGGGGAAGTCTTCGGCATCATCGGACCGAACGGCGCAGGCAAGACGACGCTGTTTAACGCCCTGACCGGGTTCACCATGCCGACCTCGGGGCGAATACTGTTTGCAAACCGGGACATCACGGCACAGCCGAGCTGGAAGCGAGCCAGAATGGGTCTGGCCAGGACGTTCCAGAACCTGCGGCTTTTCCCCGAGATGACGGTCTTTCAGACGGTGCTGATCGGCCGCCAAGCCGGCCGCGAGGCCGGACCGGTAGCGCAACTGCTAGGCACGCGCGGCGCGCGGGAGGAAGAGCGCGCCTGCCGCGAAAGGGCCTTCGAAGAAATCGCGTTCGTCGGGCTGGAGAAGAAGATCAATACGGCAGTGAAGCATCTGCCCTATGGCGACCGGCGACGGGTGGAGATCGCGCGCGCCCTGGCCACAGACCCGAAGCTGCTTCTGCTCGACGAGCCCGCGGCCGGAATGAACCCGCAGGAATGCAACGAGCTGCTCGGCGTAGCTCGACGCTTACGCGACCGAAGCTTGACGGTCGTGCTGGTCGAGCATCACATGCGCGTAGTGATGGGGGTTTGCGACCGCATCGCGGTTCTCGACAATGGAACCAAGATCGCCGAGGGCGCACCGGCGGAGATTCGGGCCAACCCCAAAGTCATCGAGGCTTACCTCGGGAAGGAAACGCGCGTCCGTGCTCGAGCTTAAGGAAGTACGAGTTCGATACGGTGAGGTGCAGGCGCTGCACGGAATCGACATCCGCGTCGACCCTGGCGAAACGGTCGTGCTGGTTGGGGCAAACGGCGCCGGAAAGAGCACGACATTGCGTGCCATCTCCTCCCTCGTGCCATGCGCAGAGGGCGAGATTCTCCTCGACGGACAACGGATCGACAAACTGCCTGCTCATCGACTGGTGAAGCTCGGCGTTATCCACGTGCCCGAGGGGCGGCAGGTCTTTCCGCAGATGACGGTCGGCGACAACCTCGATCTCGGTGCGTATTTCTGCCGCAACTCCAACGAACGGGCCAGTCGGCTCGACCGGGTGTGGCAACTCTTTCCCATTCTCTCCAAGCGTCGCCACCAGAGTGCAGGGACGCTCTCCGGGGGCGAGCAGCAGATGCTGGCCATCGGGCGCGGTCTGATGGCCAATCCCCGGCTGCTGATGCTCGACGAGCCGTCGCTCGGTCTGGCGCCGGCCCTGGTCGATGGCATCTTCGACGTGCTGATCGAGCTGAATCGGCAGGGTACGACGCTCCTGCTGGTGGAACAGAACGCCAACGTGGCGCTATCGATCGCGCATCGTGGCTACGTGCTGGAGACGGGAGTCATCGTGAAACACGGAATGGCCGGCGACCTGTTGGACGACGAGCAGGTTCGACGAGCCTATCTCGGCTACTAGGGGGAATGCGCTCGTGACGTTCGTAGGACCAATTCGCAGCCAAGATCTGAATGACCTCGTACGCGCGCTGCTCGGTGCCGCCGGCGCCGATTCCGATGATGCGCGCCTAGTCGCGGAGCAGCTTGTCGACGCCGAGGCGCGTGAGAACCGCGGGCAGGGTTTGATCCGATTACGACCCTACGTCAACTGGATGCGAGAAGGGAAGATCGCCTCGCCGGCCGAGCTCAAGATCGAGCGTGAATTCGGATCGACGCTCCTGCTGGATGGCGGCAACGGGTGGGGCCAGGTCGTCACGACGCAAACGATGACGATGTGCGTCGAGCGGGCGCAGAAGCAGGGCGTCTGCCTGGCGCTGGTGCGCAATGCGAACCACATCGGGCGGCTCGGCTACTATGTGGAGGCCGCGGCCGGCAATGGCCTTGTCGGCCTCGTGGCGTGCTCGGGGCATCCCTCCTCGGCTTGGGTAGCGCCGTGGGTGGAACCAAGCCCATCTTCGGAACGAACCCGATTGCCTTCGGCTTCCCGCGCAGGGACAGCGCTCCCGTCGTGGTCGATCTGTCGACGACCCAGGGTGCGCGCGGCCATGTCCTGCTGGCCGCCAAGCTGGGGAAATTGCTGCCGGAAGGATGGGCCTTCGATGCCGCGGGATATCCCACGCGCGATCCGTCCAAGGCTTTGCCGCCACATGGCACGCTTGCTCCGCTCGGCGGTCACAAGGGTTACGCCCTTGCCCTTGCGGTGGAGATCCTGTGCGGAGTGCTCAGCGGCATGTGGCCGCCGAGCGGCGGGGCGATTCTGGTTGGCGCCGTCCGTGTCGAAGCATTTCAGGCGCTCGACGACTACTATCGAAGCATCGAGAGCCTGCTCGGTGAAATCGCATCCGGGCCGACAGGGCCGAATACCGATGCCATCCTGATCCCAGGACAGGGAAGTGCCCTGCGCGGGAAGCAAAGTTGCAACAAGGGATTGCAGATTCCCGACGGGCTCTGGTCTGATGTTGTCGGCCTGGCACGCGATCTCGGTGTTGCGCACCGGTTGATTGCCTGACCATCGTGCAAATCGAAGAAGCTCGATCGCATTCATGTCGGCCAGATTGACAGCCCTGAGCGTGAAGCGATCTTTCACCTTTCCATCGTACTCGTCCTGGAGTTTCGAAGGCCGTGTTGGGACCGCGCGACTGCAATGACATGCGCACCGGCAACGGCGAGCTCTTTTGCCATGAAATAGCCGATCCCCTTGGAGGCCCCAGTGACGACCGCGATCTGCCCCGTAAAGTCCAACATGGTCGGATCGCATCCTAAGGCATTTTGCCGGTCTGTTGGGCGATCATCTCGTTCACTTCCATGAAGAGACGCCGTTCCATGAGGGGACACTGTCAGAGCACGACGAACTCTCGTGACCTCGCGGCCAAACTGGCGTTTTGTCGTTCCCGGCCTCGTTCGCGTGGCTGCACTCGGGCATCCGCAGAGCCGTCAGAGCTTCGTTGCCCGCTGCAACACGGCGACAGAAAACGCCCACATCACCTCGACGCCCGCCGAATCGCCTTAGGCTGGAGCCAGGTTCGGTACGCGTCGTAAACGCGCGTTGAGAGATCGGCGCGGACGCGCGGCCGAATTGGATTTGGGGGGCCACAATGAAAAAGATCTCGGCATTGACATTCCGCCCATGCTGCACGCCCGCTCCAACGAGGTAATTGAGTAGTGGCGCTATTTGCTGCGATCGCTCACGTCGGCTCATGGCACTCAAGAGCCAGCTCGATCTCATCCGTAATCGTCCGCGGACCCTCGTGGGGCGGGCCACCGCTAACCGCCGCCTTTGTGCTTTGATCCTGAGCGGTCACAAGCCGGGTGGGAGTCCCGCAGTGCAGCGGAGATTCCCGCCGCGCGGTGATGTGCTATCGTTATTCGGGCAGACCGACGCGGGCCGTCGGCTGCAGTAGTCCATATTAGGGAGCCGACACCCGAGCGCAGGAAGCTTCGAGATGACGCGTCGAGAGTTCTTTGCTGTTATCGGCGCTGCCGCCGCTCCGATCGTCACCCAACTCGCGTGGTCGCAGACCTACCCGTCGCGGCCCGTACGCATGATCGTTCCGCTCGCGGCTGGCGGTCCGACCGATGTGTTTGCTCGGCTCATCGCACAAAGATTATCTGACGCCACCGGCAAGCAGTTTTATGTCGAGAACATCCCGGGGGCCGGCGGCAATATCGGCATCGGCCGCGCCGCCCACGCCGCCCCCGACGGTTACACGATCCTCGTGACCGCCAGCGGCTACGTCGTTAATCCAACCCTCTACCCCACCATCCCGTATGATCCCGTCAAGGACTTCGACCCGATCACGATCGCGGTCACCAACGTGGTGGCCCTGAGCGTGAACCCATCGGTGACGACCCACACGGTCGATGAGCTTATCGCGCTCATCAAATCCAATCCCGGCAAATACAGCTATGCTTCCGCCGGCGCCGGCCAGGCCAGTCATCTGTTGGGCGAAACATTCCGCCTCAAGCTGGGTCTTGACCTGGTGCATGTCCCCTTCAACGGCTCGGGTCCAGCGATCGCTTCAATGATCGCGGGCCATACCCCGATCGGCTTCACCAGCGCGGCAACGGCCGCACCGCAGGTCATGGACGGCAGGCTGCGCGGGCTTGCGGTGATGAGCAAGGCGCGGCTGCCGGTGTTGCCGCAGGTGCCAACCATGGCGGAAGCCGGCCATGGCGATATCGAGTGCGATGACTGGTTGGCGCTGCTCATGCCCAGGGGAACACCACAGGAGATCACGACGCTGCTCTATCGCCGCGTCGCCGACATCCTCGCGCAGCCAGCAATGAAAGAGCAGCTGGCGGCGCTCGGCTTTCAGCCGGTCGGCAATACCCCCGAGGAGTTCGCCGCTCAAATCCGCACCGACATAGTCAAGCGCGCAAAAGTCATCCAAGATGCGGGCATCCGGGCGCAGTGAGGCAGTGATGGTAAGCGGCACAGGTTTCTCGGGCGACACATCGAGTGCTGCAACTTCAGGAATTGGCGAAATGCAACCGCCAACCATAGCGCAATGTGATCACCCAGATGCAGCTTGAGCCGCTTGTTTGGCCAGTCGTAACGAAGCTCCAACCCGGTATTCGATCGTTTACGGGGCATACGGATACGGTGCTCGACATTGTCGGCCGGATCGGATTGCCAGCGAGTTTGGTAATCTTCACCGAAGGCAATCACCTTATGGTGTTGCTCAGCGATGACATTATCGGCGCATTCCCGTCGTGGGCCAAGTCACAGCCCCGGTACGCTGATCTCAGTCTAGACAACATAGTTGTGGTGACCCTACCCCAGCCAATTGCCGTGCAAATGATCCGTGCCGGAGGTATCGCGCTCGGTAACCTCACGCTCGACGTGAGCCGTAAATCGGGCTTCTACCCTGATATCTTCATGGGCTACCCGGAGCCTCTGCGGCAGTTGCATCAGCTGGGCGTCATCGAGCCGCAGGCGCGTTTCTTCTGTAAGAACCGTGGCGTGGCGCTACTTGTCCGCAAAGGCAATCCGCTCGGCATTCATGGCCTAGCTGACGCGGTGCGCACAGGTACGCGGATTGCCCTACCGGATGCGGGCGATGTTCGTGCCAAGTGCCTTGCTGCCACTGAGGAGTTGCTTGGAAAGCCCGCGGCCGATGCCCTCGTCGCGGCGGAGTCGAGTTTCCCAGGTCGCCTTGGCATCATGCATCGCGATCTTCCCGAGATGGTGGCCCGCGGCTACGCGGACGTAGCCTTCACATGGTATCACCTCGTTTCGTACTGGGCGCGGATATTCCCAAATCACTTCGAGCTCGTTGCGGTTCCGGGGGCGGAGCCATTCTTTACGCAGATCGCCTTAGCGCGCGTCAATGATCCGCTGCATTTCAGCGCTATGAAAGCGTTCGACGAGTTCTTCTTTGGCCGGGCCACAGACGTATATCCACGCCATGATTTTGCGCGCATGAATGATAAACAGTTTGGGGCGACCCTGGCACTAGGTTGATCTCTAGGCGACCCCAGTTGGCACGAGCAATAGGCGCGCGTTTACACACCTCGTTTGCTGCATCTGCTCACGACCGCTTGTGGCAAAAGCAGCGGCCCTTCGCGCGCCAGAGGCGAGGGCCGAATCTGTGCTTTGACATCAAACGATGCTCGCTCCCACGCCCCCTTCGCGGATTGTATAAATGACACAGCGCGGGAGGCCGGATCGAATCCCGGCGGAATTCCGAATAGGAGGACAGGCAATGGAAAGTGTCATCGCAAAATTGCTCCAGGATTTCGAACAGGGAAAAACGAACCGGCGGCAGCTCATTCAGAGCTTGAGCCTCGCGGCAGCCGCGGCGGCCGGGACAGCGCCGGCAGCCAGGGCCGCGGGCAAGCCGCTCGAGGCCATCTACGTCAACCACATCTCTTATGAGGTGAACGATTACAAGAAGGTCAAGCTATCTGTCCAATGATGGGGCACCGGGGCCGAGCGCATGCCCGCGACAACGACACGGGAGGAAGGCGATGATCGATTCAAGCCGACGCACTGTCCTGACAACAGGCACCGCGGCAGCGGCGACGGCAGCCGCACCGCAGGTGTTTGCCCAGGCGCCGCAGACAGGCCCCGCAAGGCGCGCCGGCGGGTGCCAAGACCGGCTACTACGAGAAGGGCAACGTCCGCATCCGCTACACCGAGATCGGCACCGGCTTTCCGCTGTTGGCGACGCCCGGCGGCGGCTTGAGCTCGCGCATCGCGGTCTGGGCGAGCGCGGTGATCAACATCCCGGAGGAGCTCAAGAGCGACTTCCGCGTCAACACCATGAATCAGCGTAACGCCACGGGCGGCGAGTCCACCGGCCCGGTGTCGGTCGACGATCCCTGGGGCGCGTTCGCCGACGACCAGCTCGGTCTGATGGACCATCTCGGCATCCGCCAGTTCTTTTTCTTCGGCAATTGCATCGGCGGCCCGTTCGCAATGAAACTCATGGAGCGCGCGCCGCAGCGCGTCGTCGCCGCGCTGCTGAGCCAGCCGGTCGGGCACCGGCCGGAGCAGCCGGACTACATGTTCAACTCCGGACGCGACGTCTGGGCCAAGGAGCTCCGCGAGCGCCGGCGCGACGTGCCGATGGAAACGATCGAGAAATATCTGCACGGCCTCTACGCGTGCGGCCCGATTTCGTGTACAGCGTGTCGCGCGACTTCGCGAGGTCGTGCCAGGCGCCGATGCTGGTGCTGCCCGACGACGTGACGGCGCATCCGCTCCAGGTTTCGATCGACATCGCCTCGCTGGCGCCGAACGCCGAGATCACGGTGTTTCCCTGGAAGGATCCGCCGGAGCTGAAGGCCCGCACCGTCAACCGGGCGCGCACCTTCCTGAAGCGGCACCTGCCGGCGTAAGCATTAGACGCCGCGGTAATAGATTGCGGCGTGAACACCCTTTACGGTATTGTGATCAGCTCCCGATATTTTTGGAAGAAGCGTTATCTCGACGGTGATCCTGGAAACTCCTTGTTGTGCAAGCACCAACGTTCCGAGAATCGCAAATCTCATCGCTAATTTGTGCTCATCGCTCCAAAGCGGAGATGGATTCTTTGGTGGTTCTCGCGGTGGCAGCGGGCCTATACTAAATCCGGAGCTTCGAAGTGTGGTTTCCGCATCAGCAAAAGACGTTCCAACCGGAACATATTTTTCGACTATCGAGGACACGTCATTGCCAGCGGACTTAAAGCCTCCTGTGTGTCGTAGATCCTGGTAGGCACGTTCCAGCTCAAGCCTTAGCCGCGCCCCGCGCTCCTGAAAATCCAAAGCGTTTATCTGTTTGCGCTGTTTCACGGCCTCGGCGTGAGCAGCTATGAGCAACGACACGCAAATAACAGCGAGCTTCATCGTCGTACGCATCCGAGAGCCCTTGCAATCGCGCACATATAAGAGCCGACCAAATTCGCGCAGTCAATCAGCACGAAAACCACGAAGGTGCCTGGCCTTGACGTGCCTTGGCGGCTCCAGCAACTCGTCGACGGCACCGCAAGCACGTTGAGGAATGTGGCTAAATTAGCACGGTCGAGTCTCAACTGATTCTTTCCCCACATTTTGAGATTGCGAGCGAGTCGGCGCCGATCTACCGTCCATTCCTGCGATTCGTTCGCATATGGGGCGCCCGGCCGACTTCTGGGCAACGATCCAGTTTGTTTGCCCGCTCCAATTGGCGATTTCGCTTCCGGTCCGGTCAGTGATTCTCGCGCGTTGGGCTTTCGCAACGCGGCGGCGTGTACCCGATTTTATTCAACCCGAATTCTTCGGCGCGACGTTGTACGTCCGCGCGCGAGAGAACGTGCGGCCATTCGGCCGGGAGGACTAAAGATGCGGAATATTCAATTGAGCCTGGCGGCAGCAGCGTTGCTGTCTCTCCCACTCGTGGCAGAAGCCGCGGACATCCGCAGGCCGACCTACAGAGCGGCGACTTGCACGACCTGCGATTGGAGCGGGTTCTACGTCGGCGCGAGCCTCGGCGTGGGCCAGAGCTGGAGCACGACAACCGAGGCCTGGAACTGGACCGAGTCAATCCCGACCGGGACGCTTGTCGGCACTGGCGGTGGACCACTGCTTGCCACCACGGCCCCGATGAGCTTCAGCCAGCCGTTCGCTGACAACTACAGTCACGTAGGAAGAGGCATCATCGGGGGCTTGCAGGGCGGTTACAATTGGCAGATCGGTGGGCTCGTCGTGGGCGTCGAAGGCGACTACGCCTGGACCAGCCAAAGCGACACGCATTTCTACAGCGCGGCGCCGGCTCCGAGCGTATTCCCTCCTCTCCCGAACTTCTTCTTCGTGCCGCAGACCGCACAGAGTTGGAGCAGTCAGCAGAAGCTCGACTGGATCACGACTGCCCGCGGACGGTTGGGCTGGGCGCATGACTCCTATCTGTGGTACGTGACGGGCGGCGCGGCCTGGGCCAAGGTCGAGAACAACTACGCCCTGAACTCGACGCCGGGGAATCCTGGGCTTTCAGCTGCGGTCGGTATCAACGGACCTGGGACCTTTGCTGCATTTGGCCTACCCGGAGGCGCGCTCGCAGGTAGCTCCAGCACCACGAAGGTCGGGTGGGTGTTGGGTGGCGGCGTAGAAACCAACCTTGGACGGTTGTTCGGGCTGACGGGCAACAACTGGAGCATGAAGCTCGAGTATCTCTATACCGATCTCGGCACCGTGACCAACGCGATCGGAAGCCCACTGGTGCCGGTATGTGGCACCACCTGCACGGCTCCGTTTTTGGTAACGGGAACGACGGCTTTCTTCAGCCAGAATCATGTGTACGAGCAAACTGTCCGCGTCGGCGTTAATTACCGGTTCAACTACGCGGCGGTTCCGATCGTCACGAAATAGGGCCTTGCTCGACGGCAGGACGCCAGCTTACGAAACGGTTTTTACGAAGAGACCCGGACGCCACGGGTCTCTTCACTTTAGTATCGGTTTGTTTGACAAAGACTGGCGGTCGTAGGCAATGTCGCCTATTGTGCACTGTGCAGGTTTTCGGACGCGGCAAGACGATCTAACCACGGGCTGCGAACGTCGGCGTCCGAAAGCGCCAAGGCACGAAATCGCGGGCCGTATCCGGGCCGGCCGGGCCGCAGGCTCAGCTCTATGGGGAATTTGAGCGCGCTCGTGCCGCGTCCGTGCCGGCGCGAGTTGAGAGTTGGAGAGATTGGCCGGCCTAATTGACGGCCGGACGTTTGCGATGATCGTCTTATAGCGCGAAAGGCCACGATTCAACGAAAAGTGCTGAGCGAGGAACTCACCGGTAGCGAGTCATGATCTTGTAGCGCTCGCGACCTTCTAGCCTGTAGTCCTTCCATTTGACGGTAATGCCCTTCTCATCACATGCGATCTAGCGGCGATTTTAGAGGGCGACGCGATGGCTGTAGCGCGCGAGATAACGCAACACTTGCTTCGGGCCGCCGAATGGGCGCTTGCAATAGACCACTCACTTTGTGTTGCGCAGGGGCTTGAGATACGCAGCGAATGCTTGCCGATCGCTCAGCCGGGCATGCTTGCCCAAGAACTGCAACTCACCGGCCTGATGAGCGGTGCCATGGGGATAACGTTTGCCGTTGGCGGGAACTGGGCCGCTTGCTATCGCGTAACGATTTGGTGCTGTGACCCCGAGCCGACCTGGTCGGGTATTCTAGAAGGCATGGGCAGCCCGTCAATCAACCCATTCATTCACTCGCGCCGCAAGGTCGGGGGGCAATGTCAACCCAAGCTTTGTGAGCGCTGAACGGCGGACGCTCAGGCTGAGCTGAGTTGCGCCCGCAATGGGTAGGTCTGCGGGATTTGCACCGTGTAGAATTTGATCCACGTATTTCGCCGCCCCATAATACCCTTCGAAGTGACCGGGACCTAGCGATATGAGTCCGCCGGCCAGGACGTACTCGGCATCGGTGTAGATAGCGAGCAACTTGCGCTTCTCGGCCTCGACGGCCAGGTCAAAACGGCGAGAGTTGATGAAACTATCGACGCTATTGATGAACGCCTTCGCACCGAAGCTGACGGCTCGGTCAAAAGCCGGTTCGACGTCGTCAGGTTTACGGATGTCCAGCGCCAGCGCCTGCATGCCCAGGCCACGTGCTTCCGAACGAGCTCGTTCGACCTGAGTAGCGTTGTTGACATTGTTGCCGTTCATCACGATTGCGATTTTGTCCAGAGTCGGAATGATGCTCTGGAGTATCCGCAATCGCTCAGCGAGCAATTGCGGTGCGTACATCGTAGTCCCGGTCACATTCGTGCCCGGACGGTCGAGGCTCTTTACGAGTCCCAGCCCGACCGGATCATTGACAGCGAGCAATACGATTGGAATGGTCGTGCTTGCTTTTGCGGCCGCTACAGCCGCCGGCGCATTGGCGGCCAAAATGACGTTGACCTTGCTATCTACAAACTCTGCCATCAGCCGGTGATAATCCGCATCGAGGACCCCTTCACGATATTCGATCTGTATATTCTTGCTCTCGACGTATCCGAGCTCGGCTAGGCCCTTTTTGAACATGTCCAGCCGCTCGGGGTTTGCGTTCTTGGCAGCCGCATAGCCCAAAACCGGCGGCGATTGAGCGATAGCGCTCGTGAAAGGGGAGAGCGCGAAAAGCACTAAATAAAGAAGGTCGCGACGTGTGCGGTGATCGATGATGGTCATGATTGCTGCATCGATCTGAGAGATTTGGTCCCTTTGAAGCGTAGCATGCCCACCGATCCGAGTGGAAGGCTGCGGTAATACCGTTCGTCCAGCTTTACGGCGTGGAGCAAATTCTGGCCGAGGATGGATCTCTCCACGCTCGAGCAGTGCCAATATCTCGCTGCCCGTTCCCTCGCTGATCCTTACCTGAACCTGCGGATAGCGCTCCGCGTAACGGTGAAGGAACCGCGACAACACGCTTTGGATGTGTTGCGGCGAGCCGGCGATCTTCAGGATTCCTGTATCTCCATGACGGAGCAGCTGAGTCTGTTCTTTGACGGCGCTGGCGAAATTGAGAAGAACGCGGCAGCCCCTAAGCAATTGCTCGCCTTCGCCGGTCAAAAGAAGCCGGCGCCCGACGCGATCGAACAGTCGCACGCTGAGGTCGTGCTCGAGATCGATAAGCTGCCGCGACAAAGCGGGTTGGGCGATCCGCAAGCGCAGGGCCGCCTTGGAGACGGCGCCGAGCGAGCAGCTGGGGTCACTGCGGCCTGATGCCGGCCGCTCGAATGACGTTGACCCATTTCGTGCTTTGCTCGGTGATGAAGGCGGCAAACTCGGTTGGCGTGTCCCATTGCGCTACGATTCCAAAGGATTTAAAGCGGTCGACGGTTTCCGGCCGTTTGAAATCCGCCGCCAACGCGGCATTGAGCTTGTCGACGATCGGTTGCGGCGTGCCGGCGCGGGCGAAAAAACCCTGCCAGCTGCTGGCGTCGTAGCCAGGCACCGTTTCGGCAAGAGAAGGCACGCCCGGCAGCTCGGAATTTCCCTTGGCCGAGAGCACGGCGAGAACCTTCAATTTACCAGCGTGGATCAGCGGCAAAGCCGGCGGAATATCGACGAACTCCATCGACACATTGCCGCCGGCTATGTCGGTGAGGCCAGGGACCGCGCCTTTGTACGGAATGTGATGAATATCCGTGCCGGTCATGGTCTTGAACTGTTCGGCGAAGATCTGATGCGGGGTGCCGATGCCGGACGATGCATAGGTCAGCTCGCCGGGTTTGGACTTCGCCAGCGCGATCAGGTCTTTCACCGAGCTCACCGGTAGCGTCGGAGAGACGACCAGGGCGAATTGGGTCAGGCCGGTGAGCATGACCGGCGCGAAATCCTTGGCGAGATCGTAGGAGACCGACTTCATCACATACGGCAGCAGCATGATGATCGAGGGTGCGTGCAATAGCGTGTAGCCGTCGGGCGCGGCTTTGGCAGCGTAGGAGATGCCTATTTCGCCGGCAGCGCCGGGTCTGTTCTCGACCACGAACCTTTGACCCAACGCGCGTTGCAGGACTTCCGCTTCATGCCGCGCCATGATGTCGGTCGATCCGGCGGGCGTGAACGGCACGATGAGCGTCACCGGCCGGCTCGGATAGTCGTCCGCGGCATCGGCTCGCCACGTCGCAACGCCGATCAACGTGCACAACACAGTTGCGAGCGCGATAGTCCCAGGGCTGTTCATGGCATCCTCTCGGCATTGCTCGCCGTAGAGCGTCCAAAACCATCAAGCAGGGAACCGGCCGACATTGCGCGTCGGCCTGCTCGCTACGCGACGCTTCCTCACCACCAGCGCTGTGGCCGCTGATAATAGCTCCGATTGTACTGTCGCGGATCGTAGTACTGGCCGCCGCGTCCGGGCGTATTGTTGAAACCCCAGCCACCCCAGCCGAAGCCGACGCGCATATCGGGCGAGCGCGCGCGGTTGGCGATGCCGCCCTGCGGCTGGTTGTTGAGCGCAACGACGAACTCCGTGCGATAGTTGGTCTCGCGGTGCAGAGGCTCGTCCGAAACGACGAGCGAGGACCGCGGCAACGCGGTCGGCGCGATGCGATCGAGCACATCCTGCGGGAGGGTGATGCGGTCGAGCGCGCTCTTGGCGTCATCCCCGCTGTCGATCGTGACCGCGGTCCAGCGCAGGCCCGCGCCGGTGCGCGCCACGGCCGTAAACACATGCGTGCCGATCGGCTTGTCGGGATCGCGGATCGTGACCGGAACCTCGATGGTCGCATCGAACATCTCGCCCCCGTCCGGGAGCCGCTTGTGCGTGTCGCGCCGCACGTAGAGCTTCTGCGTCGCGCGGCTGATGAAGACCGAGACCGGCTCGAGCGCCAGCTTCGCCTCGCTTGCCGCCTTGGCGGCGTCGGCCTTCTTCGTCTCGGCCGCCTTGGCGGCGTCCTGGGCCGCCGCGGCAGCATCGAGCTTGGACTTTGCGTTGGCCTTGGCGGCGTCGAATTGCCTCTGCAGCTCCTCGACTTTCGCAGCGGCCTTCTGCTTCTGGTCCTCGGCTCGTGCCCTGGCCGGGTCGGTCCTGGCGGCGGCGAGCGCCCTCTCTGCGGCCGCGAGCGCGGCATCGGCGCGAGTCTTGGCCAACTCGAGCTTGCGCAGCGCCGCCGCGAGCGGGGCCGCCTCCTTCACCGCAAGGGCGGCAGCGTTCTTCGTCTGTTGAGCGAGCTTGGTGGCCTCGTCCGCCTCGCGGGCGAGCGTCTCGGCGCGCGACGGCGCGGCCGCGACGACCTCCGATTTCGGGACGAACAGCGCCGGATGGGAAAACTCGACCGGCTCCGCGTCACTCGGCGAGATGATCACACGCGTGCCGATGCGGACTTTGTCGAACAGCTTCTCCGCAAAGCCGAAGGGCATCCGCACGCAGCCGTGCGAGGCCGCATATCCGGGCAACGGCCCGCCGTGCAGCGCAAGGCCGTTCCAGGTAATGCGCAGCATGTGCGGCATCCAGGCATCGTCATAGAGGCTCGAGTGATGGTCCTTGTCCTTCTCCACGACGCTGAAGACGCCGGCCGGCGTCTCGCGTCCCTTGATTCCGCTCGACACCGGCGCGCGCAGGATCCAGCCGTCGCCGTCATAGATGGTCACCTTCTGGCTCTTGATCGATACGATCGCCATGATCGGCTCGCCCGCCTCGCGCGGGGCCGCCGCCTCGGTGGTATGCTCGGGACGGGCCTGGCGGGGCGCGGCGCCGGCGGGCGGAGCGGCAGTCAGCGCGGTCAGGACGGCCGTGGCCGCAAGCGTCACAATCGCAGAAGATGCCCATCGCCGGATTACCTCGGTGGATCGGACCGTCGTGCATCGATTTGTCATGCCATGTCCCGGTTGTCAGGAAGAATCGCGTCGAAACAAACGCTTAGAACGGGTGGATGGTCCCTGTTTTACGGCCCATGGTCAATCAACACTTCCACCTGATCGGCTTAACCCGAGGACTATTTGTGCGGTGCATGTGTCGGTTTTGTGCCCTGACACTGAAGAGCCACCTAAATGGGGTTCATTGGTCTGCTTTCAGGGGTGCTGCCGACGCAGGGCTCTGGCACGGGACAGTCCCGATCCGCAGGTTTTGACCCGAGTTGTAATATTGCGACAAAGGCCCGTCCGCTTCCGGCGAGCGCCGACATCTTGATGCGCCTCCAAAATTCGTGTTGGACTAAATAGTTGGGATGTTGGCCGTCGTGTGTCGGACAACGAGGGATGTTGCCGTCTCCGGCTCCTGATGGCGAGCTCAAAGCCAAGCCTCAGACGGCCCTGCGCGCCGATCCCGGCAGGAATTTTCCTATGGCCACTCGCACAGTCCTGATCTCGGGGGCGGGAATAGCAGGGTGCACGCTCGCCTATTGGATGGCTCGAAACGGGTGGTCGGTGACCGTCGTGGAACGTGGTGCGTCTCTGCGCACATCCGGCAGCCCCGTGGATGTGCGCGGGCCCGCCGCGCATGTCGCCGAGCGGATGAACATCGCCTCGCGGCTCCGCGACGCGCGCATCCGCCTTGATGGATTGACGCTCCTGGATTCGGCCGGGTGCCGGGTCGCGCGCGTCGATATCGGGACGCTGCGATCGTTGCTCGCGCCCGACGATATCGAAATCGCGCGCGGCGACCTGGCGCTCATCCTTCACGCGGCGACCGCCGACGACACCGAGTACGTGTTCGGCGATTCCATCATGGCGCTCAGCCGCGACGGCAACGGTGTGGACGTGACGTTCCAGCGTTCGCGCGCGCGCCGGTTCGATCTCGTCGTCGGCGCGGACGGAATGCATTCGGCTGTCCGCCGCCTTGTCTACGGCGCCGACGCCGAATTCGTCATGCATGCCGGGCTTTATGCCGCGACCGTTGCTTTGCCTCCGGGCTGCGATACCGGACGCGAAATGTTCCTGCTGAGAACACCTGGAAGGCTGGTGGGCCTCCACCCCTGCCAGGGAAATCCGCTCGCATATTTCGTGTACCGGCACCCGGAGCTTCGCGAGTTCGACCATAGGAGCATCGATCAGCACAAACGCCTTCTTGAAACTGCGTTCGCGGGGGTAGGCTGGAGAGTGCCGGAGCTCATCGCCGCCGCGCGCGCGGCCAGCGACATGTATTTCGACCAGGTAGCTCGCGTGCACGTTGCGGACTGGTCCCGGGGCCGGATCGCGCTGCTCGGCGATGCGGCGTCCTGCGTATCGTTGTTCGGCGACGGGTCCACGCTCGCCATCGCCGGCGCATATCAGCTCGCCGCCGCCTTGGCGGAATACCCGGCAGACCCGCAACGCGCCTTCAATCGATATCAGGCCGTCCACGGCAAGCTCGTCTCCTCGAAGCAGAAATTCATGGCGCTTGCGGCTTCCCACATCGTGCCCAAGTCACCGATCGGGCTCTGGCTCAGCACGCATATGTTCTGGCGGGCCATGGGCGGGCTCAGCGCTGCCGTGCGCCAGGGCCGGCGGCTGCGTCAGAAATTCAACTTATCAGCCATATGAAATCTCGACGGGTCTCGAATTGCGGCGAGGTCTTTGATGGCATGAATTGCCAGATATGAACGTGATCTCCTCGTCACGCTTGCAGAGCGCCGCGCTATTCCCACTATTCGTGCAGCGAGCATTTGCCGATGCGGGCGGTTTCATGAGCCACGGAACCGATATCGGCGACTCCTATCGAGAGATGGGGATCTACACGGCCATATTCTCCACGGCGCGAGCCGCTTGCAAACCCTTCAAGCGTCGCCTCCGCGGTCATGATCCGCTTGCGCGATGGCCCTGGCCTCCTCGGCCGTCTTCACGCCATCCTTGATAAGGCGACGGCGCTGCTCTCCGTAATGCGCCGTCGGGTTCTTGATGTGAACGACGTCGTAGCCCTCGAACTTCATGTCGGGAAACCCACTGGCCGGTGAGAGGCTGTATATGCCTGTCGCGGCGGGTGCCTCGTAGGCGCGATGCTCCCCGGTGAGGCTGGCGTCGCCTTTGTCCTCCCACACCAGGTCGTTATCGCCAACCGATGCAGCGGGTCTGCCGGGCTTGGGCGGTTGCACAGGATCCATTGCGCGTTCTTTCTGCGTGAGCCAAGGGCGAGCGTGCGCGGATTCGTGCCATGGTTTGGATAAGCCTCTGGCCACCCGGCTGGGGCCAGTCCACCGTGGTGTTTCAGGTCAAGCAACGCGCCACGAGCTTCGGCGATGGGAGTCTTGCCAGTGGACTGAACGGCGGCTCGCATTCCGGGGGGAGCAGGGCTTCCCCGGCCGGGACGACAATTGTGATCCGGTCGGCTTTCCGAGACCGATCGAGCCTACTGGCCTGGGATGCCAATCCGGTCTGTCCACCCAGCCCCGGTTGGACGGGTGATGTCCGCTGCGCTGATCTACGTTTTGTTGCCGGACTCTCGGGCCAGCAGCCAAGGCCGATACACCGTTCCTCTGCTGACGTCTGTCGCGGCTTCGCATTTAGCGGTTCAAGGTCGAGCAGCTTCGCGTTCAACGCGATTGCTGTTCCCGTTCCGGCGATCATGGCGAGCGCAACGACCCAACCTGCGATTATTTTCATGACCTGGTCCTCCCAGGCAGCTACTCTAAGCCCTCCCTCGTCTAAAGCTGTGATCGCCATCACAAAGCGGCGGTTTGCACCCGCCTATCACGCGTAACCAGCGGCAGCACCAAAAAATTACCCAGCTCTGCTCTTGTTCGGCCCGGAATTTCACACAATCAGGCCACAGCTCGTCCGGGATGTCGAAAAATAGCTTGAGGCAAAGAAACCATGGGGAACTAAGAGCTCGACGACCGTTCCGCACCGCATCAGCGGATCGGTACTACCGCGTCATGTGCGGCGACGGGGCTGAATCCTGAATCTGCGTCACCCGCACATGTTGGAGACCCTGGCGCCGTTGCGTCCTTGCCAGCGCCATGACAAAGACATGAATGCACAATTTCTCTCTACGCGCTGCCACTGGCGACGATGCAGCCTTTGCGCTGCACGTAACGGAAGTCTGCATGCGCGTTACCCAGAGCAGACTTGGGGAGCTGGAATGGCCGTGCCGACCTCGATCCCGCTTTCGACAAGATCATCCAGTTGGTCGGGCACGATATTGGACTCATCGATCGCCGTTCGGATATTTGGCTCCTCGACAAGATTTATCTACTGCCTGCATATCAAAGACAGGGCTTAGGCAGTTGTCTGCTGCGGCGCTTGATCGAAGATGCAAGGACGGCGCAGGTGGCGTTGCGGCTTACGGTCTTGGAGGTGAATCCTGCCCGTCGTTTTTATGAGCGGCACGGCTTCGTTTTGACCCACACAATTTCGCCGCGTCATCACATGGAATGGCGTGACCCTAAGAGGCGCTTTTGAAAGATGATCTGGCCGTCCTCTTTACGGCCGACCTCGGTCCAGCCATCAGTGCGGTAGAAACGTTCGGCACGGGTACCCGCCTCAGTGGTCAGCGTCGCCGTCGCGTGCCCGCTCTGCCTTAGGACATCGCAGGCAAGCGGAAGCAGTGCGCGTCCGATGCCGCGTCTTTCGTAAAAAGGATGGACGAAAAGTGCACAGATCGACCCATCGCGAGGGTCTGCCGCGGAAAAACCTTGGATTGCCCCGTCTTCTTCCCAAACCCAAAATGTTGAATTGTCGAAAAGCCAATCGACGAGCCGCTCGATCAAGACCGGATTTGACGGGCGATTTTCTCGCACGGCAGACCGAATCTTCGAAATGCACGGACGGTCGGCAGGGGTGGCCTTCCGTATCATAGTGCTGCCCCTCCCTGTACTATTGTCACCCTCCGGGCCTTGGGACTCAAGTCTTGGGACTCAAAGCGACCCACTGAGACATTGGATCAGCAATTGATCAAGCTGCTTCCGGCACCGATAATGAGTGTACAATGACCAGTCTCATTCGCTATCCTGCTACGCTCCTGGGCTGAGGGGGCCGAATGCCATTCCATGAATTGAAAAGACGCGAGCTCATTGCTTTGCTCGGCAGCGCGGCGGTCGCGTGGCCGCTCGCCGCTATCGCTCAGGAGACGACCGTACCGCGGCGTCTGGGCATCCTGATGGGCTATGCCGACAATGACGTCGAGGGACTAGCTCGCTTAGCCGCCTTCAAGGAGAGGCTTGCGACCTTGGGCTGGCTGGAGAGCCGCAATTTGCAGACGGAGGTCCGCTGGAGCGGAGGTGACATCGGCCGAGCCTCGATTTTTGCAAGAGAGCTGGTGGCTCTCCAACCCGGCGTGATCTTGGCGCATACAACGCCGTCCACCGCGGCGGTCCAGCGCGAGACCCGAAGCATTCCAGTGGTCTTCGTGCCTTGCTCCGATCCGATAGGCAGCGGCTTCGTCAAGAGCTTGGCTCATCCGGGGGGCAACATCACCGGCTTTATCAACCTCGAATCGACTTTGATCCAAAAGTGGCTGGAGCTGCTCAAGGAAATTGCGCCGCAGGTGACACGAGCCGCGGTAATGTTCAATCCGCAGACAGCACCGTACGCGGATTATTACTTACGCTCTTTGCCGGCTGCCGCGGAGAAACTTGGCGTGAGCACGTTCGCCGCTCCGGTGAGCAACGAGCTCGAGATAGCAAACCTCGTCGCTGCGCTCGCACGCGATCCGGGCGATGGCCTTGTGGTCATGACTGACAGCGGCATGTTCGTCCACCGCAAGGTGATAATTGAGCAGACCGCACTGCACAAGGTGCCGGCAATCTATTGGGTAGGAAATATTGCTTTTGAAGGCGGCTTGCTCTCCTACGGAGTGGATCACATCCCTCTCTTCCGGCGCGCTGCGACCTACGTCGATCGCATCCTGCGCGGAGCCAAGCCCGAGGATTTGCCTGTTCAGCAGCCTACCAAATTCGAGCTTGTCATCAATCTCAAAGCTGCAAAGGCGCTCGGCCTCGACGTACCGCCGACACTTCTCACGCGCGCCGACGAGGTGATCGAGTGAGAAGGCGCGAGCTCATCGCTTTGCTGGGCGGCTCGGCCGCTGACGGCGCGCGCACGGCAGCCGCCGATGCCGGTTATCGGATTCGTCGATGCGGGTCTTTTCGAAATCGTCAGAGTCGAGGAGGAAGACTTGATCAAGGTGAGCGTGCTCTACCCCAACGTGGCGGGTTGCAGGTTCGACATGAGCTATTATCTCAACCAGCACATGCCGATGGTGCAGCAGAAGCTTGGCGCTGCCTGCAAGCGCATGGCGGTTGAAGAGGGCGTGGCCGGCGGTTTGCCCGGGGCGCCCGCGACATATGTTGCGATGGGCCACCTCTATTTCGACTCGATCGACGCCTTCCAGAGCGCCTTTACCCCGCACGCGCAAGCAATCATGGCCGACATTCCCAACTACACCAATACCGAGCCCACCATTCAGATCAGCGAAGTCAAGATGTAATGCCTCCCTCGAATGCTCCGTCGGCTTTCGAGGCAGCTGCGCGCAGCTTGACCGCATCGGGTCCGGAATGACCCATTTCGGGAGTTGAGCTCGGATCGCAATCACCGCCGCATCCTGCCGGCAGACTCCGGATCCGAATGACGCTCCTTTTCTGCGCAGGCATTAAAGGAGCTACTGCACGGATGCAAGGCGCAAGAAAATAGCCGGACTCTCGCAGCCCGGCTATTCATTCCAATTCTGCGCGCAGCTTAAGCCGTATGAGCTAGTTCGGCCAGCACCTCTTGCGGTTGGGGCCAAGGTGATATCCTGGAGGGCACGCGCGCCCGTTGAACATCGGATGGCAACGGCCACCCGGGCCGCGCCACCATCCGGGGCCGCATCCTTCTGCAACCGTAATCACCATACTGCCGATATTGCCCCTCAGCACGGGTGTGACCGCTGCACTCCCGGCGGTCGCAAAACTAAAAGTCAGCGCGCCAGCCAAAAATGCTGCTCTCGTCATCATGTGCGGTGCTCCCTGCATCTGTAAGCCAATCGGAATAACGACGCATAACTCCGAGGACACTAGTATTGGCACGCGCAAAAATCAATCAGCCTCCAAGCGAGGAGAGATCGCGGACGGTTCAACGATTCGGATGGACGTGGACCGCAACATGCACTGGGGAGATGGCTTGGCCACGGCGTTACTTCACCTTGTCACCTCGGCGAGCTCGCGGCAATCGCGTTTACAAGCAAGTGTCGAGCTCTGCCACTCCCATGCACTGCTGGCCTTGTTATATTCTGATGATCGAGCGCCGCCGGGAGATCGGCCCCATTTCGGGTCAGGACTTTTGAGTTGTTTGTCAATGCTTGGCAAGGAAGAGCGCGGCAATGCCCAGAAGCAGCAAGCCAATGCCGATCGACTCAATCAATTTCGGGTCGTGGAGCATAACGGTACCAACGCGACCGATTTCCATGTCCTCGGGACTGAAGACATCTCCAAGCAAATCATGAGGACAGGGACCTGCAGCAAACCAATCCGAGCGTGGCCCGGAGATGAAAAGCAATCACACCAAAGTGCCGCTCGGTCATGTGAGCAGCTTCCGTTTTAACCAAGGAAAAACAACTGTGACTTGTCACAGTGAGCCTGATCACTACCGGCTTGTGACAAAAGAGCAACTACGCACGCGGAAACCCATGCGGTACACGGCATCGATCAAAAGGCCTGCCGAAGTGTGTGGAACATTTCTGCAGCAAGCGGTCGATAGCCTAGCTGTCAGGTCTCGACAAGCGCCGTTGCACGCGCAACGCATGGTGGTGACAGACGCCGAGGAAAAATGCGTCTTGCTAGTGCATATGTCTGCTTTGACTTGTTCCGGTCCTCAGCCGGCCCAAAATCCCGGGCTGCAACGAGCCCTGACTGATGCTCGCCGATCCGCTATGCTGCCGTGCTGGCTATGGGCAGGCAGATGCAATCCGATCAGTTGAAGCGCCGCGACCTCATCACGCTCCTCGGGGGTGCGGCAGCGTGGCCGCTGGTGGCGCGCGCGCAGCAGCGCGACCAGATGCGGCGCATCGGGGTGCTCATGAACTCGGCTGCGAGCGATCCGGACGGGCAAGCACGCCTCGCCGGTTTCCTGCAGGGGCTGCAAGAGCTCGGATGGAGCGCCGGCCGCAACATCCGGATCGATTATCGCTGGGCCTCAGGTGAAGCCGACCGCGGCAGATACGCCGTGGAACTGGTCGCTCTGACACCGGACGTTATCATGGCCTCGACCAGCGTGAGCGTGGCGGCTTTGCAGCAGGCAAACAGTACCGTGCCTATCGTATTTGCGGCGGTCACCAACCCGGTCGGCCAGGGCTTCGTTGCAAGCTTGGCGCGTCCGGGCGACAACATTACCGGTTTTGCCCTTTATGAATACGGCACCAGCACGAAATGGCTGGAGCTGCTCAAGGAGATCACGCCGGGGATGAGACGAGTGGCAGTCATTCGCGATCCCACCGTGCCGTTCACGAGCGGAGAGCTGGGTGCAATCCAGGGCGCAGCGCCGTCGTTTCGGGTCGAGGTGAGCCCGCTCGGCGCGCGCAGCGCGAGCGAGATAGAACGCGGCATTGCTGCCTTCGCGAGCGGCTCGAACGGCGGTCTGATCGTGCTGGGGAGTACGGTGACGTTAGCCCATCGCGAGCTGATCATTACGCTGGCGGTCAAGCATCGACTGCCCGCGATCTATCCCGGCCGTCACTACGTCAGCGACGGCGGCCTCATGTCCTACGGGCCCGACCGGCCCGACCAGTACCGGCGCGCGGCCGGCTACGTCGACCGCATCCTCAAGGGCGAGAAGCCCGCGGATCTTCCGGTTCAGGCACCGACCAAATACGAGCTGGTGATCAACCTGAGGACCGCCAAGGCGATCGGCCTCGAGGTGCCACCGGCCTTGCTCGCACGCGCCGACGAGGCGATCGAATAATGAAGCGTCGCGAGCTCATCACGCTCCTGGGCGGCGCGGCGGCAGCCTGGCCGCTCGCTGCCCACGCGCAGCCGCCCAAGAATATCCCACGGCTGTGCTTCCTTACATTCGATCCAGCTTCATCGCGAACAGTGCGATTTGCCCCGTTCTTCCAGGGCCTGCTCGACCTGGGCTATGTGGATGGGCAAACCATCGCCATCGACTACCTTTCCGCGGACGGACATGGGGAGCGGTTTCCGGCCCTCGCTGCCGAATGTCTGCGCCGCAAGGCGGATATCATAGCTGTCAGCACCACCCCGGCCGCTCAGGCCGCGAAGAATGCAACCCGCACGATTCCAATCGTCATGATCGCGCTCGGCGACCCTGTGGGGACCGGTCTCGTAGACAGCCTCGCCCAACCCGGCGGGAATCTGACCGGGATGTCGCTGATGGTTCCCGAGGCTGCGGCCAAACGTCTTGGTTTGTTGAAGGAGGCCGTCCCCGGAATCTCGCGGGTGCTCGTGCTCTCGTATCTCGACGACCCGATCGCGCCGTTACAGGTGAAGGCGTTGAAGGACGCAGCCCCATCACTGGGCATGACCCTGCAAATCCACGACATCCGCAGCGGCGACGACCTTCCGGCCGCGTTCGACGATGGAGCGAGGGAGCATGCGCAAGGGCTCCTCACCACGGCCGAGAGCCTGTTCGTCGTCCACGGCGCACGGGTAGCCGAGCTCGCGGCCCGTTACCGATTGCCCGCGATATATCCCTATTCGATCCAGGCTGCCGAGGCCGGTGGCCTGATGGCCTACGACGTCAATATCGCCGATCTCTTTCGCCGTGCCGCCGCCTATGTCGACCAGATACTGAAGGGGGCCAAGCCTTCCAATCTGCCGGTCCAGCAGCCGACCAAGTTCGAGTTCGTCATCAACCTCAAGACCGCGAAGGTGCTCGGCTTGACTTTTCCGCCTGGGCTCCTCGCCATCGCCGACAAGGTGATCGAATAGGAATCTTTTGCTGCGCGGCATGAGTCCGGTTCGGTTCTGGAAAGATATTTGTCGCAAATAGTCCTTTTGCACTGATGAGCAAAAATTCTCCGTGGCTGGCAGGGACGCGATGCAATTCGATCGATTGAGGCGACGCGAGCTCACGATGGGTACCCCTCCGGCAGACCTGCCGGTATGGCAGCCGACAAAGTTCGAGCTGGTGATCAATTTAGCCACCAGCCGAGCGCTCGGGCTTATCGTGGCACCTGATCTTCTTGTTGCTGCGGACGAGGTAATCGAGTGAGTTGAAAAGGGTGCATTTGGCGTCGCCAGCACTGCTCGGAGAAGGGGAAGCACGATGGCAAGGGCCTTCAAGTTCGACGTTGACCACGTCACACGCCAGCTGGATCGCATTCTGCAAATGGAGCTGGCAGGCGTGATCTACTACACGCATTATTCATTCATGATCTACGGTCACGCGCGGATTCCGATCACAGCCTGGTTGCGGGAGAACGCAACAGAATCACTTGCACACGCGCAGGAGGCGGGCGAGATGATCATGCGGCTTCACCGCAGGCCTGCTCTCGGCATCGGGACGCTGCCGACAACCCGCCACAACACGATTGACGAGATCGTGACCGAATCGGTGGAGCGGGAGGAGGCTGGCGTGCAGCTCTACCGTGAATTGCTCGATCTCGTAAAGGACAAGTCGGTCGTGCTCGAGGAGTATGCGGCCCGCATGATCGCGACGGAGGCCGTGCACATTCGCGAGATGGAGCTTATGCTGATGAAGCGCGCGCCCGAGTAAAACCGGTGATCGGACAGGACGCTTTTTGGTAGAAGCTGCCCCGGGGCCGCTTCGCTCATCCGGGCAAGGAAACTGCTTTGACAACGGGCACGGTATTGTCGAGCTTCGGCGCGACGGGCATGTCCCTCAGCAGCAAACGGTAGAACGCAGCATACCGCCCGTCGCGGTGCAGCAACTCGGCGTGGCGACCTGATTCGACCACGCTACCGTCCTCTACAACATGGATCGCGTCAGCATCGGCCACGGTGGAAAGCCGATGCGCGATCACCAGCGTGGTGCGCCCCGCGCACAGGCGCGCGAGAGCATCCTGGACCTCGCGCTCGGATTCGCTGTCCAGCGCGGCGGTGGCCTCGTCGAGCAGCAGGATCGGCGCATTCTTGAGCAGCGCGCGTGCAATGCTGACACGCTGGCGCTCCCCGGCGGACAGCGCCAAGCCGTGCTCGCCGACCGGCGTGGCGTAGCCGGACGGGAACGCAGTAATGAAGTCGTGCGCATTGGCGGCTTTTGCGGCAGCGACGATCTCGTCCTCGCCGGCATCAATTCTGCCGTAACGAATATTGTCGCGGATGGCGGCGCGAAACAGAAAGACATCCTGGCCGACATAGGCAATCTGCTGGCGCAACGAGCGGCGCGATACAGCGGCGATGTCCTGGCCGTCTATGCTGATCGTCCCCTTGTCCGGCTGGTAGAAGCGCAGCAGCAGATTGAAGGCCGTCGACTTGCCGCCCCCCGACCTCCCCACCAGCGCAGTAACGCAGCCGGCTTCGGCGGTAAACGCCAGTTGCCGGAGCACCGGCTCGCCGGGGCGGTAGGCGAACTCGACGTCGATGAGCTCAATGCGCCCTCCGGCGACACGCAGCCCCGGCTTGTCCTCCTCGTCCGGCTCGGTCTCGGGTGAATCGAGAAGCTCGAAGAGCATCCGCACACCGGGCAGGACGGCGTGCAGGTCGATGTGCAGGCGAGCGAGGCGTTTCGCGGGCTCATAGGCCAGCAGGAAGGCGGTGATGAACGAGACGAACTGGCCGGGGCTGGCGCCACTCGCATTGACGCGGTAGCCGCCGTAGAGAAACACCAGAGCGATGGCGCATCCGCCGAGCGCCTCCATCATCGGCCCGGAGCGATTCGACAGCCGCGCAAACTCGTTGCCGGCGCGGCGCGCGAGCTCGGCGCTCGCTTTCACCCGCCGGCGCATCTCGCCTTCCAGGCCGAAGCTCTTGACGATGCGCATTCCCTGCAGAGTTTCCTGCATGGTTTCCAGGAGCCCTGCACCACCCTCGAATTGATTGACCGCCGTGCTGCGAATCCGCCGCAGAAGATTGCGCACGAACAGGACGGCCGGCGGCATGACGACGAGGCCGACCAGCGACAGCATCGGATCCTGGATGACCATCACTGCCGCAAGCCCGATCAGCGCGAGGCCGTCGCGCCCCATGGTGGTGAGCAACAGGCCGAGCGCCGCCGGGACCGCGCTCGCCCCGTAGCTCACCTGTGACATGAAGAAGGCGGAGGGACGATCGGCGAAGTAGCTGAATCTCTCGCGCAGCAGCTTGTCGAACATGCGCTGCTGGTTGGCGGCGGTCATCTCATTGCCGATCTGCGCCAGCAGCACCGCCTGGCCGTAGGAAGCAAGACCGCGGACCGTGAAGATCGCAATGGCGAGCAGGCTCACCGCGACGATCGCGGCGAAATCGTGCGCCAGATAAGCTTCATTGACGGCGTGACCGACCAGATATGCCATATAGCTCGTGCAGCCCGCGGCAATTCCCATCAATGCGAATGAGACGACATAGCTCAGCCAGTGAGCCGACGCGTGCTCCACGAGCAGCCGTCGAATCAAGGCGGGAGCGCCGTATCGATCCGTCCACAAGGCCCGATTGATCAAAGCGAGCATGTCAGCGGCTTATGCATCAATGCAGTCCGGACATCATCAGCCCGGTGAGCGCGCGCGGCTGGAGATAAAGAATGTAGCTCTCCGGCGGCCGCCGCAGCCCGATGAAAGTGTTCGGAAGCGTGATGTCCAGCCGTTCCGCCCGCGGCAGCGCTTGCGCAAGCCACTGCGCGCAGGCGAAGTCCGAGCGCCCGCAAATGCCCAGCACGCCATGCTCGTTCCAGCCGCTCTCGATCTCCGCTCGAGAAAAAATGCGGGTGGGAGTTGGAGAATATCCGGGATGATCCGGGCTGTAGAAGGTAACGTACCAGGCGCGATAGGTCGTGCCGGTGACGAATTCGAGCCGGCCTCCCATACGGCTGTGCCAAGTATCGGTCGCAATACGGGCAAGCGCAATGTAGGGCGCTGCCTGGTCGGGCTTGGCGAGCAGGAAATTGCCCAGCGCCAGGATCGGGGAGACCGCCAGCACCAGAGCTGAGAACAGCATCGCGGCGCCGACCGACGCCGCCGCGGCTCGACAGGTCACGAGCAGACGCGGCGCGGATACGATCGCCAGAGGCACGAAGAAATAGGCGGGGAAGGTCCAGGGGCTGTGCACCGCGATGCCCGCAAGCGGCATCAGCAGGATCGGAGCGATCCCGGGCAGGAAGGCGATAGAGGCAATGATTCGCCGTTTGGCCGGCCAGTCGGCGACCAGGGAGTGAGCCATCGCAGACGTCCAGGGTCGCAAGCACAGCCACAACACCAGGAGGGCGAGGGACAGATAGGCCACATAGGCTGCCGCACAGCTAAGCGAGCTGACGAGAACGGCAATTGGCCCGATGCTCCGTTCCAGCGCGAGGTGATACGCGATGGAGACGAAATCGTTGCTGAGGAGCCAGTACAGGTGTGGTGCGAGCACGAGCGCGCAGCTTGCAGCGGCGAGGTAGGGGCGCGGCGAGCGCAGATAAGAGCGGCGATCCGGGTGCAGCAGCGCCGCCACCACGCAGGCGAGAACGATCAACCCCGCATAATACTTGCCCAGGATGGCAAGACCCGATGCTGCACCGAAGAGAACGCTCCAGAGCAAATTCGCGCGCCCGATCGAGGCAAAGAACGACAACACCACCAATGGCCACAGCGTCAATGAGATGGCGTTGTGATTGAAGTTTGCGGCGTGAAAAGTGTAGATCGGCGTGAGCACGAGCAGCGCGACCGCCATGATGCGCCGGCGCGGATCGCTCACGCAGCCGGCGGCGAGCCAGGCAAGCGCCAATGCCAATGCGGCATTGAGCATGGCCAGCAGATGAAACGACCATGGCGCGATCGGCATGACCGCGAACCAAGCGGCCGTGATCCAATTGAGCAATGGCGGGTGCTTGACGTAGCCGATCGCCCATTCGCGCGAGAGAGCGAAGCTCTCGGCCATATCGCTCGGGAGCGGAACGGCGAGGTTGCGGATCTCGGCCGAGATCGTCCACAGCACGATAAACCCAAGGAGGAGAATGGCTAGCCGTCGATTTGCGGCGGCGGGGCGTGAGAGATCCTGTACCACCCGGACCGCGGCAGCGCGCAATACGCGCGGACACCGCCGCCAGATTGCGCGCAACGGTGTCCGGTGAACGCCGGCCGCATCAGGGCGCTTCCGCAGGGCCTCCATGCTCCGCGTTGCGCGCAAGTCCCAGACGCTGTTTGACGTCATGCTTGCGGTGCGCCCCCTGGGCCGTGAAGCCGTTCATTCATTCGCCGCTGCCTGCTGTGCAGCACCAGCAACATTCGTCTGCTCGATCCAACGCAGAAACCGCGCGCCGGCAATCCCGCGCGGCAATGCCAGCTGGTACTCCTCGATGATCTTCCGGGTGTGCCAGCCTGCCGTCGGCCAGCGCTCCAGCGCACGCCGCAGGCGAGCAACGTCAATCGCCCTGCTGACGAGAGGAGAGCTCGAGACAGCGGCGATTTGCGCCGCGATCTCGCCGCGGCGGGCTTGCAGCTTCTCGTACCAGTCGGCGGCCTGATAGCCCATGAGGCGATTGGTCAATACCGTTTCCGGCAGCAGCCCCCACATGGCGCGGCGAATGAGCGAGCGATCGATATCCTCGGCGAGGTACTGCTCGGGCGGCACACCGAAGCAATAGGCAACGACCTCGAGGTCGGCGGTGGGATCGCGGACCTCGACCCCGTGCACGGCCTTTTCGGCGGCCTGCCAGTCGCCGATATGGTCGATGAGGGTCAGGCCGGTGGCACGCTCGCCGCGCCGCATGCGATAGAGAAAGTCGTGGCCGACTTTGGACGCGCGCGCTTCGATGCCCATCTCGGCTGCGAATTCCGGCCGGATGGGAGAATGATCCTGCCAGGGAGCGATACGATGCGGCCGCCGGCGGCGGTCACTCCAGACCGCGAGCCGCTCCGGCGCCAACGGCTCGAGCAACAGCTTGCGGAACGCGGTCCAGCGCGAATAGGGGGAGTGCCGGTAGAACTGCCGCCCCTGGCGGAAAACCGTGATCAGGCGGCCGTCCAGGAGGTGCTCGATCACCTGCGACCAGCCGAACCAGCTGATCGTCATGTTGCCCATCTGCCCGCTCAGCAATACCCGTCTCCCCTGCGCGCGCGCGAGCCGGGGGATCGCCGTCATCCAGCCGAGATTGGACGTGTTGCGCACGGGCGCTTCAAGCGCGAGGAACAGTCGTTCCAGGTCGGCGAAGTCGTCGCACTCATTGTTGTGGACATAGTTCACATCGATGTTGCCGGCCATCGCGCGAATGGCCTCGACGTACGGCGTCTCGTCGTTGTAGCGGCCGGTTGGAGCGACCCCGTTGAATCCCTCGCGCGGTACCTGGGTGAAGGCTGCGAGGCGATCGCCTCTTTCCGCGAGCGTGTGCGCTGCCAGCGCGGCGACCGAGGAGGAGTCCAGACCCCCGCTGAGAAAACAGCCGATGGGGTGGGCGCTGCGCATCTGCCGACGCACCGCCTTGTCCAATACCTCGCGCAGGCCTTCCGCATAGGCTTGGTCCGATGCAAGCCGCACCGGCTCAAGATCGGCCGGCGACCAGTAGCGGCGCTGCGCTACCGAGCCGTCGGGCTTTACCTGCATGAAATGGCCGGGCGGCAGACGAAAGATATCCCGGTAGAACGTGGTCTCGTGCTCGGCGTGGTTGAGCACGAGGAAGTCCGCCATCTTCTCCAGATTGGGCTCGCGCGGCACCTCTGCCAGGGCGAACAGCCCTTTCGGCATGGTGGCAAAGGCGAAGAATTGCTCGCCCCTGTGCCACATCGCCACGTTGAGCCCGAGCTGGTCGCGGGCAAGCGTCAATGTGCGGCTGCGCGGATCCCAGATCGCGACCGCAAACGGCCCATGCAGCGTCGGCCAGAGAGCGTCTGCGAGCTTTTCCCAGCCAGCGAGGACTACGCGGGAGTCGGGCCATGCCAGCGCGTCCTGCGGAGGGATGCCGATGCGGGTGAGCACATCGTCGCGATTGTCGAGCCGCAGATCGGCGGTGATGATCGCACCGCTTGGCCCCCGCAACGGCTGGCGGTCGAAACGATCTTCCGGCGTCATGCGCATCAGCACATGAACGAGACCGATGGGCGGCGCCAGCATGACCTCGGCGCGGTCCGGCCCGTGCATGCGCAGCGCATTGGCCATGCGCTCGAGGCCGCGCCGCGCGACGGGCGCGCCATCGAAGCGCAGGACGCCGCCGATGCCGCTCATGCGGCGGGTGCCCCACGCCTACATACCTCCTCCCGTAGGGGGGAGATCGATAGCCTCTGCCCCCGCCTTGCGCGGGGGCCTGGGCCTCCCCGTTTCAGGGGGAGGTTTTGCGAGCGCTGCCGCGCCTGCCGAGTGCATATTCGGGAGCTGACGATCATCCGCTGCTGCCTCCGAACTCGACCAGCCGGGTGAAACGTGGGGCTTCGCTGCCGCCCACGATGATCTCCTGGCCGAGCTCGATCCAGGCATGTGCCGCCAAGCCCTGTCCCTCGCGGGCAACACCGAGGCATAATCGGCCGGCGATACCCCGGCGCCGCAGCATCGCCTGGGCTGCAAGCGCGCGGGGCAGGCAGAGCGCCCGCATCCACGGCTTCGCCCCTACCGTGTCGACCGCCCAGGCGATCCACCCGACCTCGCCAAGAGCAAAACGAGCGATGCGTCTTGGCGGTCGGCTCGCCCACGCCGTAAGGCGTGACACCGGAACGAAGCGCACCGCGAGCTTCGCGACCGCCAGCGTCACCGCAGCTTCGCGCAGATAGATTCGCCGCCGCGTCCCCGGCTTCATTTTTCGGGAACCGGATCGACCACGCGAAGGAGGCCACGCGCGAGCAAGGTTTCAAGAAAGCCGCTGGTATCGCGGAAAACGGTGTCCGCATCGACGTCGTAGATCCGGGACAGCGTGGCGCAAAGATCGCCGAGGCGCCGCGGCTCGGACAACAGGTTCCAGATCTCGCTGCCCACCGGATCGAGACCGAAATAGGCGCCCGCGCGCAGGCTCAGCATGAATACTTCATCGTTCACGCTGGCGGCGACCGGCTCGCTGTCGCGCACGACGACGGCATCGATCGGGATCATTGCGTCACCAAAGTTTGTTTGGGAGCTTGTTTGCGCATGGCGTTCTCCGCAAGACCCGCCTGCGTTCGCGCCTCGGGCGCGAGGGTCAACTCCCCGGACGATGCTCTGCCGGCAAAATCCGCCAATACTATTGCAGCCGTCGCTCCAACGCGCATCAGATCGCGACAGCGCCATAGCCGGCGAACCGGTACGCGTTCGGCTATCCGGGTGCTGGCGGAAAAATGCGCAAGGCGCTGTCCGGTAAGGTCGAGAAATTCCACCCGATAGGTATTTGCGACCAGAGCGCCGGCAGCGCTGGCGCCGGAGAGCTCCTGGATGCGGCCATCGCCGGCGTGATCATCATCGTCGAGAACATAGACGCAATTGAGCCTGGCAGGCGCCTGCGCCAGTTGATCAAGAATGGGGAGGATGAACTTCTCTGCACGAATCCAGTCCGGCCGCAATCCCTCGGCTTCGCGGCCCAGCACCTGCAGGGCGTCGCGCCACAGCTTTAGCCCCGGCATGCCGGGCTGCACTCGAGGTTGACCGTCACTGTCAAACGAGACGACCAGAATGTCGTCGGCGACGAGACGCGCCGGATTCTGCCCCAGGCAGTGAGCCGCGAGGGTGGACTTGCCCTGGCCCTGTCGGCCGACGAAAGCGACCGCCTCCCCGTTTATCGCAATGGCGCTCGCGTGCAATGCGAGCATTCCACGCTGCTGGCATACGAGGCCGATCACCGAGCCGAGCAGGAATAGCCGAACCATCGCGGCAGCTATGCCGGCTTGCGGCTCGACAAGGACCCGGTTGCCTTGCATCACACAGTAGCGGGCGACCTGCGGCACGGTCAGCAAAATCTTCCCGTTCTCCGCGTGCAAAAGTAGGTCACCCGCGGCCGCAATGAGGGCAGGCGAGATCCGGCCAAATACAATATTCACGTCGGGCACCGCGGCGGAAGCGACTCGTCGGGGCATCAGCTCGGGGAGATCGAGCTCGCTCGCGATAACCAGGCCGTAGATCTCATAGACGCTGCGCTCCGAGCCGGCTTCGGACCAAGCTGCTGAGCGCGCGGGTACCGCGGGGCTGCGGCGATGGCGCTCGATCCACAGGGCTGTGCCGCGCACGCCGATTGCGACTGCACGCACGGCAAGCAACGGCAACCGAGCTGCCCGCGCGATCCAGACATCGGCGGTGACTCGCGCCGCCCTGGCCCCGCGCAGGAACGAGCGGTAGGCAACCTTCTCGCATCGCCACAGCGTTCCGGCTCGCCACATCTCGGTGGCCAGCCAGGTGGAGAACGGCGAAGAACGGCGGGCCAGCGCGCGGCGAACGTGGCTCTTTCCGTGCTCCGCTATTTTCATCTCGGCGGGGACCGGGGCGCCGAGCAGCTCCGCCGCAAGCGCGACGGCCGCCTCACACTCGTGCATGGCGCCTACCGCCCGCGCATGCGCAACCACCATCGGCCAATCGACATCCGGCCGCGCCATGAAACGCGCAAGCTCCAGAACCTCTTTCAGCGGCACGGATTGCCGCGAAAGCCCACAGTCCTGGACCTGCCAATGAACGATGGCATGGAATGCGCGGCACCATGCGGCTGGCTGAAGAAGCCCCGGCGCGGCACGCTTGGCAGTGGCGATGATCGTTTCGGGAGCAAGGAGTTGATGCCGCCATCCGAGATGGCGATGCACCTCGACGGTACAAGGCGCATCGGGTTTCCAGTACGGAGCGTGATGGAAGTTCTCGTGGAAGCGGCTGGATTCGGAGATGCGGTGATATCCGAGCTGGCTCATGAGAGCGGGAGCTTCAGCAAACCGGGGAGGCTCGACAAGTACGTCGATGTCCAGGATCGATCGCCAGCACGCTGCGTTGGTCGGCTCCTCCACGAGCCACGCGCATCCCTTGAGCGCGACAAATTCAAGACCGGCGCGCGCGGCCGCCCCCGCGAGAGAGAGCAATGTGGAGCGTATCAGCAGGTTGCGGTGCAGGTTTTGCTCCCATGCGCGAGCAAGCAGGTCTCTCGGTGCTTCTTGTCGCTGCCATGCGGGACACGCGATGAGCGCTTCATGCAGCGCCGGGCCGACACGCTCCTCCTCGGCAAGCTCGACCAGGGCGGCGGCAATGGCAGGATCGGGCAAGCTCCCGGCATGCTCGCGGCCGCGTCTATTCGTGGACGCGAGGAGCGTGCAGAGCAGGCGGAATACGTCCTCTTGCGCGGCCATCATGATGGGGACGGACTTTATGATGGGGACGGGCTTGGCGCCAAAAAAGCCGCTTCACGACCCACACCGGCCCGGGTAATGGAACGGCTCATTGCGGGCGGCCTCCACGGCCGAGGAGTTTGACGGTGCAAGCGAGTTCCATGATCCTTGTCAGCGCGCGCCGACTCAGTGACGGCCGCCTCACGAATTCGTAACGCCAGAGCACCTTGATTTCTACGTATTATACGTACCGCCCGGGGCTATTTTCGCGCGAGCTCGGTTTCTGGCTCGAACCGCGTGCCATCGGGGTCTCACGGGGGAAAGAGCAGTCTCGTATCCCCTACGGCGATGTGGACGAGGTACGGCTCTATCGGTTGTTCATGCGCGGCACTGCTGCGATCGACAAGAAGACAACGTGGCGGATGCACCTGCATTGCCGCTCGGGTGAACGGCTGGTGCTCTCCCCCCTGCACTATGTCCGGCTTCGTTCGTGGGAGGACCGCTCGGGTGCGTATGGTCCTTTCGTGAACGAGCTGCTGAGCCGCCTGCGGACAGTCGATCCAAATCTCAAGGTCATCGCCGAGCACCATTGGACCATGCGGCTGCGCAATCATGCCAAGCGGCAGATGTCGGCCATAGGCGGCGCTATCCTGCTCAAGCTGGTCCGTTTGCTGCGCAATTGCGATCCCGACCGCACTGCCGAGCGTGCCGCACAGCTCATGCGTCTCGTCGGGCGCTTGCTGCGCGGCCACCGGATTGCGCACCGGAATCTGATCGCGGCCTTTCCCGACAAGCCCGAGCAGGAGATCGATGCCATCCTGGAAGGTATGTGGGACAATGTCGGCCGGGCGAGTGCGGAATATGCCTATCTCGATCGATTGTGGGACTTCAATCTGAACCAAGACTCGGGACGCCGGATCGTCATCGATCGTGCGACGCTCCACTGCGCCGCCCGGATCCGCGAGAGCGGCAAACCCATGCTTTTTTTCGGCGCGCACCTTGCCAACTGGGAGATGACCGCGGTCGCGTTGGCCGCGCTTGGACTGAAGCTTGCCGTCGTTTACCGACCCCCCGACCTTGCGCCGATCGCCGCGGAGATGCTGGAGCTTCGCACACGGCTGATGGGGAACCTGATCCCGGCGGAGCGCGGTGCCGCTCTGCGCCTCAAACGCGCCCTGGATGGCGGCGAAAGCGTAGCAATGCTCGTCGACCAGCACTTTACCGGCGGGATCGACGTGATGTTCTTCGGCCGCCGTTGCAAGGTGAACCCGACGCTCGGACGATTCGCTCGCCTGACCGAATGCCCCATTCACGGCGCGCGCACGATCCGATTGCCGGCCGGCCGCTTCCGGGTGGAGCTCACCGATGCGCTTGCGGCCCCGAGGGACACCGGCGGCAAGATCGACGTTGCCGGCACAATGCAGATGATCACCTCCGTGATCGAGAGCTGGATCGGCGAGCATCCCGAGCAATGGTTGTGGATGCACCGGCGCTGGCGGTGACGAGCCGCCCCGTAGCCCGCATGAGCGCAGCGACACGCGGGCCCGACGCGGCAAGGACCGCCCGATGTCGCTCCGCTGGCGCTTCGCTCATCCGGGCGACAAAGGCATGCTTACGACGAGGCGATGCAGGTGATGTAGATCGTATCCTGTGCAGCGCCTATCTTGACGACCGGGGTGAAGGTGTTGGTGGTTGCCGGATTGGCCCCCCCGTCCGCCGTGCAGCCATTGATGAACTGTGTCTCACGAAATGGCATCTCGAAAGCAATGCTCGGGCGCTGCCAAGGGCGTCTGTTGCGGGATGACGTGACGGGTTCCATCGAGCCGGTGTCCATAGGGCCTTATTAACGAAAGAAGAGATTATCCGACAATTGGTTTTCTTAATGGTTTATGAGGCCCGGGGGTGGTAACCGGCTGCGGAGCGGATTGCCCGGCGAGCGCCCATCAGTGCTTCCCGGCATGCGATTGCACCCCCCGTCCGGACTAAGGGGGCAGGCCGGTAGCCCGCGTGCGCGTAGCCAAATCCAGCACCGTGGACGCATTTACCGCGTCTCGAGGACCGGTTCGCGGCCGATGAGGCGGGCAAGCTGGCGCAGCCGCGCGAACAGCCGCTCGCCGGCGAGCGGCGCACAGCCATGGCCTAGCCGCAACGCCAGGCGGCCATGATCGACCAGCAGCGGCGCTTTCGGCAGCACACCGGTTGCGGACGCGGACACGAGATAGGCGACCCGCAGCGCCGCGCCGAGCACGCGCGCGCGATCGAGAAGGCGGGTCGAGACCAGCTCGCGCAGCCGCGGGGAAAGCTCGTCATCGACAAGGCCCACATGACGAAAGAATATCGCCAGGGCGAGGAAGGTGCGCCCGGGGTGATCCACCGATACGAAAGCGGCGTTGGCAATAATATTGACCGACTGCTCGCCGCGATAATCGGGGTGGGCGCGCCAGCCGATGTCAGCGAGGAGACAGGCTGCATGGCGCAGGCGCCGCTCCTCGGCGCTCTCGTCGAGACCCGAGCCCGCCATGAAGCGGTCGGTCCAGGCAATAAGCTCCTCGCCGTGCCCTGGCGCGCGCGAGCGCAAGAGGTTGAGCTCGCTCGCCGCCGCGATCAGCGCATCCTGCTCGCGCTCCTTAGGCTTGAGCATGGAATAAAGCAGTCCCTCGCGAACGCCCAAGGCGGAGATGACAACCTCGCGGGGGCGTGCGATCCGCACCACGTTCTCCAGAACCAGCGCCGCATAGGCGAGCAGCGGCCGCCGCGCATCGGTGACCACCTCGATGCGCGAGAGCGTCTCCGGATCGACCCGGTGCACGAGGGCGGAAAAGTCGTAGGCCTCCTTGGCCGGCATCACGTAGCCATGCATGACATGCAGGGGATAGCCCGTCTGCCACATGTGCAGCCGGGCGAGCGCCCGCCAGGTGCCGCCAATGGCATAAAACGTGCGGCCTTCTCCGAGCTCGAGCAGACGCACGCGTTTGAGGGCGGAGCGGACGACCTTTTCCGCCCTTTTGACGGATCGTGACGAGATGTCCTGCAAAGCCAGCCCGCCGAGCGGCAGCGTCACGCCGGGCTTCACCTTGTGGCCATGCACTTCGGTCAGCTCGAACGATCCGCCGCCAAGGTCGCCGACAATGCCGTCGGGCTTGTGGAAGCCCGACACGACCCCGAGCGCGGAGAGTTGCGCCTCGCGTTTGCCCGAGAGCACATCCACCTTGTGCCGGCAGATGCGCTCTGCCCGCGCGACGAAGGATTTGCCGTTCTTGGCGTCGCGGCAGGCCGCGGTCGCGATTACCCAAAGCGCCGCGACGTCGAGCCGATCGCACAACGCGCGGAATCGGACCAAGGCAACAAGCGCCTTCTCGACCGCGTCGGGGGCAAGAAGCCCGGTGCTCTGGACCTCGCGCCCAAGCCCCGCGAGCACCTTCTCGTTGAAGATCGGCGTCGGGCTCCGGGTTAGGCCCTCATAGACCACGAGTCGCACGGAATTGGAGCCGATGTCGATGACCGCAACCGGCGGCCCGTGATCGAGGCGCCCCTGCGCGCGCTTCATGGTGCGGCCGGGATGCCTCCCCCTGAAAGGGGGAGAGCCTGCCCCGGACTTGATTCCGGGTCCGCGACCCCGGACTCGATCGGGGGTCGCCGGGCGGGGGTCAGGTCGCGGCCGCGATGGTCACCCCACGCAACCGCAAGCGCCAAGTGCCGGACCCGACAGCATTTGCTTCCAAGCGAAGAAAATGCGCTCCACCGCGGATCAAGTCCGGGGTGGGCTCTCCCTCTTTCAGGTATAGCGCGTCCACGCCGCGGCCGAAGCATCTCCGATAGCACCCCGAGCCGCCGCTAGGCCCGCTCCAGGCGCCGCAACAGGCTGCGGGGCGGCTTGGCCTTGGACTTGCCGCGACCGGACAGGCTGGGATTGGTCATGAAATATTTGTGGGCATTGAAGGGCTCCTCGCCTTCCGCCGCCTTGATGCGACTGGAGCTGCCGTCAGGCAGCAGCCTCCAGCTCTGCTCGTTGTCCTTGAAGTTCGCCACCATGATCTGCTCGAGCACCTGCTCGTGCACCGTCGGATTGAGAATCGGGCACAACACCTCCACCCGACGATCGAGATTGCGCGGCATCATGTCGGCAGAGGAGATGTAGACGGCCGCCTTCGGATGAGGCAACCCGTGCCCGCCGCCGAAGCAGTAGATGCGGCTGTGCTCGAGAAATCGTCCGACGATCGATTTGACCTTGATGCTCTCGGAAAGGCCGGGCAAGCCGGGTCGCAGACAGCAGATGCCACGAATGACGAGCTCGACCGAGACGCCCGCGCGCGAGGCTGCGTAGAGCATATCGATCACGTCGGGATCGACCAGCGCGTTGTCCTTCATCCAGATCGCGCCGGGGCGGCCGGCGCGGGCATGAGCAATCTCCTCCTCGATGTGGTGACGAATGCGTTTGCGCAAGGTGAGCGGCGAAACCGCCAGCCGCTCCAGCTCGGCCGGCTCCGCATAGCCGGTCACATAGTTGAAGATGCGCGCGACATCGCGCGCGATAAGCGGATCCGAGGTGAAGAAGGACAGGTCGGTATAGACCCTGGCGGTGACCGGATGATAGTTGCCGGTCCCGACGTGAATGTAGGAGGCGAGCGCTCCCGCCTCGCGGCGCACCACCATGGAGAGCTTGGCATGAGTCTTTAGCTCGATGAAGCCATAGACGACCTGCGCACCGGCGCGCTCCAGAGCCCGTGACCAGCGGATATTGGCTTCCTCGTCGAAGCGGGCCTTGAGCTCGATCAACGCCGTCACCGACTTTCCGGCCTCTGCCGCCTCGATCAACGCGCGCACGATCGGCGACTCGGCGGAGGTGCGATAAAGCGTCTGCTTGATGGCAACGACGTCGGGGTCGCGCGCCGCCTGTTGCAGGAACTGCACCACCACGTCGAAAGACTCGTAGGGGTGGTGAACGATCAGATCCTTCTGCCGAATGGCGGCAAAACAATCGCCTCTGTGATCGCGAATGCGCTCGGGATGGCGCGGATTGTACGGAACGAACTCAAGGTCCGGGCGCTCGGCCAGGCTCAGGAGCTGGGAGAGCTCGTTGAGCGCGAGCACGCCATCGACCTGAAAGATCTCGTCGTCCGAGCATGCCAGCGCGCGCTGCACGAAGACCTTCAGGTCCGCGCTCATGGAAGCTTCAAGCTCGAGCCGGATGACCGACCCGCGGCGGCGGCGCTTGAGCACCGTCTCGAACTCGCGAACCAGGTCTTCCGCCTCCTCCTCGATCTCGATCTCGGAATCACGGATGACGCGGAAGGCGCCCTGGCCCTTGACCGTGTAGCCGGGAAAGAGCCGCCCGATGAACAGGCTGGTCGCCTGCTCGAGCGTGATGATGCGCGCGCCGGATGCGCCTTCGCCCGAAGGCAGCCGAATAAACCGGTCGATCTTGCCCGGGACGCGGATCAGCGCATCCATGGCTTTGCCGTCGCTGACCCGCGCGAGCGACAGCGCGATCGTGAAGCCAAGGTTGGGGATGAATGGAAAGGGATGAGCCGGATCGATGGCAAGCGGCGTGAGCAAGGGAAAGATCTGGCGCAAGAACTGGTCCTCCAGCCAGCTCCTCTCCTTCTTTCGCAAATCCGGTCCATCCACCAGCACGATGCCGTTTTCCGCCAGGATGTGGCGCAGCTCCCGCCAGCGCTTTTGCTGCTCGCTCGCAATCGCGGCAACCGCCTCCGCAATGCGCGCGAGCTGCTCAGCGGGAGTGAGTCCGTCCGGGCTTCGCACCGGTATGCCGGCGCGCAGCTGCCCCTTGAGGCCGGCCACCCGCACCATGAAGAATTCGTCGAGATTGTTGGCGCAGATGGAAAGAAAGCGAACCCGCTCGAGCAGCGGATGCGCCGCGTTTTCCGCTTCCTCCAGAACGCGGCGATTGAACTGAAGCCACGACAACTCACGGTTGATGAAGCGCTCGGGACTTGAGGAAAGCTCGAACTGAGGGGCAACGGGCGGAGCCGGCTCGGCCAGCCTTTCGGGGCCGATTTCGTCTTTTCTGGCAATGGCTTCGCTCATCTCGGCCATCGCGAAATCCTCCGCTGCGCCGGCAGGCTTTGATAAGGGTGACGCACTCATGACATAACGCGCCAGAACGCGCATGGGCGTCAAGGCGCAGCCACGCGCAGCACCTCGGCGGCCAGCGCCCTGGTTAACGGCCGCTTGCGGCCCATCGCTTCGGCGTCGAGTTTTGCCACGATCGCGCGGGCCGCGGCAAACGATCGCTCGATGCGCGTGGCGAGGTATCCGATGAGGTGCTCGTCCACGGCGATCTGCCGGTCCGCGAACAGCTTCACCAGCACGGCGCGCAGCAGCGGATCATCGGGAGGCGCGAGGCGGATAATGGGCAGCGCTTGCAACCGCGAGGCGAGGTCACGCAGTCCCACTTTCCAATCTGCCGGAGCAACGCGCGCGGTGAGCAGCAGGAAGGCATCATCCTCGCGCGCAAGGTTGAGGAGATGAAAAAGCGCGCGTTCGTCGAACGCCCCGGGAACCAGATCCTCGATCACCACCGCCCCGGTGGCGAGCGTGCGCGGGATCATGCCCAACTCGAGCGAACGCGCTCCGACGACCCGCGCCCCAGCCGCCTCAGCCCAGATTGCGGCAAGGTGACTTTTCCCGGCACCTTCCGGACCGGTGAGAATGACAGAATGGTTAGGCCAAGCCGGCCAACATTCGATCAGCGCGAGCGCCGGCGCATTGGAGGGCCCGCTCAAAAAATCCTCCCGCGTCAGACTTTCGGGATGATCGAGCGCAAGCGCGAGCTGACGCGGAGCTCCCGTCATCGTATGGGGTCTTCACCCTTGTAGAGGGCGCTGGCGCGGTACTGGCCCAGGGCAAAGCGCACCAGCACCGCGGCCACGGCCGCGAGTGGTACCGCCACCAGCAGGCCGACAAAACCGAAGAGATACCCGAACGCGAACATCGCGAAGATGAGCCACACCGGGTGCAATCCGACCCGTTCGCCTACGAGCTTTGGCGCAATGATGTTGCCCTCCACGAATTGTCCCAGCAGGAAGATGGCCACGACGGCCACGATCCATACCCAGTCGGGCCAGAATTGCGCGATTGCAACGCTCGTTGCGACCAAGAGACCGGAGAGCGAGCCGACATACGGAATGAAGGTGATGAGGCCCGATAGTGCTCCGATCAGCAGCCCGAAATTGAGCCCGACCAGTCCCAAGGCAATCGAATAATAGAGGCCGAGCAGGAAGCACACCCCGAGCTGTCCACGCAAGAAACCGGAGATCACCGCGTCGACCGCGCGAGCGAGCTCGTGCACAGTTGCACGGTAATGCAGCGGAGTGCACGCATCCACAGCGTTCAGCATCCGGTGCCAGTCGCGGATCAGATAGAACGTCACTACGGGCATGACGACCAGGATCGAAACGAGCGAAAGGAGCGCCCGTCCGCCGACCCACAGGGAGGAGGCAAAGCCGGTAAGCCAAGTCGAGGCATAGCGCATGAAGTCGGAGAGTGCCTTGCTCGAATCTCCGCCTTGCAGCCAGCTCGACCACGGCCGATCGGAAGCAGCGATGAGCTCGCGGACGCGCGCGACGTAGCTCGGAATGCTGGAAAGCAGCAGCAGTCCCTGCTGCACAGCCAGAGGAATAATGAGCAGCGCCAGGGCGATCAGCGACAGAACGACGATGCCGACGATCGAGAGCGCGGCCAGCGTCCGATTGAGGCCCGCGCGCTCCAGCCGATCAGCGACGGGCGCAAGCACATAGGCAAGCGCGATGCCGGCCACAAACGGCAGCAGAACCTCGCGCAACAGCCACAGCAAAGCGCAGCCGACGACGAGGACTACGCCCCAAAACGCGAGGTGCCGGTAATTCATCAAAAACTAACGCCGGGCTTCGGCAGCATTCATGTGGCGGACCCACTCGACGACATAGAAAACGATGGAAAGCAACGTCAAAATCGCGACCAGCGCGGTGAGCGCAAAGATCGCGCCCGCCACCTCCCAGTCGAACGCGAGGGCTGCCAATATGAGGCAGACAAGCGCAATTTGCGCGACCGTGTTGAGCTTGGAAACGAGCAGCGGTTTCAGCGGGATTGGCCGGTGCACGAGCCAAGCCAATATCACCGCCCCCACGATCATGATGTCGCGCGACACGACGAGGATAACGAGCCAGCGCGGCACCGCCTCGATGGCCGCAAGCGCGATAAAGATCGAGACCAACATGGCCTTGTCCGCCAGCGGATCGAGATAGGCGCCGAGCTCGGTTCGCATGCCGAAACGCTTGGCGAGAAAGCCGTCCACAGCGTCGCTGATGCCGGCGAGAAGAAACAGCGAGAACGCGGCGCTCATCTCGCCCGCGCTGATTGCCCAGATCACGATCGGCACCAGCAGGATGCGGCCAAGCGTGATGAGATTGGGAATACTCAAAGCGCCCCCTTGGATTCGACCGCGGACCGCGAACCGCGGTCCCTTTTCCTCCCTTTCCGTCCAATATACCCGCGATCGGGCCATTGCACAGGCGGGTCAGGCCGGGTCAGCGTGGGGCCGGCCGAATGACAAGACAGGAATGTTGCGGCATGAGGCGGCAGCGCGGTCTTCGGCACCGGCGCAATGGTCAATTCTATCGCGGTGAGCCTATGGCGAAAAAACGCGTTGCCGTCCTGATTTCCGGACGCGGCTCCAACATGAGCGCGTTGGTCGAGGCCGCGCAGAGCCCGGCCTATCCGGCAGAGATCGTGCTGGTCCTGTCGAATCGGCCAGCCGCCGCCGGTCTCTCACATGCACGAGCGGCGCGCATTGCAACCTCGGTCGTGGATCACGTTCCCTATGGCAACGAGCGCGAGAGCTTCGAGCGCGCGATCGAGGAGGTGCTGGAGCGCCACCAAGTCGAGATCGTGTGTCTTGCCGGATTCATGCGAGTGTTGACTGCCTCCTGTGTCAAGCGCTGGGAGGGCAAGATGCTCAACGTTCATCCCGCCTTGCTTCCGGCGTTCAAAGGACTCGATACCCATCGACGCGCGCTCGCGGCCGGGGTGAAGATCCACGGCGCAACGGTCCACTTCGTCACCGCGGATGTAGACTGTGGGCCGATCATCGCCCAAGGGGCGCTTGCGGTGCGCGAACGAGATACCCCCGATACGCTGGCGGCTCGCGTGCTTGCAATCGAGCATCGCATCTATCCCATGGCGCTGGCTATTGTCGCTGTCGGGAATCAGCGAGCAGATACCAAGGGTCAGCTAACAGAGCTCGGGGAGCTGGCAACCGACTTCCTTATCTCGTTCTAATCCTCTGATTTCTGATCCTTGAAATCAAAAACCCCCGGCCGAGGGCCGGGGGCTACGGGAGGAAATTGTTGGCCGGAGAACCGGCTTCTCCCGCCGGTCAGGACACCTTGAGATTCTCCGCCGATGTCTTGCCGCGATTTGTCACGAGCTCGTACTCGACGGTCTGTCCTTCATTGAGCGTGCTCAGACCAGCGCGCTCCACGGCGGAGATGTGGACGAACACGTCCTTATCGCCTCCGCTCGAAGGTCGAATGAACCCGTATCCTTTAGTTGGGTTGAACCATTTGACGGTGCCCTTCTGCATCGTCTCGTCTCCTAGTCAGTGAAGTCTCAGAGCGAGTGGAACGCCCCGCATCTCTGCAGACCGCGCCACGACCCGGGTTTTGGGGTTATCCGAAACGAATGCGCGCTGTCGGCACGCAACGGCCGGAGCGGCCAAAATCCGAATTACGAAGTAAGAAATAGGAAAAATGCGGCATTAGCAAGTCTGCCTGCGCAGCCTCACCGCAATCTCATTTAGCTCCCCGGTGAAAAGCGCGAAGGAGGTCAACCCGATCTCGAGGATCGTGACACCTGCATTACAAGCACAAAGGCTTTGTTGACCGCTCATGCGGGTGATGCGCCGGCCGGTCGAGCGCGCAACCCTACTCCGCCGCAGAGACCTTGGCTTGCTTGGCCGACTGCTTCGAGCGCCGCCAGAGCCCTCCGACGAGGAGAACCAGACCAGCCCCGATGAGGGCGGCAAAAAGCACAACGTAGTGAAACCCTTCGGAGCCCGTCATCGACTCCAGATATCCCTGGATGACGGGATCGGTTGCGATCGTCTCGCCCACGATCCACCCCAGCAACGCGGCGCCCGCCCACACGAAGATCGGGTAGCGCTCGAGCAGGGCCATGATCAAGGCCGCTCCCGCCACGATCAGCGGAATGCTGAGTGCAAGCCCGAACAGGATAAGAGCAAAGTTGCCCTGGGCGGCAGCCGCGATCGCGATGACATTGTCGAGGCTCATGACGATATCGGCGACGGCCACGATGCGGACAGCTCGCCAGAGATGCTCCACGGCCTCGACCTCGCTCTCGTCCTCATCCTCCGGAACGAGCAGCTTGGCGGCGATATAGAACAGCGCCAGCCCGCCGATCAGCTTCAGATACGGCAGCAGCATGAGCTGGGCGATCACTACCGTAAAAGCGATGCGCAGAACGACAGCCACACCCGCGCCGAGAATCATGCCCCACAAGCGCTGTCGCGGCGGAAGGCCAAGGCACGCCATCGCAATGACGACTGCATTGTCTCCCGACAAGAGCACATTGATCCACATGATCTTGAGGAGCGCTAGCCAGAACGCGGCCTGCCCGATCTCGTCCCAGCCGCTCGTGATCATGGCAAGCCAGGTGGCCGGATCGAACGTTTCTCCAGTCGCCATCACTTACGCATCCTGTCAAAGCGGGATGAGTTTATCTCTTCGAAACGTCATCTCGCCCCGGCCCCTCGTTCGAGCAGCGGCCTCTTCAGCCGACGATCTCGTTGCCGGAAAAAAACTGAGCAATCTCGACGGCAGCAGTCTCCGCGGCATCAGAGCCATGCACGGAGTTCTCGCCGATCGATCTCGCATGAACCTTTCGGATGGTCCCAGGAGCCGCTTTTGCCGGATCGGTAGCACCCATGATGTCGCGATAGCGCGCGATGGCATTTTCACCCTCGAGCACCTGCACCACAACGGGCCCGGAGATCATGAACTCTACCAGCTCGCGGAAGAAAGGCCTCTGCCGGTGGACGGAATAAAACGTCTCTGCTTGCTCGCGGCCGATGCGGACCCGTTTTTGCGCGACGATGCGCAAGCCGGCCTGCTCGATCATCGCATTGATGGCGCCGGTAATATTACGCGCGGTGGCATCCGGTTTGATGATGGAGAAAGTACGCTCGAGGGCCATGCGCATTTCCCTCACACCAGCGCAATGAGCCGCGCGGGGCCGCCGGTGGCCCCCTTTACCTTCGCCAAGCCTATCACAAGGGTTGCTCCGGAGCGGGGCACCTTGTCGAGATTCGCGACATTCTCCAAACCCCACCGGCCCGACGGCAGCCACCGATGATGCACCTTGAAGTCTTTGGATGGACCGTGGTCGAGCGACAGGGTGTCGACCGCCAAACCGGCAACGCTGCGTTCCTGGAGCAGCCACTCCGCCGCCTCAACACTGAAGCCGGGAAAGTGCAGAGCGCCGGATGCGTCCTTGCCCGCGAACTTGACCGGCTCGACCAGATGCGCCGCCCACCCGGAATGCATGGCCACGCAACAGTTTTCCGGGAGCCGACCGTGCTCCTTCTCCCATCCCGCAAGATCGTCGGGCGAGACAAGATAATCGGCGTCGTGCGTTGCCTTGGCCGAGACATCCACAACCGCGAGCGGCGTCACGAGCGCGCCCACTGGAAGCGCTTCGACGCTCATCGCGTTCTCTGAAAAATGAATGGGAGCGTCGAGGTGGGTGCCGGCGTGCTCGACAATGCGCCACCAGTACAGATTAAATCCGTCCTTGTGGAAATCGAATTTTTTCTCCATCGCGATTCCCGGCACTCCGAAGAAGGTCGAAAAATCGGCCGACATGGTGTGGGTGAGGTCGCTAACCTCCCTGGCGCCGGGCGGGGGAGCGGCTTGCGCACTCCTCGTCGCGACGGCTGCGCCGCATCCTGCGGCCATTACTCCTTCGAAGAATCGTCGACGCGAGAGCGCAACTCTCACCGCTTCCTGACATCCTGGAACGCACATTTGTATCTCCGGTTGACCTGGCGCCGCGCGTCTGTCCGGGCGCGGCGCAAGCTTTCGACGAAAATGTCGTTCCGCTCTGCTGTCTATTCGCTGCGTAGATGGTTTTCGCAAAACCGCCCGCTCACCCTGCTCGCTGCTCCCTGCTCGCTGCTTCTGAGGTCAAGTTCCAGCGGGTTTTTTGTTGCGGGTAGCTGGCTTCGCGGGCGCCTCCGGCGTTGCCGGCGCTCGCTCGATCGATACCAGACGGCCGGCGGTAAAGCGATAGATGCCCGGCCAGGGGCCGGTGAGGTAAGTCAGCACGAGCGAGCGCTCGCCGCGTGCAGTCGTGCCGAACTCCATCTTCTCGACGGCGCCTGCCCTATTGACGACCTCACATTCCGTCATCTCCAAAGCGATGCCGCCCGGCAGGAGCGGCTCGGCCTGCCCCGGGCCGGCCGCGGCTGCGGACTGGCCAGGCGCGAGCGGGGGTCGCGGACACTGACCTTGCGGTCCAACCAGATCCGCGGTGGTTACCGTGCCGGAGCTGCTTTTGCCCCAAGGCTGCGCCCAACCGGAGTTCTTGGGCGAGCCATCCGGCTTGGGAGTGAGCGCAAGATTGTTGAGACTGAGATCTGCGGAACAGGCGCCCAGAATCGCTGCAAGCCCGACCATTGCAGCCGTGCATGCACCTAGCCGATTCTCTCGCTGCCTCGCCAACCGCATCACTCCCCTCGCGCGGCCCGGGTCATACGACAATTTTGCGCCGGTAGCATGTCCTTGATCAATAGGACAATGACCTGTACTCAGCGCTAGGCTATGCGCTTCCAACGGCCTTGCTCGTCAGCCTGCCAATAGGTGACATCGAAAGCCTGGGCCTTGGCCCTGGCCCAGCATTCCCTGGCGGCAGCAACCGCTTCCGGGTCGGCACCGTCGAACATCAGCACGATTCGCTCATAGCCGCTGACATCCGCGGGCACCGCGGCACCGTCGATGAGGAAACGCACCGCCGCCCCGTTTGGATTGTCGCCGTGAATCGTGAGAACAACCGGCTGCTCCCTCGCCTGTGCCTCGCGCCAGGTGCCATGGGGAAGGAAGCTGTCCTCGCGAAATGTCCAGAGATGGGCATCGAGCGCGTCGATGCGTTCCTCCGACGCGCCCTGCACCACCGCGCGCCAGCCGCGTTCCAGCGATTTTTCCAGGAGGCTTGGAAGAACGCGCTCAAGCGGTCGGTCGAGGTGATAGAAGAGCATCTCCATGCATCAGGAGGCCTGGATACCGCCGCCGGCGCGTAGCCTTGGACATTCCATCATTATTTTTCGTAGTGCTCGGCCACGAGCTCGTTCAATAATCGTACCCCGAATCCGGAGCCCCAGCTCCTGTTGATCTCGGTTTGCGGCGAGCCCATCGCCGTACCCGCGATGTCAAGGTGCGCCCAGGGGGTCTTGCCGACAAAGCGCTGCAGCAGCTGTGCCGCGGTGATCGCGCCCCCATGCCGGCCACCGGTATTCTTCATATCGGCGAATTTCGAGTCGATCATCTTGTCGTATTCGGGGCCAAGCGGCATGCGCCAGACGCGCTCTCCCGTATCGCGCCCCGCCTCTTCCAGCCGCTGCGCCAGCTTGTCGTCGTTGGCAAACAGTCCGGCATATTCCTGACCCAGTGCGACCACGATCGCACCGGTCAGGGTCGCGAGATCTATCATGATGCGCGGCTTGAAGCGTTTATTGACGTAATGCAGCACATCCGAGAGCACCAACCGGCCCTCGGCATCGGTGTTGATGATCTCGATCGTTTGGCCCGACATGGTGGTCACGATGTCGCCGGGACGCTGCGCGGTCCCGCTGGTCATGTTCTCCACAAGGCCTATGGCGCCGACGGCGTTGACCTTCGCCCGGCGCGCGGCGATCGCATGCATGAGGCCGACTACGCAGGCCGCTCCAGCCATATCGCCCTTCATGTCCTCCATGCTCCCGGCGGGCTTGATCGAGATGCCTCCGGTATCGAAGCAGACGCCCTTGCCGATGAATGCGACCGGCGCACTGCCGCGCTTGCCGCCGTTCCAGCGCATAATCACGGTCCGACTCTCGTGCTGGGAGCCTTGGCCAACCCCGAGCAGCGCATTCATGCCGAGCTTCTTCATTTGCGCGGGCTCGAGCACTTCGACGGCAACCCCGATTTTCTTCAAGGCGCCGCAGCGACGGCCGAGCTCCTCGGGATAAAGGACATTCGCCGGCTCATTGACGAGATCGCGGGCGAGGAGGACACCCTCTGCTACCGCGCCACGCGCGGCGAACATTTTTTTGACAGCCGGGAGATCGGGGACGGCGAGAGTGACGCTGATCTCCCCGCCCGGCTCCTCGTCGTCCTTGCGCTTGGTCTTGTAGCGCTCGAAGGCGTAGCCACGCAGCTGAGCCCCGAGCGCGAGGTCGGCAGCTCGCTCCGGCTTGACTGTGCCTCCAGGAAGATCGGCCAGAACAGTCGCGACATGTGTCGCTGCCGGAATCTTTCCCATCGCAAATCCGCCCAATTTTACGAAATCGCGCGACTTGAGGTCCCGGATCTTTCCCGCTCCGATCACGATCAGGCGCCCCACGCCGATGCCTGCGGGCGCCAGGATGTCGAGGGCCGAGCCGCTTTTGCCCTTGAAGCCGTCCGCAATCGCCGCGCGCGACACCAGCTCGCCCGCCGCATCCAGCAATTTGCGCGCGATCGGACCGAATTTGAGCCCTTCTTCGCAGAACAGGACGAGAACCCCCTTCGGAGGCGCACTCAACGGGGCAAGTTCAAGGTTCAGCGTGCGGGCCATGGAACACTGGCGCTTCCAGGTGACATTTTACCGGTTGTATTCGGGCCGTCCAATCCCGGCCACTGATATGGGGCGAAGGGGCGCGGTGCAACGCCCTGAGCGGGCGAAACCCTGGCCGCTGCGTGCTTGCATCGAAGCCGCGGATTTAACGTTTTGTTGTGCATACTCAATGGCTTTGCCTTGTCGAGGCCACTTTGTTGGCCGATCAAGAGAGCGCATAATGGGGGGCTGTTGAACCGGCGCAATACGCGGGCATTGGAGGCCCGCAGGTGGCGGGTTTTGTCGCGGGTGGGGACGCGTAGTCGGATGGGGTCGATCGGCCGCTATATCTTCCGCACGACGCTGGGCGCGTTCCTGGTCGTCTGCGCAAGCGTGACCGCTCTGATGTGGATCACGCAGGCGCTGCGCGACATCGACCTGATGACCAATCAGGGTCAGAGCATCTTCGTTTTCATCGGCATCACCGGCCTGATCATTCCACTGCTTGTCCAGATCATCGCTCCGATCGCGGTGATGATCGCGGTCTCGCATGTGCTCAACAAGCTCGGTAACGACTCCGAGCTTATCGTCATGAACGCGGCGGGCATGCCTCCCTGGATCGTTTTCCGGCCGTTTCTGGCCGTGGGCGCGGTCGTATCCCTGCTCGTTGCCGTGATCAGCACGTATGTCTCGCCGTGGGGATTGCGCGAATTGCGGCTGTGGGCAACCGAGGTGCGCGCGGACCTGGTCAGCAACGTCATTCAGCCTGGCCGATTCACGAAGCTGGAAGACAAGCTGACCCTGCATATCCGGGAACGGCAGCCCAACGGCCAACTCCTCGGCATTCTGATCGACGACCAGCGCAGTCCGAAAGAGCGCGTCACGCTGCTCGCCGAGACCGGCACGATCATAAAGAACCAGCGCGGGACTTTCCTCATCCTGCAAAACGGCAGCGTGCAGCGACACGAGACCGGACAGCGGGACCCTGCGCTGGTTCTGTTCGACAGCTACGGCTTCGACCTGTCCCGGCTTGTAGCTGTGTCCGGCACGCAAAACATCAAGTACTCGGTGCGAGAGCGGTATCTCTGGGAGCTCTACAATCCCGAGGCGACCGACACTCCCTTTGCCGATCAGCCAAATCAGATCCGGGCCGAGTTTCACGACCGCATCACCGCCCCGCTTTATCCGCTCGCTTTCATCGTGCTGAGCTACGCCTATCTGGGCGCACCCCGGACCACTCGCCAGGGCCGCACGCTGTCGTTGCTCGGGGCGGCTGGGGCGGTGTCAGCGTTACGGGGGCTGGGTTTTGTCGGAATGATTGCCGGCGTGCATAGTCCGCTTGCCCTCGTGCTCCCTTACATCGGGCTCGTGGTCAGCTTCCTGCTTGGCTATTGGGCAATTTCCCGCGGCGTGATCATCGAGCCTCCAGCCGCGGTCACCAATTTTGTCAATGCGATGACCGAGCGCCTCAACCGGCGCCGGACTGCGATGGCGGGTCAACCGTCATGATCACCGGGACTCTCTCGCGCTATTTCGGATTGCGCTTCGTCTCGGCCGTGCTCGCGATGTTTGCGGGCACCCTGGTGCTCACCGCCATGATCGACTTCCTCGAAATGATGCGACGCACCGGAGACATTGCCGACACGTCAACGTGGCTCGTCGCCAAGATCACGCTATTTCGCGTCCCCTTCATCACCGAGCGGGTGTTGCCGTTCACGGTCCTGGTCGGCGGAATGTTCTGCTACCTGAATTTATCGCGCCGCCTCGAGCTCGTGGTCGCCCGTTCTGCCGGGATCTCCGCCTGGCAGTTCACTGCCCCGGCGATGATACTGGCTCTGTTGATGGGCGCCTTCATGACCGCCGTCTACAACCCGATCTCCGCGGTGCTGCGGGAAAAATCCACCCGTCTCGAATCCGATCTGTTCGGCTACGAGAGTGGTTTTCGCAACGCGACCGCAGGCTTCTGGCTGCGCCTGCGCAACGAGGAAGGGCAAGCCGTCCTCAATGCCAAATCGAGTCATCAGCAGGGAATACAGCTGAGCGGCGTGACCGTATTTCGCTTCGACCCGGCCGGACGCTTTCTGGATCGCATCGAGGCAAAGAGCGCGACGCTCGAGCCGGGTGATTGGCGCCTCGATGGCGCCAGATTCTACGTGAGCGGCAGTGCGCCGACGGAGCGCGACGCGTTTCGTATCAAGACCACGCTGACGCCGGCCCAGGTCGGGGAGAGCTTCGCAACCCCTGAAACAGTGCCGTTCTGGAGCCTTGCGTCCTATATCGATGCCGCGGAGAACGCGGGTCTCACCGCCTCCGGGTATCGGCTGCAATACTATCAGTTGCTGGCGCAGCCGTTCTACCTTCTGGCCATGGTGCTGCTGGCTGCCGCTGTCAGCTTGCGGTTCTTTCGCTTCGGCGGCGTGCAGAAGATCGTGCTCGGCGGAATTTCCGCGGGGTTCTTCCTGTACGTGCTGGCAAAAATCACGGGCGACCTGAGCAAGGCCGGAATGATGGCCCCGGTCACGGCAGCAGCATTGCCGGCGACATTGGGCGGACTCACCGGGCTTGTGGCGATGCTTTATCAGGAGGACGGATGATGGCGCCCGGAGCCGTCCTCAACTCGACTCGGGCTGGCGGGCCCGCTCGCGTACGGAGCCGAGCAGCCCTGGCGCTTTTTGCGCTTGTATTGCTGGCCGGCTGGCTTGCTGCAACGCCCGCGCCTGCTCAGCTTCTGGCATTTCCCCCGCGCGAGAAGCCCATTCCCAGAACCGTGCCTGCCGGCGGGCAAGATCAAATGCTCGTTCGCGCCCAGGAGATCAATTACGACTACTCCAACGAGCGGGTCTCAGCGGTCGGCAACGTGCAACTCTATTACGGCGCCGCCACGCTGGAAGCCGACCGCGTAATCTACGATCAGAAAACCAAACGGTTGCACGCGGAAGGAAATGTCAGGCTCACCCAGCCGGACGGCACGGTAACCTATGGCGAGATCATGGACCTCAGCGACGATTTCCGCGACGGCTTCGTCGATTCGCTGCGAGCCGATGCCCCCGAGCAAACCCGCTTCGCCGCCAGTCGAGCCGAACGCTCCGGTTCCAACTTCACCGTGTTCCACAGCGGCGTCTATACCGCTTGCGAGCCATGCAAGGACGATCCGACCCGACCGCCGAAGTGGCAGGTCAAGGCGGAGCGGATCGTGCACGACCAGGCGGAAAAGATGATGTATTTCGAAAACGCACGCCTGGAGCTGGCCGGCCTGCCGTTCGCATACGTCCCGTACTTCTCCGCTCCCGATCCGACCGTCAAGCGCAAGACCGGCTTTCTGGTCCCGACCTACAGCACGAATTCGGTTTATGGTTTCGGAGTTTCCACTCCCTACTATCTGGCGCTCGCTCCGGATTACGACGCGACCTTTACCCCCATGATCACCACGAGACAGGGCCCGGTATTACAGGGTGAGTGGCGGCAACGCTTGATGGACGGCTCCTATACGATACGAGCGACCGGGGTATTCCAGCTCGACAAGGGCGTGTTTCCGACCGACAGCCCAGGATACCGCGACTGGCGGGGCAGTGTGGAAAGCGCGGGACAGTTCAATCTTGGGCCGCAATGGGTGTGGGGCTGGGACGGCACGGTCCTCTCGGACAAGACGTTCCTGCAAGACTACGGCCTGCTGAACAGCCTGCAAGCGGCAAACATGCTCAAGCTCGTACCGGACTTCGCCCTTTCCCAGGCCTACATTGCCGGTCGTGGCGAGCGGAGCTATTTCGAAGCGCGGGCGATGTATTTCTACGGCTTCTCGGCCGCAGATGTTCAGGGCGAGCTGCCGATCGTCCACCCGGTGATCGACCATGACTTCGTCGCCAAGGACCCGGTGCTTGCGGGCGAGCTTGCCGTGCGCAGCAATCTGACGAGCCTGTCCCGACAGACCGCGAATTTCGATCCGATCTCCACACTCGCTCTTGCGAGCAACGCTTGCGGCCTGAACACCGCAGACACTGCGCTCATTAACCGCAGTAATTGTCTGCTGCGGGGCGTTCCAGGCGACTATACTCGGCTCTCAAGCGAGGTGTCCTGGCGGCGCACCATCGTCGATCCGTTAGGCGAGCTCTTCATTCCGTTCGTCATGGTGCGAGGCGATGCAGCCAACATCAATGTCGCGGATCAGGCCGGCGTATCCAACTATATTCACGTGGGGCAAGAGGATATCGGGCGCGTCATGCCGACTGCGGGGCTCGAATACCGCTACCCGCTCATCAATGTGCAGCAATGGGGCACACAGACGATTCAGCCGATCGCCCAGCTGATCTTCAGACCAAATGAGACCCAGGTAGGAGCCCTCCCGAATGAAGATGCGCAAAGCCTGATCTTCGACGATTCGAACCTGTTCAAGGTGAACAAATTCTCCGGCTGGGATCGCGTGGAAGGCGGCGGACGCGCCAACGTGGGCGTGGAATACACCGCGCAGTTCAATCGCGGCGGCAACGTCAACCTCCTGTTCGGAGAATCCTACCAGCTCTACGGACAGAATTCCTTCGCCATGGGCGGCACGACCAATACCGGCATCGACACTGGCCTTGACACCAGGCGCTCCGACTACGTGGCACGCGCCTCGTATCAGCCGAACGCGAGCTTGATGCTGACCTCCCGATTTCGCTTCAACGAGACCGATTTCACCTTGAAGCGGACCGAGCTGGAAGCGACCGCGAATTTCGGGCGCTGGACCACGCAAGTGATGTACGGCGATTACGCCGCGCAGCCGGAGATCGGCTTTCTCGACCGCCGCGAGGGTATCCTCGGCAGCGCCAGACTGAAGGTGACGGAGAACTGGGTTCTGCTCGGCGCGGCGCAATACGACCTGATTGCACGCCACATCAGCCAAAACCAGCTCGGCCTGGGCTACATCGACGACTGCCTCATCTTGGCCCTGAATTACATTACAAGCTATGCCTACAGCGGGAGCGTCTCTGTCAATCATACTTTCATGATGCAGCTCACATTGCGCACGCTGGGAGGAAGCACAAGCAATCAGAGCCCGACCACCGCAGGAAGCGGCGCAGGAATTCCCGGACTGCACTGAAGCATTGCGATACGAGCAAGAGAAGCAAGGCAGGTGAGGGAAACGCAAGCGCGCCGGGGATGCGGCGCCTCGACGGGGTAGCAATGGCACGAAGAATTGCGATCCACAGCGCTCGGCTGTCGGCGGCCATGCTGGTATGCGCTGCTTTAGCCATGCCGCGCGCGGCGCAGAGCCAGCAGGTTGTCGTCGTCGTCAACGGCGAGCCGATCACCGCGCTCGACATCGAGCAGCGCTCCAAGCTCGATCAGTTGTATCTGCACAAGACTCCCCCACGCCAGGAGGTGCTCGAGGAGCTGATCACCGAGACGCTCAAGATCAAGGAAGGCAAGAAGTTAGGATTTGAAGTGCCCAACAGCGAGGTAGACGGTGCCTACGGCACCATGGCAAGCCGGATGCGGCTTACCGCCGATGGATTGACCCAGTTGCTGGCGAAATCCGGCATCGCCCCGGCAACTCTGAAACAGCGTATCAAGGCCGATATCACCTGGCCCCAGCTCGTGCGCGGGCGCTACCAGTCGAGCCTGCAAGTTGGCGAGAAGGAGATCGTGACCGTCACCGACAATAGCAAGCCAGGGGACAGCGTCGGATATGACTACACGCTGCGGCCCATCCTGTTCATCGTTCCACCGGGCTCGCCGGAGAGTTTCATCGAAGCGCGCAAGCGAGATGCCGAATCCCTGCGCGGGCGCTTTCAGAGCTGTGAGGAGGGTCTTGCATTCGCGCGCGCGCTCAAGGATGTAGCGGTGCGTGAGGCGGTGAGCCGCAGCTCGGCCGATCTTCCGCCGGAGTTGCGCAAGGAGCTGGACAGCATCGAGGTGGGCAAGCTCACTCCGCCGGAGGTCACCAAGGTCGGCATCGAGATGTTCGCGATCTGTGCGAAGAAAGAATCTGCAGCCGAGAACACTCCGGGAAAGCGCCGGGCGCGAGAAGCGGTGGTTGCCGAGCGCTACGAGCGGCTGTCGAAGCAGTACCTCAACGAGATTCGTCGCAGCGCGATGCTCGAATACAAGTAGGGCATGCCGCGTCCCCTGGCGCTGACCATCGGTGAGCCTGCCGGCATCGGGGCCGATATCACGTTTGCGGCTTGGCGCCGACGCGCCGAGCTTGCGTTGGCGCCGTTCTATCTGCTCGCTGATCCTGCGTTCATCGGGATGAGGGCGCGGCGGATTGCCCCAAACCTGCCGATCTCCGTGGTCGAGCCCTCGGCGGCCTCGGCAGCGTTCGAGGATTCTCTGCCGATCGTCGACATCGGCGTGCCTATCACGGCCGAGCCTGGCCGACCCGACCAATCCAGCGCCCCCGCGGTGCTTGCCGCCATCCGTCGCGCCGTTGCCGACGTGGGCTCCGGCGCGGCCGCCGGTATCGTCACCAACCCCATTGCCAAGAACGTCCTCTACCGTTCCGGATTCGGCGAGCCCGGGCACACCGAGTACCTGGCCAGGCTGGCGATGGAGCTAACCGGCATCGCGGCGCGTCCCGTCATGATGCTTTGGTCTCCGGAGCTCGCGGTCGTTCCGGTAACCATTCATCTGCCGTTGAAGGACGTGGTCGCTGCGTTGACCACCGACCTGATCGTGGAGACCGGGCGCATCGCTGCGCGCGATCTTCGGGATCGATTCGGCATCGCGCGCCCTCGCCTTGCGGTGGCGGGGCTCAACCCGCACGCCGGCGAGCAAGGTGCGCTGGGCGATGAAGATATTACCGTGGTGCGTCCGGCGGTCGAGCGCCTGCGGGCGGAGGGGACGGACGTGGTCGGCCCCATGCCTGCCGACACGCTGTTTCATGCCGAGGCCAGGGCCCGTTACGACGTCGCGCTCGCGATGTATCACGATCAGGCACTCATCCCGATCAAGACGCTCGCCTTCGATCATGCCGTAAACGTCACCTTGGGGCTGCCGTTCATCCGCACCTCTCCCGATCATGGCACAGCATTCGATATTGCCGGCACCGGGCGAGCGCGTCCAGGAAGCTTGATTGCCGCGCTTGAGCTTGCATCCCGGCTGACAGCCAAAGCTGAGCAGCATGTCGCCAGCCCGGTATGAGCGCGATCGACGATCTTCCCCCTTTGCGGGAGGTCATCCGACGATACGATCTCAGCGCCAAAAAATCGCTCGGACAGAATTTCCTTCTCGATTTCAATCTCATCAACCGGATTGCCCGGTCGGCCGGTCCGTTCGCCGGGGTCGATGTCGTTGAGATCGGCCCAGGGCCGGGTGGTCTTACCCGGGCACTGCTCGCCCAGGGCGCACGCAGGGTGATTGCAGTCGAGCGCGATGCCCGCGCGATCGCCGCGCTGCAAGACATAGCGGCGAGAAATCCCGGCCGGCTCGAAATCATCGCCGGTGACGCACTCGACCTCGATTTCCGAAATTTGTTGCATGGCCCCCCGGCCCGCGTGGTTGCAAATCTGCCGTACAATATCGCCTCGGCATTGCTGGTGAGATGGCTGAGCACCGAGCCGTGGCCGCCGTGGTACGATCATCTCGTGCTGATGTTCCAGCGCGAGGTTGCGGATCGCATCGTGGCGCCGCCCGGCGGCAAGAGCTATGGTCGCCTCTCCGTGCTCGCGAGCTGGCGCAGCGAAGCTCGCATTCTGTTTGATATCTCCCGCTCGGCATTCGTGCCTGCGCCCAAGGTGAGGTCGTCGCTCGTCAGTCTAATTCCGCGGCAGAGACCGCTTGCTTGCGATCTCCGCGCGCTCGAGCGCGTCACCGAGGCGGCCTTCGGGCAGCGGCGCAAAATGCTGCGACAGAGCCTCAAACGGCTGCTTCCCGATGCCTCGACATTGCTCGCCGCAGCGAGTATTGAGCCTACCGCGCGCGCAGAAGAGATATCGGTGTCGGGGTTCGTCGCGCTCGCGCGCGCGTTCTCCAAGGCAATCGAGCAGGGCGCATGATGAGCGTGCTCCGCCGCCAATCCCTGACTGCCTATGGCGCGCCCCTTTCCGAGACCATGACGGAATGCCCGCAGCCGCGCGGCAGCGAGCTGCTGGTGCGCATTACCCGCTGCGGGGTATGTCATTCGGATCTCCACATTCAGGACGGTTATTTTCTTCTGGGGCCGGAGAAGAAGCTCGATGTGAAGGCGGGCCGCAGCCTGCCTTTTACGTTGGGGCATGAGATCACCGGTGTGGTCGAGCAGGTGGGCGCACACGCCGCGGAGGTCGAACCCGGCGACAAAGTCGCCGTTTTTCCTTGGATCGGCTGCCGCGGCTGCGCCGCCTGCAGGCGAGGACAGGAAAACATCTGCGCCGCGCCGCGCCACCTCGGCATCAATGTAGACGGCGGGTTCGCCTCGCACGTGCTGGTGCCGCACCCACGTTATTTGTTGCGCTACGGCCCCCTGCCGGAAGCCTCTGCGGCGATCCTGATGTGTTCCGGGCTCACTTCCTATGCCGCCCTCAAGCGCCTCGCCGACGAAGCCGCACTGGGGCCGCTGCTGCTCGTGGGAATGGGCGGAGTCGGAATGATGGGTTTGATCCTGGCACGGCAGATGTTTGCCGAGGCGCCCATTATCGCCGACATCGACCCTGCCAAGCGTGAGGCTGCGCTTGCAGCGGGAGCTGCGATGGCCTTCGATCCCAGGGATCAGGACGCGCGCAAGAAGTTGCTTGCCGCGACTGACGGCGGCGTTCATGGTGCCTGCGACTTCGTCGGCTCGGCGCAGTCGGTGGCATTCGCGAGCGCAGCCATTGCAAAGGGGGGCAAGGTCCTGGTCACAGGACTGTTCGGCGGGACGCTGCCGATGGCGGTAGCGCTGTTCGCCCTCAAAGCGATGACAATCCAGGGCATTCAAACCGGGACGTTGGAGGAAGCGCGCGAGCTGCTGGCTTTTGCCCGCGAGCGCAACTTGGTCTTCCCTGCGATCCACGAACGTCCGCTTGCCGAGGCGCAACCAGCGCTGGAGGCGCTGCGGGCAGGGCGAGTGGTGGGTCGCACGGTCCTCGTGCCGTGATACCTGTCACTCCAGGTTCTGTACTTGCTCGCGAAATTGCTCGACGACGCTCTTTAGCTCCAGCCCGATATTGGTCAATTCAACATCGTTCGATTTGGAGCACAAAGTATTGGCTTCGCGGTTGAGCTCTTGCGCCAGGAAGTCAAGCCGGCGGCCGATGGCACCGCCGTTTGCGATCAGCTTTTGTGCCTGCGCCACGTGCGAGGCGAGCCGATCGAGCTCTTCGCGGATATCGGCTTTGCTGGCGATCAAGATAGCTTCCTGATGCAGGCGATCGGGATCGAAGCGGGTCGAGCTTTCGAGCAGGAGCGCGACCTGCTCGGCGAGCCGCGCCCTGATGGCCTCAGGGCGCCGACCCGGTGCGCTCTCGGCGCGCGTGGTAAGCGCCTGCATCTCAGCCAATCGCTGCGCAAGCACGCGTTGCAAAGCCTCACCTTCGTGCCGGCGCATTCCTGCCAGATCAGCGAGGGTCTGCTCGAAGCCGGCAATAACCGCCGCCTCCGCTTGAGCGCGCTCTTCCTCGTTCTCCTCCCGCTCCGTCACTTCCATTACTCCCTTGAGCGAGAGAATACCGTCGAGCCGCGGCTCGGCCGCCTGCAGCCGGCCGGCCAGGCTCGTGACACTCGCAAGCACCGCCGCCAGCACGCCTTCGTTGATCCGCACCACCGGGACGACGCCCTGCCGCTCAACGCCCAACGCGGCATAGACGGTCCCCCGCGCCAGCGCCTGTGCGCCGGCCGTGCGCACCGGTGCCTCAATCGCATCCCAGCCCGGCGGCAGGCGCAGCCTCACATCAAGCCCTTTTGCGTTTACTGATTTGAGCTCCCAGGTCCAACTGTAGACGCCGCAGACCCCGTGGCCCCGCGCGAACCCGGTCATGCTTGACAGCGCCACGGTGGGGAGACCCGGACTATCTACTGCGCCGAGATACCGGCGGACTTGTGCGAGCCGCTTGCGCTGCGTTTGCCGCGTGAACTCGGCGCTGCGGGCGCGGCTGGCGAGCGCGTACCCCCGGGAGACTGCACCTCTGGCGCCGGGGTCTCTACCTTCTGCTCATGCTCGATGACGCGCAAACGAGCCACGTTTTTCAGATGCTGCTCATAGGTCTCCGCAAAAACGTGACCGCCGGTGCCATCTGCTACAAAATAGAGGTCCTTCGTGCGCGCAGGATTAGCGGCGGCCTCGATGGAAGCGCGGCCGGGATTTCCGATAGGTCCCGGCGGCAGACCGTCGATTACGTAGGTATTGTACGCCGATGCCTGAGCGATGTCGCTCTTCGTCAGCGGTCGGCCGAGAGAGCCCTTTCCGAACACCAGCCCATAGATGATGGTGGGATCCGATTGCAGCTTCATCTTCTGCTTCAGCCGGTTCGCAAACACCGCTGCGACGCGCGTACGCTCGTCGGCTCTGCCGGTTTCCTTCTCTATGATCGAGGCCAGGACAACGAGCTGGTCAGGCGATTTGAGCGGCAGATCTGGATTACGGCGCTCCCAGACTTCTCGTAAGACCCGATCTTGCGCTTGCCGCATCCGCTGTATCATCTGCTCACGGGTGAAGCCCCGATTGAAGTTGTAGCTGTCCGGCAGAAGACTGCCTTCTCGCGGAACCTCTTTGACGTTGCCGGCAAGGACCTCGTCGTCCAAAAGTCGCGCGACGATCTGCTCGGAAGTCAGGCCTTCCGGGATGGTGATCTGGTGCTGCACCACTTTGCCCTGAGCGATTGTCTCGATGACATCGCGCAAGCTGGCGTGCTCGGGGAACATGTACTCGCCGGCCTTGAGGTCCGATCTTGCATTGAGCGCGATCACGCCGGCGAGAAACGTCAGCCGGTGCTCATCAATGACGCCCTCATGCGTAAGCAGATCGGCAATGTCCATGATCCCCGCGCGCGGCGGGACCATGACGACCTTGGCTTTCTCCAAGGGTCCCGGGGTTTCCAGCCGACTCTTGCCCAGCAGGACTGCCCCAGCCCCTACGATTAGAGCCAGGATGAGAAGGGTGAAAACGGCATTGCCGATAATGACCATCGGCCGACGCGCCCGCCGGGACGGACGCACGGGACGGATCCCGGCCGGAACATAATCCGGTTGCAAGGCCGTGCGCGGGCTGCGCGGCGTGATGCGTCTGGGCTCCATGCGCGATCCATCAACTCCATCTGGCCGGCGGTCACCGGCCGTGGCTCTCCGTCCGGGGCTTCTGCACCGGCAATGCACTCACTGCGCTCGCGCGGCCTCCCAGCCCCGCTGCGCTCGAACAAACGACGAGTTTAGCCTCGGCAGCGCATCTGGTATAGATGAAATCTCCTCCCCGCGACGTTTGATGTCCGAGCGGCTGCATCCGCCGCCCGGAAGCACCCGATGCCGTCCGACCCGAATATGGCCAAAGATGGGAAAGAACGGGCCGTGGTCAGTCTCTAACGCGGCGAAATACCAAAGACGCATTGGTGCCGCCGAAACCGAAAGAGTTGGAAAGCGCCACATTCACCTCACGTTTCCTCGAGTGATGCGGCACGAGGTCGATCGGCGTTTCGATAGACGGGTGATCGAGATTCAGCGTTGGCGGGACGATGCCGTCGCGCATGGCAAGTATCGAGAAAATCGCCTCGACCGCCCCCGCCGCGCCCAGGAGGTGACCGATCGAGGACTTGGTGGACGACATGGAGATGCGTGCTGCAGCGTTGCCGACGAGGCGCTGTACCGCAGCAAGCTCGATCTCGTCGCCCATCGGGGTAGATGTGCCATGCGCGTTGATGTAGTCGATCTCCGCCGCTGATATACCCGCTCGACTGATTGCTGCATCCATGCAGCGCAATGCACCATCACCGTCCGGCGCAGGCGCGGTGATGTGGTATGCATCCCCGGACAGCCCGTAACCGATCAGCTCAGCGTAGATCTTCGCTCCGCGCTGTTTCGCGTGCTCGTAGGTCTCAAGCACGACGACGCCGGCGCCCTCACCGATGACGAAACCATCACGATCCCGATCGTAAGGGCGGGAGGCGCGTTGCGGCGTGTCATTGAACGAGGTGGACAGTGCCCGACACGCGACGAAACCCGCCACGCCGATGCGTGAAATCGGGGATTCCGTGCCGCCTGCGACCATCACGTCGGCATCGCCGAGCGCGATCAGCCGCGCGGCATCGCCGATGGCATGAGCGCCCGTCGAGCAAGCCGTGACGACTGCGTGGTTCGGCCCTTTGAGGTCGTGCGCTATCGCGACGTAACCGGAGGCAAGATTGATCAATCGGCCGGGAATGAAGAACGGCGAGACGCGTCGCGGGCCTCTCTCCTTCAGAACGATGGCAGTTTCGGCAATGCCGGCCAGCCCGCCGATACCGGAGCCGATCATGACCCCCGTTCGGATGCTATCCTCATGAGTCGAAGGGTTCCAACCGGCGTCATCGAGCGCCTGATGCGCGGCACCCATCGCGAAGATAATGAAGTCGTCGACCTTACGCTGCTCCTTCGGCTCCATCCAAAGGTCGGCATCGAAGGTATCACCGGTCCCGTCTCCTCGGGGAACCTGGCACGCGATCTTCGAAGCCAGGTCCGAGACGTCGAATGATTCGATTCGTCGTGCGCCGCTTTCTCCATTGATGAGCCGCCGCCAACTGGGTTCAACACCGCAGGCCAGCGGCGTCACCATGCCGAGGCCCGTGACGACCACCCGTCTCATCTTCGGCTCTCCTGCCCTCCTCGCACATTAGGTAGCCGAAGCGTCGGCCGGAGCAAGCCGGGAGCAGTGGCAATGGAGTGAAAGTTTCCTCGACCAGCCGACCGAATCAGCTCTTGGCGTTTTTCTCGAGGAATTTTATCGCGTCGCCCACGGTCAAAATGGTTTCCGCGGCATCGTCCGGTATCTCACAGCCGAACTCCTCCTCAAAAGCCATGACGAGCTCGACGGTATCGAGGCTGTCGGCGCCCAGATCATCGATGAAGCTTGCGTTTTCCGTCACCTTGTCGGCCTCTACGCCGAGATGCTCGACCACGATCTTTTTTACCCGCTCGCCAACATCGCTCATCACTATGACCTCTTGTCCGGTTCAACGGCGGCTCAATCGCAAGCGCCCCCGAGCCATTGCGCTATGGCCTTGTGCGGTGCGGCGCCGGTCACCTGGTCGCAAGCCGGATCCTGGCGATGATTGGAACCTTAGTGCCGCCCCAGACAAACCGAAGTTCGGTTATCACACTTCAAATCACTTGACCAGCAGGCCTCCCGAGCACAGCCCCTGGTACAAGAGCACTTAGATCATTGCCATCCCGCCGTTGACATGAATGGTCTGTCCGGTGACATAGCCGGCCTCCTCCGAGGCGAGGTAGACCGCCGCTGCCGCAACGTCTTCCGCGGCGCCTAATCGTGCCGCCGGCACTCTGGCGAGAATCGCCTCCCGCTGCTTGGGATTTAGCTTGTCTGTCATTGCGGTGGCGATGAGACCAGGCGCAATAGCGTTTGCCGTTACCCCACGCCGCGCATATTCCGCTGCGACCGATTTGATCATCCCGACCAGCCCGGCTTTGCTGGCCGTGTAGTTGCTTTGCCCCGCATTCCCGGTCACCGCCACGACCGAGGAGACCCCGATAATCCGCCCATAGCGTCGACGCACCATCCCCCGCACGGCCGCTCGCGTAATCCGAAAGGCGGCGGTGAGATTGACCGCGATCACATCGTCCCAGTCCTCGTCGCGGAGCTGGACCAGCAAGTTATCCTTGGTGATTCCCGCATTCGCCACCACGATATCCAGCTGCCCCATGAGCTCCTCGCATTGGGGCACGAGGCGCTCGACTGCATGCCCGTCTGCAAGGTCGCAGGGAACGACATGAACCCGCTCCTTGAGCTCGACCGCGAGCCGATCGAGAATCTCGCGTCGGGTTGCTGACAGCGCGACGATAGCGCCTTGTCCATGGAGCGCCCGCACGATAGCGCCGCCTATTGCGCCGGTCGCGCCGGTAACAAGCGCCATCTTTCCTGCCAGATCAAACATTGATCACTCCGCGCGCAGCCATCCGGCCTTGAAGGAGCCAACCTCCTCGGGTGTTGCGACAGAAGTCGCTTGCACACCCGGTGCAATACGCCTGACCAGGCCGCTGAGCACCTTACCGGCTCCGATCTCGTAGAACCTGGCGACCCCTGCCGATGCCATCAGCCCAACCGATTCGCGCCACCGTACGGTACCGGTCACCTGCGCAATGAGCGCGAGTGCAATCTCCGCCGGGTCGGTGAGCGGCTTGGCCGACACATTAGCCACGACCGGCACGACCGGCGGTTTGATTGAAACCTCTGCCAGCGCGGCGCTCATGACGTCGGCAGCCGGCTGCATCAATGCGCAATGGAAGGGAGCCGACACCGACAGCATCGTTGCACGGCGTGCGCCCGCGTTCCTTGCGATCTCGACTGCTCGCTCCACTGCTGCTCTGTGCCCGGACACCACGACCTGCCCACCGCCATTGTCATTGGCGGCCTGGCACACTTCACCCTGACTTGCCTGCGCGGCAACCGAGACCGCCTGGTCCAATTCGAGGCCGATCAAGGCGGCCATCGCCCCGATGCCCACTGGAACGGATTGCTGCATGGCGCGACCACGAAGCTGCACCAGTCTCGCCGTCTCGCCGATCGAGAGTGCCCCCGCGGCAGCCAGCGCTGAGTATTCTCCGAGCGAATGTCCCGCCACGAGCTTGGCGTCCCGCGCAAGGTCCACGCCCGCCTCGGCCTGCAGGACGCGCATGGCCGCAAGCGACATGGCCATGAGCGCGGGCTGCGCGTTTTCGGTGAGCGTAAGGTCCTCGGCGGGACCCTCCCAGATGATCTTCGTGAGCTTCTGACTGAGAGCCGCATCCACTTCTGCAAACACCTCTCGTGCCGGCGCGAAGGCTTCCGCCAGCGACTTGCCCATCCCGACGCTCTGGCTTCCTTGACCGGGGAAGATGAATCCTGCGGCCATTTCAGCTGGCCTCAGCACGCGGGTCACCTGCGCCTGTGAGCGTTGATCGTGTCATTCTTCCGCGATCTCGTTTCGTAAATGTCCTTGCCTTTTGCTCGGCATACCCTATAACGCGCGGTCTCCGCTCGACCAGCCGGGAGCTGAACGGACGGGCGCTGGATGCAACCTCCGGCGTAGGGCCATTTGGTCCGGCCTCCCGTGTTCCCGCCTTCCGAGCACTGTCGAGCCTTTCCGAAGGCTTGAAGGGCTTTGCGCTGATAGAGTGTGTGGGCTGCAGAGAAAGGCCGTTCGCATGCCACTTTATGAACATGTCCTTCTGACGCGCCAAGACGCCAGCGCGCAGCAGGTGGAAGAGCTCACGGGTCAATTCAAGGGCGTCATCGAGCAGATGGGGGGAAAGGTCACGAAGGTTGAGCAATGGGGCGTAAAGTCGCTCTCCTATCGCCTGCGCAAGAATCGCAAGGCGCATTTCACGCTGTTCAACATCGATGCGACCTCCGCGGCTCTCAACGAGATCGAGCGTCAGGAGCGCTTGAACGAGGATGTTTTGCGCTATCTCACGGTGCGGGTGGAGGAGCATGAGCCAGGCCCGTCAGCGATGATGCGCAAGGCGGACCGCGACCGGGAGCGCGAGGAACGCGGATTTGGCTTCCGTGACCGCGAGCGCGGCGGTTTTCGCGAGCGCGAGCGTGACCGCGGCGAGCATCGCCGCGAGCGCGACCGCGAGGGTCGCCCGCCCCGGGAAAGCGGGGATGAAGCCCTCGCAGACACGGTCGAGGAGTGATTGACCATGGCATTCGGCCAACCCCAGAACCGCCGCCCGTTCTTTCGACGGCGTAAGACCTGCCCTTTCTCTGGCGCGAATGCGCCGAAGATCGACTACAAGGATGTACGGCTCCTGCAGCGGTACATCTCCGAACGTGGAAAGATCGTGCCGAGCCGGATCACGGCGGTTTCGGCCAAGAAGCAGCGCGAGCTCGCTCGTGCCATCAAGCGCGCCCGCTTTCTCGGCCTGCTGCCTTACGTGATCAGCTAGGCGGCACGAGCCAGGCCGGCTTGGCCTCGGATCTGGCTCCTCGGCAAGACATGGTTGGGACAAACGCGTTCTGTCTCTAACCGCTGATGCAGCGGGACAGCTGGCATGGTTCAAATCGCGCTTGTTGGGCTCGGCGCCGGGATCGCGGCGGGCCTGCTTTTTGCCTCCCTGGCCACAGGGCCGGTCACGGCGATTTTGCTGTTCTACGTCGCGCCCCTGCCGATCTTCATCGCCACTTTGGGTTGGAGCCACATTGCGGGGTTGGTTGCCGCGACATCGGCCACGGCGGTGCTGGCAATCGTCTCCGGCGCATTCTTCCTCCCCGTGCCCGTAATCTCGTTTGCAGCTTGGTGGCTTGGTTACTTGGCCCTGCTCGCCCGGCCCACCCATGATGACGAGGGCAAAGTCGAATGGTACCCCGTTGGCCGCCTGGTGCTATGGGCTGCCATGTTGGGCACGCTCGTGGTTGTTGCGGCGGTTCCAAGCTTCGGCACCGACCAGCAGACGCTGCAAGCCGGCTTGCGAAAAAGCTATGGCCGGCTTCTGCGTGACCCATCGCTGGTCGAATTGCTGGTGATTGCCGCGCCTCCTGCGGCAGCGGCGGTCTCGACCCTGCTCAACGTATTCAATCTCTGGCTGGCAGGCCGCGTTGTGCGAATCTCCGGCAGGCTTACTCGACCCTGGCCGAGCTTGCCGGCACTGGCCCTGCCCCCACAGGCTTGGGGCCTCCTGGTGGTCGCGCTGGGAGGCTCCTTTCTACCCGGCCTTTTCGGGATCCTGAGCGGGGTCTGGGCAGCAAGCCTAGTGATGGTATTTGCAATCCTCGGCTTTGCCGTACTCCATTGGGTTACCCAGGGGATGGGGGTTCGCACGCTCCTGCTGGCGTGCGTGTATGCCGGCGCCGCCATGCTTGGCTGGCCGCTGCTCGCTGTTGCGCTGCTGGGGGTAGCCGAGAGCATGTTCAACATCCGCGCGCGTATTGCTCGCAAGCGCACGTCTCGAACTCTGATGCATTAACCAGATCGAAGATGGAGAACAGTAAATGGAAGTGATCCTCCTGGAGCGCATAGCGAAGCTCGGACAGATGGGCGAGGTGGTGCGCGTGAAAGACGGTTTCGCCCGCAACTACTTGTTGCCAAAAGGCAAAGCGCTGCGTGCGACCCAAGAGAACCGATCCCGTTTCGAGAGCATGAAAGTCGAGCTCGAAACCCGCAATATCGAGCAGCGAGGCGAAGCGGAAAAGGTGGCCAAGAAGCTTGACGGTCAGAGCTTTACAGTGCTGCGCCAGGCTGCGGAAGGCGGCCAGCTCTACGGCTCGGTCACCCCGCGCGACCTTGCCGCGCTGGTGACCGAAAGCGGGTTCTTGGTAAGCCGAGCGCAAATTGCCCTGCATGCCCCGATCAAGTCGATCGGCTCGCACAAAGTCCCGGTCATGCTCCACCCCGAAGTCGAGGTGAGCATCACGGTTGCAGTCGGACGCAACGCCGACGAGGCACAGAGAATTCTGCGCGGCGAAGACGTCACCAGTCGCCGAGAGGAGGAAGCGCAAGGCCCGGCCCAGGAGGAAATCGCAGGCGCGGATACCTTCTTCGAACCGGAAGCCGCAGCGCGCCGCAGCCCGGAGAAAGAAAGCGCCCCTGCGGCTGCCGATGCGGAGGCTCCCGCCCTGCCAAAGCGGTAGCGGTCTCGGCGGCCTTTATTCCTCGATATCGGGCCTGGAGGCAGCATTTCGCGCGCCCAGCAGCCCGGTCTGCGGCGAAGCGACCGAAACGCCTTCTTCTGCGGAGGAAGGCGCTAACCCGAATTCGATGCTTTCCGAGGGCCGCCGGGGTCTTGGACCGGCGGCTTTCTCTTTTTCTCCTGCTGGCTGCCCGTTCCCTGCGTCAGATTGCTCGCCGGCTGGCGCGCCTGTTCCTGGAGCCGCAGCGGTTGCCGTCTCCCCTGGAGCGGGTTGCTGGCCTGCGCCCAGGGTCGGAGGGCGCCTATGCTGGACCGCGGCCGGGTCGGTCCCCACGCTGGCAAGATACGCAGCCATAGCGGCTGCTTCGCGCGGCCCGGTGGTGTAATGTTCCTGCAGAAATCCCGCGCTCGTCCGCTTGATCTCACGCGGGCTGCGGTGACAGGCGTTGCAGGTCGCGGCGAAGATCTGCGCCGGCGATTTGCCCGCATCCAGGTTGGACTGCGCGCGCACAGGAACGCTGGCGGAACATACCGCAAGAGCCACCAGTGGAGCCAAGATTCGACCTTTGCTTCGCACGACTACCTCGACCACCCACGCTTGAGCTACGCATCGCAGCTTGCTAGCCGGCCACGAAACTGCAGCCGTTCGATGCCCCCTCGGTCCGCGGCAGATCCTACGCATTGCCGTGCCAACGGGACTTTGTTTTAATTCGCCGGCCGTGCCCACGTTGCGGGCGCCCAGGAACAAGATCTGGCGGACGCCGTTGAACGGCAATTATGTCGAAGACATGGCGCGTGGTGCGTGCTTGATAGCCGTAGGAGGCGGCCGATGGAACGGTTGCTTCAGTGGGTGTTCGAAAAGGTGATCCGCGCCGGAAATCTTCGGATCACCACCGCAGGAGGGTCGAGCTTTTCCGTCGGAGACGGCACGGGGAGGCCGTTGGCCATCCGTTTCACCAGACCGGATGCCGAGCGCGGCGTTTTGATGCATCCTGAGCTTCGCTTCGGCGAAGCCTACATGGACGGCGGCATCATCGTCGAGCAGGGGACGATCGCGGAGGTCCTTGCGGTTTTGCTCGCTCAAACCGCCGGAACGCCCAGCTGGGCTCGGTTGCGCTCGCTGGGGCGGTTTCTCTATCGCAGGTTAGCGCAATTCAATCCCCGCTCACGCGCTCGGCGCAATGTCGCCCGTCATTACGATCTCGACGGGCAGCTGTACGGGCTCTTCCTCGATGCCGACCGGCAATACAGCTGCGCTTATTTCGAAAATCCCGATCAATCGCTTGACGATGCGCAACTGGCCAAGAAGCGGCACCTCGCGGCCAAGCTGCTTGTCCGAAACGATCACGGGATACTCGATATCGGCTGCGGCTGGGGCGGGCTTGCGCTTTACCTTGCCGAAATCTGCGGGGCGCGCGTCACCGGAATTACCTTGTCCCAACAACAGCACGCGGTCGCGCGCGTACGCGCGAGCGAGAAAGGTCTCTCGGAGCGAACCGACTTCCGTCTGCAGGACTATCGGGAGGTTTCGGGGAAATTCGACCGCATTGTCTCGGTTGGAATGTTCGAGCATGTCGGCGTCGGCTTCTATGCCACGTTCTTTCGCAAGTGCCGTGACCTGCTCGACGATAATGGAGTGATGCTGCTGCACTCCATCGGACGTTCCGAGGGCCCGAACGTCACCAATCCCTGGATTGCAAAATATATCTTTCCCGGCGGATACATCCCGGCATTGTCGGAGGTGCTGCCGGCAGTCGAACGCTCAGGGCTGCTGGTTACCGACATCGAGATCCTTCGCCTGCACTACGCGGAGACGCTGAAAGCCTGGCGCGAGCGTTTCCTCGCGCATCGCGAGCAGGTGCAGCGAATCTATGACCAACGGTTCGTGCGCATGTGGGAATTCTATCTCGCAGCCTCGGAGATGGCCTTTCGCGAGCAGAATTTGATGGTGCTTCAGATGCAGCTGACGAAGCGGCAGGGCATCGTGCCGATGACGCGCGACTACGTCCCGGCACAAGAGGCCCGGCTGCGCATCCTGGAGGGCAATACGCGCGCGCCTCTGCGGCTTGCAGGCGAGTGATTCCCCCGCCTGCGATTCGGCAACCGTCAAGAGCTTTACGAAGCCTCAACAGAGCGCCGGTGATAAACGGGGATCAGCCCGAGCAATTTCTCCGTGTAGCTCAATCCCGTGTTAGTGACTGCCGCGTTTTCTGGAAGTGTGTCGCCGTGGTAAGTGCCGTGCCCCGATGTCATCATAGAGCAACGCGAATCAGAAGCCTGGGACGTCATGGCAGCCGACTCGACCGCGCGCAGGCTTCCGGAGCCTGTCGCCGCGCCCTCTTACCGGTCTGCTCCGCATAACATCGAGGCGGAACAGGCGCTGCTGGGCGCGATTCTCGTCAATAACGAGGCACTCTATCGCGTCAGCGATTTTCTCGAGCCGCCGCATTTCTTCGAGCCTATTCACCGGCAGATTTATGACGTTGCGCGGAGCTTGATTCGCACCGGCAAGGTTGCCTCTCCGATCACGTTGAAGAGCTTCCTGCCGGCCGACCTCGACATTGCAGGACTGACGCTCGCCCAGTATCTGGCGCGCCTGGCGGCGGAAGCGACAACGATCATAAACGCGCTCGATTACGGGCGGACGGTCTATGATCTCGCCACCCGGCGCGAGCTCATTCAAATCGGCGAGGACATGGTCAATGTCGCGTTCGATGCGCCGGTGGAGTTCGCTCCGCGCGACCAGATCGAGGATGCCGAGCGTCGGTTGTATGAGCTGGCGGAGACAGGGCGCTACGGGGGCGGGTTCCAGAAATTCGAGACTGCGCTCACGACGGCGGTCGATATGGCCGCACGCGCCTATCAGCGCGACGGCAAGCTCTCCGGACTGGCCACCGGTCTCACGGATCTGGATAGCAAAATGGGCGGCCTCCAGCCGTCCGACCTGATCATCGTCGCCGGTCGGCCCGGCATGGGGAAGACGGCACTCGCGACCAACATCGCCTACAACGTCGCGCGCGCATGGCGAGGCGAGGTGCGCGCCGATGGGCATATCGAGACCGTCAACGGCGGCATCGTGGGATTTTTCTCCCTCGAAATGTCCGCCGAGCAGCTGGCCACCCGCATCATAGCGGAGCGGACCGGCGTCCCCTCGAGCACGATCAGGCGCGGCGGTATTCACGAGAGCGACTTTGAGAGAATCAGGGACGTCGCCATCGAGCTGCAGCACCTGCCGTTTTTCATCGACGAAACCGGCGGACTCACGGTTGCGCAGCTCGCTGCACGGGCGCGGCGTCTGAAACGACAAAAAGGTCTTGATCTCCTGGTGATTGACTACATTCAGCTGCTGCAGGGCTCGACCCGGCGTGCGCTCGAAGGCCGCGTGCAGGAGGTGACCGAGATCACCACCAGCCTCAAGGCGCTGGCCAAGGAGCTCAACGTGCCGGTCCTGGCGCTCTCGCAGTTGTCGCGGCAAGTGGAGAACCGCGACGACAAACGCCCGCAGCTTTCGGACCTGCGCGAATCCGGGTCCATCGAGCAAGATGCGGATGTCGTTATGTTCGTCTTTCGCGAGGAATACTACCTGAGCAACAAGGAGCCGCGGCCCGGGAGCGATGAGCATACCAAATGGCAGCTGGACATGGCCGCTGTGCACGGCAAGGCGGAAATCATCATCGGCAAGCAGCGCCATGGTCCCACGGGCACGGTCAATCTCCAATTCGATGCAGCAGTGACGCGGTTCGACAACCTGGAGCGCGACGGCCAGCTCGCGCGCGACATGTGATTATGCTGGAAATGTCGCGGGCAAGAGGGCCCGTGTAGACGCGTTCAGGAGTGCCCGGTGCTGGGTCTGCACCGCGCGCGCACTGGACGCGCCTCGCCACCGCAGTCATAAACCCGCGATGACGGTCCATGACCCTGACTTGCGCCCCGCTCAGGGCCTCGCTCCCGGCGAGGCCGAGGCTGGCGGTATCCTCACCGTCGACCTTGCCGCCATCGAGTCAAACTGGAAGGCACTCGCATCCAAGACTCTGCCGGTCGAGTGCGCGGCGGTTGTCAAAGCCAACGCCTACGGTTGCGGCCTCGATGCGGTAACGCGCAAGCTCGCCAAGGCGGGTTGCCGCACGTTCTTCGTTGCAGACCTTTTTGAAGCACGCGCTGTGCGCGCAATTGCATCCGAGGCCACCATCTACGTCCTCAACGGTATGGTGCCCGGCTCGGCGCAGGACTTTGCGACCGGGTCGTTTCGCCCCGTCATCAACAGCATCACCGAGCTTGCCGAATGGGACGCTTTCGTTGCCCAGAGGTCGTGGCATGGGGGCGCGGCCTTGCACGTCGACACCGGCATGAACCGTTTGGGGCTGAGCATCGAGGAGGCCGGCGCGCTCGCCCCCCGGGTCCAATCGGAGAACCACGGCTTGACCCTGCTGATGAGCCATCTCGCCTGCGCCGAGACCCCGGACCACCCTTTGAATGATCGGCAGATCCGAGCGTTTCGCGATATTCGCATGCTTTATCGCGGCATTGCATCATCGCTCGCCAACTCGGCGGGAATCTTCCTCGGCGGCACGGTGTTCTGCGATCTGGTGCGGCCCGGCATTGCGCTCTATGGGGCAAATCCCACCCCCGGGCGCGAGAATCCGATGCGGTCCGCTATCGAGCTCAAAGCCCGCATCCTGCAGGTGCGCGTGGTCAATCGCGGAGAAACGGTGGGCTATGGCGCCACGTGGACCGCCGGCCGACCAAGCCGCATTGCCGTTGTCGCGATCGGCTATGCAGACGGTTTCTCTCGCTCGGCCGGGGCGGCGAAGGGCAAGCCGGCCGCTTCCATGGTCATCTCGGGACGCCGCTGTCCCATTGTCGGCAGGGTTTCGATGGATCTTGTCGCGGTCGATGTAACCGACCTTAGCGAGGGCCCGCCGCGGCGCGGCGACTTTGCCACCGTCATTGGGAAAGCGATGAGCGTGGACGAAGTGGCCGCGGCAATGGGCACCATTTCCTACGAGGTGCTCACGAAGCTTGGCCAACGCTACCACCGTGTTTATCTGGGCGCGTAATCTTTGATCAGGTCAATGCCGGCTCAAGGTCCAGAGCTGCCGGCGATCCTGTGAGGCTTCGCGAATGGCGCGGCGCGAAACAACGTACGTGTGCCAGAGCTGCGGTGCCGTGCATGGCCGCTGGCAGGGTAAGTGCGACGCGTGCGGTGAATGGAATGCCGTCGTCGAGGAAGGCTCGACCCCGTCCGGCCCGCAGCCGGGACGAAAACCGCGCAAGGGCCTCGCATTCAAGCTCGAGGCTCTCGCCGGAACAGCTCAGGACCCGCCGCGCCTTGCCTGTCATATGGCCGAGTTCGACCGTGTCGCCGGCGGAGGCTTCGTGCGCGGGTCGGCGTTGCTCCTCGGCGGGGATCCTGGAATCGGCAAATCCACGCTTCTGGTGCAAGTGGCGGCGGCGCTCGCAAGCAGCGGCCATCGTGCGGTATTCATCTCCGGCGAGGAAGCAGTGGCCCAGGTGAGGATAAGAGCCGAGCGCTTGGGCCTCGCCGGCGCTCCCGTGCAGCTCGCGGCGGAGACATCGGTGGAGGACATCGTCTCGACGCTCAGCGAAGGCAGCCCACCTCGGCTCGTGATCATCGATTCCATTCAGACCATGTGGACGGACGCGGCCGAGTCGGCGCCGGGCACCGTCACACAGGTGCGCGCAAGCGCGCAGGCGCTGATCCGCTTCGCCAAGCGCTCCGGCGCGGTGGTCATCCTGGTCGGACACGTGACCAAGGACGGTCAGCTCGCAGGACCGCGCGTGGTCGAGCACATGGTCGACGCAGTGCTCTCGTTCGAGGGCGAAGGCTCTCAGCAGTTCCGCGTCTTGAGGGCAGTCAAAAATCGCTTTGGTCCGACCGACGAAATCGGCGTCTTCGAGATGACCGGCGGCGGTTTGCGCGAGGTGAGCAATCCCTCGGAGCTGTTTCTTTCGGAACGGGACCTCGGGTCTCCCGGCACGGCGGTGTTTGCAGGGATTGAAGGGTCCCGGCCCGTGCTGGTGGAGATGCAGGCGCTGGTTGCCCCTACCTCATTCGGCACTCCTCGCCGTGCGGTGAACGGCTGGGATCAGAATCGATTGTCGATGCTGATTGCGGTATTGGAGGCGCATTGCGGCGTGCGTCTTTCCGGCCATGACGTCTATCTCAATGTGGCAGGGGGGCTGCGTATCCAGGAGCCCGCTGCCGACCTTGCTGCCGCGGCTGCGCTTGTCTCATCGCTGGCCACCGCGCCTCTGCCGGCCGACGCCGTGTATTTCGGGGAAATCTCGCTTTCGGGCGCGGTGCGGCCGGTAGCGCAGACGGCAGCGAGGCTGAAAGAGGCGCAAAAGCTCGGTTTTGCCGGCGCCATCCTCCCGGAAGCGGCTCGCTCCGAACGGAATGGCGAACAAGAGCTGAAGCTGCGGTTTGTCGGCCGGCTGGCCGGCCTTGTCGCAGAAATTTTGGGCAACCGCCCAGTCAGTCAGCTTTCGCGCCCCCCGGATGAGCGGAGGCAAATGGCGGATGACGAGCCGGCGCGGGACGGGTATACACCGCTTGCGCAGCGCCTGCGCTAGCCGGGGATTGCTGGCAGGGCGAAGGGCGTGAGTGCGGCGGGATCGGACCGACCTGGGGAGGAACCGCTCGCCCTGGTCGGAACCCCGGCCGGCCTTGCTAATATCTCCCGGCCGATTCGTCGCATCCCAGGGGGCAGCGTCACGAGAACCGATCCATGCCCATTACTCTGCTCGACATTATACTGATCGGCGTGATGCTGGTCTCGGCATTGCTAGCCATGATCCGGGGCTTCGTCCGCGAGATCCTGTCGATAGCTGCTTGGCTGATCGCGGCAGTGGTGACGCTTTACTCGTTTACGAAGCTGCTGCCGGTGGCGAAGACATATTTCAACAATGACGTCGTCGCCTATGCCGTGGTGCTCGGCGGTACCTTCCTGGGGACCCTGCTCGTCGTCTCGGTAATCACCGTGCGCTTTTCCGATATGGTGCTCGACAGTCGCGTGGGAGCGCTCGACCGTACCATGGGCTTCCTGTTCGGGCTGGCGCGCGGGCTGATCATCGTCGTCGTCGCCTTTCTGTTTTTCGCCTGGCTGGTACCGGACCGCAGCCAACCCGAATGGATCCGCACCGCCAAGTCGCGGGTCGTCTTGCAGGGAACCGGCGACTGGCTGATGTCGATGTTGCCGGAGGACTTGGACGCCACCATCTCAAAGCGGTTGAAGAAGACGAAGCCGGAAGAGGATGAGCCAGCTTCGGGGCAACGTTCGGAAGGCGACAGGCCCCCGACATTCGCAGTCCACGCACGATGGCCGGCTGGGCCGGCTACAAACCAGCGCTGAGCCCAAACACCGGGCGGCCCTGGGGACATGAGCCTGATGACAGAAGCGCCCGGCGAACCTGCCCTCCCCCGTCATGACCTGGCTTGCCCCGGCCATCCACGCCTGGGCCGCGGCGAACGCGTGGATGCCCGGCAGGCGCCGACAAGTTTACGCAAGCTTGACTGCGTTGCCGGGCATGGCGGTGGTGGGGACGTTAACGACGACCGGCTGCGCGAAGAGTGCGGCGTCTTCGGCATCTTCGGCCACCCCGATGCCGCCGCCATCACGGCACTCGGGCTGCATGCGCTCCAGCACCGCGGGCAGGAGGCGGCCGGCATCGTCACGTTCGACGGCAAGAGATTCCATTCCGAGCGGCGGATAGGGCTGGTCGGCGACAATTTCTCGCGGCGCGAGGTTATCGAGCGTCTGCCCGGTGCCTCGGCAACCGGGCATGTGCGCTATTCGACTACGGGCGAGACAATCCTGCGCAACGTGCAGCCGCTTTTTGCCGAGCTTGACGGCGGCGGGTTTGCAGTCGGTCACAACGGCAATCTGACCAATGGCCTGAGCTTGCGGCGCCAGCTCGTGCGCGATGGCGCCCTCATGCAATCGACCACCGACACCGAGGTCATTCTGCATCTCGTCGCCCGGGCCAAGCGCAATCGCTTCATCGATCGGTTCATCGAGGGGCTGCGGCAGATCGAAGGAGCCTATGCGTTCGTTGGGCTTACCAACAAGAAGCTGATCGGGGCGCGCGATCCCCTGGGGATTCGGCCCTTGGTCATCGGCACGCTGGACGGCAGGCCGATCCTTGCCTCCGAAACCTGCGCTCTGGACACGATCGGTGCAAAATACCTGCGCGACGTGGAGAATGGCGAGGTGGTCGTGTTCGATGGGGACGGCATGCATTCGCACAAGCCGTTCCCGCCCATGGCCCCGCGGCCGTGCATTTTTGAATATATCTATTTCGCCCGTCCGGATTCGATCGTCGGCGGGCGTTCGGTGTACGACATGCGCAAGACCATGGGGGCCGAGCTCGCCCGCGAGGCGCCAGCCTCCGCCGACGTCGTCATCCCCGTACCCGATTCCGGCGTTCCAGCCGCAATCGGGTATGCCCAGGCATCGGCAATCCCCTATGAGCTGGGCATCATCCGCAACCATTATGTCGGGCGTACCTTCATCGAGCCCACTCAGCACATTCGTCAGCTCGGGGTCCGGCTCAAGCACAGCGCCAACCGCGCGGTGGTGCAGGGCAAGCGTATCGTTCTGATCGATGATTCCATCGTGCGCGGCACCACATCGGTCAAGATCGTGCAGATGATGCGGGATGCGGGCGCAAGCGAAGTGCATTTTCGCGTCGCCTCTCCGCCGATCACCCATTCGGACTATTACGGGATCGACACGCCGGAGCGCGAAAAGCTGCTGGCGGCCAGGCACGACCTCGAAGGGATGCGCCGCTTCATCGGTGCCGACTCGCTCGCATTCATCTCGGTGGATGGCATCTATCGCGCCATGGGCTACGAGCGGCGCGATCCCGTGCGCCCGCAGTTCACCGACCATTGTTTCACCGGCGATTATCCGACGCCGCTCACCGATCAGCATGCGCATACCGCATTGCCGCGGCAGCTCTCGCTTCTCGCCGAGGCCAGCTGACTTCAAATAGATGCCGCCTCCGCTCGCCGGCCGCATTGCGCTCGTCACCGGCGCTTCGCGCGGAATCGGCTACGCGACCGCGCTCGCTCTGGCGAAGGCGGGTGCCCACGTCGTCGCGTTGGCCCGTACCGTCGGCGGGCTCGAAGAGCTCGATGACGGCATCAAGGCCGTAGGCGGCTCGGCCACGCTCGTTCCGCTCGACCTCAAGGATTTCGAAGGCATCGACCGCCTGGGTCTTGCCTTGCATGAGCGCTTCGGCCGGCTCGACGTGCTGGTCGGCAACGCAGCCATGCTCGGACCTCTTTCCCCCCTCGGCCACGTGGAATCCAAGACATGGCACGAAGTGCTGGCGGTCAATGTGACGGCCAACTGGCGGCTCATCTGTGCAACCGATGCGCTGCTGAGAGCTTCCGAGGAGGGCCGCGTGGTCTTCGTCACCTCCGGCGTCACAGCGCAGGCGCCGGCCTATTGGGGGCCCTACGCGGTGAGCAAAGCCGCGCTCGAAGCGCTCGCGCGTACATACGCGGCTGAGAGCGCGACCACTCACGTGCGCGTCAACCTGTTCAACCCCGGCCCCATCCGCACGCGCATGCGCGCCCAGGCGATGCCGGGAGAAGACCCCATGACTCTGGAGCCCCCCGAAAGAGCGGCGGAGAAGATCGTAGAGCTCTGCCTGCCCGGCAACCAGGAGAGCGGGAAGCTCTATTCTTATCGTCTGCACCGATTTCTGGATTTCCCCTCTCCGACGTGACCGCCTTTCGCCCTCTTGCCCATGTCAGGCGGATGGAGGGCGACCGATGGGGGCGCCCCTCGCGGGTCGGGTCGATTGCCCCAGGGCAAGCCACACAAAATCTTTCGGTTGTCGGGGCCACCCAAGAATGCGCCGGCCTGCCTCCGGGTATTTCGGACCGGCGAGCTCGGTGTCCGGGCGAGCTGAAGAGGCGGAGCCCCACGGGATGTACGATCAGAGTCGCGCTCCACTCGGATTGCCATCCCGTTCGCGAAGGTGTGTGATGCTCGCCTAAGGCTGCGCCGAAACTTGAACGCCGGTAGAAGCCGAGGGAGGTAGCAATGCTCGAGCGCGCAATTCGAAGCTTGATGCGCCTGTGCCTTGCGAGTGTGGTGGCACTCGCTCTCTGCGGAAGCATGTTCCCCGCCGGGGCACAGGATCGCGAGATCAAGATCGGGTACATGAAAAACCCGATCCAGGATGCCTCGCTGGACATGATGGAGAAGTGGGCGAAAGGACACGGTGTGAAGCTCACGCGCGTGCCGATGGCCTACAGCGTGTTCATGGAGAAGACCACCGCCACCCTTACCTCCGGCACCGACCAGTTCGATATCATCTGGCACAACGACGACTGGGGTCAGCTCTGGAAGAAATGGCTGGAGCCCACCGATGACGTCAAAGGCCTCGAGAATGCGGACAAATGGCCGCTGCTCGCCTTCTGGAACGATGACAAGAAGCTTACCGTCGTGCCTATGGCGCATACGGTCGGCACGTTCTTCTACCGCACCGATCTGCTCAAGCCCGAGGAAGTGCCGACCACCTTTGCGCAGCTGGTCTCGGTGAGCCAGCGCCTCCAGAAGGAAGGCAAGGTGAAGTGGGGCTATGTCGGCGGCATGAGCATGAACAACACCTGGTTCAGCCTGTGGTGGACCATGTGGGCCAACAACTGCGACATTCTCAAGCCGCTGTTCGAGCGCGACAACGCCAAGCTCGCGGCTGCGAGCTTCGAGCCTGCCGTGACCGAGCCGTGCCATCGGGAAATCGTCGAGTTCTGGTGGGACGCGATCAACACCCACAAGATCAGCCCGCCCGGCATGACGGCGTACGGACGCAACGAGGCGAACGCCATCTTCATGGCGGGCGACGCCGCTTTTACGCTGGTCGATTCCACGCATTTCGGCGAGTTCAACGATCCCAAACGCTCGAAGATCGTCGGCAAGGTCGGCATGGCGCCCTTCCCCATGGGCCCGCGGGCGCAGCGTCCGACGTCCTGGAACGAGATCTGGGGTTGGGCGATCCCGAAGGGCGTGCCCGTGGAGCGCAAGAAGCTCGCCAAGGAAATGCTCTCCGCCATGATGACCGACGATACCGGGCAGATCGAGATGTGGAAAAAGACCGGCGGTCCGCCACCCAACGTCAAGCTCTGGCCGAAGCTCGCCGCCGAGGACAAGGACTTTGCGGCGCTCAAGCATGCGGTGTTCGATCAAACACCGATCACGCATTCTGCCTATTACTTTGCGGAGTGGCCGGCCGTGCACAAGGCTTATTCAGACATGGCCATCGCCGCGCTCTCGGGAAAGCGCGCGGACATTGCCAAGGTCCTTGCCGACAATGTCGACAAAATCCACCGCGCCGCCACGGGGAATTAGCTCACGCGCCTGCGTCGTTTGCGGGGCAGCTCGTAGGATGGGCTGAGGCGCACCCTTCCGGCGGCGCAGACGCTGCAGATAGCTCGCGCGCCGTGCTTACGCGGACCGGTACGGCCCGCCACCGCGTGGGCAAGATCGCCCGTGCCGCGTGAATGAGGCTCCGGAGGCGAGAAGCGATTTTGTCCACCCTGCGAGTCCATCTGAACGAGAAGACGCGGTTCATGCTGGCACTGATTGCGCCGGCGGCGCTCGTGCTTCTCTGCTTCCAGGTCATCCCAATTCTCTCCGGCGCCAATGCCAGCTTCCGTGACTGGACGCTCTACGACCCCAAGAGGACCTGGGTGGGCCTCGCCAACTACGTCCACGTCATCCGCGACGCGGAATTCCTCCAGATCGTGCTTCCCAACACCTTCGGCTTCATGGCCGCGAGCGTCTCGGTTTCTCTGGTGCTCGGCCTGATGATCGCCCTCGTCTTGAACAGACGCTTTCCCGGGCGCCGGCTGGTGCAGTCCTTCGTGCTGCTGCCGCTGATGGTCGCGCCGGTTATTGCCGCGATCATGATCCGCTGGATGTTCAACGACCAGTTCGGCGTCGTCAACGCGATCCTCGAAGGCCTCGGAGTTGCACCGATCTCCTGGCTGACCCAGCGCTGGACCGCCTTCCTCGTCATCCTCCTGACCGACGTGTGGCTGTGGACGCCGTGGTTCGCGCTGATCCTGCTTGCCGGCCTGCAAAGCCTGCCACCCGAGCCGTTCGAAGCGGCGCAGATCGACGCCGCTGGGTCCTGGCGCACCCTTCGCTACATCACTTTGCCCATGCTGCGTCCGGTCATGGTGGTATGCGTGGTGATCCGCGCGATCGACGCATTCCGCACCTTCGACATCGTGTGGACCATCTCCGGCGGCGGGCCGGCTCGGGCAACCGAGGTGTTCAGCATCTACGCCTATGTGGAATCGTTTCAGTTCCTCAATCTCGCGCGCGGCTCCGCGGCCGCGGTGATCGGCGCAATCATCATCGTGATCTTCGCATTGCTCCTCTATCGGCTGCTCAATCGCTTCGTCGAGGTGTCGAGGTGAGCGGCATGAACCGCGGGCCTCTCGCCTCTCGTCCGCCTCGAGCGAGTCATCCCGGCCGCTCGCTGTCCGGAGCCCGCCGAGAAACGAGCTTCTTCCGTGCGCTTGCTCCACGCGGCAAGGCCGTGTTTTTCGCGCTGTCGGCCGTAGCCGTCTGCCTGCTTTTCGCATTCCCGGTATTCTGGCTCGTGCTGACGTCGTTGCGGCCCGGAAGCGGGGTCTATTACGTGCACCGCGGGACCGAATTCACGATCGACAATTTCCACGAGGTGCTGTCCCAGGAGATCGTGGTCCGGGCCCTGTTCAACAGCTTCATGATCTCGAGCGTGGCGACGGTGCTTTCGCTGGGCGTTACCGCCACATCGGGCTACATGCTGTCGCGCTTCAAGGGACCGATCCCGAGCACCTGGTTCTCGCTCATCTACATCTTTCGTTGCGTGCCCTACGTTGCCTGGGTGCTGCCGCTCTATTTCGTCACCCAGCAGCTCGGCATCTTCGACACCTATTGGGGGCTGCTGCTCCCCCACGTTGCCGTCCACATCTGCTTCTTCTCCTGGATCATGAAGGGATTCTTCGATGGCATCGATCCGTCCATGGAATATGCCGCGATGATCGACGGCTGCTCGCGCTGGGGAGCGTTCTGGCGTGTGGCCATGCCGGCCGCGGTCCCCGGCCTCACAGCGCTGGCGATCCTGTGCTGGCTTTATACCTGGAACGAGTTCCTGTTCGCGCTGATCCTCACGGCACATGAAACCCCGATCCTGACGGTGGTGATGGCGCAGTTCGTGCATGAGCTGGGCATGGAGTGGCATCTCATGAGCGCGACCGCGGTGATCGCGCTTGTTCCGGCGTTGATCGTGACGTTGTTCGGACAGAGATACGTGCTGCGCGGGCTGCGGATCTGATACCATGGCCGACGTCGTCCTCGCGAACGTGCGCAAGGAATACGGGGCCGTTGTCGCGGTGAAGGACGTCAGTGTCGACATCCAGGATCGCGAATTCGTGGTGCTGGTCGGCCCTTCCGGCTGCGGCAAATCAACGACCCTGCGCATGGTCGCCGGTCTCGAGGAGGCGACCGGCGGCACCATCTCCATCGGCGGCCGCGTCGTGAACCATCTGCAGCCGAAGGACCGCGACATCGCCATGGTCTTTCAGAACTATGCGCTCTATCAGCATATGAGCGTGCGCGACAATCTGGCGTTCGGGCTGCGGAACCGCCGCATCCCGGAGCCGGAGATCGCGGCCGCCGTCGCTCGCGCCGCGAAGATTCTCTCGATTGAGCCTCTGCTCGATCGGCGTCCGCGTCAGCTCTCCGGCGGACAGCAGCAACGGGTTGCGCTCGGGCGCTGCATCGTGCGCAATCCCAAGGTCTTCCTGTTCGACGAGCCGTTATCGAATCTCGACGCGCAGCTGCGCGCGCAGATGCGCACCGAGCTCAAGGAGCTGCGGCTGCGCGTTCAGACCACCTCGATCTTCGTCACCCATGACCAGACCGAGGCCATGACGCTCGGCGACCGCATCGTCGTCCTCAAGGACGGGGCCGTGCAGCAGATGGGCACGCCGCTCGATCTCTACCGCCGGCCGGCCAACCGCTTCGTCGCAAGCTTCATCGGCTCCCCCGCGATGAATTTCATCACTGCAACCGTGGGCTCAGAAGGCGACGGCTTCACGCTGGCGGCACCGGGCTTGCGGTTTACCTTGCCCGTCGGACCGTTTGCGCATCTCGGGAAACGGGTGGGACAATCGCTCTGCGTCGGCATGCGTCCCCAGCATATCCGGCTCGGGCCTCCGGGCAATCCAGCCGAGCTGGGCTTGAAGGGGACGGTCATGATCACCGAGCAGCTCGGGGATGAGCAGGTTCTCGTGCTCAGGGTCGGCGGCAGCGATATCCGGGTTGCGGGCGTGGATCCGGATTTGAAGCTCGCGACAGGGACCGAGCTCGAAACAGCGATTGCCGCTGTTAATCTGCATTTCTTCGACGACCAATAACACCGCCAATCAGGCATGCAACTCTGCGATCATTGCCGGGCTTGACCCGGCAATCCATCCCTTCCACCAATGAAACGCTTTTTTCGGTTGATGCGCGGGTCAACCCGCCCATGACCTCCAGAGATATCCGCAGGTATGACGATCCGATGCTCGATCTCCTGCAAGGCATCCGCATCATCAGCTTCAACCATTTTCTGTTAGGTCCGATGGGCATTCAGGCGCTGGCGGATCTCGGTGCCGACGTGATCGCGGTCGAGCCGCTGGAGGGTGCCTGGCAGCGCCACTGGAGCAGCGGCGACATCTGGCACGACGGCCAGGGCATGCTGCACATCTGCGCCAACCGCAACAAGCGCAGCATTGCGCTCGATCTCAAGTCCGCGAAGGGCAAGGAGATCGCGCTCGGGCTCATCGCGAGCGCCGACGTGGTGGCGGAGAATTTCCGCCCCGGGGTAATGGACAAGCTCGGCTTCGGTCATGATGCGCTGCGACGGCACAAGCCCGGTCTGATCTATGCCTCCGCCTCGGGCTACGGCCCGGACGGGCCTTATGCGCAGCGTCCCGGTCAGGATCTGCTGGCCCAGGCGCTATTCGGCCTGATGGCCATCACCGGGCAGCCGGATACCGGCCCTCGCCCGGTCGGCGTATCCGTGGTGGACCACCACGGCGCGGCGCTGTTCGCGATGGGCATCCTGGCCGCATTGCTGCGCCGCGAGCGCACCGGGAAGGGGTGCCGCGTTGATGCAAGCCTCTTGCAGGCGGCGCTCGATCTCCAGGCGGAGTCGCTCACGGCGTGGCTCAATGCAGCCGACCGGCCGGCCGGCGCGAGCGCGCGCCGGCATCTCGGCGGGTGGTACTACCCCGCTCCCTATGGGATATACGCCACACGCGATGGCCACGTTGCCATCTCGCTCTCCTCATTGCGGGCGCTCGCGGATCCGCTCGGCGAGCCGCGTCTGGCATCGTTCTCCGAGCGGGACGCCTGGACGCGGCAGGACGAGATCGGTGAGCTGATCGCCTCGCAGTTGCGGACGCAGACCACGGCGGATTGGAGCCGGCGCATGGAGCAGGCCAAGATCTGGCATGCGCGTGTCCAGGGCTACGAGGACATCATCGAGGATCCACAGGTCAAGCACGTGCAGATGCTCGTGACGGTTTCGGGCGACGGGAAGACCGGCGCGCCGGTCACCCTGGTCAATCATCCCGTGCGCTATGATGGAGAAGCGGCCGGCATTCGCCTGCCGCCGCAGTCCCTTGGGGCGCAGACCGAGCAGATCCTGGCCGAGCTTGGCTTTGCTACCGCCGAGATCGCGGCGCTGATCCGGGAAGGCGTGGTGCGCGCCGCGGAGGGATCGTAGTGCAGTTTCACCTTGAGCTGTTTGCGTCGCCATGGCCGGGCGCGGCGATCGTCGGGTTTACCCGGCCGTCCCGACTCGATGATACAGAGCTCGCGCAAGCCCGAGCTCCGGCGCCACCCGCGTCCTGCTTCCGCTTCAGCCGGGCAAAGACGGGGATGCTCGCGAATGGCGCCGGCGTGACGGCGAGAGGATGAGCGGCCGCGATGCAGGATTTCTACGTCAAGATCGGCGACAGCGTTACTTTCGCCAAGACGGTCGGGGAAACCGATATCTATTTGTTCGCCGGGATCACCGGAGATTTCTCGGTCAATCACGTCAACGAGCAATACATGGCCAAATCCAGATTCGGGCGCCGCATTGCGCACGGCGCGCTGATCATCGGTTACATGTCCACCTGCTCGACGATGATGATCGACAGATGCAATGGCGCTACACTGGAAACGACGCCGGTGTCGCTCGGCTACGACCGTGTGCGCTTCCTCGGTCCGGTCTTCATCGGCGACACGGTTACGCTCACCTACACCATCGCGGAAGTGGATGCACAGAAGCAGCAGTCGGTGGCCGACATCAGCGCCGTCAATCAGGATGGCGTGCTGGTCGCGATCGCACGGCACGTGCTGCGCTGGGTGAGCAACGAGACTCTCCCGAAGGGGCAGCATGCGGCTGCACGATAAGGTCTGCCTGGTTACCGGCGGCGGCTCCGGGATCGGTCGGGCCACGTGCCTGCTGTTCGCGCAGGAGGGCGCGCGGCTTGTCGTGGCCGATAAGCGCCCGGCGAGTGCCGATGCCGTCGCCGCGGCATGCGCCGGCAAGGGCGCACAGGCGGTTGCCGTAGAGGCGAACGTCGCGAGCTCCGCGGACGTCCAGCGCATGATCGAAGCGACCGTGCAACGCTTCGGACGTCTCGATGTGCTCGTGAACAATGCGGGCTACGGCATTCCGGGAAGCGTGCTCGAAACCGACGAGGAGGCCTGGGACGCGCTGATGGCGGTCAACGTCCGGGGTGTGTTTCTGTGCAGCAAATACGCAATCCCGATCATGAAACGAAATGGCGGCGGCACCATCGTCAACACCGCCTCCGTGGTCGCCGCGGTCGGCATCGCCAATCGCGCCGCCTATTGTGCGTCAAAGGGTGCGGTGGCGGCGCTCACGCGCGCAATTGCTGTCGATCATGTGGGGGACGGCATCCGCTGCAATGCGATCGCGCCGGGCACAGTCGACACACCCTATTTCGACGACATCCTCAGGCGAAGCCACGATCCGACCGCGACCCGCAAGACGCTCGCCGCGCGCCAGCTGCTTAGGCGCCTGGGCACACCCGAGGAGATTGCCGCCGGCATCCTGTTTCTTGCCAGCGACGAGAGCCGGTTCGCAACCGGCACCATACTCACCCTCGACGGCGGCATGACGGCGCAATAGCCGGTAAGTCACCCCTATGAAGAGGTTGGCGAAAGCCGCCGCAAGGCCGCGGCGATGTCGCCGCGGCGGAAGGCGGGCCCGCTCGCGGCCGCGATATCGTCGAGCGCAGCTGCGATCTTGTCAGGGGGACGCCGGCTCGCCCAGAACAGCGGCCCGCCCATCTGCGAGGGAAAGCCATATCCGTTGACCATCACCAGGTCGACGTCGGAGGGGCGTTCGGCGATGCTCTCGGTGAGGAGGAGCGCTGCCTCATTCACCATCGCCACGAGCGCACGCCATTGAATCTCCTCCGCGCTGAAGCGGCGCCGCTTTATCCCCTTGGCTGCCGAATGCGCATCGATGAGGGCGCGCACCTCGGGATCGGGCTCCCCGCGCCGCGAGCCTTGCGGGTAGCGGTACCAGCCGGCGCCCGCCTTCTGGCCGAACCGGCCAAGCTCGCACAGCCGGTCGAGAATCTCGGGATGGCGCGGCTTGGGATCGCAGGTGGCGGCCTGGCGCTGGCGCGTGCGCCAGGGGATGTCGAGTCCAGACATGTCGCTCACGGCAAACGGTCCCATGGCGAGCCCGAAGGCGGCCAGCGCGGCATCGACCTCCTCGGGATAGGCGCCTTCCTCCAGCATGAATTCGCACTGGAAGCGGTAGGCGGAATAAACGCGATTGCCGATGAAGCCTTCGCCGACCCGTGCAACCACCGCGACCTTTCCGATGGCTTTGCCGACAGCGAGCGCGGTGGCGAGCACGTCGGGCGCGGTGGCTGCGCCGCGCACGATCTCGAGCAGCCGCATCACCTGGGCGGGGCTGAAGAAATGCAGTCCCAGGACGTCCGCGGGACGGCTCGTCTCGCCGGCCAACACATCGATATTGAGATAGGACGTGTTCGAGGCGAGCACGGCGCCCGGTTTGAGCAGCGGGGCGAGCTCGCGAAACAGCGCCTGCTTGATTGCCATGTCCTCGAACACCGCCTCGATCACCAGGTCGGCATCAGACAACGCGGCAAGATCGAGAGAAGGCGCGATGAGCCCTAATCGGCGCGCCGCCTCCTCGTTGCTCAAGCGTCCGCTGTCGGCAGCCCGGCGATAGATCGCGCCGATGCGCTCTGTCCCGGCGTCGAGGGAGGCCTGGTCGCGTTCGACCAAGGTGACCGGGTGGCCGGCGTCGAGAAAGCACGCCGCGATGCCCGACCCCATGAACCCCGCCCCAACGACGCCAACGCGGCGCACTGGCCTCGGCTTTGCGCCATCGAGCCCGGAGACGCGGGCTGCCTCCCGCTGCGCAAAAAAGAGATAGCGCAGGGCCGCTGCTTCCTCGCTCCCGCGCAGCCGCTGGAAGGCCGCCCGTTCCTCGGCCAAGCCTTGCCGGAACGGCACGCGGGCCGCGTTGCGGACCGCCTCGATAGCCGCCTTCACTGCGGTGCGGCCTCGGGCGCGCGCAGCTGCTTCGGCAGCTGCCTTTTCCACCGCCTGCGGCTCCTCCTCGACAATGGGCAGCTCGCCGAGGCGCCGCTTGCGCAGCTCCGGCGCTCGGGCGTGCCGCACCGCGGCGGCGCGCAGGTCGCCTTCCGCGATGCCGTCGATGAGACCGATCCGCAGGGCCTCGGATGCATTCACCCGCCGGCCGGAGGTGATCATCTCGATGGCGGAAGCGAGGCCGATCAATCGGGGCAGCCGCTGCGTCCCGCCGGCGCCTGGGATGATACCGAGGGTGACCTCGGGCAGCCCGACCACCGCGTCCGGCGTGGCGATGCGGGCATCGCACCCGAGCGCAAGCTCGAAACCGCCGCCCAGCGCAGCGCCGTGGATCGCCGCGACCACCGGCTTGGCGCAGGTTTCGATCGCCTCGATCAGGGCCGGCATCTGCGGATCGCGCAACGGCTTGTCGAATTCACGAATATCGGCTCCTGCAATGAAGGTCCGTCCCGCGCCGATGACCACGATTGCCGAGATGCCGGAATCGGTGCAGGCAGTATGCAAGGCTCCGAGCAGGCCATTGCGCACGTCCCACGATCCTGCGTTGACCGGCGGATTGTCGATGACAAGGACGGCTATGCTGCCGTCCTTCTCCAGCCGGACCGCGCCAGCTGCCTGGGTTCTGCCGCCGCTTGGCTCCATGTCACACGATCGGAGTTGGGCGCAGCATCGTGCGCCGTGCATTCCTGTGCATTAAACTCCCTCGATCTTCAAGGCGAACGCGGACGTGCTATCGTTTTCTCCCATGAGCGCACCGCTGCCGGCTTCGCAACCGGGCCGGCCGCCTTGACCCGCAGGCTCGAGCCAGCACATAGATCGCGATGGCCCTGACCGATTCTCTCCCCGCCCAGAAGGCCGAATCGGCCCGGCCGCTCCACCACGACAAGATCCTGATCGTCGATTTCGGCTCGCAGGTCACGCAGCTCATCGCGCGGCGCGTGCGCGAGGAGAAGGTCTATTGCGAGATCGTTCCATTCCAGAAGGCTGCGGCGGCGCTCACCGCCGTGCGGCCGAAAGGTGTGATCCTCTCCGGCGGTCCAGCATCCGTGCTCGATGCCGATGCACCGCTCGCCCCGGCCGCGATCTATGCGGCTGGCATTCCGGTGCTCGGCATCTGCTACGGCGAGCAGGCCATGGCGGTGCAACTCGGCGGTGAGGTCGAGGGCGGCCATCACCGCGAGTTCGGGCGCGCGGAAGTGCTGGTGACGGCGCAATCGCCGTTGCTCGACGGCACCTGGCGAAAAGGAGAGCGCTACCCCGTGTGGATGAGCCACGGCGACCGGGTCACCGGGTTGCCTCCCGGCTTTCAAACCATCGCCACCTCGGCGAACGCGCCGATCGCGATGATTGCCGACGAGCAGCGGCGGTTCTACGCCACCCAATTCCACCTCGAAGTGGTGCATACGCCCCATGGCGCCGCGCTCCTGCGCAATTTCGTCCGCAAGGTAGCGGGCTGTCGCGGCGATTGGACCATGCACGCCTTCAAAGAGGAGGCGATCGACAAGATAAGGGCGCAAGTGGGCGGTGGCCGCGTGATCTGCGGGCTGTCCGGCGGGGTGGATTCTGCGGTGGCGGCGGTGCTGATCCACGAGGCGATTACCGAGCAGCTCACCTGCGTGTTCGTCGATCACGGCCTGCTGCGGCTGGGAGAAGCCGAAAAGGTCGTGCGGCTGTTTCGCGACAGCTACAACATCCCGCTCGTGCATGTGGGAGCGGAGCGCGAGTTTGTGACCGCTCTCGCGGGCGTCACCGATCCCGAGGCCAAGCGCAAGCTCATCGGCAAGCTCTTCATCGAGGTGTTCGAGCGCGAGGCGAGGAAGCTGGGAGGCGCCGAGTTCCTGGCGCAAGGCACGCTCTACCCCGACGTGATCGAGAGCGTCTCTTTTACCGGTGGCCCATCGGTCACCATCAAGTCGCATCACAATGTCGGCGGGCTGCCCGAGCGGATGCAGATGAAGCTGGTCGAGCCCTTGCGCGAGCTGTTCAAGGACGAGGTGCGCGCGCTCGGCCGCGAGCTCGGACTGCCCGAGGCTTTCGTCGGCCGGCATCCCTTCCCCGGACCGGGGCTTGCGATCCGTTGCCCGGGCGATGTCACGCACGAGAAGCTCGACATCCTGCGGCTTGCGGACGAGATCTTCATCGAGGAGATCCGGCGCGCAGGGCTCTACGACGAGATCTGGCAGGCGTTCGCGGTGCTGTTGCCCGTGCGCAGCGTGGGCGTGATGGGGGATTTTCGCACCTACGACCATGTCGTCGCATTGCGCGCGGTATCCTCGACCGATGGGATGACCGCCGATTTCTACCCCTTCGACATGAAATTTATTGCGCACGTGGCCACCCGCATCATCAACGAGGTCAAGGGCGTCAATCGCGTCGTCTACGACGTGACCTCGAAGCCGCCCGGCACGATCGAGTGGGAGTGACGGGGAGTAGAATGGGCTGATTTCGGATCGCGCGGATCGGATTACGGAGCGAGATCAACCACTAAGCTCGGCGGCAGCCTGCTGGCTGGGGCTCGCTGCCGACGCTAAGTTGCATTGCTCATAGCGTCGGATACGGCCGCCAAGAAGACTATCTCTCGGTACGCATCCACAGTTTCACGATCTATCGCCGCTCCAGGAACCCTCGTCCTTCGAAGATCGCAGGCATCGCCTTCTCGATCCGCGCGGTCCGCGTCCCGGACTGCTTCGCGCCGGCGAAGTGAAACAGGTATCCCCTTTGCCGACCCGGCGTCAGCGCCTCGAACGCGCGCTTGAACCGCGGATCGTTGCGGAACTTCTCCTTCAACTCCTCAGGCACGGGAAACTCTGGAGGCTTCATCTCGACCTTCATTCCGGCCTTCTCGGCCGCCACGGCCTCGCGTACGTAGGTCTTGATTGTGGCCGCCTTCGTCGCAATCTCCTTGGCGCTGGTGAACTTCATCACCCGCGCTGCCTGAACCTGCCCGAGCTGCACCAGCAGCTTCTTCGGGTCCTTCAGCAGCGCACCCTGAAAGAAGCCCAACGCGCAATATTCTTTGAAGCCCTGAATGATGACGACGTTTTTTCCATCCGTCGTGTAGCAGGGCTTTCCCCACTTGCACTCCTCTCTTAAGTCAAACCCAGACAAGATCCTTTGCAGCTCGGCAATCTCAGCCTGCCACCGCTCTCGATACGCCATCTCCATGCTGCACCTCCGCTGTTGCAAGTGGCCGTGAGGCTGATACTCGTTCGAGGGTTGTGTCGCTAGCCTCCAGCCGTCTGACCTTGGAGCCCGCGATCACGCAACAACGCGACGGCCTCGAACGCCAGCACGCATGTGGGCCGCGGCAGTAAGCGACGAAAATCATTTGAATAATCGTAGCCAAACTACGATAGCGGCGTGAAACCAAATCTGGTGCCTGGACGTCATACGGTTCCGTGCCACATGCCGAGAGTCGACCGACGGCGGGCCACTCAAGCACCGGTTAGCTTGAGGTATCGCTGTGCCGCCGCTTTGAGCCGAGCGTTCGGTTCCCTTGGATTGAGGAGCGCCTCCGCGAAGGCCCGGCCATCGGCGGCGCTCAGCCGGATCGTCTGAGTTTCCTCGATGACCCGCACGGCAGCGTCATGGACACTGGCGATCACGAAATCCGTCAGCGTGCGTCCCTGCAGCTGGGCAGCGCTGGAACAACACCTTCTGGTCGCGGGAGACCCGCGACTCCAGCCGCTCATCTCGCGCCTTGGTGGTGGCTTTACCTGACATGTCGCGCGTACCTTGAGTTGTATCCGGAACGTCGGCATCATGTACGATTATCAGACCTTGCGTATCCGCCCAGTATATTGCGCTACCAATTCGTCGGAAGTGATCAGCGTGAGACCTTCGACATGCGCCTGCGCCAGCAGCATCCGGTCGAATGGGTCTTTGTGGATCGGCGGAAGATCCTCGGTCGCTATCGCGTGCTCGCTGGTTATGGCAAGCTCGCGCCAGCCATTGTCGATCAGACCGCGCCGGAGCCGGCGCGGCTCGACGCGGAAATCGTGACGTGCGAGCCCGTGCTTGATCGCCACCTCCCAGAGACTGGCAGCGCTGAACCATAATCGCGCACCCGCATCCTCGAGGAGACGGCGCGCGCCTCTCGACAGCTTCTTCGGCTCTCCGGCGGCCCACAACAGAAGCTGGGTGTCGACCAGCAGGTTCAAGCGCCGGCTCCGAAGCGGCGCTCGATTTCGTCCTGGCCCATGCTGTTGAAATCGTCGGGCACGGCAATCTCGCCGGCCAGGAAGCCGAGGCGCTGTCGCCCGTCGCGGCGCGCATCGAGCGGCATTACCTTGACCAGCGGTTTTCCGCTCTTGGCGATGATGAAGGCCTCGCCCTTCGCGGCTTGCTCGACCAGGCGGGACAAATGGGTCTTGGCCTCGTGGATGTTAACGGTGCGCATAGGCTGCTCCCAAACTTAGTCTAATAAACTTAGTTTATAAATCGCCGCGGGCAAGTGCCGCCCCCCTGGGTGTCGGAGGTCCCCGCTGAGGCCTCCCGAAGACCTGAGCCTGCCTTGAAAATCCGAATTTTTGGCGTATGTTTTGCCGTGGAAATCGGGCAAAGGAGCCGACAATGCCCAGAGCGCGCAGGACGAGCATACGGGCGAGCCTGTCCGCCACGCGCCCCGCGATCAAGCGCGCATCCTCGACCAACGAGCTTGCCAAGAGCAAATTGGGTGCGCCCTTGATCGCAACGTTCATCGATGAGAGCGGTCACATCGCCGTTCGCCGTGTCTCGGAAAGTTTCGGCATGTCGAAAGGCCAACTGGCCGAGACCGTCGGCCTCGCGCGTGAAACCTTCCACAAGTCGGCGCGCACAAATGCCGCCAAAACTCAAAGCCGGCTTCGGGAGATGCTGGAGATCGTCAGCCGGATCTCCGGCTGGGCCGGCGGCAAGGATCAGGCCATGGCCTGGTATCGTGCCCAGCCTATCGCTGCTTTCGGCAATCGAACTGCCGAGGCATTGGTGAAGTCGGGAGAAGCAGCTGCCCTGCGGGACTACCTCGATCACCTGGCAATGGGCGGATATGCGTGAGGTTTGAAGGGACGTGCTATCGCGCGCACGACCCGAGGTGGGCATTCAAAGCTCTCTCCGGTGACGGGGCGGCGCTCCGCGGCGCGCGGTTCAATCCGAAGGCCATGCCCGCGCTCTATCTGAGTCTGGATGTGCTCACGGCAATCAAGGAGGCGAACCAGGGATTCGCCTACAAAATCGACCCTTGCGTCTTGTGCTGTTACGAAGTTGCCTGCGAGGACATCGTCGATCTGCGGACGCCAGATGCGCGTGCCGAGCACTCAGTGCGTTTCGATGTTATGGCGTGTCCGTGGTTTGCGTTACTGGCTGACGGCAAGGAGCCGCCCTCGTGGGAGATCGCGCACCGATTCCACAAGAGGGGTATGGCAGGAATCCTCGTCCCCAGTTTTGCACCCGGCGCCACGACGGCCGATCGCAACCTTGTTCTGTGGCGATGGAGCGATCGACCGCTGCATCAGGTCCGAGTGTTTGATCCCGGCGGGCGGCTGCCGAAGGATCAACTCTCGTGGTGCTGAGCGCGCTGCGAGCGGTGGGCATATCTTGCGAAAAACCATGAGGAGGGTTGAATGAAAATAGATCTGACCGGCCGCGCGGCCATCGTCACTGGCGGGAGCAAGGGCATCGGGCTTGCGGTCGCGGCGCGGCTCGCGGCTTCCGGGGCTGATGTCGCCATCGTCGCACGCGGGCGCGAGGCGTTGGATCAGGCGGTGCGCACGATAGGCGCGACGGCGAAAACCCGGGCCCTGGGCATCGCCGCCGATGTGGGTGTCGCTGCGAATGTTCAGCGCGCCTACGACGAGGCGATGGCCGCACTCGGCAAGATCGACATCGTGGTCAACAATGCCGGCACCTCCCGCACCGCCCCCTTCGAGGAGGTCACGGACGAGCTCTGGCACAAGGACTTCGACGAGAAGCTGTTCGCCGCCATCAGGCTCACCCGCCTGGCCTGGCCGCAGATGAAGGAGCGGCGGTGGGGAAGGGTCATCAACGTGCTCAATATCGGGGCCAAGGCGCCGCGCCCCAAAAGCGCGCCGACCGCGGTCACGCGTGCTGCCGGGATGGCGCTCACCAAGGTGCTTGCCGGCGAGGGCGCTCCGCATAACGTGCTGGTGAACGCCCTGCACATCGGCTTGATCGAGGCCGATCAGCATGTGCGCCGGGCGCAGAGGACGGGAATCCCGCTCGACGAGTACTACAGGGCGCATAGCAAGGAGATTCCGCTCGGCCGCATGGGACGCGCGGAGGAGCTCGCGAGCCTCGCCTGCTTCCTTGCGTCCGATGCGGCATCGTATATCACCGGCACCGCAATCAATGTCGACGGCGGCCGCTCCCCCGTGGTCTGAAGCTTCAGAAAGCATGAGCTCTCAGCAGCCGCTCACCGGCGATTGCAGAGCCATTGCTCGCCGCGCGCAGGCCGTAGCGCTTGCGCCGATAGTTGCGATGGCATCTACTGCGCGCATTCGGAGAGCGGGATGATTCATGGGCGGCGTTGCTATCCTGGTAATCGGGCTGGCTGTCTTTATCGGCGCGCATGTGCTCGTGACCATGCGCGAGCGGCGCGCGGCAGTGATCGCGCGCATCGGCGAGTGGCCATACAGGGGATTGCTGGCCCTGGCCTCGGTGCTGGGGCTTGTCCTGATCGGTTATGGCTTTGCACGCTATCGCGCGACCGACTGGGTCGATATCTGGTATCCGCCGCGCTGGACGGTTTACATCACTCAAATCCTGATGTGGCCGGCATGCATTTTTGTCGTGGCCGCCTACATCCGCGGCAATATCTGGCGCAGGCTCAAGCATCCCATGCTCGTCGGCGTCAAAACCTGGGCGGTTGCACACCTCATCTCGAACGGCGATCTCGGCTCGATTCTGCTGTTCGGCTCGTTTCTGCTTTGGGCCGGTTATGACCGGATGACCATCAAGCATCGTGCCGATCCGGCAGCGCCGGCGATCCCAGCAGGAGGCCCGCGCAACGACGTCATCGCCCTCGTCATCGGCACGGTGCTCTATCTCGTGCTCGGCCTTGCCTTCCATCCCCTCGTCATCGGTCGCGCGGTGTTCGGCCGCCCGGTTTTTTAGGTCTGGCCATGTCGGCACAGGAGGAGATCAAGCGTCTGACCGCACCCGACATCCGCGCGCGCAAGGGCGGCGAGCCGATCGTCTGTCTTACCTCTTATCACGCGCACACCGCCCGGCTGCTCGATCGGCATTGCGACCTCATCCTCGTCGGCGACTCACTCGGCATGGTGATGCACGGCCTGGAGACGACGGTACCCGTCACCCTCGACATGATGATCCTGCAAGGCTTGGCGGTAATGCGCGGCTCCAGGCGCGCACTTGTCGTCGTCGATATGCCGTTCGGCTCCTACGAGGCATCGAGGGAGCAGGCGTTCATGTCGGCGGCACGCGTCATGAAGGAGACGGGCTGCGGCGCGATCAAGCTCGAGGGTGGCCGTCGCATGGCAGAGACGATAGCGTTTCTGGTCGAGCGCGGTGTGCCGGTGATGGGCCATATCGGGCTCACCCCGCAATCCATCAACACGATCGGCTCGTTTCGCGCGCAAGGGCGCGACGAGGCGCATTGGCAACCGATCGAGGACGATGCCCGTGCGGTCGCCGATGCGGGAGCTTTCTCGGTCGTCATCGAGGCGGTTGCCGAGCCGCTCGCGCGGCGCATCAGCGGCTCGGTCGCCATCCCAACCATCGGCATCGGCGGAAGCATCGCCTGCGACGGGCAGATCCTGGTGCTCGAGGACATGCTCGGGCTCTCGCCCCGCGTCCCGAGATTCGTGCGGCGCTATGGCGATCTCGGCCCGTCGATCGAATCCGCAGTCGCGGCCTACGCCGCCGACGTTCGCGCCCGCGCCTTTCCCGGCCCCGAGCACGTCTACCCGATGCGAGCAAAGAGCAAGTAGAGCCGCCAGATCAGTGACTTAAGACCGCAGACCCGTCCTTGTCTTTGCCTTTCCAGCGCCACATCGTTAGGTTAGTCGGGTGGTCTGGGGTTGGGGCTGGGGCAGTAATTGCCGCAGGATCGGTTCGTGTCCGACATCTTCCACGAAGTTGACGAGGAAGTCCGCCGCGAGCAGCTCAAGAAGCTGTGGGACCGCTATGGCAACCTGATGGTTGCGGCTGCCGTCCTCGTGGTGGTCGGCATCGCGGGCTGGCGCGCCTACGGCTGGTGGGAGATGAAAAAAGCCGCCGAAAGCGGCGCCGCGTTTCAGACGGCGATGTCGCTCTCCGGAGCCGGTAAGCACACCGAGGCGGAGGCGGACTTTGCCAAGATCGCGGGTAGCGGCACTTCCGGCTACCGCAATCTTGCGCGTCTGCGAGCGGCCGCAGAGCTCGCCGACATCGACCCTAAAGCCGCCACCGGGGCGTACGAGAAGATCGCGGCCGACGGCTCCATCGGCCCGGTGCTTGCGGATCTCGCCTCGCTGCGCGCGGGCGCACTCCTTATAGATGCCGGCGCTTTTGACGAGGCGCGCGCCAGGCTCGAGCCTCTCACCGGCAACGATCGCATTTTCCATCACACCGCGCGCGAATTCCTGGTCCTTGCAGCCTGGCGTGCCGGCGACATGACGCAGGCAAAGCGCTGGATCGACATGATCATGACAGACGCACAGACGCCGGCCGCCACCCGCAGCCGCGTCGAGATGCTGGTCGCCTTGACCGGCACAGGCAAGACCTGAGGAGCGCGCGCAATGAGGGGCTTCGTGCGCATTGGTTTGACCGTCGGCGCGCTGGGGCTGGCCCTCGCGCTTGCAGGCTGTGAGGACTTCGATCCTACGGCGATTTTCGACTCTGAGATCTTCAACACCAAAAAACCGCTGCCGGGAAAGCGTGTCCCCGTTTTCCCGGAGGGGACGCCTGGGGTCACGCAAGGAGTACCCCCGGAGCTGGTCAAGGGCTCTCAGCCGCCGGCCGAGGCCGCAGGGGCGCCAGCAACAACAGCGACCGCGACGCCGAAACAAGCTGCAGCCGAGCCCGCAGAGGAAAAACCCAAGCCCAAGCTCAAACCAAAGGTGAAGCCGAAGCTCGTCGCCAAGCCGGCGGAGCAGCCGACCCGGACGGCAGGGGCGGCGCCGCAACAAGCGAGCGCGCAGACCCCGGCTGCCCAATCCCCGTGGCCGGACCCGCCGCAGACGCAGCAGGCGGCGCCCGCTGCCGGAGGTTTCCCAAGCTCGCCGCGACCGGCGGGCGGGGTGGCATGGCCTGACCCGCCGCCGATGCGTTGATCCGGTCAGGTGCACGGGGACCGACCGGCACCTGCTGACCTTCTATCATGAGCTTCACGGTCGCCATTGTAGGACGGCCGAACGTCGGCAAATCCACGCTGTTCAATCGGCTGGTCGGAAAGCGCCTCGCGCTCGTCGACGACACCCCGGGGGTCACTCGCGACCGGCGCGAGGGCGAGGCCCACCTTGGCGATCTCGACTTTCGGGTGTTCGATACCGCCGGCCTCGATAAGGCGGCACCCGACACCTTGAGCGGACGCATGCGGCAGCAGACCGAGGCTGCAATCGCGGCCGCCGATATCGTGCTGTTTCTCATCGACGCGCGCGCAGGTCCTTTGCCGGCCGATCATTCGTTTGCAGACGTCGTGCGCAGGTCCGCAAAGCGCGCCATCCTGGTAGCGAACAAGAGCGAGAGCCGCGCCGCCGAGGCAGGCTTTCTGCAGGCCTTCGAGCTCGGGCTTGGGGAGCCGGTTGCCATCTCCGCCGAGCACGGGGAAGGGCTTGCCGACCTTTACGCCGCGCTGCGCGCGACGCTTCCCGCCGAGACGGAGCGCACGGACAGGCTGTCCCGACGAGTCGCCGGCACCGGGCCATCCGCTCCCAAAGCCCCGATCCGGATTGCAGTCATGGGCCGTCCCAACAGCGGAAAATCGACCCTCGTCAACCGGATCCTGGGCGAGGAACGTCTGGTCACGGGGGCTGAGCCAGGCACCACCCGCGATGCGATTGGCGTCGACGTCGAATGGCACGGTCGCAAGCTCCGCCTGCACGACACCGCCGGGCTGCGACGGCGCTCTCGGATCGAGCAGAGGCTCGAGAAGCTTTCGGTGACCGACGCGCTCAATGCGCTGCGCTTCGCCGAAGTGGTGATCCTCCTGCTGGATGCGCAAAAGCCGTTCGAGGAGCAGGATCTGCGGATTGCGGATCTGGTCGAGCGCGAAGGGCGGGCGCTGGTGATCGGAATCAACAAATGGGATTTGATCGAGCCCCGTCCCGGCGCCATCAAGAAGTTGCGCGAGGAGGCGGATCATTGGCTTCCTCAACTGCGAGGGGTCCCCGTGGTGCCGATCTCCGGCTTGACCGGCCAGGGACTGGAGCCGCTGATGCAGGCGGTCAGCGACGCTCACGCCGTGTGGAATCGGCGCGCCGAGACGAGCGCTCTCAACCGCTGGCTGGGCGAGGTCGTCGCGACGCATCCGCCTCCCGCCGTTGCGGGCCGGCGCATCCGGCTCGACTACATCACCCAGCCAAAGAGCCGCCCTCCCGCGTTCGTGCTGTTCACCAGCCGGGCGGATGCGGTGCCCGACGCGTACCGCCGCTACCTCATCAACGGGCTGCGCGACAGCTTCGATTTGCCCGGCACACCGATCCGTCTCACGCTGCGCGAGAAGAAGAACCCCTACGCGCGGCGAAAACCTCTGCAACGTTCACGCACACGCGCGAGGATGCCGTAGCGGCGTGAGCTAATCCTTGCGCAATTCTCCTGCGGCGCGGGCGAGAACCTCGACGATCCGAGCTTCTGCATCGGGATTGTCTCGGAGACGCCTGGCCGCAACATCGCGGAGGTTGTCGAGCGCGGCCTGCACGAGCGGCGGCGAGCGGGCCCCGTCCTCGTCCTCGCCGAGGCGCCGGCGCATGTGCTCGGCCTTTTTGCCGATGTAAGCGAGCCTGCTCATCACGGCGTCGACGAGCTCTCGGTTCTCTTCAAGAAAGGCGCGGCCCGCATCGGTGATGGTGTAGAGCTTTTTGGCGCCATCCGATTGAGAGGTCAGGTAGCCGGTCTCCTCAAGATAGGTCAGTGTCGGATAGACAATGCCCGGACTCGGCGAATACCACCCCGATGTCTTCTCCTCGAGCTGCTTGATGATGTCGTAGCCGTGGCGTGGCTGCTCCGCGATGAGGGCAAGCGCGATGAGCCGAAGGTCGCCTTGCGCCAGCATGCGGCCCACCCGCATGAAATCGCCCCCGCCAGACCCGTGCCTGCCGCCCCAGCCATATCCGCCGCGCCAGCGACCGCGGCCATGGCGCATCCCGGCGTGATATCCGCCACCTGGCGGCCCGCAATGTCTCATACCAAACATCCTTAGTTTCTCCTGTTACGATATATCTTAAGATATCACATTCTCAGAATAGCGCAAGATATATTTTACGAAAGCTCTGCAATATTGCCAACCTGTTGAAACAACAGTGGAAGAGGCCTCGCCGTTGCATCCCTGTTGGGCCGCCGTCCCGCGCGTGGCGGCCCGGCTCATTGTCCCAGGAGGTGAGCATCGAGCCGGGGAAGCCCGCCTCGAGGCGGATCCCGAATTTTGCCTGCTCGCGAGCCGCCACGCGGGTAAGCCGGCCAATTTCAAAGTGGATAAAGCAGCGCTTCCTTCGGAATATCGATGCGGCGCTGTTCGGTGAGCGGCGAGAGGAATGCTTTGCGAATGAGCCTTCTCACATTCACGACGTCGATGTCCGGCGCCATCAGGTTTTCCTCCCGACGCGCAGTGATGACATCGCCTTGCGCCTCCGCGGCAAACGCATCCTCGGAGGAAACTTTTTTCAACCGTGGGAGAGCCAGATCGTTGAATACGCGGGTCGCTTTTTCACGCTCTTCCGGGGTGTGCGCGCGCCACACCGCGTACCGCACGATCTGGGTGCGTTGCTCGTCGATCGCGAATTGCCACAGCCGGGAGGTGTAGGGTACCGCGCCGGGCGCAGGTTGGATGGGGTTGGTGTGCAGGCATGGCAGCACAAAGCGGTCGCCCTTCACATCAACCGTAAAATGTCCGTGGTGCAGCGGCCTGCCCTGAGCGTCGAGGGCCACGCCGCGTATTCCGTGCGAGGTCTTGACGATCTTCATCCTGCGCTCGGAAAGGGGCACCTCGGATTGCTGCGCCTGCCCGCCGGTCCACGTCGTCCCGGTGACTGCCTGGGATGACGCGTGCAGGACAACGGCGTGGAACGCGTCGCTGCCGTCGACGGCCAGCAACCAGTTGGTCCGCCACACTTCGGTAGGCAGTCTGAACCAGATGAACTCATCGGGCTTCGTGAGCTCTTCCGGTACCTCCTGCTCCAGCGCAGGCGGCGGGAATTTCTGCGTGTCAGCGAGGAAGCACCAGACGTACCCGCCAAGCTCCCGGGCGGGATAGGCGGCAACCGCTGGCGCTTTTCGCCGGCGATCCTCGTCCTCATCCCACGGGATCAGGACGCAGCGTCCCTCGCCGTCAAAACGCAGCCCATGCAGGATGCATTGCAGCTTGCCGTCGTGAACGTGTCCGACCGAGAGCTTGATGCTGCGATGCGGGCAGCGATCCCTTACCACGCAAGGCTTTCCCGTCGCGTCGCGCCAGGCAACAAGGCTCTCGCCAAGCGCCATGAACCCAACCGGCTTCCCGTCCGGCAGCTCCTCCGACTGCAGCACCGGGTACCAATAGTTGCGCAGCCCTTTGGTGAGGCCGGCCGGCAGATTCGGCGCGACCTCTCTCGTCTGCGGATCGGCGCCAGCCTGGCGCCGCGTCGCGGCCGCAGAATCCAATGTTGCCGTTTCCCGCATGCCGGTCACTCTCCGCTGTTCCGCCTATTTGACACCATTCAGCGCGGTGCGCCGCGCGTGGTTGGCGACGCGGTGCCCATTGCAGAGATGACGAGCTCGAAACGAGACGAGCTCAATGTGCCAAGGGGTCGGGACGCAGCTGAAAGTGCACGGCGATGGGCTTGGTCCCTTTGCCGCCTTCCTTGAGCCATGGAGCTCGGTCGCCGCTCGTGGTCCACAGGCCCCTGCCCTTCCAACCCGCGTTCGGGTCGTCGATGCGACCGTCGAAACCCTTGGCATAGAAGCCCATGGGATAAGGCACGCGCAGCACGATCATCTTGCCGTCCTTGAGGGCTATGAGGCCGTCGTTGAGGTTGCCGGTGGACATCGGCACGTTCTCGCCTAGTCCGAACGTGTTATGCTGATCGACCCAGGTGTAATAGCTGGACTCGGCGCTGTTCTCCCCGATGCCCTCGAAGCCCGGGCCCGGATACTGATACAGCGTCCAGCCCTCGGGACAATGGTCGCCGGTCGCGGTCGGCCCATTGAGCACCTTGCACTTGCGCCGGTCGAAGCTCGCGAGGTGACCGCTCGACAGCGACGCCCAGACGACGCCGTTCGAATCGATGTCGCCGCCGCGGATGCCGAATCCCGGCTTCGGGACATTGTATATTTCGGCGAGCGCCGTCTCGGTCGGATTGGAACCGGGCGTGAGCCGTAGCACTGCCGGAGTGCCGCCGAAGATACCGACGGTGAACCAGATCGAGCCGTCCACCGGGCTTGGCATGACGGCGTACGGGCCCGAGCCCGGGACGATCCGTTTGTCCTTGGCAGGATCTACCGGCGCGTTGGGCTCGACATATTCATCGCGCCTGCCGTTTCCGTTGGTGTCGAGGATGAACGGCGTCCAGCCTTGCGCCTTGGCCGCATCGCCGGTCTCATCGAACAATTTCCTGTCGAGCCAGCCGGCAACCGGACCCGTGCCGCTGAACCACAGGGTATTGTCGGCGTCGTAGCCAAACTGCAGATGATGGGTCGAAAAGCAGGTGTCGACGAACGTGTATTTCATCGTCTTGGGATCGAGCATGGCCGCCTGCCGGGTCGACTTCTCCAGCGGGAAGACCTTCGCTGAAGGGTGATCGGAGCCCTTTTTGCAGAACGCCGGGTTATCCACGCCACGCACCGTGGCGGCGAGCCAGAGCCGTCCCTTCTCGTCGAACATACTGTTATGGTTGTTGACGCGAGTGTCCCACACCTTCTCGTCACCCCAATAAGCGGAGGGCGCGAGCGGCTTGATGCTGGCGGCATGGCCGGGGCCGAGCGATTCCGGCATCTCGACATCGCGCACCGGTGCCTTGAAGAACGAGACGGTGCTCGTCCTCGGGTCGAGAATGGGCAACGAATCGGTGCTGTATTCCGGCGAGCCGTAGAGCGGGCCATACGCGTTCACCGTTGGGTTGCGCCGGTCCGAGGCAATGAGGTCGTGCAGGTACTGCTTTTCCGTCCCCCACGCCCAGGTGGTGACGACGATGTTGCGCTCGACCCCTTGCGGGCGACTCGGCTTCGCGGGTGGCAACTCGCCCTTGGCAATCCGGTCGGTCCACTCCCCGTAATACTTGAACGGCGCGCCGCCGAAATTGCCTGCGAGCTGGTTCGTCATTTGCTCGCCGGACTGGCCTGACTGGATGCGCCGCATCCAGGCTTCCCGTCCCGAGTTGAACTTCCCGAATGCTGCAGGGATGGTGCGGGTGGAGAGCTGCCCCAGCTGATGACAGCCGATGCAGCCGATATTCTTCACCTGCTTGAGCCAGTCGGTCTGGGTCATCTTCTGAGGGATCTCGCTGTTGGTGCCGAACTCCTTGGCGTCTGGAATCCTGAGCATGGAGTACCAGTAGATCGCCGGATAATACCGGGCCGCAGCGGCCTCGTCCGGAGCGCGTACCGCGTGCAGGTCAAGCTGCTTGCCGGGCTCGCCTTCCACCTTGGGCGAATCTACGAGACCATAACCCCGCACCCAGACCTGATATTTCGCCTTCGGCAGGTCCGGAACGACGTACTTTCCCTGGTCATCCGTAACGACGATCCTGGCGAACTTGGTCGGCAGATCGGTCGTTTCCGCGATGACCCAAACGCCGGCCTCCGGCCCGTCCGGTCCCGTGACAATGCCGCCGATGTCGTCGCTATCTATGCTGACGGCTGATGCGGGAGCCTGCTGCGCTCGCGTATTCTCTGCCATACCGAAGAACACAGCGCAGCCGATCGCCGCTGCGGTACTCAAATAGAATCGTCGCCTCGCTTGCATGGCGCGCTCCCTTTTCGTCTGACGGCCTGGGCCGCTCCCATGCGACGGGCGCTCCGGTCCCCGGGCTCGCTCCATGTTGCCACGCGCCCGAAGCGAAATCCATCGGGACGAGTTGGCGATACGGGGCGATACGGCGAGGATCAGGGATGCAAATAATGCCGGGAGCGCTCGGCACACGCATGAACGTGCGTATGGAGATGAACCGACCCTGCACAGGAACAACCCTGCACAGGAACACACGGGAATTCCTGGTTGCAGCCGGCCGGAGCTCAAGTCGGCTTCCTTACAGAAGGGTCTCGCCCCTTCCTTTCTCCTCACAAGCCCATGCGAAACCGGGTCATGACGATGATGATCGCAACCTGCATGGAGCCCTGCAGCGCCACCGCGTAGAAGTACCACTGCATCCATCGGCTGATCTTTGCGAGATCAGGCTTGGCGCTCTGCAGCTCGAGGCAAACCAGGACGTTCACCGGTGTGAGAAAGCCAAGGCCCTGGATGGTCATTAAGGTCACGAGGACCAGGGCCGCCGCAACCCAGCCGAATTGCGGCCACGGCAGTGCCGTGTAGCCAAGGTCCACGGCCAAAAACCAGCCGGTCGTGCCCGCGACGATCGAAATCGTCGGCATCAGGAAGAGAGTGCGAGGGGTTAGCCGCCGCACCACCTCGCGCCGGACCGAAATATCGACCCTGCGGAGAATGGGTCCCAGCACGAACCCCATGAACAGGTCGATGCCGGTCCACAACAAGGCCGAGAACACGTGGATGAAATTGAGAAACCAGAGATTTCCGAGGGAAATCCCTGCGATCATCACCGCGATGGCGGCACCTGCATACCACAGATAGTGCCATCGAAAGAGGCTCCTGGGCGGGTCGGCGGCGAGCGTGGCCATTCTGCAACTTTAACGTATTACCGGGCGACCATCTGCCGCGAATGCGTGTCCCGCGGGTCACGTCGCCGGATAAAGCGCAACCGTGTGATGCCAGTCACAGCCTTTGCTCCCGTTACGTGGCACTCTTGGCGTGCCGCTCGCAAACAGTCGCAGAGGGAGGCGTACATGACTACCCTGTATTTCCACTGTGCAGGCACGCAAGAGGTCCTTTTGGACCGGCGTGGCAGCGAGGTCGAGGACATTTTCGACGCCCGCGCGCGCGCACACCAGGTGATCCAGTCCATCGTTCGCACGGCAGGGCCGGAGGACTGGCGCGACTGGAGCGTGCACGTCAGCGACGACGAGGGTGAGGAGCTGTTCCTGGTTCCCTTTTCGGCGGTCCTGGGCAAACCCCACTGACAGGAGAGCGGCGGTCCGCGCCCGACTCTTGTCACAAATCCGATTTCATATGCGCCCCGATTGATCGGGTCTCGGGGGAGATCAAGATGGAGATATACGAGGTTGAACTGTGCCGCCGCGGCCGGTGGGAGGAGCAGCACGCCCGGTTTGTCGCAGCGAGAGACGCCGATGAGGCGGCGTACAAGGTGACCGGAGAGCACCTGCGCAGCGAAGGGGAGCCCAGGAAGGCTCGGTTGCGCGTGCGAAGGCTCGGGAACGGAAGCCCGCCGCCAAAGCTGTTTTACGCCGCTTGATCCGCAGTGTCTGCCGCCGATGAGATCGTCGCGCGGATCGACCGCGACGAGTTGGCAAGGTTCGCGCTTGAAATCTGCAACATCGACAGCGCGGTCCCGCTGGAGGCGGACGTCGCCGAGCACATCTATCAGTGGCTCGCACGCGAAGGGTTTGCGCCGCGCAGGATTGGCCTGCTCAGCGACAGATTCAACGTCCTCGGAGCGCTTCCGGGAAAGGGCGGCGGCTACAGCCTGATCTTCAACAGCCACATGGATACAGCCGTGCCGCGCCAACCCGACCTGGTGCATCGCGACCCCGGCAATGACGTTTATCACAAGGCTTGGCTCGAAGGAGATCTGCTGGTCGGAGAAGGGATTTGCAACGACAAGGGACCGATGGCGGCGTTCCTTATGGCTGCGAAGGCGGTCAAGGATTCGGGTGCTCGTCTCAAAGGCGATCTCCTGGTCAGCGCCGTCGTGGCGGAAACAAGCCGCGAGCCTTGCGACGAGGCTCCGGGCGCGGTCCGGGAATCGAAGGAGCTGGGTGCGCGCTTTCTGGTCACCCATGGCGGTGTGGCCGATTACGCGCTCGTGGCCGAAGGCACCGGTTTCGGGCTGGTCTGGGTGGAAGCCGGGAAGCTTTGGTACAAGATCACCCTCACCTCGGATCAGCCGCCGTTCTACACCCCTTACCTGCCGGAGCGCACGACGCTCGCCGCAAGCCCGAGCATGCTGGTCGCCGGAGCGGCGGCCGTTGCCGCGATCGAAGGCTGGGCTGCGGAATATCAAAAGAAGAAGGTATACAAGTCCGCTGGAGGCACCATCATCCCGAAGGTGCAGGTGGGCGCCATTCGCAGCGGCGACCCCAATCGTCCTATTCTCGCGCCACAGGTCTGTCATCTCTACCTGGATGTGCGCTCGGTGCCCGGACAGGACCCGCTCGCTACCAGGGACGAGATCACGCGGCTCCTGGCCGACCTTGGGCTCAACGCCGCTGTCGAGCTCTACCACTTCCGGCCAGGCTACGAGGCCAGAAACATCGACCGCCTGGCAGAAACTGTGCGGCGCGCCCATCGCGCGCATTTCGGCAGCGAGCCCCCGGCTGCCCATGTCGAGACATCGAGCATGTGGCGGGACCTCAACGTGTTCAACGAGGTTGGCATCCCCGCGCTCACCTACGGCCCGCGCTCGATATCGCATTCCTTCAAGCGGGCGCTGACCATCGACAGCCTGCACCAGGCGGCCTGCGTGTACGCACGCATCGCGGTGGACCTGTGCAATCAGGAAAAGAGGTAGGGCGGGTTAAGTGGGCGATCTCGCCCTTGCGAGATCGCCCGCGTAACCCGCCGGCAGCACGTCGCAGTGGAAAGAGGGCGATCCCGTCGGTCGCCCCTGTGAAGGCAGAGCCACTCCTCAATTCGGCAGATAGCTCGCGTCCACCATGGCGCGAATGTCGGCGCGCTTCTTGGTGAAGCCCGTCTTGATCATGACGTCCTGCACCCGCTGGAGCGCTGCCGCATCGGGATGCAAGCTGGGATCGCGATAGTAGTCTTTCATGTTGAGATAGATATCGGGATCGAGACGCACCCCCTTGGCATCGAGAATCATCTGCCGCGCCTCGCGCGGCTTATCCAGATAGAACCGAGTGGCCGCCTGCAAATCCGCCAGCAGGGCGCGCACAGGAGCCGCGTTCTGCTTGAGAAACGCATCCTTGGCTATGAAGACGATCAGCTCCTGCTCGAAGGGCATGCCGTATTGGGAATCGAATAGATTGCGGACCTTCTGCTCCTTTTCCAGCATCTCCGCGAATGGTTGCGGAAACTCGCCGATGTCGATCTTGCCGGCCTTCAATGCTTCGGCCATCGCCGGGAACGGCACGGGGGTAACGGTCACGTCGGACTCGGAAAGATTGTGCCGGGCCAGCGCCGTCCTGAGCCAGAGCTCGCCGTCCGTGCTGAAGCCGTTGATTCCGACGATCTTGCCCTTGGCATCCGCGACGCTCCGGATAGGAGAGTCCGCTTTGACATAATACGACGTGGCAAACCCGCGCGGGCTCTCCCGCACCAGCGACGCGATCACCTTGCCGGTCACGCCTTCCGCGGCCGCAAACAGGACGCCGACCGCTCCGCTCGAGGCAATATCGATCGCGTCCGCCTCGAACGCCTGGGAACGCTGAGTCGAGGCCTGAAAGCGCGTGGCGTCGAGCTTGTAGCTTTTGCCGTAATTCTTGCCGAGGTCGGGTTTTGCCAGCAACAAATACAACTGCTCCTCCGCTGCGGCCCCGTAGCCGAGCCGGATGCCGGGCGGCTCGGCACCCCACGACCGGCATGTCCAGGAAGGCGCCGCGAGGGCGAGCGCGCCGAACAGAGAAACTGCGGCAATGCCGTGGACGACAAATCGTCTGGGGCAGCTCATGTGAGCCTCCTTGCGGGCCCGCGCCACCGCGCAATCCGCGATGAGTTGCGGCAACCGGGCCATCTGACGGCGAGCGCAGCCCGCGCGTTCTTTCCCTCCCCAGGGCGAGAACGGCGCGGGATCAGTGATCGGCGGACGCGACCAGCGGCAGCCCTATTCGTCCGGCGTGATCGGGCCTTCCCACACCCGCGGGCCGCCGAAACCGGGTGCCAGCGCATAGCTCGCTTTTGCATCCGTCGCAGCTGCGTCCACCACGTTCAACGCAACGGTGGTCAGGGTCTCGTTGTAGGCATCGATGTACACCGGCGGGCTGCTGAACCGCTGATATACGGTGTCGATTTGCTCGAGCGAGCCTACGCATGAGCGCCACAGGCGGCAGTCGGTTTCTGACGACTGCGTCACAACCGCCACGGACGCGTTGTAGGGATCGACCTGCACCGGCGCGCTGCTGAATTGAGGATACGCGATCACCGTTTGCGCCGAGACCGACATGAAACCGGCGAGCGTTACCGCGACGGCACCGCCCGCCACCGCTTTTCCAAGCATATTTCCCACAGTGGCCTCCATCGTACGCGACACAACGGCAGCCGGACCACCCCGGTCATGCTGCCGGCTTTCAGGACGCGACAGTCCCACTCGCAATGTCCCGCTGTTTGTCGCATGTGCGGCGGCCCAGGTTCAAAATTGGCGCGGCTCTCACCTCGCCGCATAGCCGCCGTCCACCAGGAAGTCGGAGCCGGTGACGAAGCTTGCCTGATCGCTGGCCAGGAAAAGCGCTGCGTAAGCAATCTCCTTCGCCTCCGCCAGCCGGCCGAGCAGATGCAAGCCTCCCAGTGCCGCGCTCGCGGCCCGGAGATCGCCATAGCGGCGGGCAAGCCGCCCGGTAGCCACCGCCCCGGGGGAGAGAGCATTAACCCTGATGCGATCGGCGGCGTGATCGATTGCCATTGCCTTCGCCAGCTGGATAAGCGCGCCCTTGGTGGCGCAATAGGCCGGGCGCTTCGCAGTGCCGACCCTCCCCAATTGCGAGGCGATATGGATGATGCTCCCGCCCCCGGAGCGCGCCATCAGCGGCACCACCGCGCGGCTCATCAGAAAGGCGCTGCGCACATTGGCGGCAAAGGTCTGGTCCCACGCCGCGGGGCTGAGCTCGACGATCGTTCCGCTGGGCTCGTCGCAGGCGGCCCCGTTCACCAGAACATCGACGCGGCCGAGCATGGCGACCGCCGCCGCGACCGCCCTCTGCACATCGTCCTCCCGGGTCGCGTCGCAGCAGAGCGCCTTCACGCCGTCGTCCGTTTGGCTGAACGCCTGGGCGAGCGCATCGGCTTTGATATCGAGCGCAAGCACGCGCGCGCCGGCCGCCCGGAAGACCAAGACTATGGCAGATCCAATGCCGCCCGCTGCTCCGGTGACCAGCGCGACCTTTCCCTCCAGGCTGGGCGCCGACGAGATGAAGCGCGGCTCCGTTTCCGGCATGATGTACCACTCCGGCGATGCGATGGGCTCCGATCTCAAAACGGAGCATAGAGGCGATCGAAATCGAGCTCGGTCGCGACCATGCGTTTATGCGCGGCTTCCAGCCAGGGCTGCAGGCGCTTCACGCGCTCCGAGATGGCGCTGAAGTCGCGGCGGAACCCGGGCATCACGGCTTCCACCGCCGCGTAGATTTCGTCCTCCTTGATCATGGTCAGCTGCCGGTCGCGGATGACTACCACTCCCTCGACGATGACGTGGCGCACGCCGCGTCCGGCCTCGATATGCACGAGCTGCCGCAAGGCGCTGTTGCATGGCGACCAGCTCGGGTCGCTCATGTCGATCAATGTGAGGTCCGCCCGATAGCCGGGCGCGATCCGCCCGATGGTCCTGCCGAGACGCGCCCCCTCTGCGCCGGCTTGCGTCGCCGCGCGCAAGGCCTGCGCGGCCTGCGGCGGCCCGGGAATGGGATCGCTCACAGCCGCGAGCAATGCGAGCAGCTTCATCGCCACGAACATGTTCTGGGCGTCGGAGCAGCTGCAGTTGTCGCAACCGAGCCCGATGCGCACGCCGGCGTCCTGCAAAGCGCGGATCGGCGGGATGCCGCATTTCATTTTCAGATTGCCTTGCGGATTGAGCACCACGCCGGTGCCGCTCTGGGCCAGCAGCTCGATCTCATCGCGCGCGAGCCAGACGCTGTGGGCGAGATTGAGGCGCGGATCGAGCGCCCCTTCCGCTGCGAGCCGCTTGATCAACGAGCCTGCGTGCTCCGGCAAAGTGAGCCGCGCCTGGAGCGCCATGCCGCGCGACTCATAGATGTGGGAATAGACGGGGATATCGTAGCGCCGGGCGAGCTCCAGGGTGCGCGCCATCAGCGCAGGGGAGCAGCGCTCCGGCGCCGACGGACCGAGCGCCCAATGCACGCGCGAGCGCGGCGGCGCCTGCAGGCATCTCGTTTCGAAATGGCCGAGGAGATCGAGCTGCCGCTCCGGCTCCGCCGCCCCCGAAAGCAGCGCATGCAGATCGTCGGGAAACATCTCCTCCCAGTAGGGAATCGTCTCGAGGCCCCGGCGGTCGGCATATTGCAGGCTGAAGACGACCCGGATGCCGACCTGCTCGTAAGCCTGCATGACTGCGTCGAGGTGGCGGTCGTCGAAGGGATAGAGGGTGAGCATGTCCTGGATCGTGGTGATCCCGGACCGCAGGCATTCAAAACCCCCCAGCAGGGTGCGCGCGCGCACCTCCTCCACCGAGCGCGGCGGATACTGCGGCGGCAGGGCGTAGAGACGCCAGGTCTCGAGCGGCACCTCCTCGAGCGTTCCTTTGGCGAGAACATCGTGGGAGTGGTAGTGCGCGTTGACGAATCCCGGCAAGACGAGATGGCCGCGCGCGTCCAGCTCCTCGATCGGGGCGCCGGCGAGCGGGGCGAAGCTTGGAGCGATACCCGCGATCTCGCCGCCGGCAATGGCAATGTCCACCTGCGGCGGCGCGTGCCAGTCCCCGTCGGGCAGGATCGCGCGACCGCCGCGGATGATCAGGGTGGTCCCGTTCGGAATGGGTTGCGCGGTCATCTGATCGGCATCCGACAGGTGTGCCTCCTTCCGATCCGGATTTCAGCGAAGCCGGAAGCCCGAAGCAAGGGGGCGCGATGTGTGCAGATCCTGGACTTCTTCCGGGCTCCTTCCGGCGGGGCGAGGCATGCCTCGCCCACTACAAGGGTGTGCTCCACATTGCTGCAAGAGAGGCGCACAATAAGGTCTTGCGACATCAACTTCGCCGCAGAAAATTTTTCCCAGAAAATTTTCCCATAAAATTTGACTGCCGGTAGCAGAAAATTTTCATTGACAGTGAAACTCGACTCGTGTAGGAAAGCGTAAGCTGAAACTTCTGTGGAAAGCCCGGGCGGAAAACTGCGCCGGGCTTTTTTGCGTGCCACCTTTCGCCATTTGCCGGACTGCGCTGGTGTGGATGTCGAAGGTGAACAAAGGTGCGTTCGTGCTGTCATTTTTTTCCAAGACTTTTTTGCTGCCATCTGCGCCCTGTTCGGGAACGCGATTTCCTGTTCGGTCCCTGTTCTTCTTCCTGTTCTTTTCCTGTTCTTTTCCTGTTCTTGGCGGCCGTTCTCGGTCCTATCTCGTTGATTTTTCGTGTATTTTTGGAAGTCGTCATCATCCGCCCCGCCCCCTTTACAGGGATTTACAGGGACGGTCGCGTGTAGACACTGTTAGTCCTTGTTTTTGTGTCTCACTTTTGGGGTGCACTCCAGCGCGCGCGTGGACTGCACCCCTTGGCTGAGACACGAAAATGGAAACGCGGCTCGACGTCCAGAGCGCAGTGCCGCCCTCCGCAGGCGTCGGGTCGTGAATCTGTTGAAGTTTCAGTGTGCTTGCGCGGCTTGGGGTGATGCCAAAAAGGATAAGACGCAAGCCGCGTCCGCAGGAATCCGACAGCTCGTCCGACAGGTCAGCCCGCCTGCTTGACCAGCAATGATACGAAGAACCCATCGGTCTGGGTGCGCCGCGGCGTCATCAGCAGCCCTTCGGGCGAACGCCGGGCGGCTTCGCAGAACGAGGCCGCGCGCTCGCCCAGCGCGGCCGCGACTTGCGCCGGCGGGAGCGCCGTGAAGCGCGGCTCGCCGCCGAGAAAACCCCGTACCTGCTCCTGGTTCTCCTCGACCAGAAGAGAGCAGGTAACATAGGCAAGGCGGCCGCCGGGCTTGACCAGCGCCGCCGCCCGACCGAGCAGCTCGCGCTGCTCCTCGAGGCGGAGCGCCAGGGCGCCCGGGCGAACTCTCCATTTCGCGTCGGGATTGCGCCGCCAGGCCCCGGTGCCGGTACACGGGGCATCGATGAGGACGAGGTCGGCGCGATGCTGGAGGTCGGCGAGCAGGCTCTCATGCTCCTCACGCCTGGTCCTGGGCGTTCTCACCTGCACGTTATGAACACCGGCGCGCGCAAGTCGCGCATGAATTGGAGCGAGGCGCCGCTTGTCCAGGTCGGTCGCGTAGACTTGCCCGCTGTTGCTCATGATCATTGCAAGCACGAGCGCCTTGCCGCCTGCTCCGGCGCAAAGATCGATCGCCTGCTCGCCCGGCTTCGCCGCGGTCAGAAGCGCCGCAACTTGCGACCCTTCATCCTGCACCTCGACGAGGCCCTTGATGAATGCCGGCTCGGCATGAACGGCAGGATTTTTCGCCCCGGCGGCGAGCGGGATGCGCAGCCCGAACGGCGACCATGGTGTGGGGGCGGGATGGAGGTGGGCGAGCGCCGCCGCCGCCTTGTCGCGCTCCGCTTTGAGCAGGTTCACCCGCAGATCGAGAGGCGCGCGGCTCGCCAGGCCGGCACCCTCGGCGGCGCGATCCTCGCCGAACGCGCGGGCGAGATGTGGGTCGAGCCATTGTGGATAATCGCCGGCCACCCATGGGGGCGCATGCGTGAGATCGGCAGCCTCGATCCGTTCCCGCTCGTTCGGCGCAAGCGGCGCCGGCGCAAACCGTGCACCGCTCGCAAGCTCGGCGATCGCATCGGTCGACAGCCTGCGCTCGAGCCGCAGCATCCCGAGCAAGATCGCCCGCGGGCTCTGCTCGTCCATGATGTAGCCGCTCGAAGCGCGGCGGCGCAGTGCGTCGAACACCAGTCCGGCGATTGCGGCGCGGTCGCCCGAGCCGGCAAACCGATGCGACAGGCCCCAGTCCTTGAGCGCATCCGCCGCCGGGCGCCGCCGCGTCTCGATCTCGGCCAGGATGTCGATCGCTGCCGAAAGACGCGCGGCAGGCGTCATCCCAGGCCGAGCAGGATACGGATGATGAAGATCGCCCACATGAGCGCGAGCACGATCGTGCTGGCGAGGAAGGCTGCGCCCCGGCGCGGGACATAATTGTCCGTCACATGGACATACGCGTGCACGATGCGCAAGCCTACGTAAACCCATGCCATGATCACGAACAGCAGGTCGGCGTGCCGCGTGATCCACGCAAGGATCGTCAGGACATAAAAAAGCACAGGAGTTTCAAGTTGATTCTGGAATGCGTTGCGTATCTGCAGATTGCGCGGCGGCCAGCTCGGCTCGCGCAACGCGACGTCTTGCAGCTTCACCTGCCCCCGCAGGACCGCCTGCCTGCTGAGACCCGCCATCCAGCCCAGCAGGAGGAAGGTGAGCGCCACCTGGACAAACAGCGGCAGGAGGACGGCCTGGATGGACATCCGCGTGTCTATCCTCGGGTGGGGTAGTTCGGGCTTTCGCGGGTAATGGTCACGTCATGCACGTGGCTCTCGCGCATGCCGGCCCCCGAGATGCGAATGAACTGCGCCTTCTGCTGAAATTCCGCCAGCGTGCGCGCTCCCACATAGCCCATGGCCGCCCGCAATCCACCGGTGAGTTGATGCAGCACGGTTCCCGCGGCGCCCTTGTAAGGCACCTGCCCTTCCACCCCCTCGGGCACGAGCTTGAGCGTGTCCTTGATGTCCTGCTGGAAATAACGGTCGGCGGAGCCGCGCGCCATGGCGCCGACAGAGCCCATGCCGCGATAGGTCTTGTAGGAGCGGCCCTGATAGAGGAACACCTCGCCCGGCGACTCGTCGGTGCCGGCGAGCAGGGAGCCGACCATGCCGCAGGCTGCCCCGGCGGCGAGCGCCTTGGCGAGATCGCCGGAATATTTGATGCCTCCGTCGGCGATCACCGGCGTGCCGCTCTTGCGGGCGACTTCTACCGCATCGAGGATGGCGGTGAGTTGCGGCACACCGACGCCGGCGACCACGCGGGTCGTACAGATCGAGCCCGGGCCGATCCCGACCTTGATCGCGTCGGCCCCGGCATCGATCAGCGCCTGCGCGCCCTCGCCGGTGGCGACGTTGCCAGCCACGACCTGCACCGCGTTCGACAATCGTTTGATGCGGGTGACGGAATCGAGCACCGCACGCGAATGGCCGTGAGCCGTGTCGACCACCAGAAGGTCGACCCCGGCATCGATCAGCTGGCTGCTGCGGTCGAACCCCTTTTCCGCCACGGTGGTGGCGGCCGCCACACGCAGGCGTCCTTGCTCGTCCTTGCACGCGTTGGGATTGGCCACGGTCTTCTCGATGTCCTTGACGGTGATGAGCCCGACGCAGCGATAGCGATCGTCAACGACGAGAAGCTTCTCGATCCGGTGCTGATGCAGGAGCCGCTTGGCCTCCTCCTGCCCGACGTTCTCGCGCACCGTGACCAGGCTCTCCTTGGTCATCAGCTCGGCGACTTTCTGGCCGGGGTCCTTGGCGAACCGCACGTCGCGATTGGTGAGGATGCCGACGAGCTTGCCCGCCCTTCCCTCGCCGCCGCCTTCGACGACCGGGATGCCGGAAATTCCATGCTCGCGCATCAAGTCCAGGGCATCGGCCAGCGTCGCGCCGGGTCCGATCGTGAGGGGATTGACCACCATGCCCGACTCGAATTTCTTGACCTGGCGCACCTGCGCCGCCTGCTGCGCGGGGTCGAGGTTGCGGTGAATGACGCCGAGGCCTCCCGCCTGGGCCATGGCAATCGCCATCCGCGCCTCGGTGACGGTATCCATGGCGGAAGCAACGATCGGGATATTGAGCGCGATCTCGCGGGTGATGCGGGTGCGAATGTCCGCGTCCGACGGCAGCAGCTCGGACAGTCCGGGCCGCAGCAGCACGTCGTCGAATGTGAGGGCTTCGCGCAGCTTTCCGTCGGGAGGGAGGTCCATGGCCAATTCCGGTCACCCGATTCGCGAGAATCGGCCGGGTCATCGAGCGCGGGATGTAGCTCGTCTGCCGCGAAACCGTCGTCTCGCGCGCGACTCGATGGCCCGTTTGGGGTTGACGCGGGTCGTTAGCACGTGTCGGGACAGAATCCTAGGCCGGTTCTTTGCAAGCCCTCTTTTTGCAAGCCCTCTTTTTGCAAGCCCTCGGGGCCTCATGCGCTTGCCGGCCATGGTCGTCCGCCGCTCAAAGACGCAAAAATTCTTCAAGCCGAAGGTCGAACGGGACGCGCCGGCAAACGGGATTCGTCTATTTGCCGGCTCGCAACATGGGCAGTGCGTGTACCGGAAAGAGCTGAAACGCTCATGAGGGCCCGCACAGAGAACATGGGCATCGGCGGCATGTCCACCCTGGCGCGAGCGGGACACGATGGGATGACGGGGGCGGCGGGAATGACCCACAAGAGACATTGGCCGAGTCGAAATCCCGCAAGACAGCAGTCTCCCGCGATCCGGAGGTGTGCTATCCTTTCGGTCGGAGGCACAGGAGAAATTGGGCAGTGAAACGGCGCGAGTTCATATCGCTGATCGGTGGCGCTGCTGCTTGGCCGGTCGCGGCGCGCGCACAGCACCCCGCAGGAGAGCTTCCAAGGGTTGGCACCATCCAGGGTATCAAGAGCGAGAATTCCGAGGCGTTTTTCCAGGGGCTGCGTGAGGCCGGATATGTAGACGGCCAGAACATCAAGCTCGACGCGAGGTTTGCGCTCGATCGGTTGGACGAAATCGTGCGCGAGCTTGTGGCGCTCAAGTGCAGCGTCATCTTTGCCAGCAACCCATATGCCATCCGGGTCGCGTTGAAGGCGACGCGTACGATCCCGATCGTGGGCGTCGATCTGGAATCCGACCCCGTGGCGAGCGGGTTTGCGCAGAGCATTGCTCGCCCAGGCGGCAATTTTACCGGATTCTTTTTGGATATTCCGGAATTGGGAGGCAAGCAGATCGAGCTGCTGATGGAGGCGGTACCGGGGGTTTACCGGTTGGCAGCTCTTTGGGATGAAACGATCGGGACAGTTCAATTCCACGCAACCGAAATGGCGCCGCGTCCGAGAGGTGTTACGTTGCAATCGCTCCCGATCCGGCGCATGGAAGATATCGACGACGCCTTCGGGCGTGCGGTGCGAGATCAAACTCACGGACTGGTCGTGCTCTCATCACCTCTCATTTTCAGCCAGCGTGCGCACATCGCCGATGTCGCCTTGAAGAATCGGCTCCCAACGATCAACCTTTTCAATACGTTTCCAAAGCTCGGCGGTTTGATGGCCTATGGTCCGAACTTTCCGTCGATCTTCACGCAAGCCGCAGCGTATGTCGCTCGGATTCTTGCAGGCGCAAACGCTGGTGAGCTGCCAATCCAACGACCAACCAAGTTCGAGCTGGTGATCAACCTCAAGACGGCAAAGGCGCTCGGCCTGACAATCCCGGAGACGCTCCTTGTACGGGCAGACGAGGTGATCGACTAGCCCTGCGTTTGCTGCACTTGCTCACGTCCGTTCATGGCACATCGTGTCAATTCGGCAACGCAGTACTTTGTCGCTTTCGGAGCGGAGTGGAGTTTGACTTCAGCCATGTTTACAAAGGCGGTTTTACGCCTTGATATTACGCAATATCACAGCTTGCATGTCGCCCATATTCCCATAAATATGGGTTGCAAGGCTCGTGAGGTCTCGATGAAGACAACGATCGAAATGCCGGACGATCTCTACCGTGCAGCGAAAGCTGAAGCGGCCCTGCGCGGACGCAAGCTCAAGGACTTGATCGAGGAAGGGCTGCGCTTGGTGCTCGCGTCCTCGCGCCGACCGCGTCGTCCAACCCTTGCTCAGCTAATGGAGCCCGCGCGTGGAATAGTGAATTCAGGCGTTCCGGACCTTGGCTCGAATCCAAAGCATCTTGCCAATTTCGGCCGTAATGCGCGCCGCGATCGTTGACGCCGGCCCACTGGTTGCTTTTTTTGACGAAGCGGAGCGGCATCATCGCTGGGTGGTCGATCGCGTGGCGGAGTTGGACGTCCCTTTGCTCGTGTGCGAGCCGGTGTTGACAGAGGCGATGCATCTGCTGGCAAAGCTTTCCAGAGCCCAGGATGCTCTTTTCAGGCTGCTTGAAAGCGGCGCGCTCAGCGTCGGCATCCAAATACAGGAGCACCTCCTTGAGCTCCACAAACTACACAAGAAATATCGCGACATGCCGATGTCCCTTGCCGACGCGTGCATTGTGCGGATGTCCGAGCTCCATGACCGTCATGCCGTGGTGACGCTTGATTCGCACTTGATGGTCTATCGCAAGCATGGCCGCATCCCACTGACTCTCATCCATCCCGCGACAACATAGGTCAGGCGCGTGGTGGCACCGTCGGCCCCACCCGGGCGCACCGTGCCGCTGATCGTGGCGGTCGCTCTGTTCATGGAGAACATGGATTCGACCGTCATCGCCACGTCGCTCCCCGCGATCGCGCGCGATATCGGCACGGATCCGCTCGCGCTCAAGCTCGCCGTCACGTCCTATCTGCTGTCGCTTGCCATCTTCCTGCCGGTGAGCGGCTGGACGGCGGACCGGTTCGGCGCGCGAACGGTGTTCCGCGCCGCAATCGGCGTGTTCATGCTGGGATCGATCGGCTGCGCGCTGTCGGGCTCGCTCAGCCAGTTCGTGCTCGCGCGCATCGTCGAGGGCATGGGCGGGGCGATGATGACGCCGGTCGGCCGCCTCATCCTGGTGCGCAGCGTGGACAAGCGCGAGCTGATCAATGCCATGGTGTGGGTGACGCTGCCGGCGCTCATCGGGCCTCTGCTCGGTCCGCCGGTGGGCGGCTTCATCACCACCTACATCTCTTGGCACTGGATATTCTTCATCAATATCCCCATCGGTATCACCGGAATCGTGCTTGCAACCGTCTTCATCGCGGACGTGCGCGCCAAGGCCCCGGATCCCTTCGATGCGCCCGGGATGGTGCTGGCAGGGCTCGGCATCGGCGGACTTGCCTTCGGCGGCTCGGTGCTCGGTCTCGATTTCCTGCCGCTGCCGATCGTGCTTGCGCTCATCCTCGGCGGGGCGGCGGCGACCGCCGCCTATGTCGTGCACGCCAGGCGCACGCCCGCACCGGTGCTCGACCTCTCGCTGTTGAGGATCCCGACCCTGCGCGCCTCGGTTCTCGGCGGCTTCATCTACCGCTGCGGGATCGGCGCGATACCCTTCCTGCTGCCGCTCCTGCTTCAGCTCGGCTTCAAGCTTACGGCGTTCCAATCCGGCCTGATCACCCTTTCGAGCGCGCTTGGCGCCATGGGCATGAAGACCGCCGTTCCCGTCATCGTGCGTGCGTTCGGCTTTCGCCGCACGCTGACCGTAAACGCGGTGATCACCGCCGGGCTGATCACGCTCTGCCTGACCTTCGTCCCGGGCGTGTCATTTGCATGGATCGTCGGCGTGCTGATCGTCAACGGCTTCTTCCGTTCGCTGCAATTCACCAGCATCAACAGCATGGCCTATGCCGACGTCGACCACGCGCGCATGAGCCGCGCCACCTCGTTGATCGCCGTTGCCCAGCAGCTGTCGATCTCCATCGGCGTAGCCATCGGCGCGTTGGCCGTGGACTTGACCTTATGGGCGCGGGGCCATTCCGTGATCGCGGCCACCGACTTTCAGCCGGCATTCCTGGCTGTTGCCGTGATTGCCGCATCGGCGGGACTCGTTTTCGCGCAAATGCCGTCCGAAGCCGGGGCCGAGCTCGCGCGCCGCGCTTCCGCACCGAGGGCGAGCGCCACGGACGCCGGATGAGGATGCGTTCCCGCCGCCACAGCTCGCCGGCCTCCGCGCCGCCTTGCCTCAATCCTCCCCGGTCGCCCGCAGATATTCCGCCATCGCGGGCTCGATGTTCGGCACGAACAATTCCTCGACGCGCATCCGCCGGCGCGAGAGCCCTTGCTCGTCGACATACGCGACCAGCGCCTCGAGCGTCGGCCGGCTGCCCTCGATCGAATAGTCCCAGATCTGCGGCCCGAGCACATCACGCGCAACTTCGACCTCGTCGATGACCCAGGGCAATCCGACGGTCAATGCGTCGGTGTCGTACATGCTGCGATAGGCGATGTCGCGCGCCCGGCAAAATGCCCGGTAGAAGCTGATGGCCAGCCAGGGGTTCTCCTCGTACAGCCGAGATTTCAGGACGAAGGTGTGCATGATGGGAAAAATGCCGGTCTGCTTGAAATAGCGGTGCTCGACGGCGCGGAAATCCCGAAACAGACGCCGGATGCCGTTGCCCAGCCCCTTGGGCATCATCACCGAGGCGAGCGCATCGATCTCGCCGCCCTCGAGCATCGCTTCCAGCGTCGTGTCAGGCGGCATGGGGACGAGCCGTACGCCCCCGGGCGGCTTGATGCTGCGGATCGGGCGGCCGTTCACCCACTCGATGTCTTGCGGCATCACTCCGTACTCGTGCGCAAGGAAGCCGCGCACCCAGACCGCCGCGGTCATCTGATAATCGGCGACCCCCACGCGTTTGCCTTTGAGATCCTGCGGCTTCTCTATATTGGATTGCGCGCGCAGATAGACGGCGGAATGTCGGAATACCCGCGAAGGAAACACCGGGATCGCAATGAAGCGCGTATCGCCTTCCGAGCGCAGGATCGTGTAGGACGAGAGCGACATTTCAGAAGCGTCGAACTCGTTGTGGTTGAGCATGCGCCAGAACGTCTCGCCGGGACGCAGCGGGATGAAAGTGAGATCGACCCCTTCGGGCTCCACGCGCCCGTCGATCAGCGCTTGCGTGCGGTCGTAGCGGCCACACGCGATCGTGAGCTCGAGACGTTTCATGGAGCACCCGAGCCTAGCGGACGATCTGAATGAGGTCGTTGACTTGCGGCGACGTCAGCGGAGCAGCAAGGAATTTATCCCTTACGGCCTCCGCCATGATCTGATCGACCCCCACGATGCGGTCGGGCGCCAGCGCCTCCTTGGGCACGAGCTGACGCACCTTGCCCACCACCCTTTCGGGGAGGCCGCTGAACTCGCTGAAGATCTTGAGCGCGGCAGGATCCGCGTACATCCAGTCGAGCGTGTCCTGGTAGGCGGCATGGAAACGCACGAGCGCCTCGCGACGGTTCTGCAGGGTTGCAACATTGGTGATGTTCACACGCCCGCTGCGGCTTTTGAGAGAATCCACGTCACTGCCCGACGCGACGATGCGTATCTTGCCGTCCTCCATCTGGTCGAGAAAAAACGGCACCCCGGAAAAGCCCACATCCACCTGCCCGGTCATGGTCTGGGTGAATGTCGCCGTGATGCTGCCGGTGGAGGTCGGCTTGGCCGTGAGCTTGTACTGCGCGATCAGCGCAAGCAGCCCTGCATGACTCGACGAGCCGGCCAGCGAGTAAGCCACGGTCTTGCCGTTGAAGTCCTGGATCGTGCGGATCGGCGAGCTCGCCGGCACATACCAGTACAGATCGGGCGAGCCGACGATCTCGCTGCTGATGATGCGGATCGGCGCTCCCTTGCCGAAAGTGCCGAACGCGGCTTGCACCCCGCTCGCGGTCGCGACGTCGACGCTGCCGGCAATCAGCGCCTGGATCGATTCCGGGCCGGCCTGGGTGTACAGGATTTCCAGATCGAGCCCATGCTTCTTGAAGATGCCGCCGCGCTTGCCGAGCTCCGGCAGTCCTGCATCCCAGGAGCCCCGCTGCGGCACCGCCACCTTCAGGAGCTCCTGCGCATCGGCGGCAGTGTCCGCTGCGGTCATCATGGCCAAGGTGAGAAATGCGCTGATGCAAGTTGCTTTGCTGATCATATTCCTCCTCCTGCGCGTTCAGCCCGGCTCCCCTGTAGCCCGGATGAGCGAGGTGATATCCGGACTCGCTGCCGCCTTGCACATGGCTTCGCCGACCCTGGCGTACACGGCGGAATCCTCGACCGGTGTATAGGCGAAGATGAGCGTCGACGGGTTGACCCGCTGCTTGGGGTCGGCCAGCGCGTCGGCGACAAGGTCGCCGTTGCGATCGCAATAGGCCTTGTCCAGCTCACCACGCGGGCAATCCTGGGCCACGGCGCACGTAAGCGGGATCATGATCAAGATTGTGAGCCACACGACCCGACCAGCGCATATCCGCTTTGACGACACCATCCTGGTCTCCCGCGCGAAAGCTTTCACGTGACGACGGCGATATCATACCCCACGTCCCCCGATCAGGATATTGCCTGCGGGGACTGGGGTGAGCCCGCCACATCGACACCCGAATGTCGAGATGACGATCGCTCACGGCTTCCGATCGGAGCAACGGCACATGGAACGCCCCGAAACCCTCAAGCGCGAGATCAAGGCGATTGCATTCGATCAGTACGGCACCATCGTCGATATGCAAGGCGGGCTGACGGCGGCGGTCACGCCGTTCCTCCGGCAGAAAGGCTGGCACGGCGCGGCCAACAGCTTCGTCACCTGGTGGCGCCGCACCCATTTCGAGAGCTCGATGATCGATGCGCTGTGCGATCGCGGACACACCCCGTATCGCGAGATCGGCCATCGCGCCGTGTCCTACGTCATGGACCGTTGCGGGATCGCGCACACGCAGGACGAGGTGCGCTGGCTCGTGGGCGAGATCGAGAAGCTCGAGCCCTTTCCGGACGTCCTCCCTGCTCTCGAGCGCCTTCGCTCGAAGGGATACAGGTTGGCGATCCTTTCGAACGGCGACCGCGACATGCTCAGAGCAGCTGCGCCGCATATCGCCTTTCGCTTCGACCAGGTCATCTCCGTACAGGAGGCCGGCTATTTCAAGCCGCATTGGAAAACGTATGCCAAGGCTGCAGAGATCATCGGCGAGGATCGTTCCAGCATCCTGTTCGTCGCCAATCACGCGTTCGACTGCATCGGAGCGAAATCCTATGGCATGCGGACCGCGTTCATCGATCGGCGCAAGCGACCGTTCGGCCAAACGCCGCATCAACCCGATTTGATCCTCGCGGACTTCTCCGAGCTTGCCGCGACGCTGACCTGACCAGCCGATCGATCAGGACAGCCATTCCGCCTGGCCGGAAAATGCGGTAGCGTGCTCGCAGCGAACCCAGAGAAGGATGGTCCCATGGCGTCCTTCAAGATGTCGGCATTGACCCCCCATACCGGGATCGAAATTACCGGCCTCGACTGCAGCCGCCCGATCGATCCGGAAGAGTCCACTCGCCTCAGGCGCGCTTTCGTCGAGCATCATGTTCTGGCGATCCGCGACCAACACTTTACCCCGGATCAGTTCCAGGCGGCGGCGCGGCTGTTCGGCGAGATCCAACCGCATGACAAGAAAGAACGCCACGTTCCCGGTCATCCCGGCGTTGATTACGTGTCCAACGACCAGATCGAGAACGGCAGGCGCATCATTCCGGGGGAAACCTTTCACACCGATCACTCCAATCACCCGATCCCGCCCAAGGCGACCATGCTGTTCGCCGTCGAGTTGCCTGCGAGCGGCGGCGATACGCAATACGTCAATATGCACGATGCCTATGACGACCTGCCTGCCGCCACCAAGCGCCGCATCGAGGGGCTCAAGGCCGTGCACGTCTATCAGAGCAAATACAGCCCGCGCCCGCTCGGCGCGATCACCGCGGAGAGCCGCCGCAAGCTGCCGTCCCCCGGCGTCCATCCGCTGGTGTGCATCCACCCCGAGAACGGCCGCAAGGCGCTGTTCCTCAACCCGGTGCGCATGGAATCCATCATCGGCATGGAGGATACCGCCGCCCTGGCACTGATCGAGGAGCTGATGCGCCACGCCACGCAGAGGAAATACGAATATCGTCACAAGTGGCGCCGCGGCGACTGGGTGCTTTGGGACAACCGCAGCGTCATGCATCAGGCCAACCCGGACTATGACATGCGCGAGCGACGCTATCTCTACCGGCTCATGCTCAAGGGCGAAGCCCCGGTATGACGGCGGCGCTTCGCAGGCGGGTTAACAGCGAGCCGCTTGCTGCGGCGGCCGGCGTAACCTGCCGATCCTGAATCGGATGTGCCGGGTCCGGCTCACGCAGGCCGCGCGGTTTGCAATGCGCACGGTCCTGCATAAAGTGGCCCTCTGCTTTGTCCCAAGTGGGAAGACACTCGAGCGCGCAGCATCGTGCTCGCTTCCACCGAAATCACCGCTGCCTCGCTGCCATGAATCCGATCCCGCGTCTGAAACCGTATCAGGGCCCCGTTCTTCTTTCCTACGGCTTTCGCCCGTTCTTTTTCCTCGGGGCATGCCAGTCCGCCATCGCAATTGCGGTGTGGCTGCCGCTCTACCAGGGCGAGCTTACGGTTCCTACGCTCTTCGCGCCACGCGACTGGCACGCCCATGAAATGATCTATGGCTACGTGCCCGCCGTGATTACCGGGTTTCTGCTTACGGCGATTCCGAACTGGACGGGGAGACTGCCGTTGCAGGGAACGCCCCTGCTCGTGCTTGTGCTGGTGTGGCTGGCAGGGCGCGGCGCCGTCACTTGGGGCGCATACCTCGGCTGGATCACAACCGCCCTGATCGATTGCGCATTTCTCGTCCTCGTCGCAAGCGCCGCCGCGCGCGAGATCATCGCCGGCCGGAATTGGCGCAACCTCAGGGTTCTCATTCCGGTGACGGTGCTTGCGCTGGGCAACGTCTGGTTTCACCTCGAGGCACATTTCCACGGGGTCGCGGAATACGCGTTGCGCACCGGTGTGAGTGCGATTCTCGTTCTTATCATGCTGATCGGCGGGCGCATCATTCCAAGCTTCACGCGCAACTGGCTGGCGCGGGAAAATCCGGGACGCCTGCCGCTTCCGTTCGGAAAGCTGGACCTGATCGCCATTGCCCTCGGCGCCGGCGCGCTGGGCCTGTGGATCGTCTGGCCGGCCGGGGTTGCAGCCGGTCTGGTCCTTTGCCTCGCCGCCCTGCTGCATACCGCGCGGCTCGCGAGCTGGGCCGGAGAGCGTACGTCACGCGAGCGACTGGTCCTCATTCTGCATGTCGCTTATGCCTTCGTTCCGCTCGGGTTCCTGCTGGCGGCCCTGGCCGCCTTCGACCTGATACCCGGCAGCGCCGGACTGCACGCGTGGATGGCTGGAGCCGCAGGTACGATGACCCTTGCCGTGATGACACGTGCGAGCCTTGGTCACACCGGGCAGCAACTCGCCGCCGGTGCCGGAACAGAGGCGATCTACGCGGCGGTCGTATTCGCGGCGCTCGTGCGCGTTGCCGCCGCGCTGTACCCATCCGCTGCGCTGCCCCTGCTCCATGCCGCCGCGCTCGGCTGGGTCATCGCGTTCGGCGGGTTTGCGCTGTTGTACGGACCTCTTCTGTTTCGCCAGCGGCGGAGCTGACGAGCAAAGAGTGCGGTGCCGTCCGGAAGCGGCCAGCTTCGTTTTGCGGAAACGCAAGATCGAGCATCAGGATCGCGCGTTGATGAAGCTCTTTGACCTGAACGGGCGGGTGGCCCTCGTCACCGGCGGCAACGCGGGCATCGGCCTGGGCATTGCGAAGGGATTGGCCGCCGCCGGCGCGGCCATCGTCATCGCGGGCCGCCGCGCTGAGACGAATCTTGAAGCTGCGAGGACCATGGCGGCCTTCAAGGTGAGCACGGCAGCGCTTGAGGTCGATGTCTCCAGGGAGGACTCTCAATCTCCCCGCGCTTCACCATCTCAGGTCCTTATCGGCATCATTGCCGAATTCGGGCCATACGAGCCCGCCCTCGCGTGCCGCAGCCAATCGCTTGCTCGCCTCTGCCCAGCCGGCGCGCGGCCTCTTGCGGATTGGCGCAGTAACGATCCTACCGTTCTCGACGCCTAAGTTGACCTGATCGTTCGCCTTGGCCCCTACCTCCGCAAGCAACGGCTTCGGAATGATCACTCCGTGGGAGCTTCCCATTTTGCGAATGGCGCTCTTCATGACAGCGGCCTGCTCGTTAGTACATTGTTATGAGGTGGGCTCTCAGCGTCCACAATCAAGGATGCTTCGCGTGCAATCGAGCGCAGACCGAATCGGGGGACCTCGCCAGCAACCCGCGTCTACCGGAGATTTGACGCGAAGGTTTGGTGGTCTGGAATCTTCATGGCCGGGGTTGTGCTCCGCGAAAACCGGTGGCCAGCAGATAAAGCTCGGCGGACTCGGCGCGGCTCGCCGGCGGCTTGACATGCCGCACCGACGCGAAATCGCGCTTGAGCCCGGCCAGCAGCCCCGCCTCCGTGCCGCCCTGGAGCACCTTGCAGAGAAAGCTGCCGCCGCGGGCCAGGACTTCGCGCGCGAACTCAGCCGCTGCCTCGGCAAGTGCCATGATCCGCAGATGATCGGTCTTGCGATGACCGGTGGTGTTCGCCGCCATGTCGGAGAGCACGACGTCGGCAGGACCTGCAAGCAAAGACTTGATCGCCGCTGGTGCATCCGGGTCCAGGAAGTCGAGCCGCAGGAGCTCGACGCCGGCGATTGCCGGCATATCGAGGAGATCGACCGCGACCACCCGTCCCTCCCCCTGCGCCGCTCCCACCCGTTGCGCCGCCACCTGGCTCCAGCTCCCGGGGGCTGCGCCGAGATCGACCACCCGCGCCCCGGGCCTGAGCATGGGATGCTTGTCGTCGATCTGCATGAGCTTGAACGCGGCGCGCGCGCGCAGCCCCTGCCGGCGCGCGCGCGCGACATACGGATCGCCGTGCTGGCGCTCGAGCCAGAGCCGGGAGGAGAGCGACCGGCCTGAAGCGATCCGTCGCGAGCCCTTACCGGCGCTGCTGCTCACGTTCCAGTGGGCCCCTGCGTCGCGTCACTGTTGCTGACTTGCTCTTCGCAACTCTCGTCCGGCGCATCCCAGATACCGTCCTCCCGCATCATCTGCACCAGCATGCCCTCCCGCAGGCCGCGGTCCGCGACCCGCAGGCGCCGGCACGGAAACGCGGTGCGGATGGCGTCGAGAATAGCGCAGCCCGCCAGGACCAGATCGGCGCGCTCGGCGCCGATGCATGGGTTCGCCACGCGGTCCTGGTAGCTCATCGCGAGCAGCCGATCGATCACACGCGAAGCATCGTCGGTACGCATCCAGCATCCGTCCACACGGCGCCGCTCGTAGCGGCGCAGGTCGAGGTGCACGCCTGCAATCGTGGTCACCGTCCCCGACGTACCCAGGAGGTGCATGTGCCCGGGGCCGAGCCCGCCGTACTCGGCCACGAACCTTGTGACGAGCGTTGCTACCTCCGCAATCATCGCGGCATAGGTCTCGCGGGTGACCGCGTGTCCCCCGTGGCGTTCGGCCAGCGTAACCACGCCGACCGGCAACGAAATCCATGCTCTGATGCTCGGCAGGGGTGGACCTCGCCGGCACGGCAGCGAGCGATCGAGGAGAACGAGCTCCGAGGATCCGCCGCCGATATCGAACAGCACGACCCTGTCGGCATAAGGGTCCATCAGCGGCGTGCAGCCGGTAGCGGCAAGTGTCGCCTCGGTCTGCCGGTCGATGACTTCGAGCTCGAGCCCAACCTTCTCGGCAATGCGCGCGCGGAACTCGGCGCCGTTTTCCGCCGCGCGGCACGCCTCGGTTGCGATCAGGCGGGCGCGTGTCACCCCGCGGCTGCTCATCTTGTCCCGGCAGACCGCAAGCGCATCCACGGCACGCTCGATCGCGGTGTCGCTGATGCGGCGCGAGCGCGACACGCCCTCGCCCAGGCGAATGATGCGGGAGAACGCGTCTATGACGCGGAAACTGTTTCCGGCCGGTCGCGCGACCAGCAGCCGGCAATTGTTGGTGCCGAGATCAAGTGCCGCATAGGTCGGCCCTGCAGGATCCGGCCCTTCCCGGGGTTTATGCCGGAACCCGTCCCGAGCCTCCTGCGGACGTGCCTGCTGGCGCGCCTGAGCACCGGGCGCGCCGAGGCCGCCGGTCGCCCGGCCCTCGTCCGTCATCGAATGCCCTTCCTCCCGCGCCGAAGCCTCGTGCGGCTCGACGGCAGCGGCATGTTCAAATTCACGATCGAGCCGAATGTACCATGCACCTCGCGCGCGCAACAGATCCGCCATTCCGATATGGCGGGTGGCTCGCTTCCTTGTGGCCCGGAGGGCTGTCCTATATGCAGGTTCGCTTCACGATTGCCCGCCCCCCGATGCTACGCCGGGTTTTCCGGCACGGCTGCGAAGCCTCCATTCCCAACCCTCCTGATTGATCAGATGAACGTGCACAACGACCCCAACAGTCTCGCGCTGATGAAGTTCGGCATCGGCCAGCCGGTGCCGCGCACCGAGGATCCTGTCCTGGTGCGCGGTGCCGGCTGCTACACCGATGACCTGCATCTTGCCGGCCAAGCCTTTGCGGTGATGGTGCGCAGCCGCGTTGCGCATGGACGCATCGAGCGGATCGATACCGCGGCCGCGCGCCAGATGCCCGGCGTGCTCGGCGTCTACACCGGGACCGACCTCGCCCAATTCGGCACCCTGAAATGCATCGTCCCCTTCAAGAATCGTGACGGCACGCCGATGCGCATGCCGCCGCGGCCGGCGCTCCCGAGCGACAAGGTCCGCTTCGTCGGCGACCCGATCGCCTGCGTGGTTGCCGAGACGCTGCTGCAGGCAAAGGACGCGGCCGAGGCGGTTGAGGTGGACATCGATCCCCTGCCCGCCGTCACAACAGCGAAGGCAGCCGCGGCGCCCGACGCGCCACTGCTTCATGAGGAAGCGCCCGGGAATATCGCCCTTGATTATCACTACGGCGATGCCGATGCGGTTGCGGCGGCTTTTGCCAAAGCCGCGCACGTCACCAGACTCAAGCTCATCAACAACCGCGTGGTCGTCAACGCCATGGAACCCCGTGCGGCAGTCGCCGCCTACGATACGGCAAGCGGCCGCTACACCCTGCACGTGCCGACCCAGGGCGTGTTCGGGATGCGGGGCAACATTGCGGAAATTCTCAAGGTTGAGCCGAAGCAGGTCCGGATCCTGACGGGACACGTCGGCGGATCCTTCGGCATGAAGGCGGCTCCGTTTCCGGAATATGTCTGCGTGCTGCACGCCGCGCGCATGCTCGGACGTCCGGTCAAGTGGACCGACGACCGCTCCGGAAGCTTCGTCTCGGACAGCCATGGCCGCGATCACGAGGTCACCGCCGAGCTTGCGCTCGATGCGGACGGCAGCTTCCTGGCGGTGCGGCTGACCAGCTTCGCGAACTTCGGCGCTTTTCTCTCGCAGGTGGCGCCGATGCCTTCCACCCTCAATGCAGTGCGCAACACCCAGAGCCTCTATCGGACCCCGCTGATCGAGGTCTCGACCAAATGCGTCTTCACCAACACGACGCACGTCTCGGCCTATCGCGGCGCCGGCCGTCCCGAGGGGAACTATTACATGGAGCGGCTGGTCGACGCTGCCGCCGACGAGATGGAGATCGACCGGGTCGAGCTGCGGCGCCGCAATCAGCTCAAGCCGCGCGAGCTCCCGCGCAAGATGGCATCGGGAAGCGTCTATGACAGCGGCGACTTTCCCGCGGTACTAAAGCATGCGCTCGAGGTCGCGCAGGTGAAGGAATACTCCCGCAGGAAGCGCGAAAGCCGCAAGCGCGGCAAGCTGCGTGGGCTCGGCATCGGGAGCTATCTGGAGTGCACTGCGCCCCCGAGCAAGGAGATGGGCGGCATCCGCTTCGAGCCGGACGGCAATGTGACCATCATCACCGGAACGCTGGATTACGGCCAGGGACACGCCGCTCCGTTTGCGCAGGTGCTGAGCGAGAAGCTCGGCGTTCCATTCGAGCGCATTCGGCTCGTGCAGGGCGACAGCGACGAGCTGCTCGCGGGGGGCGGCACCGGCGGCTCGAAATCCATCATGCACAGCGGGACGGCGATCGTCGAAGCCGCTGCGAAGGTGATCGAGCAAGGCAAGCAGATCGCTTCACACATGCTCGAGGCGGCGGTGAGCGACATCGAGTTTGCCGGCGGCCGCTTCGTGATCGCCGGCACCGATCGTTCCGTCGGAATCATGGAGCTCGCGGAGAAGCTGCGCTCCGGGATCAATCTGCCCGAAGGTGCGCCGTCGACCCTTGACGTGCGTCATGTCAGCGACGGACCCGGAGCCGGGACCTATCCCAATGGCTGTCATATCTGCGAGGTCGAGGTCGATCCTGATACCGGCGTCATCGAGGTGGTGAAATACGCTTCCGTGAACGACTTCGGCACGGTGATCAATCCGACCATCGTCGAGGGCCAGTTGCACGGCGGGGTCATACAGGGAGTGGGCCAGGCCGTGATGGAGATGACGGCCTACGATGAAGACGGCCAGCTGCTGACCGGCTCGTTCATGGACTATGCGCTGCCGCGCGCATCCGATTGTCCGCAAGTCGGCGTCGTCCATCATCCCGTTGCGGCGACCACAAATGTGCTCGGAGTCAAGGGCTGCGGCGAAGCCGGTTGCGCAGGCTCACTGACCTCCGTGATGAACGCGATCGCCGACGCGCTCTCCGAGCTCGGCATCCGTCACTTGGACATGCCGGCGACACCCTATCGGGTCTGGCGCGCCATCCGGGAGGCCCGCGCCGCGCGGGCGGCGTGATGTGCGGGCTAGCGGTGCGCGCGCACCAACCGGTCCAGGGCGCAAGCCGCGCCGAAAGTCAGCAGCAGAATCAGGAGTAGCGTCGAGATCGTCATGTGGCCCCCGCATGTTGTCTCTGCGCGACAGGGAAACAGAAAAGTCGTGCCGCACTGTGGCCTCATAAAAATAAGAACCCGGCGTGGCACGGAGATCACACATGCAGCGGGATACTACTTTGCGCCCACCAGGTCGAGCGGCGCGCCGCCGCGGTATCTAAAGACCGAATCTTACGGTGTTCTTCGCGGGGCCCATTGCTGTAAGCGCGGCAGGCCTGCATGTAGCTCGGAAATAATCTCGCCGAAAAGCACTTGTTAACCCCTTGTGCGCGATGCTCGCGGCCCGCAAGCAGACAGCGCAGGCCGGGGCAAGTAAGATGCAACAAGCCGCGGGAGCAGCATCAATCGCAGCTTCAATTCTTCTGTTTCTTGTTTTCGTGCTATTGGTTTACGATCTGATCGCCGGGTATGCGGCACGGCGCCGATTTGCCAGGCTGCTGGCGCTGAGAAAGTTCTGGCTTCGGCAGAGATCCAACTTGCGATCCGCTCCAGCTGCCGTGCAGGCCGGGCGCGTTGAAGGCCGTGCTTTTTCAGATGCTCGCAGAGTGCCGTCTGGAAAAGTCTCTCGACAGATATTGTCGCCGGGACGGCAATAACGGACGACGATTGACTGTAATCCCCGCTTACTTTTTGACTTCGTCGTCGAATGGGATCGAGTCGCTGGCGGCGCGCAAGATCGAGGTATATGCAACGAGGCCAACGAGCTCGATCGCTCACATATTGCCGTGCCCGCGCTTGATGGCCTGGCGGATCACCGGCGCCGTGACCTTATCGGAGATCTGGATGTTCCACATTTCGCTTTCGCCCTGCGCAGCAAAGTCGGCGAACAGCTTCGGGATCACCGACACATCGCGTATCTCGTGACCGCGCAGGCCGAAGCCGCGTGCGATGTTCTCGAGCGCGGGCCGGCCGAACACAGCCAAGCTGTCGTCGAGGCCATCGGCGCGCAGCTTGTGAAACTCCGAGCCGTATCCGCCGTCGTTCATCGCGCAGATCAGGATGCGAAATCCTTGACGCTTGAGCGTCTCGAGCTCCTGGATATGGAACAGGAGCCCGCCGTCGCCTTCGAACAGCACGATCTTGCCCTCGCGGCCCTGCCAGCGCGCAGCCGCAACCCCGAGCGCATACGACAGGCCGTTGCCGACCGCGCCGAATTCACGGACCGTGGTGTAGCGCTCCGCCGGCCTGCCGCGCATCTGGGTGTTGAAATAGGCCTGATGGCCACCGCCGACGACGATGTCCCAATCCTTTGGAACGACCGCGTCGATGGCCCGGATCGCCTCGCGTGGATCCAGCACCCCGGGCGCGATGTCGAACGGCATGGAGTCCGCCGGCTCGGTCGCGATGCGATGCGCGAGCTCTTCCGAGCGTATGGCCGCCGCCGACGGTTTGCCGACGCCCAGCTTCTTGTCGAGGCCGGCAAGGATCGCCTCGACGCCGACGAGCGCATCCGACCTGACATAGATGTCGGCGGCCTTCTGCCCGTCGCGCAAGCCGCGCGGGGCATCGTCCAGCTGGATCCTGCAGGCCTTTGCGAAGTAGTGCCCGCCACCGACGTAGTAGGACAGGCTCGTGCCGACCGCGAGCACGACGTCCGCCGACTCGTACATCTCCCTGCCCAACGACGTGAAATAGCTGCCGGTGGTGCCGAGCCCGAACGGATGGTCGTGGAAAAGACCGCGCGCGGGCAGCGTGTTGGAGAGCAGGGCGCCGCAGCGATCGGCGAGCTTGATCACCGCATCCCGCGCGCCGGACCTCAGCACGCCACGGCCACCGAGGATGATCGGCCGCTTTGCCGCGGCCAGCCGCTCGACGGCCTCGGCCACGACCTCGGGATCGGGGTGCATGCGCCCGACCTCGGGCTGGTATATCGCCGAGGTCTCGTAGGGGTGGTTGGCCATGTGCTCGACCTTCTGCAGATCGTAGGGAATGCCCAGCACCACCGGGCGCCGCTCGCACTTGGCGACGTGGAAGGCCTCGCGCACGTAGTCCATCATGCGCGGCACGCTATGCGCGGCGACGTAATGCGCCCCGGTCGCCGTGACAAGCGGCGCCTGGTCGATGTACTGGTTGTAGAATTTTGCGTTGATCGGCGACTCGCCGGCGAACACCAGCATCGGCAGGCGGGCGCGAACCGCGGCCGGCAGCGCCGTCATCACCTGGGTCACGCCAGGGCCGCACGTGACGGAGGCAACGGCGAGCTTGCCGGTGGCCACGTTGTAGGCTGTCGCCGCCGCGACGGTGCAGTGCTCGTGCCTGACGTGGACGGTACGCACGCCCGGCAGTTTGGCAAAGGCGGTGGACCAGTGCATGTTGCCGTCGCCCATCAGGACGAACTGCGTGTCGACTCCCTCCGCAAGGAACGCTTCTGCGAGGGCTTGGTAGAGTTTGGGCATGGGGGCGGTATGAGGTGATCTGGTATGCAACAAGCATGCCTGGCGACGTCCAGTCAATTCAATTGAAGCGCCTACACAAAAACACGCATTCAGCTACATCTGGTCCAGGCACTCGCGCACATAGTGTCGATCAGGCGCTCCACATACGGATTTTGCCATGGACATCCGGCGAGATCGGCCGATCCCGGATCCCCGCTCTCATCGCAATAGGTTTGCGTGCCGCGAATGCCCGCGATCCGAAACTGACTGCTGATTCGGTTGCGCAGCGCGGATCGATGACCCGGTCGGCACGGCAACCAGCTTCGACTACGCTGCACGGTCGCGCAGTATCACCCGCATCGGCATGCCTTTTTTTGGAAGCAGGAAATCCCTGCCGACGGCTGGGGATCAATGACGGTCATCTCAACTGAACGAGACGCACGACTTCATGCTCGGTCGCGCCTTCTTGGTCGCCGCTCGCGAAGGCTGCAACAGTGCACGGCGTGGGTCGATCGGCAAAATGATATACCGCGCTGACGCTTCCTGGGCCGGCACCCGAATGACCCATGGCGATTCCCGCGGACGCCATTCGGCCGATCATTATGCCCAGCCCGTAGGCCGTCGTCTCCCAAGGTCGGCCTGACAAGGATTGATCGCTGATCGGGTGACGCGCTGTCATTTCAGTCAGAAGCTCGCGCGGCAGCACGTCGCCTGACATCAGACTGTGAAGGAAGCGTACAGCATCACCGGGAGTTCCAATCAGAAGGCCATGATAGACCCATCTCGGATCATACCCGGTGCGATTGCCCCACGCGGTATGGGCAAGGTCTTCAGCGCTCGCGGCCATTCTCACCGATTCAAGACCAAGACTGTCGAAAACGAGATACCGCAAGGCGCTGCCGATATCTCGACCGACAGTCTCCTCGATGAGTTGGCGAACGAGCAGATATCCGACATTGGAATAGCGCCAGCCATGCCCGGGATCGAAATCGAGGCGGTCGGCCACGACGCGGTCAAGCAGTTGGCCTATCTCCCAAGGCTTCTCACCGCGCCGAACCGCCTCGTGATAGCAAGCAAGACCGCCGTAGCTCGGAACGCCGGCACGGTGCTGGAGCAATTGGCGCAAAGTAAAAGGGCGGCTATCGATCCGCTCGTCGAGACGGAAATGACCTCGTCCGACCAGTTGAAGGGCCGCCGTGGCCAATGCCGTCTTCGTGAAGCTCCACCAAGGGACGCGCGCATGATTGGCAGGGGCTTCCGGTCCACCGTCGGCATCAATCCGCGCAGAAAGGAAGCCTTGATCCGTCATACGCCTCGACTACCTGGCGATCTGCTCGCGGCTATTCGCCGGATCATTTAGACGCGGGACAGCGCTCGATCGCCTGATGAGACGCGTCCCCTGAGGGCCCGCAGATGCCCCGGATCGAGCGGCGGCAAACGTTCGGGTGCGAATGGCGCGAGCTCGACGTACTGCGCCGCGCCGTCGAGGATCAATTCGCTCATCGCCTCGCCGGTCGCCGGGGCGTTGAGCATCCCCCAGACACTGTGGCCGGTTGCCACATAGGCACCGTCAACACCCGGCACGGCGCCGATGAGAGGAAGGCCGTCCTCGGTGACCGGGCGGAAGCACGCCTGCCGCGCTTTGACCGGCGCCGCGGCGAGCGCCGGCGAGATGTTCCGACATAGCGCTTCGAGCCGCGCGTGCGCACCCTCGTCAGCTGCAACATCGGCAGGATCGACCGGAAGCGGTCCGATCGTCGAGATCGCACATACCCACGTGGTGCCATCGGCGCGCGGAAACAATTCGGGGGCCAGGAGCTCGCCGCTCGCCTCACGGTACTCGAGAAACAGTGCCTCGGCCGGAATGCTCCCACCCGTTTCGAACACCAGGCTATGGCCCTTGTAGCCGAGCACCCCCGGCAGCGGCAGCCAGCGGGCAGCCAGGATTGACCAAGGGCCCATCGCGATCACGACGGCATCCCCTTCGACGATATCGCCACTCGCCAGCACGACGCCGCCCACCGCTCCGCTCGGGCCGCGCATGAGGTTGGCGACCGTTCCGTGCCGCAGCACTGCGCCATTCGCCTGCGCCGCACGCATCATACCTGTGGTGAACGCGCGGGGCTCGACCAGAGCCGTAGAATCGGTTGAGCCGAGCCGACCGCTGATCGTGACCCCGTCCGCCAGCCACGGTCGTCCGCCTTGACCGCGCGCGGTATCCTCCTCGGCGGCGTAACCGCTGTAGGTCGTCAAACGCCGATATCCCCAACAATCGCCAAGCTCAGCGGAAAGCTCGGCATGGAGTTGAAAGCTACGCCGCGCCAACAGATCGAGCGGGCTGCCGCTGCACCAGTCGAGCGCCAGAAAGCCGCCCGACTTGCCGGATGCGGCCCCGGCGACCTCATGCCGCTCGATGACGACCGGCAAGCCGCCACGCCGGCTTGCGAAATAGGCAATCGCTGCGCCGATCGCACCACCACCACAGATCACTATGCGCTTGTGCGAGCCCATGCCCCTAGCGTGTCAGGCTCGACTTTCCAATTCCAGACCCACGCTCATGGCGCGGCAAGGACGGTTCGAAGGCGGAGGACGCACTTGGACGGGCAAGGATGTCGCCCCGGAGCTCGCCGGCGCGCGCATGATCTGGTTGCCTCCTATGCCCGACCGATGTGGGCTTTCCGCGCCAAGTGGAATGATCGGCCGCGTTGGTTCGTGCCGCGCAGCAAACGACATGACCCAATCGCGCCGATTTACTCCAGCACTTTGCCGGCGATAGTCTTCCACTCAGGCGGGGCTCGGCTCGGTTGCAGGCATAAAAAACGACAGCTTTTGAAAACATGAAACGGGCTTTGCTGTTTGTCTGTTCGCTGTTCTTCGTCCATGACGCCCACGGCAGGTCATTCACTGCTCCGTCTGTCGATGTCAATCACGGTGACAAGGCAGAATGGCAATATCGAGAGCTCCGGCCGAAACCCAAGTTTCAGCACCCTCGATACTCTCAGCAATCCAATTCCTCAAATCGCCCGCATCCTCCGGCGGCCGCTCGAGACCCGTTTTGTCCCGGCAACAACGACGTTGCGCTCATGTGCCGTCTCGTAAATCGGTATCGCGCGAGCTATGGACTCAAACCGGTCCAATTGGACGGTGCGGTCAGCCGCGAAGCGCAATATTGGTCGGACCAACTCAATCGGCAGAACGCTTGCTGGTTCCTCTATCACGACTACAACTATCACTCCCGTATGCACGCCCGATTCCCAGGGCGTCGATTCCGCGAAAACGCTGCGTGCAGCGGCTCGACAGGCGAGGGCGCCCAATTCATTTTGCAGAAATGGATCGATTCTCCAGGCCATCGCCAGAACATGCTGACGCCTGAATGGAGAACTATCGGCGTCGGCGTAACAAACAACATTTGGGTGATTGATTTTACGAGCTGACCGCGTGCACGCCGAGTTGCGCGGAGCCACGCCCGTCGGTGAAACAAGGCTTGGCGGGCGCATCCTGATATTCATCAGGCAGCTCTCGCACCTTCTGTATCGCGCGCTCCAGCAGCTCCATGACAAGGCTAAGCAGCCTTGTCATGACAAGGCGTGATAGCGTATTTTTTTCTTTCGCGACGGAGCGCGATTGCGTCTCCGCCGAGCGGTGCGTCAACCCACCGCCGCGGCGACAGCGCGGCGCGCAAGCACGCCGATGAGGTGCGCGCGATACTCGGCGCTGCCGTGGATGTCGCTCGCCATGCCGTCCGCCGGCACCGTCATTCCCTCCAGCGACTTCGGTCCGAAGCGCTTCTTGAGCGCCTCCTCGAAGGCGGTCACCCGAAACACGCCGCTCGCGCCCGCGCCAGTGACGGCGACACGGATCTCCGAGCTGCGCTTCGACACGAACACGCCGACCAGAGCGAAGCGCGATGCAGGGTTGGGGAATTTCACATAGCCAGCCTTGCTGGGCTTAGGAAACTGCACCTTGGTGATGATCTCGTCGGGCTCGAGCGCGGTCTCGAACAAGCCCTTGAAGAACTCGTCGGCCTGGATGCGGCGTTTGTTCGTGACAATGGTCGCTCCCAGACCGAGCACCCCGGCAGGATAATCCGCGTTGGGATCGTTGTTGGCGATCGATCCGCCGATGGTGCCCCGGTGGCGGACCGCAGGATCGCCGATCTTGCCCACGAGCTCGGCAAGCGCAGGAATATTCTCTCTGACCACAGGAGAGGTTGCGACATCGACGTGCGGCGTCATGGCGCCGACGGTCAGCGTGCGGCCGCTCATTTCAATGCCGGTGAGGCCCTCGATCTTGGAAAGATCGACGAGGTGCTTCGGGCCCGCGAGCCGCAACTTCATAGTCGGGATCAGGGTGTGACCGCCGGCCAGAAGCTTTGCTTCCGCCTCCTTGGCAAGCAGGCTTGCCGCCTGCCTCACGGTCGTCGGCCGGTGCTGGGTGAATGCGTACATCCTGATCTCCTATGTCGCTGCTCGCGCGTGACTGACTTTCTGTAATGAGCGCCAAACCGACTGAGCGGTGGCAGGCATGGACAAGTCTTCGGTTCCGATCGCGTCGGTGAGAGCATTGATGACGGCGGCAGGGGCGGCAATCGCCCCTGCCTCGCCGCAGCCCTTGATGCCGAGCGGGTTAGCCGGGGACTTGGTCTCGGTCATCTCCACCTTGAGCGCAGGCAGATCCTGGGCGCGCGGAACGCAATAGTCCATCAGCGAGCCGGTGACGAGCTGGCCGTCCGTGTCATAGACGGTGCGTTCCAGCAGCGCCTGGCCTATGCCCTGGGCAATGCCGCCATGGACCTGCCCCTCGACGATCATCGGGTTGATGACCGTGCCGAAATCATCGACCGCGGTCCACGCCACGATCTCGCTCTCTCCGGTCTGCGGATCCACCTCGACCTCGCACACGTGACAGCCGGCCGGGAAGGTGAAATTGGTCGGATCATAGAATGCAGTCTCTTTGAGCCCGGGCTCCAGCTCCTGCCCGGCAAATTTATGCGCGGTATAGGCGCCGAGGGCGACTTCGCCAAAGCTCACGGACTTGTCCGTGCCCCCGACGGTGAACTTGCCGTCCTGGAATACGATGTCCCCCTCGGCAGCCTCGAGGAGATGCGCGGCAACCTTTTTCGCCTTCGCCTCGACCTTGTCGAGCGCTTTTACGATCGCGGAAATGCCCACGGCGCCCGACCGCGAGCCATAGGTTCCCATGCCGAACTGCACCTTATCCGTATCCCCGTGCAGGACGCTCACATTCCCGATCGGAATGCCGAGGCGCTCTGAGACCACCTGCGCGAACGTCGTCTCATGACCCTGGCCGTGCTGGTGACAGCCGGTCAGCACTTCGACGGAGCCGGTTGGATTGACCCGTATCTCGGCGGACTCCCATAGCCCTACGCCGCATCCGAGCGAGCCTACAGCCTGACTCGGTGCGATGCCGCAGGCCTCGATGTAGGTCGAAAAGCCGATCCCGCGCAGCTTTCCGCGGGCTTCGGCCTCGCGTTTGCGCCTTCCGATCCCGCCAAGGTCGGCGGCTTCAAGCGCCCGCTTGAGCGAGGCGTGGTAGTCGCCCGCATCGTAGTTCATGATCACGGGAGTCTGATGCGGGAACCGCTCGATGAAGTTCTTCCTGCGCAGAGCGACCGGATCGATCCCCATCTGGCGCGCAGCGACCTCGACCAGCCGCTCGACGACGAAAGTCGCCTCCGGACGGCCCGCGCCGCGGTAGGCATCGACCGGTGCCGTGTTGGTATAGACGGCGTCCACCTCGCAGTAGATCGCCGGGATCGCATACTGACCGGAAAGCAGTGTGGCATAGAGATAGGTCGGGATCGACGATGAGAAGGTGGACATGTAGGCGCCCAGGTTGGCAATCGTCCTCACCCGCAGTCCCAGGATCTTGCCCTGATCGTCGAGACCCATCTCGGCACGCGTGACATGATCGCGGCCGTGAGCGTCCGCGAGGAACGCCTCCGAGCGACCGGCCACCCATTTGACCGGCCGACCCAGCCTTCGCGCTGCCCAGAGGCAGATCACCTCCTCTGGGTAGATGAAGATCTTGGAGCCGAATCCTCCACCGACGTCCGGCGCTATCACGCGCAGCTTGTGCTCGGGCGTCATGCCTACGAATGCGGAAATCACCAGTCGCGCTACATGCGGGTTCTGAGTGGTATTCCAGAGGGTGAGCGTGTCCGAGCCTGCATCGTAGTCGGCGATCGCTGCACGCGGCTCGATTGCATTCGGCACCAGCCGATTGTTGACGAGCTCCAGCCTGGTGACATGCTTCGCCGATTTGATTGCGGTTTCGGCTGCCGCTGCATCGCCCAGGTGCCAGCGATAAATCGTGTTCTGGGGAGCGACGTCGTGGATCTGGGGAGCGCTTGCAGCTTGCGCTTTCGCGGGATCGACGACGCCAGCCAGCAACTCATAATCGACGTTCACCTTCTCCGCGGCATCCATCGCCTGCGCAAGCGTTTCGGCAAAGATCGCGGCGACGGGATCGCCGACGAAATTTGCCTTGTCGTGCGCGATGGCGGGGTGCGGCGCCATCTTCATCGGGGAGCCATCCTTGGAGGCGATCATCCAGCCGCAGATGAGACTACCGATCTTGTCGGCTGCGAGATCAGCGCCCGTCAGGACCGCCACCACCCCCGGCAGGGCGCGCGCTGCGGCGGTGTCTATTGCTCTGATCCTGGCATGGGCATGCGGAGAGCGCAGCAGATAGACATAGGCTTGTCCGGGACGGGTTATGTCGTCGGTATAGTGGCCCTTACCGGTGATGAAGCGCTGGTCTTCTTTTCGGCGCACCGGCGCGCCGATCCCGGTTGCGCCCATGGCTGTGTCTCCCTTTGCTCCCCCGCTTGGCCGTTCAAATCGCGGCCGTCAGTCGTGTGGTCGCCACGCGCCGCCTGCTTCCCCGGCAGCGTGCGGAGCGGCTAGGCGGCAGCGGGCTTGCTGGCCTGGGATCCCTCCATTGCCTTGGCTCCGGCAGCGATTGCCTTGACGATATTGTGATAACCGGTGCACCGGCACAGGTTGCCCTCGAGCTCATGGCGAATGGTGTGATCGTCGAGGTCATGGCCCTTGCGGTAAACCATATCAACGGCGGTCATTATCATGCCCGGGGTGCAGTACCCGCACTGAAGCCCGTGATTCTCACGAAACGCCTCCTGCATGGGATGCAGCGGCCCGTTGGGATCGGCCAAGCCTTCGATGGTCAGCACATCCGCGCCCTCGATCTGCCACACGAAAACCGTGCAGGCTTTCACCGCCTTCCCGTTCACATGCACGACGCAGGCGCCGCACTGGGACGTGTCGCAGCCGACATGGGTGCCGGTCAGGCGCAGGTTCTCGCGCAGGAACTGCACCAGCAGGGTGCGGGGGTCGACATCACCGGTGACGGGTTTACCGTTCACCGTCAGGGCGACGGCGGTCATTGGCTCTCCTCCTCGAACTGCGTCAAAGGTCTCGATCTGGGCGCTTGCGGACAAGTCCGGCGGCGAAACGGGTTAAATCGGGCAGATTTTGCGGATTTAGGGGGGAATAAGTCAACTCTGAACTCACATAGCTCGTCCGCTCAGGGGAATCGGCGTCAGGGTTGCGCGGGCTGCTCCACACCGCTGCCGGCCACCGCCCCGCTGCCGACCGCAGTGCTGAACTTCGAAAAAAAGTCGTCCGCAGTCTTTTTCGCGGCACTGTTGATGAGCCGTTGCCCCAGTTGCGCAAGCTTGCCCCCGATCTGGGCTTCGACATCATAGCTAAGCAGCGTACCTCCGTCCTTGTCGGACAGCGATACTTTCGCTCCGCCTCTGGCAAACCCCGCAACGCCGCCATCGCCCTCACCGACGATGCGGTAGCTGTTCGGCGGGTCGAGATCCGACAGCTTCACCTTCCCCTTCCAGCGCGCTTTCACCGGGCCGACCTTTACCGTGGCAATCGCCCGGAACTCGCTGTCCGAAACCTTCTCCAGCTGCTCGCCGCCCGGAATGCAGGTTATGAGCACCTCAGGATCGTTGAGCTTTGCCCAAACCACTTCCCGGCTGGCAGGCAGTTGGACCTGCCCATTCATGGTCATGGCCATCGGCAGTTCTCCCTCGTGAACCGACCCGGTATAGAACCTTGGGCGGCAACTGGGAAAGGCCTTGTCGCCGTGAGCGTCGGGAGAAAACCATGCCCACGATCGATGCCGACGGCTGTCCTATCCACGTGGAAGTGGAAGGACGGCACGGAGCGCCCGCTCTCATGCTGTCAAATTCACTGGGCACCACGCTGCACATGTGGGACGACCAGGTCGGCCCCTTCACCCAGCACTTCCGCCTGGTGCGATACGATCGCCGCGGGCACGGCCAATCGGGCGTTCCCGCGGGGCCCTACAGCATGGAACGGCTGGGCCGGGACGTGCTCGCCGTGCTCGACGCTCTCGGCATTGCAAAGACCAGCTGGTGCGGCCTCTCGATGGGCGGCATGGTCGGCCAATGGCTCGGGGCGCACGCGCCCGAGCGCGTGGAGCGGCTCGTCCTGACCAACACGTCGAGCTATTTCGCCGACAAGAACATGTGGAACGATCGCCTGCGGCTGGTGCGCGAGAAAGGCGTTCCCGCATTTGCTCCGGCGAACATGGAGCGCTGGTTCACCAAAGGCTTTCGCGAGCGCGCGCCCATGGTGGTTGCGCGCATACAGGATATGTTCGCAGCAACGCCGCTCGAAGGTTATCTCGCTTGTGGCGCAGCGGTCCGCGACATGGACCATCGCGAGCTGCTGCCCAGGATCAAAGCCCCGACCCTCGTCGTCGCAGGCAAGCACGACCCCGCCACACCGCCTGAAGCCAACGAGTACATCAGCAGGCACATCCCGGGAGCGAAGCTCGCGCTGCTCGATGCTGCCCATTTGTCCAACATCGAGCAGCAGGAAGCTTATTCCAAGGCTGTGCTGGACTTCCTGCTTGCTTGAGCGATGGCGTACGACCCCCAACCTGATCTTGCGCTTGCCGCGGAGTTTCCCGCGGCAACCTGGGAGGAATGGCGAAAGCTGGTCGATCGTGCGCTCAAAGGCGCGGCCTTCGAGAGCGAGCTTGTCGCCAGAACCTACGATGGCCTGCGCATCGCGCCGCTGCGCCCGCGCAAGCCGCAGGCCAGCCCTGTCGTCGGACGCACACCGGGTGCACCCTGGTCAGTCGTGCAGCGCCTGGACCATCCGGATGCTGCGGCCGCGAATGCCCAGGCACGCGATGATCTCGCAAACGGCGCGACCGATCTCGCGATTGAATTTGCCGGAGCAATAGGCGCGCATGGATATGGCCTCGCGGCCAAACCCGATGCGGTCGCGCGCGCGATCGAGGGCATCGACGTCGGCTCAGGTCTGGGATTCGATCTGGATCTCGGGCTGCAACCCGTTGAGGCAATCAACGCGATCGCCGCAGTGGCAACCGCTCGGGGCGCAGCGCCGCGCGACGTCACTATCCGTTTCGGTATCGACCCCATCGGAGCAGCGGCGCTGGCGGGCGGGAGCACAATTCCCTGGGCCAGGGGGATGCACCAATTCAGCACGCTCGTGGCCGATCTCGCGGCCCGGGGATTTCGTGGACCGTTTGCAGCCGCGGACGCCCGCGTCGTCCATGATGCCGGCGGCTCGGAAGCGCAGGAGCTCGCTTATGCGCTTGCGGTCGCGGTTCAATATCTCCGCGCCTTGGAAGCGGCAGGGATTGCCCTCGATGCAGCGCGCCGCATGATCTATTTCCGGCTGACGGCCGACGCGGATCAGCTTTTGACGATGGGCAAATTTCGTGCCCTGCGCAAGCTCTGGGCCCGCATTGAGGACGCCTGCGATTTGGCGCCGGTCCCCACATGCGTGGTCGCCCACACCGCCTGGCGCATGATGACCAGGCGCGACCCCTACGTGAACATCTTGCGCGCGACTATTGCCGTCGTCTCCGCCGGTCTCGCCGGCGCCAACGCCATCGTCGCCCTCCCGTTCACCATCGCGTTAGGCCTGCCCGACCGTTTTGCACGCCGCCTTGCCCGGAATATGCAACTTATTCTGCTGGACGAATCGAGCCTGGCGAAAGTGGCCGATCCCGCCGCCGGCTCGGGCAGCATCGAGGACATTACCGATCAGCTCTGTCGCGCAGCCTGGAAGGACTTTCAAGAAATCGAAAGCATGGGCGGAGCATGGGCGGCGCTCGATCAAGGTGCGATACAGCGCAACGTCGCTGCGGTGCGCGTGAAGCGAGAGGCGGCGGTAGCGACGCGGACGGATACGCTCATCGGCACCAGCGATTTTCCTGATATGGCCGAGTTGCCCGTTGCAGTGGAAAAAATCGCACCGATCCTCCTCCCTCCTCCTCGCCAGGAGGTCAGCTTCGATCGACTTCCGCCCTTGCGACTCGCGCAGCCTTTTGAAGACCTGCGCGATGCATCGGACCGGATGCTCGCACGCACCGGCACAAGGCCGAGGGTATTTCTCGCGAATATCGGCTCCCGGTCGGATTTTGGTGCGCGAGCCACCTTCGCCAAGAATTTTTTCGAGACAGGAGGGATCGAGGCTCCGAGCAATGAGGGATTTTCCGAGCGCGAGCAGATGCTCGCGGCCTTCGCGCGTTCCGGCGCCAATCTGGCGTGTCTATGCTCGTCCGATGAGATTTATGCCCGTGAAGCCGTACCGGCCACGCAGGCGCTCCGCTCTCTCCGACCCTCCGTCTGGCTCGCCGGCCGGCCTGGTTCGCTCGAGCCCGAGCTCGAACGTGCGGGGCTTTCCCGTTGCATTTTTGCGGGCTGCAATGTCCTCGAGGCGCTACGCGCAGCCCATTCCCTCCTGGTCGCATGATGCATACATTCTCGCATAGCCTTGAGGACTCCGATTCAAGTTTCAGCTCGCCGTTTTGCACGCTCTGCGCAAGCTTGACTCGGTTGCCGGGCAGGACGGTGAGTGAACGGTGCTGCCGATGACCAGCGTTCCGGATTTCAGGACTGTCGATTTTGCCGATCCGCACCCTGCCCCGCTTGGGCCGGCAGGTCCTGTGTGGCTGACGCCGGAGGGGATCCCGGTAAAGCCGGTCTACGGTCCCGACGATCTTCGCGGACTCGACTTCCTCGAAGGCCTTCCCGGCATCCCGCCCTATCTGCGGGGCCCCTATCCGACGATGTACGTGACCCAGCCGTGGACGATCCGGCAATATGCAGGTTTCTCCACCGCCGAGGATTCGAACGCCTTCTACCGCCGCAATCTGGCGGCCGGTCAAACCGGGCTCTCCGTTGCTTTCGATCTCGCCACCCATCGCGGCTACGATTCCGATCACCCGCGCGTTAGCGGCGACGTCGGCATGGCTGGAGTGGCCATCGATTCGATCTACGACATGCGCACGCTGTTTGCCGGGATTCCGCTCGACCGCATATCCGTGTCGATGACCATGAACGGTGCCGTCCTGCCGGTGCTCGCGCTCTACATCGTCGCCGCCGAGGAGCAGGGCGTAAAGCCGGAGCAGCTCTCGGGCACCATTCAGAACGACATCCTCAAAGAGTTCATGGTGCGCAACACCTATATCTATCCGCCGGCACCCTCCTTGCGCATCATCTCCGACATCTTCTCCTTCACTGCCGCGCGCATGCCCAAGTTCAACTCGATCTCGGTGTCCGGCTATCACATGCAGGAGGCGGGCGCGACCGCGGACCTTGAGCTGGCCTATACGCTCGCCGATGCCGTGGAATACGTGCGTGCGGGGCTCAAGGCGGGGCTCGACATCGACCGGTTCGCCCCGCGCATCTCGTTCTTCTGGGCGATCGGCATGAGCTTTTTCATGGAGATTGCCAAGCTGCGGGCGGCGCGCTTGCTCTGGGCGAAGCTGATGAAGCCGTTTGCCCCCAAGTACGCGCGCTCGCTCTCGTTGCGCACCCATTGCCAGACTTCCGGCTGGTCGCTCGCGGCCCAGGACGTATTCAACAATGTGATGCGTACCGCCGTCGAGGCGATGGCAGCGACGCAGGGTCATACCCAGTCTTTGCACACCAATGCGCTGGACGAGGCTCTTGCATTACCGACGGATTTTTCCGCCCGCATCGCCCGCAATACGCAGCTCGTGCTTGCCCAGGAGAGCGGAACGACGCGCGTCATCGATCCGTGGGGCGGTGCGTTTTATCTCGAGCGGCTCACATACGAGCTCGCGCGTGCGGCCTGGTCGCATATCGAGGAGGTCGAGCGCTTGGGAGGCATGGCCAAGGCGATCGAGGCCGGGTTGCCGAAGCTGCGAATCGAGGAGGCGGCCGCGAAGACGCAGGCGCGCATCGACACCGGCCAGCAGGCGGTGATCGGCGTCAACAAATACCGCCCGGAGCACGAGGCCCCGATCGAGCTCCTGAAAGTCGATAATGCGGCGGTGCGAGCATTGCAGATCGAGAAGCTTGATCGGCTCAGGCGGGAGCGCGATATCCCTGCAGTGCAAGTGGCACTGACCGCGTTATCGCGTGCCGCGTCAAGCGGCGACGGCAATCTGCTCGGGCTTGCCGTCGATGCCGCGCGGGTGAAGGCAACAGTCGGCGAGATCTCCTCCTCCCTGGAGCAGGTGTTTGGCCGTCACACCGCGCCGATCAGAGCGATCACCGGCGTGTACAAGCGGGAGGTCGGCGCGATGTCGGAAGCGGTGGCGCGGGTGCAGCAGCGCATCCGCGAGTTCGAGGTTGGTGAGGGCCGGCGTCCGCGCATCCTTGTGGCCAAGATCGGACAGGACGGGCATGACCGGGGGCAGAAAGTGATCGCCACCGCGTTTGCAGATCTCGGTTTCGATGTCGATATTGGCCCGCTGTTTGCAACTCCGGCCGAGGCTGCTCGTCAGGCGGTAGAGAACGATGTCCACATCCTGGGAATTTCCTCGCTCGCTGCCTCGCACCTGACGCTGGTGCCGGAGCTCAAGGCTGCGCTCATCAAGGAAGGACGCGGGGACATCATGATCGTGATCGGCGGGGTCGTGCCGCCGCAGGACTACTCCGAGCTCGAGCGCGCGGGTGTCGAGGCGATCTTCCCGCCCGGCACCGTGATTGCAGAGGCGGCCGACCTCCTCCTGGGCAAGCTCGCTGCGCGGCTCGGTCATGGCCGGGAAGCGGCGGAGTAATTTGAGCTATCGCGCGATTGGTACGCGAAACATGCCCTGGCCTTGGGCGGCGCAACGCCTCGGCCGATCGATGTCGGGAGCTAATTCGTGTTCTTCTTCGCATGCTCATCGATGAGCAATCGGACGACCGTGTCGAAATTCTCCTGGGTGTGGCCTTTGCAATACGCATCCACCCAGTTGCGCAGCTCATCGATATCGGAGCCTTCGACGACGTTAGGGCCGCGAAACACATAGGCGTTGTAGGAGCTTATGTATCCGAGCATCCAGGCCTCGTAGCTTTTGCCTTCGATCACCTTGCGCGAGCTCCAGTCGGCGCACGTCAACCCTCCATATCCAAGCGATACATAGGTCTGCGCCGGCGCCGGCGAAAAGCATGCGCCGAGGGCAATGAGGAAAGCCGCAAAAGCGATGGTTGCTCTGGCTGTTCTCACCGATTTCTCCATTCGCACAGTTGCAGTGCTTGACCAGGCAGGCACTTGGTAATGTTAACCGGTCCGGCTTGCCGGGGAGTTGAGCCTTCAAAGCTCCATTCCCCTCAAAACGAAAAAGACAACGGCCAGCAGTACGGCGGGTACGCCGCTCATTTCCGGATGCTCGCAAAGATTTTTGGTGCCGTCGCCGTCGCATAGCTGAACAGCCCAGCGCGCATTGCTCTCAATCTTCAGGCCTGAGCTCCCGCTAACGCCCAGCCATCTGGTTTCTCCAGGGGGAGCCTTTATCGATAAAACATTCCCCAACAGTAAATCGGATGCGCGCAATCTCCTGAACAAAAGCTAAGTACGTTGGCGTGTTTGCAGGCGCGGCGCGCTGGCTCGCTCGGCTCAATCCGACTTGGTAAAAAGATCTACTGTGCCTTGCCTTCGAGCACGCCCGAAACCTCGGCCGGCTTCTCCACGATGGCGCGCATGTGCCGCACGATGTGATCGGCGACGATCGCATGCGCCTCGGCCGTAGGATGCATTGCACCGCTGTTGAGGGCGGCATAGGCCGGCTGCAGGATGTCGAACGGCGAGGTGCCTTCCCGGTGGGTATTGGCCGTGAGAAACGCATCATTCGGCGTGCGGAAGAGACGCCAGCGATGGGCGTAGGGCAATGTTGCTGCCGGCGAAAACGGCTTGAACGGATCGCCGTTCGCCGGCTTGCGCGGCATGCGCATTGCAATGCCGTCGGCCAGCGCGCCTTGTGGATCGCGCGCGCATAAGCCGCGCTTGCTGAATTCGGGAATGTGATCGGTAACCAGCTGAAACCCCGTGCCGCTACCCGTTGCAAGGTGGGTGGGGCAGGTGGAACGATCCTTACTGTCTGCAATGCATTCCAGGCGTGCGAGGAAGTCCCGGAGGAAATCCGCTGTCTCGTGCAGACGCGGGCGGCTGAGATTGAGTCCGGGATGTACGTCCATGCCGACAGTCGGCAGCGTGCCGCACAGCGCTCCGGTCTCATCGTATTGGATCGGCTCATAGGACGATTGCATCACGCGCGCGGGCGCGACCCCGAACCCGTCATGGAGTGCGTCCTTGAGCGCTTTCATACGCTGGTCCAGCACGCCGAGATAGACGCGTGCCAGTTTCGGCTCGAACCGCATGGAGCTGCCCGCGACCGCCGCTATCGGCGCGAGATCGCCGAGGTTCTCGGTCAAGGCAAAAGTGGCGAGCGCGCTGAAGCCCACGTCATTGCCGCCGATCGAGAGCAGCACCGCGTCGATGGCGCGTTTGCGAAGGTGCGGCGGGCACCAAGCTTTGCCGATGCTCCGTACCCCGATTTGCGCGCTGCCGCGGGCGTATATCGGCAATGTGTAGCTCGCATTCTGCGAGCGCGCCCCGCGGCAAAGAAGATCGCTCAGCTGATCGAGTTGCGCCCGGACCTTGCCGCCGGGAATCTCCGCGGCGCCTTCCCGCGGATCCATGTCGAGAAACAGGCCCTCGGCCACTTCCGCGCCGGAGCAGGTGAAGCTCGCCAGGGTCACCGAGCGGTGGCGGTTCTCGAGTGCAAGCTCGATCGCCACCCGGAACGGATAGCCGTATTGCGAGCGGTGGCAATCGCGACTGAGCCAGCGCGCCGATGCTTTCTCGAAGGCGGCTGCGAACTCGGGCGAGGAGAGATTGTGGAAGCGCCCGGCTGCCTCGTCGTCCATGAACCTGCGCGGGAGCACCTTCGGGTTGAAATGGCCCTGGTCCGAGGCAAGCCCGTAGTGCGGCACTGCCGCCTTGGCGACCGTTCTCGACTCGGCCTGCGCGGTGATCGGATCGTAGACCATCTCACGCACAGGGCTGAATTGCACCGGGCGATCCGGATTGCTCTCGCCCGAGGCAAAGGAATCGCCCAGCGCAACAATGAAAAGATCCTCGACCACGATATCCCGCTCGACGAGCTCGCGCCCGTCTGGCAGCTTGGCCGTGACCGAGACGCCGGAATGAGCACGATCGCTCCTATAAGGGACCCGGGCGATCGTCAGCCTGTCGCTGCACGGCAGTCGCTTGCTTTCGATTTTGCCGCCGGGGGCGCGCGGCTGCCAGGTCCACGTGCACTCGCCTTTCAATCCTTGGAGCTGGTGCGGCGCGATCCGCACATCGACCGTATGCGCGTCGGGGAGGACATAATCCTCCTTCGCCGCGCCCCAGGAATAGCGACGCTCGCATGACGGGGAATAGCGGCGCGGTCGGCCGTTGGTCTCGTAGCAGGTGTCGGCCAGTGTCTGCGCGGCCCAGCCGAGACGGCTTTGCTGATAGCGCTTGCCGGCCGTAGCAGCGCATCGATCCGGGGTGGAGGGATCCCTGCAGTCGGGATCGTTGAGCGCCCGCTCGGTGCGCCAGACGATGTCCGGCGGCAAACCATCCGATGAATTGCCGCGCACGGCATTGAACGCAGCCTCGTGGAGCGCGAAAGATCGAGGCGACTTGAAGAAGCGGAACGGGTTCTGGACTTCCCAGATCAGATCGGCGGCACAGGCGGGAGCGAGCGCTAACCCCGCGCAAGCGATCGTCACCAGCAGACGCAGGATCGCAGCAGGACAGACCCGAGCCGCAGACGCAAGTGCTGGCGGACGCATGGATCCCTCCCCCGGCCGCATCGCGCGCTATAATACCCGTGCGGGGACTCTATCCCTGCTGTTGAGGCCGAATTACGTCCCTCTGGACCGTCTCTTTCATGTCATCGCGCCGCGGCCCCGAATCCCCTGATATTGCCTGCCTGATCGACGGCATTCGCGCGGGGCAGCGCGCGGTCATTGCGCGCGCGATCACCCTGATCGAAAGCCGCCGCAGCGACCATCAGAGAGCGGCACGCCAGCTTGTGCAGGACTTGCTCTCCTTCACCGGCAATTCTACTCGTGTCGGCATTACCGGCGCACCGGGCGCAGGCAAGTCGACCACGATCGACACGCTCGGCAGCCTTCTCACTGGTGAAGGACACTCGGTTGCGGTCCTTGCGGTCGATCCGTCATCGACCCGCGGCGGCGGCTCGATCCTGGCGGACAAGACCCGGATGCCTCGGCTCGCGGTCGACGCGCGCGCGTTCGTGCGGCCCTCCCCCTCCTCCGGGACGCTCGGCGGCGTCGCGGCGAAAACGCGCGAGTGCATGCTGGTGCTCGAGGCGGCGGGCTACGACATCGTCGTGGTCGAGACTATGGGCACCGGGCAATCGGAAACCGTGGTCGCGGACATGACCGATGTGTTCGTGGTCCTGATGCTGCCGGGCGCCGGCGACGAGCTGCAAGGGCTCAAGAAGGGAGTGGTCGAGCTCGCGGACATCGTCGCCGTCAACAAAGCGGACGGAAGCAATCGCAAACGTGCCGTTGCGGCGGCCGCCGAATATCGTGCTGCACTGCACATTCTGGCCCCGCGATCCCCGAGCTGGTCGCCGCCGGTGTTGATCTATTCAGCGTTGACGGGTGAGGGAGTTCCGCAACTGTGGGAGACGATCGGCGAGCATCGCGAGCGAATGAGCAAATCGGGCGAGCTCGATGCACGCCGGCGCGAGCAGCAGGTCAAGTGGATGTGGGCGATGGTGGAGCAACGCATGCTCGCGCACGTGCGCTCGGATCCGGCCCTGAAAACGAGGCTTCCAACGCTCGAGGCTGCAGTCGCTGAGGGGCGCATGTCTGCGACGTTGGCCGTCGAGGAGATCGCCGCAGCGCTCGGCATATGAATGGAATGCGGGAGAGGATGAGCGCAAAGCCTCCAAAATTCGCACGGCATTTTTACGGACCACCGCACCGCCTCGCTCTCGTTCGGTCACAATGCCTTGCCGCCGCGAAGACGCGCCGATCTGCAAGAGCCCTCCTCCTGTGAGCGTTACCATCCTGATCACGGGGTTCGGCCCCTTTCCCGGCGCACCATTCAACCCGACTGGCGTGCTTGCAGAGGAGCTGGTGCGGCGGCGGCATCCCGCGTTCATCAACGTGCGGCGCATCGCGCACGTGTTTCAGGTGAGCTACGATGCGGTTGACCGCGAGTTGCCAGGACTGCTGGCAAGCGAACGGCCGGACGCGCTGATCATGTTCGGCTTGGCCACGCGGAGCAATCACGTGCGCATCGAAACGCGCGCACGTAACACCGTCGCTCGCGCCGTCCCGGATGTAGCGGGCAATATTCCCTTCTGGAACAGCATCCGTCCCGGAGGCCCGACAGCCCTGCCGCTGCGCACGCCGGCACAGCGGCTCCTCATGGCGGTCCGGGCAACCGGCGTGCCGGTAGCTATCTCTCACGACGCCGGCGACTATCTTTGCAATTATCTCTGCTGGCGAGCGGCCGAGGCTGGAGCGAGCGGGTCGCCGCGGCTGATGTCGTTCGTGCACGTGCCCCAGGTCGCCCGTTCGGCCATTCGGAGACTTGGCCGGGGCCGGCTTTCGCTCGACGCTCTCGCGGCGGTGAGTGAAGCGATCGTGCGCGCAGCAATCCCCGGCGCGCGCAGTTTGAGATGACCGACCGGCGGCGTTTCACTTCAGTCCCTTGCATGCTCGCGGCGCCGGCAGCTCGACCAACGCATTTCATTAACGCTAAACGGATTTTCTCTCGCTGCCGAAACCGACCGACAGCCGGTTGGCCCTAGTTTTGTACACCATGCCTATCGACTTCGCGCATGGGAGCTGTGCATGGGCATGCAACGGCGTCATTTCATTGCACTTGCCGTTTCGGCGGGCGGACTTGCCGCGGCATCGACTACCGCAGCTGCCGGCCCATCGCCCATCAGCGCGTCGGGGGTCGACGCCACCCAGCTCGGGGTGCGGTCCGGCAGCGCGGATGAGCAGACCCGCGCGCTCCAGCGCGCCATAGACGAGACGGCACGCACCGGGACACCGCTTGCACTTGCGCCCGGCATTTACCGCACCAGCCAACTCAGGCTCTCTACCGGCACGCACCTCGTCGGCGCGCGCGGCGCGACCCGGCTCCTCCTGACTCAAGGCGATTCGCTGATCTCGGCCAAAGGAGCCGACCACGTCACAATCAGCGGTCTCGTGCTCGACGGTGCCGGCCATCCTTTGCCGGGACGACGAGGACTGGTGCAGCTCGAAAGCTGTAAGGACGTCAAGGTCGCCGACTGCACGATCACAGGGTCTGGATCATACGGCATCATCTGCCTCGCGGTTGCAGGGGAGCTGAGCGACAACACGATTGCGCAGGCGGTCGATGCCGCGGTTTTTACGCTCGACTCCGCAGGGCTGCTGATCGCCCGCAATCATATCGACCGCGCCGGCGATAACGGCATTCAGGTCTGGCGCTCGATTGCGGGCGACGACGGCACCCTCGTCATCGATAACCGCGTGGAAAATATCGGCAACCGCTCCGGCGGATCCGGGCAATATGGAAACGCAATCAACGTATTTCGTGCCGGCAATGTGATCGTGCGAGGTAACCGCATCAACAACTGCGCCTTCTCCGCCGTGCGCGGCAATGCCGCCTCGAATCTTCAGATCGACGGCAACAGTATCAGCAACACGCGCGAAGTTGCGCTTTATGCCGAGTTCGGCTTCGAGGGCGCTATGATCGCGAGCAATTCCGTGGAGCTGGCGGCAGTCGGAATCTCGGTCACGAATTTCAACGAGGGCGGCCGGCTCGCCGTGGTGCAGGGCAATATCATCCGTAACCTTCTGCCCAGGCGGCCCGCGGGTACCGATCCGGGCGATGCGGCGGGCGTGGGGATCTCGGTCGAGGCCGACACCGCGGTTACCGGCAATGTCATCGAGAACGCTCCGACCGCGGGCATGATGCTCGGCTGGGGACATTATCTGCGCGACGTCGCCGTCACCGGGAACGTCGTGCGCAAAGCCGATATAGGCATCGCCGTGTCCGTCGATCCCGGAGCTGGCACGGCGCTGATCGCCAATAACGTCATCAGCGACACGGTAAGGGGCGCGATTGTCGGAATGGCGCGGGCCAACCCCGTCACCGGCGATCTGTCCAGAGCCGGCGCCGAGCAATACGCGCATATCGCCCTTACCGGAAACCGCGTGCGCTGACCGATGGTCCCTGGGCGCAATGCGATGCGTCGTCTAGCGAGCTCTTCACGCAACACTGTGACACATCGCCATTGTACCAACCTGGTTGAAGAGCCCATATTGGGGGCGCAAAATACCCGCCCACTGCCCTCATGCGTTCTTCGACCCGTAAAGTGATAACCGCGGTACTCGCCCTCTTCATCTTTCCGCTCGCGGTGCACGCGGCGCTCTACGCCAGCAAGCATCACCCCGCGAGCTACCGTGTCGCGGACTGGTCGAGCGTCGGGATGCTGCCGCCCGCAACCGCGGAGCGCGAAGCCCGCTTGCTTGTCTTTACCGGCCGCACGGGGCGCTGGAAGGGCATATTTGCCGTCCACAGCTGGGTCGTCCTCAAACAGAAGGGCGACACGACCTGGAGCCGCTACGACGTCGTCGGGTGGGGGCGGCCGCTGCGCACGAATGGGTGGGCGCCGGATGGCCGCTGGTTCGGCGACACCCCGCGGGTGCTTGTCGATGTGCAGGGGCCCGCAGCAGCGGCCCTCATCCCCAAGGTCAAGGCCGCCATCGGTGCGTACAACTACATTAATTTCGGCGATTATCGCATCTGGCCAGGGCCGAACAGCAACACCTTCACCGCGAGCGTACTGCGGGCCATTCCCGAGGTCGAAGCGACGTTGCCGCCGAACGCGTTGGGTAAGGACTTCAGGCCGCACCCCTATTTCGGCCCGACCGACAGCGGCACGGGGATCGAGGCATCCCTGTGGGGCTTGCTCGGGCTGAAGGTCGGCTGGGTCGAAGGTGTCGAGCTCAACTTCTTTGGCCTCGTGGCAGGTCTCGATGTGCGGCACCCTGCCATAAAGCTGCCGGGCTTCGGCCGGTTAGGCATGGATGACGGAACAGCGCTCGCGGCCCCCGCGCTGGGAAAGTAGGTGAAGCTCTCCATCATCGTTCCCGTGCTCAATGAAGGCGAGGCGATTGCTGCCCTGCTCGGCAGCCTTGCATCGTTGCGCGCACGTGGAGCCGAGGTGGTCGTGGTCGATGGCGGCAGCGGCGACGGGACGATCGAGCATGCCCGGCCACGCGCCGACTGCGTGCTGTCCGCGCCACGCGGACGGGCGCTGCAGATGAATGCCGGTGCCGCGGCAGCGTCCGGCGATGTGCTCCTGTTCCTGCATGCGGATACGCGCTTGCCCGCAGGCGCGGACCGCCTCGTGATCGAAGGCCTGCAACGCTCCGGGCGCGCGTGGGGGCGCTTCGACGTGACGATCGAAGGCCCGCAGCGCCTTCTCCCTGTCATCGCATTTTTCATGCGCATGCGCTCGCGGCTGACGGGCATCGCAACCGGCGACCAGGCGATCTTCGTACGCCGGGATGCTTTTGAGACGGCCGGAGGCTTTCCGCCCATCGCGCTGATGGAGGACATCGCATTCTGCAAGGCGCTCAAACGCATCGGTTGGCCGCTCTTGCTGCGCGAGCGTGTCGTCACTTCGGGCCGGAGGTGGGACCGGCGCGGCATTCTGCGCACAGTGTTGCTGATGTGGGCCCTGCGGCTTGCCTTCTTCCTAGGCGCCGATCCAAAAGCCCTTGCGCGCCGATATGGGTATCAATGAGCCGGTCGAGATCGCCCTGCTGGCCAAGGCGCCCGTCGCGCGCTTTGCCAAAACCCGGCTCATTCCGGTGCTGGGTGCCGAGCGCGCAGCGTTGCTGCAGGCTCATCTGATCGAGCGCGCTGCAGGCGCTGCGGCGGGCGCCAGGCTCGGCATGGTGACCTTATGGGGTGCGCCGGACGCAAGCGATCCTTTGTTCCAGAAGGTCTGCTCGCAGTACGGGTTTGCACTCCGGTCCCAGCCGCAAGGCGATCTCGGGGCGCGCATGCTCGCAGCTGTGAAAGCGGCAAACGCGCCCGTTCTCCTGATCGGAACCGACTGCCCCGACCTCACCCCGACGCTGCTGCGAACCGCGGCGGGAATTCTCCATAGCGGGACTGACGTGGTGCTTTTTCCGGCCGAGGATGGCGGATATGTGCTGACTGGCATGCGCAGGGCGCAGCCGGCTCTCTTTGATTTGCTGCCCTGGGGCAGCAGCTGCGTCATGGGGGAGACGCGGCGGCGATTGATGCAGCTCGGACTCACCTGGGAAGAGCCGGCGCTCCTATGGGATGTAGACGAGCCTGCCGACCTCGACCGGTTACACGCTGCCGGTCTCGCAGTCTGACTCAGTCGGCAAACATGGCGCCAGGCCAAGCCTTGGGAGCCGCGCGCTGATACTGCTTCGGGCGCACGACTTCCGCGCCGAGCACCTTGGCCGCGTGCCACCCCCAATGCGGATTGTCGAGCATGGCGCGCGCGAGCGCGACCATGTCGGCCTTGCCTTGCGCTACGATCGCCTCTGCCCGCCTGGGGGTGGCAATGAGTCCGACGGCGCGGGTCGGTATGCCGCTTTTTGTCCTGACCGTTTCCGCAAACGGCACATTCATATCGGCGACCATACTTGGGCGCGCATCGGCGCTGATGCCGGCGGAGGAGACGCATACGAAATCCACGCCGACACCCTTGAGCGCACCGGCAAAGACGGCGGCATCTTCGGCCGTCAGCCCTCCGTCGATCCAGTCATGGCCGGTGATGCGCGCGCCGAGCGGCATGCGTTGGGGGATCGCCTGTCGCACCGCCGCAGCGACTTCAAGAGGAAAGCGCATGCGGCCGTCGAAAGAGCCGCCATACTCGTCGTTACGTTTATTGGAGACGGGGGAAAGGAAACTGTGCAGCAGGTAGCCGTGCGCCCCGTGGAGCTCGATCGCATCCACGCCGGCGCGCACCGCGCGTTGCGCCGCCTGCACGAACCCGTCGCGCACGCGCTCCAGATCGGTGGCCGACATGGCGCGCGGGGTGTGCCACCCCGGTCCAAACGGAATGGCGGAAGGCGCGATAGTCTCCCAGGCATCCTCCTCGGCTTTGAGCGGATGGCCTCCCTCCCACGGCCGCTGCGCCGACGCCTTGCGCCCCGCGTGAGCAAGCTGAATGCCGATTTTCGCAGTGCCATAGCGCCGGCAATGAGCCACGACTTGTGCGAGAGCCGATTCGCAATCATCGGAATAGAGCCCCAGACAGCCGTGCGTGATCCGCCCGCGCCGCTCGATGCCGGTCGCCTCCACCACGACCAATGCCGAGCCCGAATTGGTCAACGTGCCGAGATGGGTGAGGTGCCAGTCGGTCGCGGCTCCATCATCCGCGCTGTATTGGCACATCGGGGACACCACAATGCGGTTCGCGAGATCGAGCCCCGCGAGCCGGATCGGGGAGAACAGGGCACTGGTCGTCATGGACGGCGCGCTCATTGCAATGCAAGCGGCGCGCTACATGCCATGTCGCGGTGGCGCGTTCAAACCGGCGTTCACGCCCGGTGTGAGGAGGGTTGATCACAATTTCCGCTTTGACGTGACAAAAGCGCGACCGCAGGCGTCTTGCGCAAAAAAACTGACCCGCCCGGACGGGGAAATCCGGGCGGGTCGCTTTGATCGGCGCAGGGGATCGGGGGGGCGTGAGCGCCGATCGGGGCTGTTAAACTCCTTCACTTGCGGCCTTGACGGCCTGTTTGGATATTTAGTCGGGCGATCTGCCTGAAAGGTTCAATCGATCAAGTTCCGCAAGCGGAATCTTTTTCTGTGCCTTGCCGCCGCGGTCACCGCATCGAAGCCCGGGGTGGGACGCCGTCGGACATCCGCTCCTATGGCTCTGATTTTCCCGGCGAATCTCATGCCCTTGCGCATTGGTTTGAGCCCCCGATGCGGGCCATACGGCGGGGTCGGTCAGTCGGCGGCCGCGATGAACCCCACGATCCGGGATTCCCCCTGCATTTGCCGCACGATCTTGCCGACATCGCCCGGCGGCAGCGGGTTCTCGGCCAAGCGAATGCGGTAAAGCCCGCCGCCTGCCTTCAGCGGCCCTTCGACCAGGCTCGCCTTATAGGCGCCGAGGAAATTGGTGATTTCCGCCGCCGTCGCCTGCGGCGCAAAGCGGACCACGGCAAAGGCGCCGCGATTGACGCTCGCGAGTCGAGGGCCGGCAGGGGCGCTCTCGTCCTTGAGGACCACTCCCGCGATCACGGCCGCCTGCGCAAGGATGGCGACGACCGCAGCCGCGCCGGCCCATGCCAGCGTGCGCGGGGTAAAGCCCGCCAGGAATTCCGAGACGCGCCGGGCGAGATCAAACGATTGCCGGCGGCGGGGCGAGCGCGCCTCCTCGGCATCGATCGCCGCAAACAGCTTGTCCATCGCGCGGGCGGACGGCGCACCGAGGGATTCGTTGAGGTGGATGGTTTCTGCCAGCTCCTCGCGGACGAGCGCATAACGGCGCGCGAGCTCCCCATCGCTGGCGAGCGCCCGCTCGATGCGGTCGGACTCGCGCCGGCTGAGCGTGCCCGTTGCATGCCAAGGCAGCAACAGCTCAAGCTCTTGGCGCTCTGGCTCTTTGCCTATCGTATTCATGGCCATCCTCGTTCAATTCCTTCCGCCTTGAGCAGCTCCGAGAGCCGTTTGCGCGCATAGAACATCCGCGTTTTCACCGTGTTCTCCGGAATGTCCAAGATCGCCGCGGCCTCCTCGACCGATTTGTCGTGATAGTAGACGAGATCGATGATCTCCCGGTGTTGCGCCGACAAACCGGCCAGGCATTTCTTGATCAGCGTGCCCTTGTCCTTCTTCTCCAGGCTCGTGTGCGGATCGTCCGACCCGTCCTCGACAGTGTCCGTGCTGTTTTCATCGAACTCCTCGTCCTGCCGGCGCCGCAGCGCCGAGAGGGCCTTGAAGCGCGCCATGGCCAGCATCCAGGTTGATACCGAGGATCGACCCTGGAACCGGCCCGCCTGCCGCCAAACGTCCAGAAACACTTCGCTGATCAGGTCCTCTGCCGTGGATTCATCCCGAACGATCCGGATCACAAATCGGAACACCCTGACGTGATGGCGGGCATACAGCACCTGCATCGCAAGCCGGTCGCCGTTCGCTATGCGTCCAATCAGAACCTCGTCTGATGTCGATTGCATCGCTCTTGGGCGGCCGACTTGCCGGTTAGTCGTGGGGGCGCGCGAATGGGTTCACGGTTCCGCCACATTGATGGCAAGACACTTTCCCCAAAGAAGCTCGGCTTCCCCCAAGCAAGCCCCGGCCGGCAGCCGCAACTGAAACTTACTCCCTACAATGTGGCTATTCGAAGGGATGCGGGGGCAAAATTTGAAAAGGGTCAGCCTTTCCCGCCACTTACACCAGATGGGGGCTGCTCTGGTGCGGACGGAACGCCCTTAACTCACCCGCGTACGGCTGTGGGCGAGGATGCAAGTTGCACGAATAATGGACAGGGAGGGCAGCTTGATGCCGTCCCTGATCGCACGCGTTCATCTTGCAGCGTTGTTTTCACTAGCTTTCTTGGCTTCGTTTGCAGAAAAACGCTAAAACGGTTGTATTCGAAAGAATTTGCGACCAGAACTGGTCCGAAAGTGTAAACCGGACGCCCGGTGGTCTTGCATGCAGCTGTCCGTTAGAGATCAGCACCATTGTGTTCACGACCCGTTCTGTACCGGAGAGTCGGGAGGCCCGCAAGTGCAAGGCCTCGAACCTCATCGAGAGTGCAAATACCGGAGGTTTGCAGGAGGGGTTGCGAAGCAACCGCTATGTGCCCACCCGCAGCGGGGAGCGAAGCTTACGCAGCGCGGCTACAGCGGAAAGGGCGGTGATCCGCCCCGTTTTGGGATTCTCCGAGGGGATATTTTCGATCGATAGCGAAAACCGGGCGGAGTCGCTGTCCACCTCGATGGTATGACAGTTGCGCTCGATGGCAGGATCCGCCCAGATCTCGATGGTGGTGCGATCGGGACCGATGCCGGCAAGCGACAGCGCAGCTGCCACGTTCACGTTCTCCGGGAATCCCGCCGCCGCGTCGCGCGCAGTGCCGGCAAAAACGCGCTTGGCCTGATCGAGGCCCTCAACGGCGATGCCGTGAGCGGCGAGATAGGGCGCCCCGCGCAGGCCGCGCGGCGGCTTGCGCGTGATCATGCGGACCGAGTGAATGTGGCCCTCGGCCGCGGCGGTCACGGCGTCGAGCCCCAGGAGCGCGCCGGTCGGCACGATGATCTGCCCCCGGCCTGTCTTTGCCAGCGCGACAAGCTCGGGCCGCGGCAGCAGCGCACCGGCCGAGAGCACCATCACCTGCTTGCCAGCTTCCAGCATCGGCCGGCAGATGCGCTCCAAAGCCGCCGCCGGCGCGCATTCGACGGCGATATCCGCGCGCGCGGGAAAGTCCTCGGGCTCGACCAGGGGGCAGGCGATCCGCTGCGCCTCGAGCCACGCCTGCGCCTTCGCCTTGTTGCCGGTTGCGGCACAGGCAAGCGTGAGCCCGGGCAGACCGTCGGCCAGCCTGCGCGCAAGGGCGCGGCCGATCGCACCAAGGCCGGCAATGGCGACGCGGGTCGGCGGCATCGATCACTCCAGCGCGATGTCGCCGTCGACCTCGTGTGCAAGCCCGATGTCCCTGATCGTCACTGTTGCCTTGGCGGCAAATTTCTCGTTGCCCTTGATCTTTCCCTCATCCACGGCGTTGCGCACCGCCTTCTCGATCTCCCGCTGGGCGGTGACCCCGAGCGTCTTGAGAAATTTCCGGATGCTGGTGTTGAGCACGTCCTCGTTCATCGCTTCGCTCCTGGGCAGGTCTTCGGCAGGGCAGGTCTTCGGCAGGGCAGGTCTTCGGCAGAGCAGGTCTTCGGCAGAGCAGGTCTTCGACAGGGCAGGTCTTCGGCAGGACAGGTCTTCGGCAGGGCAGGTCTTCGACAGGGCAGGTCTTCGGCAGGTCTTCGCCTCCGCGCTTGACAACATTCCCCGTCCTGATCCTTTTGACCGCAAACGCGGAGCCGAGCAACAACATCCGCAATGCCCGTCTTTACGCCGCAGCAGGATGGCGCGCTCAAGGCCATAGCCCAATGGTGGAAGGAAGGGCGTAAGCGGACACCCATATTCCGCCTGTTCGGCTATGCCGGCACGGGCAAGACCACGCTGGTCAAGCACATCGCCGAGGACATCGAGGGCAAGGTCCTGTTTGCGGCGTTCACCGGCAAGGCCGCCTGCGTCATGCGCAGCAAGGGCTGTCACGGCGCATCGACCATTCACCGGCTGATCTACAAGCCGCCGGAGCAGAAGGACGAGAACCCTACCTTCGAGCTCTGGCACAAGGCGCCGGCCGGCGACGCCAAGCTGATCATCATCGACGAATGCTCGATGGTCGATGCCGAGCTCGCGCGCGACCTGATGTCATTCGAGGTGCCGCTGCTCGTGCTCGGCGATCCGGCGCAGCTGCCGCCGATCCAGGGCGGGGGCTTCTTCACCGACGCCGAGCCCGACGCCATGCTCACCGAGGTGCACCGGCAGGCGCAGGACAATCCCATCGTCCGCCTCTCCATGGACATCCGCGCCGGCAGGCCGCTCGCCGAGGGGCAATACGGGGAGACGCAGGTGGTACGGCGCGGCGAGCTTGACCCGAAGCGGGTGATCGGCGCCGACCAGGTCCTGGTCGGCCGCAACGTTACGCGGCGCGCCTACAATATGCGGCTGCGGGAGCGGCGCGGGCTCGAAGGCACGCTGCCGATCGTGGGCGACAAGCTCGTGTGCCTGCGCAACAACCGTCTTAAAGGCCTGTTCAACGGCGGGCTGTGGATGGTGAAGGAACGGCCGAAGCGAAAACGCAAGAGCAGGGGTAAGAGCAAAATCCTGCACTTGCGGCTCGAGCCCGACGAGGACCTCGGCGGCGACCTCGACGAGCTCGTCTCGGTGGCGGTGCGTCCGGAATGCTTCACCGGCGGGCTCGAGCAGCTCGACTGGCTCGAGCGCAAGCCGTTCGACGAGTTCGACTACGGCTATGTGCTCACGGTGCACAAGTCGCAGGGGTCGCAATGGGACGACGTGGTGCTGTTCGACGAGTCCGATGCATTTCGCGAGAATCGCGGCCGCTGGCTCTATACCGGGGTAACGCGCGCCGCCAGGCGGCTGTGCGTGGTGGTGCCGTGACGTGACAGACGACGCTGAGCGGAGACATGCATTGCGGCAACCGATCCTCTGATGGGATACAGGGCGGTTTCAAACCCGCCCCCGCATACGGCACGGTTGACACGAAGGTTAGATTGCCTTCAGCCGGCGGCGGAGCTCCTCGGTATCGATCCGATACTCCCAGTAATCGAGCAGTACATCGCGATTCGCATCGATGAACCGTCGCGCTTCATCATGGAGCTTGGGCGGCACTTCGCCTGCCGCGACGCTGCCATCGGCTATTGCAATCGATGCGGTCTTGCTGCGCGGGTCGACGGACCGCGGCGGGTCGATCGCCACCTTGATCCGCGGCGCGTGGCGTGTCCTTCCTTTCGGGGAAATGAAGATGGTATTCTCGACCCCGGTCACGTCCTTGCGATAGGAAACCATCTCTTCGAGCAGCTCCTCGTCCGGCAATTCGTCGACCAGCGCCGCAAGCTCCTTGGTCGGTGCGATCGTGTAATCGAGATCGGGAATGTTGATGATGCTGCCCGCCCGCATTGCCTCGATGAGCCGCGCCGGGTCTGCCATGATCTCTTGGGACGAAGATAAGACAACCACCGTCATACGGGTATTATATTGTGCGAACGCGCCGGTTTACAGAGCTTTGCGAGCGCGGGCGGTACTCCGTGGTCAACGCCTGAACCGTTTTGTCTGCCGGATCGCCGCTTTCACGGGCCGCGCACGCCCGGCTGCTCGGCCGGAATGACGGCATGGATGTTGTCACATGAGTTTCGCAGCAAGCTCCGTCTGGGGTAGACCGTGCTGCGCCCATGTGCCGGAGCTCGGCTGATGCAACATCCCCTGATCATTGCGCCTTCGATTCTCGCCGGCGATTTCGCGCGGCTCGGCGAGGAGGTGCGCGCGGTGGATACCGCGGGAGCGGACTGGATCCATGTCGATGTGATGGACGGGCATTTCGTTCCCAACATTTCGATCGGCCCTGACGTGGTGAAGGCGATACGCCCCCACACGAGCAAGCCGCTCGACGTGCATCTGATGATCGCGCCTTGCGATCCCTATCTCGAGGCCTTCGCCAAGGCGGGCTCCGACAGCATCACCGTGCACGTGGAGGCGGGGCCGCACGTGCATCGTTCGCTGCAGATGATCAGATCGCTCGGCAAGCGCACGGGAGTGACGCTCAACCCCGGCACCCCGATCGAGACCATCGAGCCCGTGATCGACGTCGTCGATCTCATCCTGGTCATGTCGGTCAATCCCGGCTTTGGCGGCCAGAGCTTCATCCCCTATGCGACGGAGAAGATTGCGCGGCTGCGCGCGCTCGTCGCATCGCGACCCATCGACATCGAGATCGACGGCGGCATCACTGCGGAGATCGCGCCGCTCGTCGCGCGCGCCGGCGCCAACGTGCTGGTCGCAGGCTCGGCGGTGCTCAAGGGCGGTGGCGGCGTCGACGGGTATCGCGGCAGGATCGCAGCGATCCGCGAGGCCGCAGCGTTCGCACGCGGGGAGGCGGCGTAGCGGCCGGCCGAGGCCTTCTCCGATCGTGGCGCGGGCATCGCCTCGCCCTGTTCCCGCCCCCGCTGTTGCGTGCGCGCGCATTGAGGACATTGCCGCGGTCTGGTAGAGCGGCTCTCTATGCCCTTGAAATACGTCCGCTCTCCTGCAGACCTGCTTGCCGGCCGATGATCCCCCGCTACACGCGACCCGAGCTGGCGGCAATCTGGGATGCGGGCACGCGCTACCGCATCTGGTTCGAGATCGAAGCGCATGCCGCGGACGCGATGGCGGAGCTCGGGATCATTCCCAAGAGTGCCGCTCAGAAGATCTGGGAGAAAGGAAAGACTGCAACCTTCGACCCCGCACGCATCGATGCCATCGAGCGCGAGGTCAAGCATGACGTGATCGCCTTTCTCACTCACCTCGGCGATATCGTCGGGCCCGAGGCGCGCTTCGTGCACCAGGGCATGACCTCCTCCGATGTGCTCGACACCTGCTTCAACATTCAGCTCGTGCGCGCCGCCGACATCCTGATCGGCGACGTGGACCAGCTCCTTGCCGCGATCCGACGCCGCGCCTTCGAGCACAAGCTCACTCCGACCATCGGCCGCTCCCACGGCATCCATGCCGAGCCCACCACCTTCGGGCTCAAGCTCGCCTATGCCTATGCGGAATTCTCGCGCGCCAAGGAGCGCCTGATCCGCGCGCGGACGGAAGTGGCCACCTGCGCCATCTCCGGCGCGGTCGGCACGTTCGCCCAGGTCGATCCGCGGGTGGAGGCGCACGTGGCCAAGGCGATGGGTCTTACCGTCGAGCCGGTGTCGACGCAGATCATCCCGCGCGATCGCCATGCCATGTATTTTGCCGTGCTCGGCGTCGTCGCCTCGTCAGTGGAGCGGCTTGCCACCGAGATCCGCCACCTCCAGCGCACGGAGGTGCTGGAAGCCGAGGAGCTCTTCGCGCAAGGGCAGAAGGGCTCCTCCGCCATGCCGCACAAGCGCAACCCCGTTCTCTCCGAGAACGTCACCGGGCTCGCGCGCATGGTCCGCGCCTACGCGATGCCCGCGATGGAGGACGTGGCGCTCTGGCATGAACGCGACATCTCGCATTCCTCGGTCGAGCGGATGATCGGTCCGGACGCCACCGCCACGCTCGACTTCGCGCTGGTGCGTCTTGCCTCGATCGTGGACAAGATGATCGTCTATCCCGCCAACATGCAAAAAAACCTCGAACGGCTGGGCGGGCTCATCCATTCGCAGCGCGTCCTGATCGCGCTCACGCAAAAGGGAATGGCGCGGGAGGATGCCTACAGGCTTGTCCAGGGCAACGCCATGCGGGTGTGGAACGGCGAAGGCGACTTCCGCTCCCGGCTCGCGGCGGATGCCGAGGTGAGAAAGCGCTTGAGCGAGAAAGAGCTCGCCGAGTTGTTCGATCTGAAATATCACCTCAAGCACGTCGACACGATCTTCAATCGGGTATTCGGGACGACCGCTCCTTCGTAGGAACGAGTTTTGGCCGCCGAAAAACGCAGCGCCGGAAGCCGACAACCACATGGAGCGCGCTCCCCCCTGAAAGGCGCGGCGAACGCATGAGTGCCGTAGGTATTGCAGTTGCGGGGTGGGCGCGCATCGCCTAACCACTCGGCGACGTGGAGAGCGCACCGACCATTCTGGTGTTCGATTCCGGGCTCGGCGGGCTGACCGTCTATCGCGAGATCGCGAAAGCACGCCCTGACGCGCGCTACCTCTATGTCGCGGACGATGCGTATTTTCCCTACGGCGGACACGGCGAGGGCCAGCTGGTCGCGCGCGTATGCGCGCTGATGCAAGAGCTGATTGCGGCGTATCGCCCGACCATCGTGGTTGTCGCCTGCAACACCGCCTCGACCCTGGTGCTCACGCAGCTGCGTGCCCGGTTCACCGTTGCGTTCGTCGGTACCGTTCCGGCCATAAAGCCTGCCTGCGCCAGCTCGCGCTCCAAGCGCGTAAGCGTGCTCGGAACGCAGGCGACGGTGAGCCGCGAATATACCCGCGCGCTCATCCGCGATTTCGGCAACGGCAGCGAGATCGCGCTCGTGGGGTCCGCGCATCTCGCGCAGTTCGCCGAGGCTGAGCTGCACGGCACGCCGGTTCCTGACGAGCTGATCCGCCGGGAGATCATGCCGTGCTTCCGGGACGGCGAGCGCCGCACCGACACCGTGGTGCTCGCGTGCACCCACTATCCGCTGCTGCTCGAGCGGCTCGAGCAGCTCGCACCGTGGCCGGTTGCGTTCGTCGATCCTGCACCCGCGATCGCGCGCCGGGTAGCGGATCTGAGCGGCGCCAAGACGAACGCGAGACCCGCGGCGCCGGCGAAGGCCATCTTCACCTCGGGGCGCGCTCCCTCCGAGCCGCTCGCAGCGGCGCTGGCGCGATTTGGCATCGGCAGCTAGCATGGCTTTCCCGCATCGCTGCATGGCGCGATGTTTCTTGATGGGGCGCGACCAATGAGTGCAGAGTCTCAGACGGTGCGGCGGACCGTTCAGTTCAAGTTCACCCTGCCGGCCGCGAACTCTGCGCACCTCGCCTCGCTGCTGCGGGCGGCCGCGCCGTTCTACGAGGCCTTCGGCGGCCGCCGCATGCGGCTCCTGCAGAACGTGGATGACCCCGGCCGCTTCATCCACGAGATCGAGTATGACACCCACGAAGTGTTCGAGCTCAACCGGCAGCGGGTCGCAAGCGATCCGCGGGTGCAAGCGTACCTGCAGACCTGGCGCTCGCTTCTGCCCGGCTCGATCGAGATCGACGTGTACCAGGAGGCGGGATAGGGAGATGGACCCGTCCGTGGGGGCGAGACGGGTCCCCAAAAAACGCAGAGCGTTTTCGGGGTGCCCCGCATGCCTCGCCCCTAGGAAGAGGCGGGCACCGGAGGTTTGACTTGGGTGCTCGTTCTCCTTAAGTACCGCGCGCCGTGCGCCCTTCGGGCAACCAAGCGCGGCGTTCGCGACCCGCGGTCTGCCCTCGCTTGGATCAGACCTGTCGGTTCCGGCGAAGCCGGAGCAGAGGAGGGCGCGATCCTCGCATATCGATTAGAAGAAGAGGACGCGATGACAAAGCGCCATGAGGCGAAGTACAAGATCGACCGCCGCATGGGCCAGAACGTATGGGGCCGCCCCAAGAGCCCCATCAACCGCCGCGAATATGGCCCCGGCCAGCACGGACAGCGGCGCAAAGGCAAGCTTTCCGACTACGGCATCCAATTGCGCGCCAAGCAGAAGCTGCGCGGCTACTACGGCAACATCTCCGAGCGCCAGTTCCGCGGCATTTATCAGGAAGCGATCCGCATGAAAGGCGATTCCGGCGCCCACATGATAGGACTATTGGAGAGCCGGCTCGACGCGATCGTCTATCGGGCAAAGCTCGTGCCCACCGTGTTTGCGGCGCGGCAATTCGTCAGTCACGGCCATGTCAAGGTGAACGGCCGCCGCGTCACCATCCCAAGCTACCGGGTCAAGGTCGGCGACATGGTGGAGGTCAAGGACAAGTCCAAGCAGCTCGCCCTGGTGATCGAGGCGACCGGCCTCGGCGAGCGCGATGTGCCGGATTACATCGAGGTCGATCACTCCAAGATGACCGCCAAGCTCACACGCATTCCGCAAGTCACTGACGTGCCCTACCCCGTGCAGATGGAACCCCACCTCGTCGTCGAGTTCTACTCGCGCTGACAAATACCTCCCAGGGAGGGGAACCGTAGGGCGGGTTAGCTCAGCGAGCCGGCTGCAGCCGGCTCGCTGAGCGTAACCCGCCATCTCGGCCACTGCTTTTTGCCCGCGTCGCGGTGGGTTACGCAGTACAAGTCGGCTGTCACCAGCCGACTTGTACTGCTAACCCACCCTACGATTCTAATGCTGGTATAGGCAGTACTCAGGTTGCGGCGGTTTCCCGCACCTGGACGCCCTTCTGCTTCAACAGGTCCTTCAACTCGCCGGCCTGGAACATCTCGCGGATGATGTCGCAGCCGCCGACGAACTCGCCCTTCACATAGAGCTGCGGGATGGTGGGCCAGTTGGAGTACGACTTGACGCCCTGGCGCAGGTCGTCGGATTCCAACACGTTCAGTCCCTTGTAAGCGACCCCGAGATGATCCAGGATCTGCACCACTTGGCCGGAGAATCCGCACATGGGGAATTGCGGCGTCCCCTTCATGAACAGGACCACGTCGTTGCCGTCGACCTCGTTCTTGATGAATTGCTCGATCGCCATGGATGTCCTCGTCAATGGCGGAGCGCTTTCAAGCGCTCCTCAACCTTGCCCTATATGTAGCGCAGCATCGCCCCGAGCCCAAGGGTGTAAGCCCACTAATCAAGGTCATCCACGAGCCGAGTCGATGCCTGGAATCCGGCTCTCCCCCGGGTCAAGCCCGGGGTCGGGCGGAATGAGAGCGGAGCTTCAAGCCGGCGTATGCGCCGCCGGAGCCTCTTTCACCGGGGCATAGAAGGTGCCTTCAACCTCGAAAATGTCGTCCTGGTTGAGGCGATGCACCTCGACAATGGTTCGCGGCGGACAAGGCCCCGGTCTCCAAAGCTCTTCCTGCACTTTGTTCACCAGCGAGCGAAAGCGAAGCATGTCGGTGACATAGACCACGATGCGCACGCAGTCGCGCAGGCTCGCCCCTTCCGATTCGGCAATGGCCTGCATGTTGCGAAAGCCCTGCCGTATGCGGGCTTCCTCTCCGGAAACCAGCGTGTTGGTCCTCGGGTCGATCCCGCGCATTCCCGCGACGTAAATGAAGTCGCCGGCACGCGTTCCGAGGCTCCACGCCCCGGTGGGCTCAACCGCTCCTGCGGGAGCAAGCGTCCTTACGCCGTTGGGCGAAAGCGGTTGCGCGATCGTCATTCATCGCCCCAGGCTTCCTCCCTGCTCGGGGGTGCCTGTCTGCAGCGCGAGCGCGTGCAGCTTGCCCCCCATCTCCTCCTTGAGCGCGTCGTAGACGATCTGGTGCTGTTGCACCCGCGACTTTCCGCGAAACGTCTCGGAAAGCACGGTCGCGGCATAATGGTCGCCATCGCCGGCAAGGTCGCGGATGGTGACCTGCGCATCCGGGATGCTCCCCTTGATCAGCCGCTCGATGTCGCTTGCACGCATTGCCATTGCCGTCTCCACAGATCAACCAATCGCGCCCGCCATATAGCCCGGCAGCCAAGCTTCGAACCGCTCCCGCAGCTTTGCAATGAGAATGGGCCCCTCGTCCTGGAGCGTCAATGCATCTCCCCCGGTGAATCCAAGTTGACGCACCGGGACACCGGCCGCGTGCGCGCGCAGCATGACTTTGCCCGCGCTCGCCGCATTGACGGTGAGGACGTAGCGGCCCTGATCCTCGCCGAACCAAAACGCATGTGCCGCAAGCGGTGCCCGGTCGAGGTCAGCGCCAATGCCTGAGGCCATCGCCATCTCCGCGAGCGCAACCAGCAGACCGCCGTCGGACACATCGTGCACGGCGGTGGCGATGTCCTCGATGACGAGTGAGCGGACGAAGTCACCGTTGCGGCGCTCGGCTGCCAGATCGACGGGTGGAGGCGCGCCCTCCTCGCGCTCCAGGATCTCGCGCTGATAAATCGATTGCCCGAGGAAGCCGGCTGTATCGCCCACCAGCACGATCGGCTGATTCGGTGCCTTGAAGGCCAGGGTTACCGACTTGCTGCAATCGTCGAGCAGCCCGACGCCACCGATGGTCGGGGTCGGCAGAATGGCGCGGCCGTTGGTCTCGTTATAGAGCGACACATTGCCGGAGACGACCGGGAAGTCGAGCGCCCTGCACGCTTCCGCTATGCCGCGGATGGCCTCTACCAGCTGCCCCATGATCTGCGGCCGCTCGGGGTTGCCGAAATTGAGATTGTCGGTGACCGCGAGCGGGCGGGCCCCGACGGCGGTGAGATTGCGCCAGGCCTCGGCGACGGCCTGCTTGCCGCCCTCGAACGGATCAGCCTCGCAGTATCGCGGAGTGACGTCCGTGGTGAGCGCAAGGCCCTTTGGGCCATCCAGGATGCGAACGACGGCGGCATCGCCTCCTGGCCGCTGCACGGTGTTGCCCAGGATGACGTGGTCGTACTGCTCCCAGACCCAGCGCTTGCAGGCCAGATCGGGGGAGGCAAGCACCCGCAACAGCGCCTCGGCGGTGCGTATCGGGGGAGCAACGTCGGTCAGCTTCACCACCGCAGGCGGGCTCACCGGCACGTGCGGGCGCGCATAGACAGGCGCCTGGTCGCCGAGCTCCTTGATCGGCAGATCCACCATGACCTTGCCGCCGTGGCGAGCAATGAAGCGCCGGCTTGGAGTGGTCTCGCCGATCACGGCGAAGTCGAGACCCCACTTGCGGAAAACCGCCTCGGCCTGCTCGCGCCTATCGGGCTTGAGCACCATCAGCATGCGCTCCTGGCTCTCGGAGAGCAGCATCTCGTAGGCGCTCATGTCTTGCTCGCGGCACGGCACGCAATCGAGGTCCAAGGTAATGCCCACGTCGCCCTTGGCGCCCATCTCCGCCGCCGAGCAGGTCAGCCCCGCGGCGCCCATGTCCTGGATGGCGATGACGCAATCCTTCGCCATGATCTCGAGACAGGCTTCCAGCAACAGCTTTTCCGAGAAAGGATCCCCAACCTGCACGGTCGGCCGCTTTTCCTCGGCATCGGCGTCGAGCTCGGCTGAGGCCATGCTCGCGCCATGGATGCCGTCGCGGCCGGTCTTGGAGCCGAGATACACGATCGGCATGCCGACGCCCGATGCGGCGGCGTAGAAGATCTTGTCCGTCGCCGCGAGGCCGACCGCCATGGCGTTGACCAGGCAATTCCCATCATAGCGCGTGTGAAAGGCGACCGAGCCGCCTACCGTCGGCACCCCGAACGAATTGCCATAGCCGCCGATGCCCGCCACGACGCCGGCGACGAGGTGCTTCGTCCTGGGGTGCGACGGCGACCCGAAAAAAAGCGCGTTGAGACAGGCGATCGGGCGCGCGCCCATGGTGAAGACGTCGCGCAGGATGCCGCCCACCCCGGTCGCCGCGCCCTGATAGGGCTCGATGTAGCTCGGGTGGTTGTGGCTTTCCATCTTGAATACGACGGCGAGCCCATCCCCGATATCGATGACGCCGGCATTCTCTCCCGGTCCCTGGATCACCCAGGGCGCCTTGGTCGGCAGCGTGCGCAAATGGATCTTGGACGATTTGTAGGAGCAGTGCTCGTTCCACATGGCCGAGAAGACCCCGAGCTCCGTGTAGCTCGGCGCCCGGCCGATCAGAGTGCGAATTCGCTCGTGCTCTTCCGGCGTGAGGCCGTGGGCGGCTACCATGGCCGCTGTCACTCTTGTTGCTCGCTGCGCGCGATTGCGCGCGGTGCCGGTGGCACGGGTGCGGCCTCTCGCGCCGCTTTCCTTAGCCGGGCCGCGCTTGCCGCTTACTTCTTTTTTTGCAAGGTCCGGTTTTGCAAGGTCCGGGCTTCGGCGCATTGCTCGTCGCGGCGGCTTGGAACGTCGGGCCATGCGCGCTCGGTCAGGCAGCGCGGGCAAAATGATCGGCCAGCCCGGCGAACAGTCCGCGCCCATCGGTCGAGCCGAGCGATGCCTCCACATGATTCTCCGGATGCGGCATCAGCCCGGCTACGTTGCGCCTCTCGCTGAGAATGCCGGCAATCGCATTGGTTGCACCGTTGACGTTCCACTGCGGATCGCGCGAGCCGTCCGGCGCGACGTAACGAAACAACACCCCGCCCTCTCCTTCGAGGCGATCGATCGTGGCGCGGTCGGCGGTGTAGCTGCCCTCGCCATGGGCGACCGGCACCCGAATCACCTGGCCGGCATTGTAGCCGCGGGTAAAGGGATTGTCGGAATGCTCGACGCGCAGGAAGACGTCGTGGCAGATGAACTTCAAGGCGGCGTTGCGTACCAGGACGCCGGGCAAAAGCCCGGCCTCGCACAGGATCTGAAACCCATTGCAGATGCCGAGCACGAGTCCGCCTCCCGCGGCGTGTTTTCGCACCGCGTCCATGATCGGGGCGCGCGCTGCTATGGCGCCGCAGCGCAGATAATCGCCGTAGGAGAAGCCGCCCGGCAGCACCACGAGATCGGTCCGATCCGGCAGGGAGGCCTCGGCATGCCAAACCATCTGCGGCTCGCTCCCGCAGACGAGCCGCAGGGCACGCGCGACATCACGCTCACGATTGATGCCGGGGAAGACGAGAACGGCTGATTGCATCTAAAGCCCGAACTCCTTCTCGGTCCAGCGGAGCACCAGGTCACCGTTGAGAAACTCGAGGGCCGACTGCTCTGCGCCGGCGAGAGCCTCGCGTTCGGCGACCACGGTCGAGACCATGACATCGCACTTGTCATTGAACGCGATGGCGATCGCGGTGCGCGCAGCCGAGTACGGTACCGACACATGATATGGGCGGCTGCGCCCGGTCATCCAACCCACTGCGATGGGCTTGCCGCCGGTCAAACCGTTGAACGTCGGGCTGAGCAGCTCGACGTCGCCCACGCGGTCGAGCTCGGCGTCATCCGAGACCCCGGTGCTGCAATTGCAGAAGCCGAGCTTGGGACGCAGGTAAAGGCTGACGTCGCTGCCGCAATCCGCCGCGCGGCAGGTGAATGCGCGCCCCAGGCCCCACTGGTCCATGGGAAAGGGCCATTTCACTTCCGTCCAGACGCCATGACCGCGGACCGCCGGACCAGAGCCATTCTGCGCAACACTCATGCTCGAGCCGCCTGCCGCGAGGACGCAGAGCGCGACGACATAGACAGCACAGGCGATAGCTGGTCGCTTCGTCATCTCAAGGCATGTGCGATCTCAGGCCAGCAGCTTGACGTCGTAGCTCTCGATCAAGGTATTCGCCAGCAACCTCTCCGCTGCTTGCTCGAGGACCGCCTTGGCCTGCTTGCGATCGAGACCGTCGAGCTCGACATCGAAGACCTTGCCTTGGCGCACGCTCGCAACACCGCCAACCCCAAGCGACTTGAGAGCGCCCTCGATGGCCTTGCCTTGCGGGTCGAGAACGCCGGGCTTCAAGGTGACGATGACGCGCGCCTTCATGCAGGTCCCCGAGCGCACGCACGGTACAATGCCTCCTCCTGAAACGGGCAGGTCGAGAGCATCTGCCCGGCTTCGAGGCAGATGCCGACTCTCCCTGAAAGGAAGAGGTGTTGCGGCGGCTGCTGCACCGCGGGGTGCATACGCGATAGCCCTGCGTCAACCCGACCGAATCGAAAGCTTCATCCCTTGACCAGGATGGGAGCGCTGCCTTGCGGCCGTTCGCCTTCGCTCATGATGCCGAGACGCCGCGCCACCTCGGTATAGGCCTCCAGCAGTCCACCGAGGTCGCGCCGGAAGCGATCCTTGTCGAGCTTGTCGTTCGACTTCATGTCCCACAGCCGGCACGAATCCGGAGAGATCTCGTCGGCAACAACGATGCGCATGAGATCGTTTTCCCACAGACGCCCCGTCTCCATCTTGAAATCGACGAGCCTGATGCCGACCCCGAGAAACAGGCCGGAAAGAAAATCATTGACGCGAATGGCAAGGGCCATGATGTCGTCGATTTCCTGCGGGGTCGCCCAGCCGAATGCGGTGATGTGCTCCTCCGACACCATGGGATCGCCGAGCTTGTCGTTCTTGTAATAGAACTCGATGATGGAGCGCGGCAGCTGAGTACCCTCCTCCAGGCCGAGGCGCTCCGACAACGAGCCGGCGGCCACGTTGCGCACCACCACTTCCAGCGGGATGATCTCGACCTCCCGGATCAGCTGCTCGCGCATGTTGAGCCGCTTGATGAAGTGAGTCGGCACCCCGATGTCGTTGAGATGCTGGAACACGTATTCGGAGATGCGGTTGTTGAGAACGCCCTTGCCTTCGATGATCTCGTGCTTCTTCGCATTGAAGGCGGTCGCATCGTCCTTGAAGTGCTGAATCAGCGTTCCGGGCTCCGGTCCCTCATAGAGAACCTTCGCCTTGCCCTCATAAATGCGGCGGCGGCGGCTCATAGGCGTGTACCGTGGTTTGTTGATATCCATCTGATGTCGAGAGCTCCGATGTGAAGGCGATGTCCGCGGCGGAGCCGACTGTGACCTTGACCATGCGACGCGTCAACGCCGTGAGCGTAGCCGATGAAGCCGGACAGCACAATCGTGTCCCGCCCCGTTGTACCCGCAAAGCGAATCGGGCGAACCGGTCCAATTGCGTCGAGCATCTCGAGCCATTATGCAAGCGGGACGGGCCGCGCAGTGAATCGACGGTCGCTGAGCGGCAAAGCTGAACGGACAAGGCCGGAGGCATGTCGTCCGGGGGCGCGCCCTCGGACCTGCAGCGCACGCGACCCGGGAACAAGATGGCGAGGCAGGCATGACCACATTCGACAAGCGTGAGGAGGGCTTCGAGAAACAGTTCGCCCACGACGAGGAGCTCAAGTTCAAGGCCGTCGCGCGCCGCAACAGGCTCCTCGGCCTGTGGGCGGCGGAGAAGCTCGGACTTTCCGGCGCGCAAGCGGCAGCTTACGCGAAGGAGGTGGTGATGGCCGATTTCGAGGAGCCGGGAGACCATGACGTGTTCCGCAAGATTCGGCGCGACTTCGACGCCAAGGGCGTGAGCCAATCGGATCATCAGATCCGGCGCACCATGGACGAGCTCATGGCCAAGGCGGCAGCCGAAGTCAAAAAGACCGGGTGAGCCGCATGGCAAGCTCCGCGTTCTCTCTGGCCCAGCGGTTGCGCGCAGGGGAAACCGTCCACAGCGGCTGGTGCGGCTTGCCATCTCCGATCGTCGCCGAGCTGGTCGGGCGCGAGGGATTTCCGGCCGTCACTTTGGATGCGCAACACGGGCTGTGGGATATCGCCTCGATGGTGACGGCGATCGCGCAGGTTCGCCTGGGCGGCGCGGCGCCGATCGTGCGGGTTCCAGTAGGCGAGTTTGCCACTGCGAGCCGCGCGCTCGACTTCGGGGCCGAAGCGATCATCGCGCCGATGATCAACACGCCCGCAGACGCCCGCACCTACGTCTCTTTCGCCAAATTCCCGCCACTGGGGGAGCGAAGCTGGGGTCCGCATCGCGCCACCACCCTCGCCAATATGCCGGACCAGAAGGTCTATTTGCGCGAAGCCAATGCGCTTACCCTCACCTTCGCGATGATCGAGACGCAGACCGCGCTCGACAATGTCGACGCGATTGCGGCCACGCCGGGAATCGACGCATTGTTCCTCGGACCCGCCGATCTCTCGATCGCGCTCAGCAAGGGCGGCAATGTCGATCCCATGGCTGCCGACGTTGACCGCAAGCTCGACCAGATCCTCGCAGCCGCCGCCAAGGCCGGCAAGATCATGGGAGCCTATTGTCATACCGCCGAGCGCGCGCTGGCGCTCGCCAAACGCGGCATAGGTTTTTTGGCCGTCGGCAGCGACATGGCATTCCTGCGCGCCGGCGCGGCTGCGGCATTGAAAATTATTGCGACCTGACATGCAGGGTGGGTTACGCTGCGCAAGTCGGACAAGCCGACTTGCGCAGCTAATCTAACCCACCCTACGGCATTTCGGCGATCTCCTGCGCGAGCTGATCGAGCACCTGCTTCACATCGGCCTCGACACTGGGGGCGGTCACTTGCAGGACGCGATAGCCGCGCTCTTGCAACCAGTGGCAACGCGAGCTGCGTGCGCGCGCGGCGGCGCCGCTCTCGCTCGCGGGCACGACCTCGATCACAATGCGCAGCGGGAACGACACGAGATCGGCGATGTGGGCGCCGACGGGTACCTGGCGCTTGAATCCCTTGCCGGCAAACCGCCTGTCCCCGGTGAGCCCATCCCAGAGAATGCGCTCGGCATCGGTGGGATTACGACGCAGCAGGCGGGCAAGCCCGCGCACCGGCCCGCGCTCGCCGGGAGTGGATTGGCCGGCGTATTCCGCGAGCAGCGCACGCAGCGTGCTTGCCTCCGCGCCGTCCAGAACGCCGCCGCGCGCCGGTCCCTTGCGCCCTTCGCTCAACGCCATGACAATGCCGTGCAATGTCTGAATGTCCTGCTGGGTCGGCTGCATGCGAGCAAAGATATTCCGCAGGTTGACCAGCATGGTTGCGCGCTTGTCGAGCGGGCGGAAATATTCGACGGCATCGAGCTCGCGCTCGAGATTGCCGAAAAAGGCTTCGATCTGCTGCTTGCGGGCAGGCTGCGATTTCTGCGGCATGCCGAAGGGAAGCGAGTTGCCGCAGGCAAGCTTGAACCACTCATAGGCGATCAGGGCTACCGCCTGCGCCAGGTTGAGCGACGCAAATGCGGGATTGATCGGAAAAGTCACGATGCGGTCTGCCAGCGCGATCTCCTCGTTCTGCAGACCGTAGCGCTCTCGCCCGAACACGAGCGCCACGTTCTCGCCTGCTGCCACGCGCGGAGCGAGGAATGCGGCGGCAGCCTCCGGACTCAGCACGGGCTTGGCCTGATCGTGCGCGCGCGCCGTCGTGGCAACGACAAGCGTGCAGTCGGCAATCGCCGCTTTCACGCTGTCATAGAGCATCGTCTGATCGAGAATGCGGTCGGCACCGGAAGCGGCGCGATGCGCGTGGATATTGGGCCAGCCATCTCGCGGGCTGACCAGACGCAGCCGGGACAGGCCAAAGTTCGCCATCACCCGCGCGGCAGCACCGATGTTCTCGCCGAGCTGCGGCTCGACCAGGACGACGGCGGGCCCGGCCAGATCGGTCCAGTCCTTGGTTTTGTCAGTGCCTGCCCCGGGCATGCATCAATACACCAGCACGTCGTCCGTGCGTGCGCGCGACGCGAGCGCGCCGATCGGGCCGCCGGCGTCCCGCAATCCCAGGCTCTGGAACATGGAATAGTGCGCTGCGAGCCGGGCAACGAGCTGCTGCCTCGTCTCTGCGCTGTACCGACTCGGCGTGAATTCGAACGCCAGCGGTATCGAATGCGGCAGGAGCCCGGCAACGCCTTCGAGCACCTGAGGCTCATATCCCTCGGCGTCGATCCAGACGAGGCCGACCTGGCTCGGCGCAATGCCGAGAGACTCCAACTCCTCATCGAGCCGCACCATCGGGACCTCGAGCGCAACCTGTCCATCGATCGAAGGTGGACTGCCGACGGCATGGGCTCCGGTATTGCGGGGATGCAGATGCAGGACACCCTTGCCCGCGCTTGCTCCCGCAGCTTTCCGCACGACAATCGCCGCCGCCGAAAGACCGTTCGCCTCCAGATTCATGGCGAGCAGCCGTGCGTTGCGCGGCTCGGGCTCGAATGCGACAGCACGCGTGAAGCGCCCGCTGCGCAGCGCGTAGATCGTATGCGTACCGATATGCGCGCCGACGTCGATGAACGCCGCATCCTTGTGCAAGCGTCCCGCGCCGGCCAAAACGCTTACTGCGGTATCGATCTCACGGCGCTGCCACCCGCCGTGCCACATCACCCAGGCGCCGACCACGCGGTCGCCGGGATCGACGAAGAATCTCACGTCGCCAAGATCGCAGAGCACCAGATGCCCGCGCGCAGCCAGCGCATTGGTCACGACCTGGCGCAGGAGCGGCCAGCCGACCAGAATGGGCTCGAGCGCCGCCTGGCGCAGAGCGCGCCGGCGACGCTCATAGACCGCTCTGATCTCGCGCCAGGAGGGAATTCTCGGGTGGTCCTTGCAGGATTTGTGGCGCGGAGCCATAAGCCCGTGCCGCGGCACTCCGCCTCGGTTTCTCTCCAACATATGCGCGTGCAAGGGCTCGTTCGCAATGGCGAAGATCAAGGTCAAGAACCCGGTCGTCGAGATGGACGGCGACGAGATGACGCGCATCATCTGGGCTCTCATCAAGGAGAAGCTGATCCACCCTTATCTGGATCTTGAGCTCCTCTATTTCGATCTCGGCATCGGCAAGCGCGACGAGACGCGCGATCAGATCACGGTCGACGCGGCGGAGGCGATCAAGCGCGTGGGCGTAGGGGTCAAATGCGCCACCATCACCCCGGACGAGGCGCGGGTAAAGGAATTCAACCTCAAAGAGATGTACCGCTCGCCCAACGGGACCATCCGCAACATTCTCGGCGGCGTGATCTTCCGCGAGCCTATCATCTGCAGCAACGTGCCGCGCCTGGTGCCTGGCTGGACCAAGCCGATCATCATCGGCCGCCATGCCTATGGCGATCAATACCGCGCGACGGATTTCAAGGTGCCGGGCAAGGGAAAGCTGATGCTGTCCTTCTACGGCGAGGACGGCGCCAAGATCGAGCGCGAAGTCTTCCAGTTTCCGGGAAGCGGCATCGCGATGTCCATGTACAATCTCGACGACTCGATCCGGGATTTTGCGCGTGCGTCCTTGAATTATGGTCTCAACCGCGGATACCCGGTGTATCTTTCCACCAAGAACACCATCGTCAAGGTGTATGACGGCCGGTTCAAGGACATCTTTCAGGAGATATACGAGAAGGAGTTCAAGAGCGAGTTCGAGAGGAAGCAGATCTTCTACGAGCATCGCCTGATCGACGACATGGTGGCGGCGGCATTGAAATGGTCGGGCGGCTACGTCTGGGCGTGCAAGAATTACGACGGCGACGTGCAGTCGGATACGGTGGCGCAGGGCTATGGCTCGCTCGGGCTGATGACGTCGGTGCTGATGACCCCCGACGGCAAGGTGGTCGAGGCGGAAGCCGCGCACGGCACCGTGACGCGGCATTACCGGCAGCACCAGAAAGGCGAGCAGACCTCGACCAATTCGGTTGCATCGATCTATGCCTGGACGCGCGGGCTTGCGCACCGGGCCAAGCTCGACGGCAATGCCGAGCTGGCGCGGTTTGCCTCGACTTTGGAGAAGGTCACGGTGGGTACCGTCGAGGCAGGTTTCATGACCAAGGACCTGGCGATCCTGGTGGGCCCCGATCAGAAATGGCTCTCGACTACCGGGTTCCTCGACAGGGTCGACGCGAGCCTCAAGCAAGCCATGGCGGGTTGAGCTCCGCAAAGCGGCTCCGCCGCGGACGTTTTGCTCCGGCGAGCGCTACCTCCGACACTTGCGCCAAGCGCGTGGCCGCCCCAAGACGTCCGGGGCACAACCCGGGAGCTTACCGTGCATCTCCGTCAATCGTTTAGTTGCTGCGTCCTCGCAGCCGCGCTCAGCGGCGGCCACGCCCGGGCCGAGGTGCCTTCGGCCATTGCGGCACCGGGCGAGACGGCCGTTGCGACCTTCCATGCCGAGGGTGCCCAGGTGTACGAGTGCAAGGCGGGCAGCGACGGCAAGCTCGCCTGGGCATTTCGCGAGCCGATCGCGACATTGTTGCTGGACGACAAGACCGTCGGCCGCCATTACACCGGTCCGACATGGGAGCACGTCGACGGAAGTGCAGTGACCGCCAAGGCCGCAGGCAACGCGCCGGGCAAGAGCAGCAACGACATTCCCTGGCTCAAGCTCGAAGTGACCTCACATCGGGGAGGCGGCACGCTCGCGGGCGTTAGCACGGTGCAGCGGATAAACACCCAGGGCGGCGCGCTGAGCGGTGCCTGTGAGAAAGCCGGCACGTTCGACAGCGCACCCTACTCGGCCGAGTACGTCTTTTTGCGGAAGTAATGTAGGGCGGCAGCCTGGTTTGATTGCGTAGGGGCGCGGCACTGCCGCGCCCTTAATCCGCTTGCTTCCGTGAGGAGAGAGGGCAACGCATGCGTCGCCTACGAAGGCCGTGCGGCGCGATGAATCGCGCTGCGACGCTCCTCAGCATGAGGTGGTAGTGTTCATCTCCCACCCAATGCCGAGGCGATGGCCTCGAGCGCGGCGTCCGCCTTGGAGCCGTCGGGGCCGCCGGCCTGCGCCATGTCGGAGCGCCCCCCGCCCCCCTTTCCACCCAGCGCCTCGGCCCCCTTTCGCACCAGATCGACTGCGGAAAAACGCGTAGTGAGGTCGTCCGTCACCCCGACAACGACCCCGGCCTTGCCTTCCTGGCTGATCCCGACGATGGCAACGACACCCGAGCCGATCCGCTTTTTTCCCTCATCGGCAAGGCTGCGAAGATCCTTGAGATCGATGCCCTCGACGGCGCGCGCCATGAGCTTCACATCGCCCACGGTGCGCAGGCCGTCGCTGCCGTCGACGCGCGCCCCGCCACCCAGCGCAAGCTTCTTTCTTGCTTCAGCCAGCTCCCGTTCGAGCCTGCGGCGCTCCTCCAGCACATGCGCAAGCCGGCCCGGCATTTCCTCCACCGGCGATTTGAGCTCCGCGGCGGCAAGCTTCGCCAGCTCGCCCAGATGATTGACGAGCTTGCGCGCGGCGGTCGCGGTAAAGGCCTCGATCCGGCGCACCCCGGCTGCGACTCCGGCCTCGCTCGCCAGGGTAATGATGCCGATATCGCCGGTACGCCGGACATGTGTTCCCCCGCACAGCTCGACCGACCAACCCATCGCGTTGCCGCCCGCTTCGCCCATGGCCACCACGCGCACCTCGTCTCCATATTTTTCTCCAAACAGCGCGCGCGCGCCTGAGGCGATGGCCTCGTCGACCGCCATCAGCCGGGTGGTGACCGGCGCATTCTGCAGCACGGCGTCGTTGGCAACGTCCTCGACGCGCTCGATCTCCTCGCGGGTCATGGGCTTGGGATGCGAGAAGTCGAACCGCAACCGATCGGGTGCGACCAGCGAGCCCTTTTGCGCGACGTGATCGCCGAGGACCTGACGCAGCGCCTCGTGCAGCAGATGGGTCGCGGAATGATTTTGCCGGATAGCCGTCCTGCGCGAATGATCGACCTCGAGCGCGAGCGCCGCATTGCGCGTGAGCCTTCCTTGCTCCACCACCACCGAATGCACGAGCAGGTCGGTCGCCTTCCGTTGGGTGTCGGCGACACGCAGCCTGACCCCTTCGCCGACCATCGTGCCGGTATCGCCGACCTGCCCGCCCGCCTCGGCATAGAAAGGAGATTGATTGAGAATGACCGCACCGCTCTCGCCGGCGCTCAGCGCATCGACCTCCTCACCGTCGCGCACCAGCGCAGCCACCACTCCTTCGGCAGTTTCGGTCTCGTAGCCCAGAAACTCGGTTGCCCCGGCTTTCTGGCGCACTGCAAACCAGACCGCCTCGGTCGCGGAATCGCCGGAGCCGACCCACGCGGCACGCGCCTTCTCGCGCTGCTCCGCCATCGCGCGGTTGAATCCATCGAGATCGACAGCGATGCCGCGCGGCCGCAGCGCGTCCTCGGTCAGGTCCAATGGAAAGCCGTAGGTATCGTAGAGCGTAAAGGCGGTCTCCCCTTTGAGCCTGTCGCCCGCCCTGAGACTGCGGCTCTCCTCATCGAGAATGGACAGGCCGCGTTCGAGCGTGTTGCGGAAGCGGCTCTCCTCCAGCTTCAGAGTTTCGGTAATCAGCGCTACGGCGCGCGAAAGCTCGGGATAGGCCTGGCCCATCTCACGCACCAAGGTCGGAACGAGGCGCCACATCAGCGGGCTGTCCGCGCCGAGAAGCTGGGCATGGCGCATGGCGCGGCGCATGATCCGCCGCAGCACGTATCCGCGGCCCTCGTTCGAAGGCAGCACGCCGTCGGCAATCAGAAACGAGGAGGCACGCAGATGATCGGCGATGACGCGATGCGAGGCCCCGCGCGGCCCCTCCGGCTCCACTCCGGTAAGATCGGCAATGTGGGAGATGATCGCACCGAACAGATCGATCCTGTAGTTGTCGTGCGTGCCCTGGAGCACCGCGGCGATGCGCTCGAGACCCATCCCGGTATCGATCGACGGATGCGGCAGAGGAACCCGCTTCCCGCCAGGAAGCTGCTCGAGCTGCATGAACACCAGGTTCCAGATCTCGATGAAGCGGTCGCCCTCGGGCTCGGAGGAGCCCGGCGGAGCGCCGGGGATGTGCGCCCCATGATCGTAGAAAATTTCCGAGCAGGGGCCACAGGGGCCGAGGTCGCCCATCTGCCAGAAATTGTCCGACCCCGCGATGCGGATGAGCCTGTCGCCGGGCAACCCGGCGATCTTCTTCCACAGATCGAAGGCCTCGTCGTCCTCGACAAAGACCGTCACCAGCAGGCGATCGACCGGCAGCCCAAATTCCCTGGTGACGAGGTCCCAGGCAAGCTCGATCGCGCGCTCCTTGAAATAGTCGCCGAACGAGAAGTTGCCGAGCATCTCGAAGAAGGTGTGATGCCGCGCCGTGTAGCCGACATTGTCGAGATCGTTGTGCTTGCCGCCTGCGCGCACGCATTTTTGCGCGCTCACCGCGCGGGTATAGGGGCGTTTTTCCAGGCCGGTGAAGACGTTCTTGAACTGCACCATCCCGGCATTGGTGAACATGAGCGTGGGATCGTTGCGCGGCACCAACGGCGAGGACGGCACCACCTGATGGCCGTTCCGGGCAAAATAGTCGAGGAACCCCGCTCGGATCTCGTTGACGCCGCTCATGTCACACGACTTGCAGGATGCGTGACTTCCACAATGGTAATTTCGAGCTGCAGGATCGCGCATCGCGCATTGGCGGTCCGCCGCTGCCCGACTGCTTGCACGCCGCCGCCGCTCTTGCGCCACTCCGGTGAAAGGATCACCGCAGCAGATAATTCACCAACGCTGCACTCGGTTTCGAGCGCGCGGCTGCTTTTAGCGGCGCCACCCCCCTGCTGTCCAGGAAGTCCGACGGCAGAGCATCTCATCTTCCATGGGAGAGCATGCTTATCGCGCGGCGACAGATCGGCTATATTTTCTCCGCTCCGCTCCTGCGCATGTCCTCGATGCGCGCTCCCATTTCCCCCGGCACCCCATGGATACCGTGCCACGACAGTCGGTTTCGACGCTCGAGGAGCGGCTGCGATCCGGCAGGTTCGTCATCACCGCCGAGGTTACGCCGCCGGCGTCCTTTCGCGCGCAGGATCTCATCGCGACCGCGCTGCCGCTGCACGGCCTGGCCGATGCCGTCAATGTCACCGACGGGGCCAGCGCGCGCGCACATATGTCGGCGCCGATTGCGGCCGCCTTGCTCGCGCGCGAGGGGCTCGACCCGGTGCTCCAGCTCACCTGTCGCGACCGCAATCGTATTGCGCTCGAAGGCGAGCTCATGGGTGCGGCCGCCTGCGGCGTCCGCAACATTCTGTGCCTGACCGGCGACGATCCCAAAGCCGGCGATCAGCCGGAGACCAAGGCCGTGCTGGACATCGATTCGGCCACGCTCACGCGCATTGCCCGCCAATTACGCGATCATGCAACACTGCCTTCCGGGCGCAAAATTGCCGGCACTGCGCAGTTTTTTCTCGGCGCAGCCGATGTGCCGATCGACCCGCCGCCCGGCTGGCGCCCGGACAAGCTCGCCGCGAAAGTCGCAGCCGGCGCGCAATTCGCGCAGACGCAGTTCTGCATGGACGTGGAAATCGTCCGGCGCTACGCCGCGCGGCTCAAGGAGCACGCAGCGCTGCGCGATTTTTTTCTGCTCATCGGCGTCGCCCCGCTGCGTTCGGCGAAATCCGCGCGCTGGATGCGGCAGCACCTCTACGGCACGATCATCCCCGACGCTCTGGTGCAACGGCTCGAGGGTGCGCTCGATCCGGCAGCGCAGGGGCAGCGCATCTGCGTCGAGCTCATCGAGGAGCTTGCCGCCGTCCCGGGAGTCGCCGGGGTCCATGTGATGGCGCCGGCGAACGAGAGCGCGCTCGCCGGCGTCATCGCCGAGGCACGGCGGCGCCTGGGGCCGCGCTGAATCAGATTTGGGAGGCTTGGGGCGACGTGCGAGACGGCGCAAAACGCAGCACGTTTCCAGGCAATCCCGACTCGCCCCCTACAAAGAAGAAGAAACGCACGGTCGGGAAGTGAGCTTCCGAACCGTGCGCCGGCACTACGCAACAAATCACGCGAGCAACTCGGTAACGCTTAACCCAAGCATAGCTCTGGCGCCCCGAGTCGGCCTTCCTTTGCGACAGCGCGCGCTCACGAAGGGGGGCGCCTCGCCAACGCTAACGCCATCATCATGACTGCACCGCGTGACAGCGCGATGAAGAACGGGGGCGGCTGAGAGCTCTCTAGTGCCAAATGCCCGCCCACGCGCGCTCACGCTCGTGCTCGGCCTTGCTGCTCAGCCTTGTGCAGCATCGCCATCGTCTTGCGCCTCCTCGCCGGTGAGAATGCGCTCCGCGATCAGCCCTGCATTCTGCCGGACGGCCGTCTCGATCTTGGCGGCGATGTCCGGATTGCCCTTGAGGAAAACCTTGGCGTTCTCGCGGCCCTGGCCGATGCGCTGGCTTTCGTAGGAGAACCAGGAGCCGGACTTCTCCACGACGCCGGCTTTGATTCCCAAATCGATGAGCTCGCCCGACTTGGAGATGCCTTCGCCATACATGATGTCGAACTCGACCTGTTTGAACGGCGGCGCGAGCTTGTTCTTCACCACCTTCACGCGGGTCAGGTTGCCAATCACCTCGTCGCGCTCCTTGATCGCGCCGACCCGGCGGATGTCGAGGCGCACCGAGGCATAGAACTTGAGGGCGTGGCCGCCGGTCGTCGTCTCCGGCGAGCCGTACATCACGCCGATCTTCATGCGCATCTGATTGATGAAGATCACCATCGTATTGGAGCGGTTGATGGAGGCGGTGAGCTTGCGCAGCGCCTGGCTCATGAGCCGCGCCTGCAATCCCGGCTGGTTGTCGCCCATATCGCCTTCGAGCTCGGCGCGGGGGACGAGCGCCGCCACCGAATCGATCACCAGCACATCCACCGCGCCGGAGCGGACAAGAGTGTCGGCGATCTCCAGCGCCTGCTCGCCGGTATCGGGCTGCGAGATCAGCAGATCGTCGACGTTGACGCCGAGCTTCTTCGCATAGATCGGGTCGAGCGCATGCTCGGCATCGATGAAAGCGCAGATACCGCCTTTTTTCTGGGCCTCCGCAACGCAATGCAGCGCGAGCGTGGTCTTGCCTGAGGATTCCGGCCCGTAGATTTCAACCACGCGTCCGCGCGGCAGCCCGCCCACGCCGAGCGCAATATCGAGGCCGAGGGAGCCGGTGGAGACGGTCTCCACGTCCATGGCCTTGTTGTTCTTGCCGAGCCGCATGATCGAGCCCTTGCCGAAATTGCGCTCGATCTGGGAGAGCGCCGCATCCAGCGCCTTAGACTTGTCCATGGAGAATCCTTCGACGATACGCAGCGCAATGCCCATTGGTCTTGCTCCTTATGGCCGGGATTGGGAGGACCGACAAACCGGTCCTCCCTCAATGATCAGCATTGTACACTGTTTGTTCTATGTTCGCAAGATGTTCTTCTGCGGGGGTGGGTAGTGTCCTAATTCCGAGGGGTTTGTCCTAATTTGAATTTCCAAGTGTCCTAATTTGCGGTATTCGGCCCTGCGGCATTTCCGCAAATCCGCAGTCGCATGCTCGGCCGAGCGTGGTCGATGGAAAGGAGTAGGTTCCATGTTTTTCATCACGATAAACCTTTCGGTAGCTATCCATAGATAGCGGATACCGCTCGGGGCTGACCGTTAGGCCGCCCCGTTGAAAGATTTCCGAATCAATGATGATGGGCCGCCTCGGTGGGCGGCCTTGTCATTCTGCCATAAATGAAAATTGCAGATTTGCGCCCTGCTTCGGGAGCGATACGTCAATCCGCCGCTTGAACGCTTCCCAATTGTCCTCTGACCGCATAAGCGCAATCACGGCATAGAGGTGCTGGGCCAAGGCAGGATGTCCAACATCGGACGTTAAAAGCTGGCGATGGGCTCCCTTGCGATAGCCACGTTCGTCTTTCGGGTTGCGTTGCTCCAACTCCTGCAAAATGCCCGGCAGCAGTCTCTCGTACACCAAGTCCTTCGTATAATGCGCCACGACTTGGGGCCGGTTGATCTTCATCCCGCGCCATTCCCATCCGCGTAACCGAAAAATCTGCTGGTAAAATTCATCCGGGAACCGTTTGGCCCAGGCTGCAAATTCTTTCCGCAAAAACTTGTCGAGGATGGCCTGCAACGCCATCCGGTCGCGCGTCTCCTGGTAGCCAGTAGCCTCATCAACAAGAGCGATAATGCCCACCGTCGCGAGCCCGCGCATAAGCACGTCGCATTGCCGAATGATGTGCTCGTATTGCCGGGGGATCTTGCCGGTCTGGCCCAAGGCGTGATCCCGCAGCTTCAAGTAGACCTCGCAGACCATCGGCAGCAGCCTTGCGTCGTAGCCGACTGTCCGCTGTCCCGATTTCATTCTGAAAATGATGGGGGTGGTCGACATCATTAAGTCATTGGAAATAAATGGTTTTAGCTGTTCTGCCTGCAAGAAAAAGGGCAATCCGTCGATAGTGGTAAAACCCCCGGTTCCGGCTTTGGGCGTGCGAGATCGGCCGATAGCCTGAAGGAACGTGCCCTGCGACAAAAGCCGGAGTCCATTCGGCAGCACAGCCCCTACAAGCTCAATATCGCCGATCTTCAACGGCCCATCGTGCGTGGCCTGCGGAATATTTATCCCCCATCTTGCGTCAGCCGCCTTGCGGGCGATTTGCCGTTTTTCTTCCGCACTGAGGGTGGCTGCTCGTGCCAGTCCACCCTTGGCTTTTCCCGTTGGCTCGTTTATCACACCGGCCTCCATGCTTGCACTATACAAAAATATATGCTTGCATTTTTTAAAATGCAAGCATAAGGTATTTACATGCTCGCAAGCATGCACATAAAGCAACGCCCCAGTCACCGCACGGTGGCCGGGGCGTTTCTTTTCGTGCGCGGGGATCGTCTAGCGGTAAGGACGCGGCTCGTACACAGCCGAAACGTCAGTTCGAACCTGGCTCTCCGCACCAAGTGGGACCGAGCTGTTGGAAGCAGCCCGGCCCCGTGTCTCTCACCCCGGGATTGGGCCCCGAAGCGATCGACTGGCGCGAATATATCGCGTCTCAGTCATCGTCGCCAGCGCGGACCACAATCCCACAACATGACGGATTGGGCCCGCCATGAATATCCTCTCTCGCAACCAACAAATCCAAATCCTCGCCTGCCTCACTGAGGGAATGTCGATCCGCGCTACGGAGCGGATCACTGGCGTTCACCGGGACACGATTATGCGCCTTGGCGCCCGCGTCGGTCGCGGCTGCGCCGAGTTGCACGACCGTATGATGGTCGGGCTTCGTGTCGGCCGGCTGGAGCTGGACGAACTATGGAGTTTCGTCGGCAAGAAGCAGAAGCAGATGACCCGCCACGATCCGGCTGTGTTGGGTGACCAGTACACTTTCGTTGCGCTGGCTTCATCGACCCGCGCGATCGTCGCCTACCACACCGGCAAGCGCGACAGCGAGAATACGGACCTATTCATCCAAGACCTACGCCAGCGCGTGCTTGGGCTGCCTGAGATTTCGAGCGACGGGTTCAAGCCGTATCAGCCGGCGATCCGGGACGCGTTTGGCAACCGCGTGGCACATGGGATCGTGGCGAAAACCTACAGCGTAACCCACCTGAACGTAAACGAGGCCGCGCGTCGTTACAGTCCCGCCGCAGTAATCGCCGTAAGCCACGACGTGGTAAGCGGCATCCCCGCCGAGATTTCGACCAGCTACGCAGAGCGACAGAACTTATCGCTTCGTATGTCGCAGCGCCGGTTCACCCGGCTGACCAACGCCTTCAGCAAGAAGGTGGAGAACCACGCTGCGGCCGTGTCCTTGTACGTTGCCCACTACAATCTATGCCGTGTGCATGAGGCACTGACGCCTAGCGCGAAGCACCAAAACACCCCGGCCATGGCTCTCGGACTCACGACACAGCCGTGGTCGCTTGGAGAGCTTTTGGACGCAGCGCTGGCGGTCGCCCCGGCTGACCCGACCATCACCGCGCCAGAGCGTCGTAGGCGGTTGCGGGTAATCGAGGGCGGAAAAAACTAGAATTTTATCGGCTGCGGCAAAAAAACGTTCAATATAGCGTTGCTTTTCTGCAACGGAATGATAAATGTACGTCACGGTGAGAGGTTGTTAACCTCGCGCCGCAATTTGCGTTGTAGGGTCGCCCCTCCTAGCCAGAGGCCGATCGGTGGTCGGAACCCTGAAGGTGACCGAGATGGGTACGACAGACACTGAGATCAAGGAACCGGTGGGAAATCTCGACCTGTTCATAGACGGATATTTCACGCAACGCGTTCGTGCGGGTGAACGGCCAGACTACGGCTATCCCACGAATCACTTGCCGGAAACAACCGTTGCTCGTATGCAGATTCATACGAGTTTTATGGCATCCCGAAAACGTAGATAGCTCCCCGTCGTCTCTGTCCGATCCGACCGGAGCACATGCTCGGGGAGGAGTTCTATTGTCCTATGGACATTCTGGCTGGCGATTTAAAAGCAATTGAAGATGAGACAAGATTCGTCAGTTTCTTCGGCGAATTTGCAAAAGGCGTTCTGCAAGAGGCGCGGCTCTTTCCCAAGCTCTCGCAACCGCGGGTTATTGAGGCCCATGGCGCTTGGTGCAGCGACCTCAAACGCGTAGGCGACCACGAGCCACAACTCGGAGAAGGTTTAGATCATTTCAAGCGGTGCGGGCATCTGGCTTTTTGGGTGCGGCGCATGAGCCCCGTGGTTGAGGCTGTCGATCTCACCCAAAACATAGCCGATGCCGAAGGAATGGCTCTGTCAGATGATGAGAAAGCTTTTAGGGAATTGCTGTTTGGGTATTGCAATGAATACTTGGCATTTGATCTTGGCTTTCAGTTCTGCCGGTTCTATGAAGTTGCCAAAAAAGGCGGCTCCCCACGAGCCGAGTCGCTGATATTGTCAGACGACTACCTCAAAACCACCTGTCATTTTCTCAAGTACAAAAACGTATCACCGCACGCTCTATTCCTGATCTACAAATCCCTGTTCTTGGTCCCGTGAGGGCAGGTTACTCAATACTGTCCTAATTTCGCCTTGCATCTGTCCTAATTCGGACAGTACCCGGGGGTGGTACTGGCCGGTTGGTTCCGGCCAGTACCGGGGGGTGGTTCCGGCCAGTACCCGGGGCACGGCACGGAATCCAGGTTAACGTTCATTTGAGCTGAAGGATTTCCAGCAGGAGTTCCGGGCTCCAGCCCGCGCATTTGCGGCGGGTTTTGATGCTTCCCTTGGTTTTGTTGGCGCGCACGAGATTGAGCGCGAAGCGCCGCACGACAGCCATGTTTTTGGCGCCGTGGCCGGCGCGGTAGCGCGACAGATCGTCCCTGAACGCGACGTCGAGAAGCCAGTGCATGCTCTCGACCCCCCAATGACCGCGTGCCGCGCTGGAGAGGCGCTCGATGTTGAGTGGGGCCGAGGAAATATAAAAGCGGGTATCGAAGCTGCTGCGATCGGCATATTCGGTGCGTGAGTGGACCTTGAGCAGGGTCTTGATGCTGGTGAAGCGGGGCGCCCCCGGATAGCTGCGCTCCGAGATGATCCAATCGACCTCGGCAGAGGCAGTATATACGCGCGTCTCGATGCGACCGTGCCCCTTTTCAACCGTCGTTTTGCTGGCGAGCTTGGCGGCAGGAGCGGTGCGGAAATAGTCCTCGACATCGCTTTCCAGCGTCGGCTGGTTGCCCTTGAGGGCGAGCAGATAATCGGCCTTGTGGGCGACGATCTTGGCGGCAATCTCGACTTGGCAGCCCATGGCATCGATGGTGACCAGCGCTCCTTCAAGCTGGCCGGTTTCGGCAAGCTCATCGAGCAGATCGGGAATGGCGGTGATCTCGTTTGTCTTCTCGGGAACGCAGGTCTGCGCCAGTACCAGCCGAGCGGTGGTGGCGTAGGCGCTCAACGTATGCAGGGCTTTGAGACCCTTGCGGTGATCATGGGTTCGGCGGGATGTCTTGCCGTCAATGGCAATTAAGTCGTGCCGCCCTGGCCACAGCGACGCGACCCAGCCCTTGAAGCAGCGGCCAAACATGGCCGGATCGATCCGATTAATCAGGCTGCGCAGCCAGCGCTCGCATGGGATCCCGTGGTGGAATTCCGAGAACTGCCGCAGAAAATGCAGGTGATGCTTGCCCCAGGCGACGATATCGTCGAAGTCGTCGCAAGATGCGATTGTGGCGCAGGTCACCAGCAGCAGAACCTCCTTGAGAGGATAGACTATGCGCCAGGTCTCCCGGCCATCCTCGAGCTTGGAAAAGTGTTGCAAAAGCAAGGCCAAACGCGCACGCGGACTCTCACCCTCGAAGATGGCGTCCATGATGGCGCTCCGATGCGAATCAGCGCGCCTACGGAATCACACCATGCCGTCAACGCAAAATTGCGCTCAGACGGTCGTTAACCTGAGCTCCGAGCCGTGGTACCCGGGGGTGGTAGTGTCCTAATTCCGGTGGGTTTGTCCTAATTTGCCGCCAATGTTGTCCTAATTTCATTTGCATTGTGGCGGGAACCGGCGCTGACTTGCCTTCGTTGGAATAAGCGGTGAGTCAGCGCCATGAGTGAGATAAACTTCGACAACTTCGCGCGTATTGATGATGCTAGGCAATGGCGCAACCGAGCAGAGGAAATGCGCGTAATTGCCGACGACATGATTAGCGTCGCTAATCGGGTAGTAGCCCGGAGACTTGCCGATTCTTATGAAGAGCTGGCAACGCGTGCTGAAGAACAGGCAAAATCAAAAAAGCACACCGATATTTGAGGCCGCCTCAATGGGTGGCCTCTCGTCATTCTGCCATAAATGAAAATTGCAGATTTGCCCCTTGCTTCGGGAGCGATACGTCAATCCGTCGCTTGAACGCTCCCCAATTGCCCTCTGACCGCATAAGCGCAATCACGGCATAGAGATGCTGCGCCAACGCAGCATGCCCAACGTCATCCGTTAGAAGTTGGTGATGGGCGCCCCTGCGATAGCCGCGCTCGTCTTTGGGGTTGCGCTGTTCCAATTCTGCAAAATGCCCGGCAATAGTCTCTCGTACACCAAGTCCCCAGTGTAGTGTGCGACGACTTGGGGGCGATTGATCTTCATCCCGCGCCATTCCCAGCCGCGTAGTCGAAAAATCTGCTGGTAGAATTCGTCCGGAAACCGCTTGGCCCAAGCCGCAAATTCCTTGCGCAGGAACTTGTCGAGGATGGCCTGCAACGCCATCCGATCGCGCGTTTCCTGATAGCCAGTAGCCTCATCGACTAAGGCGATGATACCCACGGTCGCGAGCCCGCGCATAAGCGCATCGCATTGCCGGATGATGTGCTCATACTGCCGGGGGATCTTGCGGGTCCGCGCCAAGGCATGATCCCTCAGCTTCAGGTAGACCTCGCAGACCATCGGCAGCAGTCGTGCGTCGTATCCAACGGTCCGCTGGCCCGATTTCATCCTGAAAATGATGGGAGTGGTCGACATCATTAAGTCATTGGAAATAAATGGCTTTAGCTGTTCTGCCTGTAAGAAAAAGGGCAATCCGTCGATAGTGGTCAAACCACCGGTTCCAGCTTTCGGCGTGCGAGATCGGCCGATAGCCTGAAGGAACGTGCCTTGCGACAGAAGCCGGAGTCCATTCGGCAGCACCGCAGCCATAGGCCGCCACTGAGGCGGCCTATCCCAGTTCGGCAAGCTCGGCCTTCAGTCGGTCCCTATCAGCAATATGCACCGCAAGAAGCTCCTCAAACTGACTTAAGAGCTTCAGTGCCTCGTCCGTATCATGGCCGTCCATTTGAAGCCGAGCCACGAGGTCACGCTGGCGCGTGACGTGCTGTTCGCCTTGAACCACATGGCGTTCTGCTTGGGCCAAGTGGTCCATTAGCATCTCTCGTTCCATACCGAGAGCGTAAATTAGGACACTGCGATCGGCAAATAAGGACAGAAGCCTCGGAATTAGGACACTACCCTAGGGCAGGGCCCCTGGGGCGGGATGGTGTCCTAAATTCCGGGCCTCCTGTCCTTATTTAATTTTGCGCGTGTCCTAATTTCAGGTGGAACTCAGGGAGGAGTTGTTCTATTGTGCCCACATCACCGGCAGCGGCCCTGCCCAAGGCGCCGGTGGCTGAGAGATGCGAGTGCTCCCGCCTGTAACGGAGGGAGCACATGCGCCAAACCACCGAAGACTATCGACGCCGCATGCGCGCCTGCACAGAAAGCGCGGAAACGTCCCACAGTGAAGAAATTAAGGAGCTATGGCTGACGGTCGCCGCCAGCTATCGTTTCCTTATGGAACGCGAGGAGCGGATCGAAGGGCAGACCCGTCCCACACAGCGACCGTTTTAATTGGCGGCGCGGCCGGGGCTTTTCTTTTGGCCGCCTTCGGGTGGCATCATCATCCGAGACAGATGAGTATCGTAACAAGGCGGAGAGCTGCGTGCGCTTGGCCGATAGGGCCAAAGACCCGGACGCCAAGCACGCTACAAGAAGCTGCCCGTAGCTGGCGCCAATCGGCAACGCGGGCAGAGCGCGACGAGCCCATGTCGGCCGCCTCAGCGGGCGGGTCATCAGGGCTGCGAAAACCTCGATCTGCTCTCCGTTAAATAAAACCTTGACTGCCGCATACCTACCTTTGGCAGCAGCACCGGACGCCCCCGTCGCATTTCCCACACCATCGCGGACCATGGAACCCGCTCTGCTGGGAGAAGGGTCGCTACCTCTTGAGTCGGCCGTCCCGCAGGTTAGTATTGCTCAAGTTGGTTAGAGCCTGTGGCCGATGGGATAACGAATGGGGTGTTCCATGAGGGCGAGCAACCTTCTGACATTTCAAATAACGATCATAACTCTGCTGTTTGCCGCGATTACGGTAGAAATCTCCGTCAAGCATCCGGAGTGGAGCCCTACCGGTCTGACTGGATTGGAAAGTGCGCTGCCATACCAAATGGACGAGCGTATCAAGCTCCTGGCGGTTCCTCATTAATTCGCCGGAAGACACATTGCGGCAAGAATATTGCTCCCTGCACAAGCGAGTGTGGGATCGATGGACGGCGCTGACCGGTACTGCGAGCGAGCGGCGTCTTATCGCCAAATGGCAGCGCGAGTCACCAATGCCGATGACAAGCGTCCCCGCCCCAAGCGTCCCCGCCTCAAGCGTCACGGCCTCGAGCCGGCAGAGGGCAACAGCAAGCCGAGCAGGATTTGAGCTTTTTTAAGGGTTCCGGTGTACGGATATTCCGACGGTCTGTCAGGCTGTCCACAACGAGACCTGCGCAACCAAGCCCCGGCTTCCCACGATCACGGCCGGGGCTTTCTCGTTTGGCCGCCTCCTCGGTTTGCGGAGTACGGGCGTCGCTGTCCGGGGGCGACAAGGCACGCAGCGAGCCGGAGCTGACTTTCACGCAAGAGCACTGCTGACGACGTGAGCGTCCGCTCCACTGTGGCGTGCCCGAAAGCCACAAAACTCCACAAAGTGAAATTTCACGGCCCATTGACACCGCCTCGCCGCAATTCTCCCCGGCTACCGCGGTACCGTGCTGGCAGGATCCATTAGGCCGGGTCCGAAAGCGGGGGCTAACATGTGGACCATTCTGTTGCCGATCGCGATCATCGCGTCGATGAGCGCGCTAGGCTTTGCGCCAGCGTGGCTGCCGGTCGAGACTGACGAGGACCGCTCGCCTTACAGCGGGCTCTGAGCATTCCGCTCGGTACGGCCGCGCAAGCGGCGCCGCCGCGGGGCCTCGGTTGAGGGGCTGCGCACCGTAATCTCGCGACCGCGGCGAGACGGGACGGCGCAATGCGCCGCCCTGCGAGGCTCCTTGCAATGCCCGCCATGGGCATGCCAACCCCTGAAAGCAAACCAGGGGCAAGGGCGTGAGCCAAGGCGGCTTTATCGGCAAACCCGTCGGACGAATTGAAGACCGGCCGCTGCTTACCGGTGCGGGCCGGTTCGTAGGCGACCTGAGCTTTCCCGGCATGCTGGAAGCGGCGTTCGTGCGCAGCCCGCATGCCCACGCCCGTATCCGCGGCATCGATACCAGGCCCGCGCGCCTGCATCCGCGGGTGCACGCGGTGCTCACGCTCGCCGACCTGCGCCCCTTGCTCAGCCAGGAACGCGTGCCGCTCGGGTTTCGCACCAGCACGCTTCCCCCCGACATTACCCCGTTTGTGCTCGCCCGCGACGAGGTCGCCTTCGCAGGCGAGGCGGTCGCGGTGGTCATCGCGGACACCCGATACATCGCCGAGGACGCAGCCGCACTTGTCCAGGTGGACTACGAGGTATTGCCCGCGGCTTCCGATTGCCGAGACGCGCTCGCGCCGGGCGCCCCACGCGCGCATCTCGCCAAGCCGACCAATCTCCTGATCGAGCTCAAGCAGTCGTACGGCGACGTGGCGGCCGCTTTTGCACGCGCTCCCCATACCGCGCGCGTTGCGCTCAAGCAGCACCGGGGCGGCGCCCATTCCATGGAAGGGCGCGGCGCGCTCGCGGCGTACGACCGCAACGAGGACAGGCTGACGCTGTGGACCTCGACGCAGCTGGCGCACGAGGTGCGCGCTTTCCTGATGCAGCTCCTCTCCCTCGACGAGAACCGGCTGCGGGTCGTGGCGCCGGACGTGGGCGGCGGGTTCGGCGCCAAGTTCCTGCTCTATCCGGAGGAGGTCACGCTCGCCGCCGCGTGCCTGCTCTTGCGCCGCCCGATCAAGTGGGTGGAGGACCGGAGGGAGCATTTTCTCGCGGCCGTGCAGGAGCGCGACCAGTATTGGGATCTGGAAGTCGCGTTCGACGGCGAAGCGCGGCTCCTCGGGGTGCGCGGCACGCTTGTTCACGACCAGGGCGCCTATACCCCGCAAGGCATCAACCTTCCCTTCAATGCCTCGACCGGGGTGCCCGGCCCCTACGTGGTGCCGGCCTATGAGCTCAATGTCCGCGTGGCCGAGACCAACAAGGTGGCGACCATGCCGGTGCGCGGGGCGGGCTATCCGGAGGCGGCGTTCGCAATGGAGCGCCTGCTCGACCGCATCGCCGAGACGCTTTCGCTGCCGCGGCCCGAAGTCCGGCGGCGCAACCTCGTGCCGCCGGAGAAGATGCCCTACGTGACGCCCTTGAAGACTCGCGCCGGCTCGCCCGTCGCCCTCGACAGCGGCGACTTCCCGCTCTGCCAGCGCAAGGCCATGGAGGCGATCGATCATGCCGGATTCCCCGCCCGCCAGCAGCGCGCGCGGGAGGCCGGCCGCCATATCGGCCTCGGCATCGGCAACGGCGTGAAGGGGACGGGGCGCGGTCCGTTCGAGTCGGCGATCGTGCGGATCGGGCGCTCCGGGCGGATCTCGCTTTACACCGGGGCGATGCCCATGGGGCAAGGCATCAAGACCGCGCTGGCGCAGATCTGCGCCGAGCAGCTCGGCGTTGCGCCGGATACGGTCAGCGTCACCGCGGGGGACACGGCGGTCATTCCCTACGGGCAGGGGGGATTTGCCAGCCGCCAGACCGTGACCGCAGGCTCATCGGCGCATCTCGCGGCAGCCGCGGTGCGGGACAAGGCGATGCAGGTCGCGGCGCATCTTTTGGAAGTGAGCGCGAGCGACCTCGAGCTGCGCGACGGGCGCATCGAGATCGCCGGCGCGCCGGGCAGCGGGCTCACTCTGCGCGAGGTCGCCGAAGCCGTGTCGGGCGTGCCCGGCTATCCGATGCCGGGGAAGCTCGACCCGGGCCTCGAAAGCATCCAGAGCTTCCAGCCCGACGCGCTGACCTACGGCGGCTCGTCGCATGCGGTCGAGCTCGAGGTGGATGTGGAAACGGGCGCCGTGCACATCCTGCGCTATGTCGTGGTCAACGACAGCGGGCGCATCATCAACCCCATGATCGCCGAAGGCCAGATCATGGGCGGCGTAGCGCACGCGATCGGCAATGCGCTGTTCGAGTTGATGGGCTACGACGAGCAGGCGCAGCCGGTCACCACCACCTTCGCCGAATATCTGCTGGCGAGCGCGCCGGAAGTGCCTAACGTAGAGGTGAGCTTCATGCAGTTCCCCTCCCCGCTCAATCCGCTCGGAGTAAAGGGCGTGGGCGAATCCGGCTGCGTGCCGGCGGCCGCGGCGATCGTCTCGGCGATCGAGAGCGCGCTCGCGCCGTTCGGCGTGCGCATCACGGAGTACCCGGTAACCCCCGCGCGACTCTTTGACCTGCTGCAGAGAGCGAAAAGCGCCGCTGCCTAGGGGCGAGGCACCGCCCCGCCCTGTTCGATCAACAACGGGGCAGCGGCTGGGCGACGCATGCGTCGCCTCTACGAGGAGCGAGGGCGTTGTCAGAACCGCTCGCGCTCCAGCGCCCGCCAGCGCGACATGCGCCGCTCCAGCCGCATCACCAGCTCGGTGAGGACGACGCCGATGAGCGCGATGACGATGATGGGCACGAACAGCTTGGCGGTCGCAAACACGTTGGCGTACTCGACGATCATGCCGCCGAGGCCGCTGATGGCGGTGAAGAACTCGGCGACGATGATGCCGATGATCGCGAGCCCGACGGCAAGCCGCACGCCCGCCATGATGAACGGCAGCGCCGCGGGCAGAACGATCTTCCAGAAGATCTGCCATTCGGTCGCACCATAGGCGCGGCCGATCTCCAGCATGGAGCCGCGCACGTCGCGAATACCGGAAAACGTATTGACCGTAATCGGAAAGATCGCGATGGAGACCAGGATGGTGACCTTGCCGGCGAACTCGAGGCCCGCCCACAGGATGATCAGCGGCACCAGCGCGATGCGCGGGATGGCGTAGAGCGCATTGATGAAGGGATCGAGCACGTATTCGAGCGTACGCCACTGCGCCATCAGGATGCCGAGGAGGATGCCGACGACGACGGTGAGCGCCATGCCGGCGGCGAACGGCCACAGCGTCTGTGCCATCGCCTTCTCCAGGGCGCCGTTCCGCACCAGCGTCACGGCCGCCTCGAGGATCGCGCTCGGCGGCGCCATGAAGATCGGATCCATGCGCCGGCCGTAGTATTCCCATATGACGAAGAACACAGCGACCGAGGCGGTACGGATGGCATTGGGGCTGAGCAAAAGCGCGCGCAGCCGCTCCGCCGGTGCGGGCCTGGGCGCCGGAACGGAAACGCGCGGCGCCGCGCTCTCCAGGGACGTCATGGGTTGCTCCTGAGCATATTGCGCAACTCGGCGCGATATTTGCCGAACGCGGGATGGGCGCGCACGTCGCCCGCGAGGCGGACCGATGCGACCGGCGACTCGACGATGCTGCGAATGCGTCCGGGCCTGGTGTCGAACACGAAAATGCGGTCGGAGAGAAACAGCGCCTCGTCGATGCTGTGGGTGACGAAGACGACCGTTGCCCCGGTTCGCGACCAGATGCGCAGGAAGTCCTCCTGCAGCTGCTCGCGCGTCTGCGCATCGAGCGCGCCGAAAGGCTCGTCCATGAAGATCAGGATGGGCCTGCGCATCAGCGCGCGCGCGATCCCCACGCGCTGCTGCATGCCGCCGGAGAGCTCGTGGGGATAGTGCTCGGGAAAGGCGCCGAGCCCGACGAGGTCCAGAAAGTGGCGCGCCTGCTCGCGGCGCTCCGGGACAGAGACACCGTCGATCTCCAACGGGAACTCGACATTGCCCATCACCGTGCGCCACGGCAGCAGCGCGAAGCTCTGGAACACCATGCAAGCATCCTTGCGCGGCGCAGTGACTTTCTTTCCTTCGATGGTGATGCAGCCCTCGTCGGCGGCGATGAGCCCGGCCGTGAGGCGCAGCAGCGTGGTCTTGCCGCAGCCGCTCGGGCCAAGGAGCGTCACCAGCTCGCCTTTGCCAACGCTCGCGCTCACGCGGTCGAGCGCAACCATCAGCTCGGCGTCATGCCGCTCGCCGCCGCCGCGGACCGCAAAAAATTTGCTGACATTGTCGTAGACGACCATGCGAGGGCCTTATCCCTGCCCCGTAGGGGGAGGGCGGCCGACCCCCGACTTGGTCGGGGGTCGCCGGGGTGGGGGGTCGTGAAGCGCTGCGGCTATACTTTCAAGCACGCCGTTCAGATTGCGATCGATATCATTATTCCAGAAACGAAGAGTCCTGAAACCTCGGCTGGCAAAACAATCATCGCGCAGCGCATCGCGCCGAGCGTGTGCATCGAGGTTGTGCTGGCCTCCATCGACCTCAACGATCAGGCGATGCTTTAGACAGACGAAATCCACGATGCGGCCATTGCGCGGCGACTGTCGCCGGAAGTGGAATCCATGCTTTCTCCAGCTGCGCAGATGAACCCACAACTTGACCTCCTGCAGGGTCATTTGTTTGCGCAAGGCGCGGGCCAGCTCGTTGGCCATGATACCCCCACCCGGCCGCCTTACGGCGGCCACCCTCCCCCTGCGGGGGAGGGATTCGGCCCCCTCTACTTCTTCTGAAAAGCGCCGAGCTTCTGCATGGCGGCGTTGACGAAGCGTGGCTCCAACACATCCTTCGGCGGGGGCGCCACCGGCAGGTTGCCGAGCTTCATATTGAGATCGGCAGTGAACTCCTCGATGGCCGGATCGAGCCCGCCGTCGGTGCCCCAGACCTTTTCGGAATTAAGGTCTCGCACCACCGATGTGAGAAACGGCAGGGCGAGATCGGGAAGCGACTGGTGCAGAATCGCAGCCGCGCCGTCAGGATTTTCCATGATGTAACGCGAGCCGCGAATGCTCCCCTCGGTCATCGTCGCAAAGGCGGCGGTCATCTCCGGCTTGTCCAGGGATTCGGCGCGTACCACGCTCCAGATGTAGCCGAGGCCGGGAAACTCGGCCGACAGTTTCGTCAGCACGGTGACCTTGCCCTCCTGCACGCCTTTGAGCGCCGTGACGGTGTTGATCAGCGTCGCATCGGCGCGCCCGCCGATCACGGCCTGCAGGCGCGCAGCGTGACCGCCGACCTGCACGAAGCGCGTGGTCGATTCGTCGATGCCGTGCTTGCGCATGACGAGGCGCGGCAGCTGATCGGGCAAGGCGCCGGGACCGGAGGTGGCGAACGTCTTGCCGGCGAGGTCCTCGAGCTTCGTGCCTTTACCGGTGGCCAGCACCAGGCTGTAGTCGCCGATCGGCTGCCAGGAATGGATTGCGCGGATGCTCGCACCGGAATGGATCGACGCGAGCACGTTGAGCGTGCCGATCACCCCGATGTCGGCGTTGCCGGACAAGAGCACCCGCATGGTGTTGGCGTCCCCCGTGACGTGGAGGTCCTCGATCTCCAGGCCGTCGAGCCATCCCTTCCTGAGGGCGACCAGAAACGGGAGCGAATAGGTCGTTACCGGGCCGGCAGAGACCAGCTTGATCTTGGCGGCAAGCGCACTCGGGGCCTGCGCAAACGTCAATGCACCGGCACAGGCGATGGTCGCCAGCTTGAAAATCATGTTGGAGCTCCTCACTGGCTGGCCTTGATACCCAGATCCCTGGCGACCTCGGCGAGCCGCGCTCGCTGCTGGTCGGCGGCGGCGGCAAATTCGGCCGGTCCGCCCGGGTTGGGGAGCTGACCGGTTGCCAGCAGGCGCGACTCTATGGTCGCATCGCTGACCGCGCGCACATCGCTTGCAATCCGCTCCCGCAACGCGAGCGGCATCCCGGGCGGACCGAAGAAGCCCACGAGGCCGTCCATCGTGAGCTCCGGAAAACCGGATTCGGCCGCAGTAGGAACCTGGGGCAGCATGGGAGCGCGCACGCTGTTCGTCAGCATGATGGGCTTGATCCGACCGGCCTCGATCTGCGGGCGCGCAATTGCGTAGGCGCCCTCGTAGACCTGTACCCGCCCTTCGGCGACATCATTGGCTGCCTCCACCGGATTGCGGTACGGCACCTTGGGCATGTTCAAGCCCTTCGCCTTGAGAAACCCCGCGAAGGCAAAATCGAGCGCCCCCGTAACCCCCGCCCAGTTGAGCTTTCCCGGCTGCGCGCGCGCCTTGGCGACTACGTCGGCGAAGCTTGCTGCCTGGAGCGAAACCGGCACCGAGAGAGCGATGACGGTGTTCGACACCCGCGCGATCGGCAGGAGATCGCTTTGTTTGTACGGCAGGCTGTCGTGCAGATAAGGATGGGCAGTGAAGGACGAGGTGGGCGCCGCCAGAAGCACGTGATCATCATGCGCGCTTAGGAAGCTGGTGATGGCCACGATGCCGTCGCCGCCCGGACGATTCTCCACCACCACAGGCTGGCCCCACCGCGCGCTCAGACGGTCGGCCAACAGACGCGTGCCAATGTCGACGCCGGATCCGGCGCCGAGCGTCACGACGAATTTGACCGGTCGCTGCGGCCAACCCTGTGCCGCCGCCGGCGGTGCGAGCCCGAGAACGGCCGTCGCGACAGCGGCTATCGCAAAGACCAACGGGCGTAGTGCCTTGGGCATGGTTTCCTCCTCTTTTCGCGGATGAGATAGCAGCGTCACCCGGAGGAGCGAAGCGAAATCCGGAACCGGGCACCGCGTCACGGTGCCCGTGTCTGTGCCTGAAGCGTCCGAGACCACGCGCGCGATGCCCGTGACAGCGCAATTGCAGACGCGCGGCGCTACGGCTTGATCCCGGCAGCGGCTACCGCCTGACCCCAGAGGTCGAGGTCCGCGGATATCCGCGCCGCGAACTCCTCGGGCGTATCGTCGAGCGGATCGGCGCCAAGGCTTGCCAGCCGCGCGACGAAAGCCGGATCCTTGACGGCGAGGCGGATCTCGGCAGCAAGCCGATCGATGATCGGCTTGGGGGTGCCTGCCGGCGCGGCCAGCCCATTCCAGGTGATCACGTTGAAACCGGGGAAGCCGGTCTCGGCGATGGTGGGCACATCGGGCAGCCGCGGCGTGCGCTTTTCGCTCGATACCGCAAGGGCGCGGATGGCGCCGCTTGCAAGATGCGGCAAGGCATCGGACAGGTTCGAGAACATGGTGGGAAGATGGCCCGCCACCACATCGGTCAGCGCCGGCGCGTTGCCCCTGTAGCTGACATTCGTCATGGCGATACCGGCCCGGTGCAGGAACAGCGCCATCGCAAGATGAGTGACGCTGCCAACGGCACCTTCGGCATAGCTGGGTGTAGCAGGCTGCGCGCGCACCCAGGCGATGAGCTCCGCCACCGTGTCGACCGGGAGGCCCTTGTTGACAACGAGGACGAACGGGTTGGTCGCCACGATGCTGATCGGGGCAAAATCCTTGCGCGAGTCGTAGGGCACCCTGCTCAGGGCAGGCTGGATCGCCAGCGGCGGCAGGACTCCCCAGAGCAGGGTGTAGCCGTCAGGCGCCGCATGCGCGACCGCTTCCCCGGCGATGATGCCGTTGCCGCCGACGCGGTTTTCGACGACGAATTGCTGCCCCAAGCTCTCGCTCAGGCGCTGCGCCGTCAGCCGGGCGAGGACATCCGCGTTGCCGCCCGCGGCATAGGGCCCGATGATGCGCACGGGACGCTGCGGCCAGTCCTGCCCGCAGGCGAGACCCGCCAGAGCAAGCACGCATGCGAGCGCAGACGCGACGCGCGTAGGCGAGCGCCGTAACAGTGAAGAACACAGCCGCCGCATTATCGTCTCCCGGATCCGCCAGCGCCTTTTTCAGGAAGCGTCCGCTCCGCGGCAGAATCTTGGCACAGCTGTGGCAGTCGCGCACCCGATTCTTGGGGTCAAGCTGATCTTGGGGTCAAGCTGAGAAATCGCGAGGTCGGCAGGAACCTTCCTTGCCGCTGCGCATTATCCGGCGGGACGTGACATTGCAGGGGGATCACCATGACAACAGCCATTGTCCGCACGGGAATGGCCGCTGCATCGGCTCCGATGCAAGCGACCACCAAATACTCCGCGGACGACGTTCTGATTGCACGGATCGCCGGAGGCGAACAGGCGGCAATGCGTCACCTCTTTGCCCGCCACCAGACCTCGGTCTACCGCTGGCTGCTGCGGATCGTTCGCGACGAAGCGCTCGCCGAGGACCTTCTGTCCGAAGTTTTCATCGATGTGTGGCGGCAGGCCGGCGCGTTCGAGGGCCGATCGTCGGTATCCACGTGGCTCCTCGCCATCGCGCGCTACAAGGCGATTTCGGCACGCCGGCGCCGGCGCGACGCTCAGCTCGACGATGAGCTTGCGGAGAGCATCCGCGATCCGTCCGGAGATGCCGAAACCATGTTGCAGGACAAGGATCGGGACGAGCGGCTGACCGCGGCTTTGCGCACGCTCTCCGACGAGCATCGCGAGATCATCGACCTCGTCTACTACCACGGCAAATCGGTGAAAGAGGCCGCAGCGATCACCGGCTTGCCCGCTGGCACGGTGAAGACGCGGATGTTCTACGCGCGCAGGAAACTTGCCGAAACGGTGAAGGCGCTCACGAATTAGCCTGGACAGGCCGCCTCTAAGGAGAGCAAAATTACGTGGGGGCGGGGCAGATGCCTCGCCTCTTCGAAGTGATCATGCTCACTCGATGATCTCGTCGGCGCGGGCGAGCAATGTCGGCGGCACGGTGAGGCCGAGCGCCTTCGCGGTGCGCAGGTTGAGCACCAGCTCGACCTCGGTCGCCTGCTGCACCGGCAGGTCTGCCGGCTTCTCCCCCTTGAGGATGCGCGCCGTGTAGATTCCGTTGCGCCGATAGACCTCTGCAACGCTGCCGCCGAAGCTCATCAGGCCGCCCGCCGCAGCGAACTCGCGATACTGATGCATGGCCGGGATAGCGTTGCGAAGGGCGAGATCGGCCAGCTCGCCAAGCCGGCTGTTGAAAAGCAGATCATTGCCGATGATGAGCGCGTCTGCCCGAATACCGCGCATGGCAGCAAAGGCGCGTGCAAATTCGGCTTCGCTGCTCGCCTCGGTCACCCGCAGCTGCAGACCCAGCATCCCGGCAGCGGTGAAGAGCTTCCGCGCCTCCGTGTCGGCCATGGCGGGGTTGGTCGGATTGAGCAGCAGAGCGACAGTCGCTCCGGGCACGAGCTCGTGCAGGATCTCGAGTTGCTTCGGGCCTATCTCGGCGCCGAGCGTGGTGACGGCCGTCACGTTGCCGCCGGGTTCCGCAAAACCCGCAACGAGTCCGACCGCCAGCGGATCGACCGCAACCGATGCGACGATGGCGATGCTCGCCGTTGCCGCCTTGGCCGCGAGCGCCGCGGGCGTTCCGCCGGCCACGATCACTCGCACCTGACGCTGCACCAGATCCTGGGCCAGCGGCGGCAATCGGTCATTGTGTCCCTTCGCCCAGCGATATTCGACCGAGAGATCGCGGCCCTCGACGTAGCCCATCTGCGCAAGTCCCTGGTGAAACGCGCGCAGGCGGCTTGCGAACAGTTCCGGGCTTTCCGCGCCCAGGAAACCGATGACCGGCCCCGCCGCTTGCTGCGCGCCCCCCAATCGCGGCCATCCGCCGGCGCAGCCCGCGATCAGCGTGATGAAATCGCGCCGTCTCATTTTCCTCCCAGGTCCACAGCCATGGCGCTGCTTGCAATCCTATCACATCAAACGACGCGTGTGATCAGGGAGCGGTTGAAAGCGCGGCGTAAACGGCGCAGTCTGTTGCCGCTCCGGCCGCGCAAGCGCGCCGTGCCCGAAGCGCATCCGAATGCGAATGGGCGTTAGGATTGCGGCGAGAGAAAACCGGAGCCGGCGCGCAAGACGCCAGCCTCAGGGAGAGGACAACATGAGTCATCGCAAGCGCCGCAACGGCGCGCTCGAGCTCGCATTAGCTGAGCAGGTTGCCGGCAACGGGCTTCTGCATCGCCGGGCGCTGCTTGGCCGCGGCATCATGTTTGCGGGCGCCGTGGGAACGAGTGCCGGCGCGGCGGTCGCCGGCGCTGCGGCCGAGCCGCTCAAGAACGATCCGTGGAGCCTGGAAATGGGCTCGGTGTCGCCGGCCTACCAGGTGCCATCGAGGTTCGAGAAGGAGGTGATCCGCACGCGCAGCAATCCCGACAACGAGTTTCGCAACTCCCATGCGCGCACGCCGCATCATCTTCTGCAGGGCACGATCACGCCCAACGGACTCTTTTTCAGCATCTGTCATTCCGGCTTGCCGGATATCGATCCGGCGCAGCACAAGCTCGTCATCCACGGCCTGGTGAAGCAGCCGCTGGTGTTCACGGTCGAATCGCTCGCCCGCTATCCGATGGTGACGCGCGTGCATTTCCTCGAATGCAGCGGCAACAGCGCACCGATGTTCTCCAACGAGCCGCTGCAGGCGACCGCTCAGGCGCTGCACGGGCTGGTCTCCAACGCAGAGTGGACCGGCGTGCCGCTCTCGACCCTGCTCGAGGAGACCGGCATCGATCCAAAGGCCACGTGGCTTCTCGCCGAAGGCGCGGATTCTCTTGCCCTTCATCGCAGCGTTCCGATCAAGAAGGCGCTCGACGATGCCATGATCGCGCTCTACCAGAACGGCGAGCGGCTGATGCCGGGCAACGGCTACCCCATGCGCCTGTTGCTCCCCGGCTATCAGGGCAACATGAACGTCAAGTACGTACGCCGCATCAAGCTTCTCGATCAGCCGGCGATGAGCTTCTTCGAGTCCAAGACGTACTCGCAGATCCTGCCGGGCAACAAGATGTGGCTGTTCCACTTCACCCAGGAGGTCAAATCGTTCATCACGCATCCCTCCTTCGGCCAGACGCTGAAAGGGACCGGCTTCTATGAAGTGTCGGGCATTGCCTATTCCGGCAACGGACGCATCGCCAAGGTCATGGTCTCGGCCGACGGCGGCAAGAGCTGGGGCCAGGCGGCGTTGCAGGAGCCGGTGGTGCCCAAAGCCTTCACCCGCTTCCGCATGCCCTGGCACTGGGACGGAGCACCCGCGGTCCTGCAAAGCCGGGCCTGGGACGAAGCAGGCAATGTGCAGCCCACCCGCGCCGAGTTCGTCGCAGCGCGGGGGCAGACCGAGAAGCCGGTCAAAAGCCCGCTCGCGTTCCCCAATCAGCACTACAACAGCATCACGAGCTGGGGCATCGGCAAGGACGGGGAGATCAAACATGTGTACGCGTAAGCCCGGACTGGCTTTGGTGCTGCTGCTCGCATTGGCAGGAGCGACATCGGCGCGCGCCGAGACGCCGGGGCTTGGGCAGCCGATCGCCGAGGCCGACATCGCCGCCTGGAACATCGACGTGCTGCCGGACGGCACCGGCTTGCCGCCCGGGAGCGGCACGGCGAAACAAGGCGCGGCGATCTACGCGCAGAAATGCGCGCTCTGCCACGGCGAGAATGGCGTCAACCCCGCGCCCCACATCGTGCCGCTGGTCGGCCCTTCCCGGTTCGATCGCATCGATACCATGAAGACGGTCCCGTACTACAAATATGCGACCACGTTGTTCGATGTCGTCCGCCGGTCGATGCCGTATCCGATGCCCAAGACGCTCACCAGCGAGGAGGTTTACGCGCTCTGCGCCTACATTCTCTCGCTCAACAAGATCATCGGCGAGGAGGCGGTCATGGATGCCAAGACCCTGCCGCAGGTGAAGATGCCCAACCGCGACAATTTCATCGTGTGGGACCCGGACAAGATCGGGTACGAGCCGGTGCGTCCGTCCGGCCCCGCGATGCGCTGAGCTCGTTGTTTGTTACGCCGGCTCCGGCAGGGCAGGCTTGAAACCCTCCCCTCCAGCCCGATGTTGTAGTGCATGCGCAACAGGACCATTCGGGTGGCCACCTTTGCCGGCCCGGGCACCGAGCCGGTGATCCGCTCGGTGGAATGGCCGCATGTTCCGAAAAAAGCCGCGTTGATCCGGATCGGCGCATGCGGCGTATGCGGCACCGATCTTCATATTCTCAAAGGCCATTGGCCCAAGCCGCTGCCATGGCCATTCACGCTGGGTCACGAGCTCGGCGGGATCATCGTCGAGGCCGGGGCGGAATTCACCGAAGATTTCATGGGAAAGCGGCTCGGCATCGGCTCCAAGGTGATGATCCCGCCGCTGATGCCGTGCGGGCAGTGCTATTACTGCGTCCACTATCCCGAACGCGCCAACAAATGTCTTACCCCGGTCTACTACGGGCGCTACCTCGGGTTCGACAAGCCGCCGCACCTGTGGGGAGGCTTCGCGGAATACGTCTATGTCGACCTCGACATGCTGCCGGGCACCAAGGTGTACAAGCTTCCGGACGACATGCCCCTGCGACTGGGGGCGCTTGCTGAGCCGCTGACCTCCTGCATCCGCGCGTTCAACCGCGCGACGCGAGCCGGCGGTTTCACCTGGGGCGATACGGTGGTCATCCAGGGCTCCGGACCCATCGGTATCCTGGCCGTCGCGGCAGCCCGAGAGATGGGAGCCGGGCGGGTCATTTGCGTCGGCGCTCCTGAAAGTCCCCGGCTCGAGCTCGCGCGCAAGTTCGGCGCCGAAGCAACGGTGAGCATCGACGAGGTCAAGGACCCGCAGCAGCGCATCGCGCGCGTGCGCGACATCGTCGGCGGCTTCGGCGCCGACCTGGCGATGGACTGCGCCGGCCACCCCAGCGCCGGCCCCGAGGGGATCGAGCTCCTGCGCGACGGCGGCACCTATGTCGAGATGGGCCAGTTCACCGACGCCGGCTCGATCACCACCTCCTGGCATCGCATCTGCGCCAAGGACCTCAATGTGCTGGGCTCCTGGGGTTTCACCGGCAATGATCTTCCGCTCGGGGTCGACATGCTCTATCGCACGCGCGACAAATATCCCTGGCTGGAGATGCAGACGCTCTATCCCTTCGACCAGGACGGCATTGCGCGCGCCGTCAAGGACGCGATGGCGATGAAAACGGTCAAGTCCACGATCGTGCCCTGGCCGGAGCTGGTGTAGCGCGCAGGGGCTTAGCTCGGATAGGCGGAGCGACTTGGGGCAGCTCGGCCCGGCGCGCTTGCGCGGCCTGGGAGCTCCTGCGTATGGCGGTTGACGCCATAGATGCCCATATGGCATGCTGCGCCATATGAAGGCGGCGCTGGTTTTTCGCCTTAAGCAAGAGCTCGACGACGGAGCAATCATGGAGATGGTGATCTGGAAACTTCCACGCGAGCTCCCAGGGACTCACCACGGCTTCAAATATCGCCTGTACGTTCGAAAGGGTGGCAAGCGGATTGTTGGCTACGATAACGAACGCGGAAAGGGCGACCATCGTCATGTCCTGGGGCGCGAGCTCCCGTACCGGTTCACTTCCCCTGAGAGGCTTATTGGGGACTTCCTGGCCGACGTCGATCAAGCGAGACGAAAACGATGACAGGAAGACGCAAGGTTCAAGTTCACGTGGAAAGCCCCGAAGCATCGGGCCGCCGCTTTGTCCTGGCGTGGCGGCGAGCCGAACGTGGGGAGCCGGTACACGAGGAACATCTCTCGTTCGAGAGCCTGGAAAAGCTGTTGGCCACGCTTTCGCCAAAGCGAATCGAGCTCCTTCGCTTCGTGCGCCGCCGACCCCATCTCTCGATTGCCGCCATCGCGCGCGCGCTCGGGCGCGATTACAAACGGGTACATGGGGATGTGCGCGCCCTGGAGACCGCAGGTTTGTTGGAGGAGGACGAAACGGGCCTGCGTGCACCGTTCGCGGGGGTAGAGGCTCAGCTCTCGTTCTGATGGTGCCCTGCCAGCACGGCGGGAAAGAGAACGGTGCGACGCGCGTCAGCCATATGCTCCGACCTCCGCCGGAAATAGCGCAGCTGCGCAGCGCAGCCGCCGTGCGCGAGCGTTGCGGCATGGTCGCGCGCTGGGTGGCAGGGGGCCACTCGCCCTATTTCACGCTCGACGAAAGCCGCCTGGATGCGGTCGCGGAATACGTCGCCGAGGTCACGCGGGAGGCCTATCCCGACCTGAACATCCCCTATCACAGCCGCTGGCGGCATTTTTGCGCGGGCGGCATCGATCGCTGGCGGGAGCTCGCGGCGAGCGTGCGCGCGCACCCGCTCGAGCGCGCCCGCATGGCAGTCGATCTCGTCACGGTGAGCGTGCTGCTCGATGCCGGCGCGGGCGATGCCTGGCGCTATCGTGAAGCGAAAACCGGGAATGTCTTCGCCCGCTCGGAAGGTCTGGCGGTTGCGAGCCTGGACGTGTTTCGCACCGGCGGTTTTTCATCGGACCGCGATCGCCCCGATCGCGTCGATGATGCGGCGCTCGCGCGTATCGATGCTGCGACCCTGGCACGGCATTTCCAGGCCGATGCCCAAAACCCTCTGATCGGCGCGGAGCCGCGCAGCGCGTTGCTGCAACGGCTGGGCAAGGCCATCGCGGAGCGGCCCGATCTTTTTGGCTCGAGGCCGGCACGCCCCGGCAATCTCATCGACCATTTCATCAACACAGCCCGCACCGAGAGCATCTCCGCGGTGTCCTTGCTGGCGCTTCTGCTCGATGCGCTGGCCCCGATCTGGCCCTCCGCGCTCATGCTCGACGGCATTCCGATCGGGGATGCCGGGCGCCATAGCGCCGTGCGCACGCCGGATCGTACCAACGGGATCGTCCCCTTTCACAAGCTCTCGCAGTGGCTGACCTATTCGCTGATCGAGCCGCTCGCATGGGCCGGCATCACAGTCCAGGGAATCAACGAGCTCACCGCGCTGGCGGAATATCGCAACGGCGGCCTTCTGGTCGATCTTGGCGCAATTCGGCTGCAGCCTGCGATCGATGCGCTCGTGCCCCATGACGTGCAGTCCGGGCTCGTGGTGGAGTGGCGGGCGCTGACCGTGGCGCTGATGGATCGCCTGCTCGAGCGCGTGCGGGCAATGCTGGCACTCGGCCCCGGCTTCACCCTGCCGCAGATGTTGCAAGGGGGCACGTGGAGCGCGGGGCGCAAGATTGCGCGCGCCCTGCGCCCGCCCGACGGCCCGCCGCCGATTGTGGTCCGTGCCGACGGCACGGTCTTCTGACGCGCCAGTACACGCATATATCGCGTGCGCATGCGGGCCACACGGCGATCGTTTTACCGCACCTGAAAGACAAGCTTGCCGCGGAAATGCCGCCCCTCGCTCAGGCGGTGAGCGTCAGCAGCCTCGGGCAGGCGATAGAGCCTGATCTCGGGAACCCGCACCGCGCCGGTCGTAAACAGATGCGCGATGCGCTCCAGCGGGGCGCGGGCGCGCTTCACCGGAGGGCGCAGCGACGTGACATCGCTGCGGTTGGGCTTGGGCGCCTGCGGACCGGAAGCGATGAAGGCCGCGCGCCCGCCCGGCTTGAGCACCGCGAACGATCGCAGCGCCACGTCGCCGCCGACCGTATCAAACACGGCATCGCAGTTGGACACGCGCTTGGTAAAATCCTCGGCGTTGTAATCGATGACTTCATCGGCTCCGAGACTGCGCACGTAAGAAATGTTCGCGGCACTGGTGGTCGTAATCACGCGCGCACCGATGTGCTTGGCGACCTGGATGGCGAAGCTCGCAACCCCGCCCGCGCCGCCCTGGATGAGGATCGTCTCGCCGCGCCTGAGCTGCAACGTCTCCTCGACCGCGCTCAAGGCCGTGAGGCCGGTGAGCGCCAAGGCGGCAGCGTCTATGTGCGACATGCTGCTCGGCTTGGGCGCGACAATCGCCGCCTTGACGGCTTTCTTCTCGGCGTAGGCCCCCTCCTGGCCGGCCTCCGACACGCCGAACACCGCATCTCCTACCTGAAAATCCTGCACGCCCTGGCCGAGCGCGGCAACCACTCCGGAAAAATCGCGTCCCAGGACAAGGGGAAACTTGCCCTGCCCATAGTCGCCGAGCCGCGCCTTCCAATCGGCGGCATTGACGCTCGCCGCGAGGATATCGATGAGCGCCTCGCCGGGCCCGGCAACAGGGTCCGGCAGATCCCCGTATTGCAAGACCTCCGGTCCGCCAAATCGTTCAATGAAAGCTGCTTTCATCGTTCCTCCGCTTCTGCGAGCAATAGCTGATGTAGGGTGGATCAGCGAAAGGGTACTGCCGAAGGCAGTACCGCACAGCGTAATGCGCCGAACCGCGGCGGGTTCGAGCCGCAAAATCGGCACCGCCGACTTCTCGCGTAACCCGCCCTGCGGCTCGCCGCAATCAGTAGCTCTGCCATAGCCAGTGTGCTCGCGCCATCAGCTCTGCATCCTCATCGGCACGGCCGATGATCTGCAGGCCGAGCGGCATCTGCTCGTCCTGCAGGAACGGCAACGAGATTGCAGGAACGCCGAGAAGCGATCCCGGCACGTTGAAGGCGGGATCGCCGGTCCAGCCCAGACCGACGGGCGCCGCGCCGGTGGCGCCCAGCGTGACGAACCCCTCGTATTGTCCGCTCGCGTCGGCATAGCGCTTGCGAATCTCGTGCCGGCGACGCAGCGCGGCGCGATAATCGTCCACGGTCATCTGTTGTGCCGAGGCAAGTCGCCGGCGCATGCCTTCGCTAAGGCCGTTGCGCTTGGCGTAATTTCCCAGGGGCCAGCGAAATTCCCAATCGAAGATCTGAAAGGTCACGGGTATCGCATCGCCGATCGCGTCCTCGACCGCCGCGACGCTGGCGTCGTTTCGGCGATCGCCGACCGCGACGCCAAGCTCGAGCAGGCGCTCGCGCGCCTGTCCCAACGCGGCGTGCGCGCCCGCGCTCGCCTTCTGCCACCCCGCTGTCTCGAGCATCGCCAGCCGGCGCGGCGGCGATGCCGGCGGAATCTCGCTCGGCCCGCACAGCCCGGGATGCCCGGGATCGCCCCCTACCCGCATCACGATTGCGGCCGCCACTGTCCAGGCGTCCTCGGGCGTGGCCGCCAGGATGCCGAGGCAACTCTGGCTCAGGTGATCGAACGATCCGCTGCGATTGAGGCCGCCGAAGGTGGGCTTGAAACCGACACACCCGCAATAGCTCGCCGGTCGCAGGGTCGAGCCGACCACTTGCGTCCCGAGCGCTGCCGGCAGGATGCCGGCACCGACCGCTGCGGCCGACCCGCTGCTCGACCCCCCGGCCGTACGCGAAGGATCGTGCGGGTTGCGTACCGGCATGAGAGGCTCGGTCGAGGCAAACTCGGTCGTCGTCGTCTTGCCGAGAATGATCGCGCCCGCTTCCCGCAAGGCCTGGACGCAAGCCGCGTCGCGGCGCGTTTGGAAGCCCTCCCAAAGGGGTGAGCCTTGCCCGGTGGGCATGTCCTCGGTCTCGATGATGTCCTTGACACCGATGGCCATGCCGTCGATCGCCGAGAGAGGCGAGTTGGAGCGCCAACGCCGCTCGGAATCCCCGGCGGCGGAAAGCGCGCGCTCGCGCGCCACCTGCACAAAGGCATTGAGCTTGGGGGCTACTGCATCGACGCGGTCGAGGCAGGAACGCACCTCTGTCAGGGGCGAGCGCTCACCCGAGACGAAGAATGGCGCGAGTGAGGCATAGCCGCTGGGACGCATGAGTGATCCGAGTTAAGTCAGCGCAGGTCAGCCTAACATCCCTAGCTCATCGACGCCATCAAACAGAGCACGTGGGCGTCGCGGTCGCGTTTGAAACTTGCGGACGCGGCGCATAGACTGCTTGCAACCGGCCGCCGGAGCAGCAGCTTGCGCTCGCGGCGGCACAGACGATGGAGCATCCGATGTTCCTGCGGAATTATTGGTATGTCGCCGGATACGACCGCGAGATCGGCCGACAACCGCTGCGCCGCGTCATCATGGGCGAGCCCATCGTCTTTTATCGGCTGGAAGATGGAGCTCCGGTGGCGCTGGAGGATCGCTGCGCGCACCGCCATCTCCCCCTCTCCATGGGCAAGCTCGTCGGCGATGAGCTGCAATGCCACTACCACGGGCTGCGCTATGACCGGACCGGCACTTGCGTGCGCGTGCCCGGGCAGGACGTCGTTCCCCGCTCTGCGCGGGTGAAGAGCTATCCCGTCCGGGAGCGTTATCATTGGCTCTGGATCTGGATGGGCGACCCCGCGCTCGCCGATCCCGACAACATCCCGGATTATCACTGGTTCGACGATCCGGAATGGGGAGCGAAAAGCGAGTACCTGTACGTCAAGTCGAACTGGCAGCTCATCGTCGACAACCTGCTCGATCTGACGCATCTCGCTTTCGTGCATGACACCACGATCGGGAATTCGGCGCTGGTTGATCACGCCACAGTGAAGGTGCAGCGCTCGGGTAACAACGTCACGATGACGCGCTGGACCATCGACGCACCGGCGCCGCCCACATTCGTGAAAGCCGGCAGCTTCACGTCCAACGTCGACCGCTGGCAGATCATCAATTTTGCACCGCCGGCGTATTTGCGCCTTGACGTCGGAGCGACGCCGACCGGCACTGGCGCGCCGCAGGGCAAGCGCATCGGCGGCATCGGCATGTGGAATCTCAACGCGATCACGCCGGAGACAGAGAGCGCCAGCCATTATTTCTGGGGGCAGGCGCACAATTGGGACGTGGGCAACGTGAAAACCACCGAGATGCTCATGGAGCAGATCCGTACCGCCTTCAACCAGGATGTGGAGGTGTTCGAGGCGCAGCAGCGCAATCTGGAGACGATCCCCAACCCGTCGCAGACGGATATCAACGCCGATGCCGGCGTCATCCAGGCGCGCCGCATTCTCGATCGGCTGCATCGCGACGAGCAGGCGGCGGCAGCGGCGAAGGTCGCGGCGGAATAGCGGCTGCAAACAGCAGGGCGGATGAGCGGTGACCTCGCCTTGACGGGATCACCCGCGTAATCCGCCGCGGCGGGTTACGATCCGAAGCCGGGTTCAACCGGCTTCGGCGCTAACCGCTCTGCAAGGCAGTGGGCAGCCAGATGCCCACGCCCTTCTCCATCGCCCGGCGATAAAGAAAATAGGCGAGCGCCACATCCTGGGAGACAAGTCCGGTGGTGTGGATGAGAATGCGCTCCTGCGCGCGCTCGCGGCCTTTTTTCATGCCCGCCACCAGCTCGTGAATTTCGGCGTACAGCGCCTCGCGCGAGAACTGGCCCGCTTCGACCATGTGCTTGAATTCGCGCTGGAGCATGTTGAATTCCCAGCTGTCAATGACGACTTTGTCCATGGCTGCCCACCCGGCCGGATCGAGCTCTCGCCGCGCCAGCGAGATGAAAGTGCATCCCGGCGTGAGCCACGGCTCGCGGGTCATGATGTCGCCTGATGTGGTCCCGCCGACCGCGATGTCGGCACCGCGCACGACCTCCTCGATCGAATCCTTGGCAACCACCGGAATACCCAGCTTTTGCGACCATTTGCGCGCAAACGCCTGTCGCGTTTCCGGGCGCCGTGAGGTGCAGCGGATCTCCTCGAGCTCATACATGGTGCGCAGACAGCGCAGCGCATTCGTGCCCATGGTGCCGACGCCCACCAGCCCGAGCACCTTCGGGCGAGCCGGCCCCACCCATTTGCAGGCCAGCGTCGCCGCTGCTGTGCTGCGAATGGCATAGCTCCAATGCTCATCGACGATGGCGACAGGCTCGCCACTGCGGGGATCCGAAAGGACGATGTAACGCGTGCAGTCGAGCGCCCCGACCGTGTTGCGCAATCCATCATCGTAATAATTGTAGATGCGCACACCGGTGGTGGGCACGTCCTTGAGCAAAACCGATTTGACGTGCCAGTGGTTGTGAAATTCGTCCGCTACGTCGAGCTTGAAGCTCGGCGGATTTGAGAGCGCGACGCTGCCGCGCGCATGCATCATGTACACCTGCTCGCAGACCTCGAGCGCATCCTCCACGCTCAACAGCTCGAGCGTCTCGCGGTAGGGAACGAAGAGGACGCCGCGCTGGTCCGTCATGGCTCAAGTCCTGTGGGGGCGAGGCATGCCGGGCACCCGACCCCGACTCGCCCCTACGCATCCGTGATGAAGTCGAAATGCCGTCCGGCAGGGGCGTAGATCTCGAAGATCTCGAACGCGCCAGCGCTGCGATTGGAGAGCGAATGCTTCATCCCGGCGGGGATGAACACCACGTCGTCCTCGCGAATGATATAGGTCCTGTCCTCGACCGTAAGCGCGCCCTCGCCGCGCTTGACGATGTAGACGTTGTCGGCGTTGCTGTGATGGTGCAGCTTGCCGGCCGGCCCCGCCGGGGCAAGCCGATTGAGGTGGACGTCGAGCTTGTCCGTGCCGAGGCTGGAGTTGATGAGCTTGATCTGCTCGCCGCGTCCGCCCTCCATCGGGCTTGCCGGGCAGGTTGCGATAGAAAAGATCTTGAACACACGCGCGGCTCCTTCTCGCTGGCGATCCCGGCGGAACAGTTTCGACCGTAATCGGCTGCCTGCACGGCTTCAAGCGCGGGCGTTTAAAGAGGAATAGCATGCCCGGCACGAAAGATCGGCTGACGGTGCCCACGAGCGAGATCGTGCAATGGGCGCGCACGTTCGTGCGCCATCCCAGCCCTCAGACGGAGCGCTTCGAGCACGAGCCGCAGGTACAGGGCTTCGTCGCCGAGACGGTCGTTCCGCTTCTCGATCAGATCGGGCTGCCGTGGCGTCGCGACGGGATGGGCAATCTCCTCGTCGAGCTTGGGCCCGAGCGCCGCGACAAGAGTCTCATGCTCATGGCGTATGCCATGACCCATCCTGCCAACCGCATGCGCAATCCGTTCGAAGGAGAGCTGATCGGGGAGACGGCGGAAGCCCATGTGCGCGGGCGCGGCATCTCGGAGCAGAAGGGATCGCTCGCGGCGGCGCTTGCCGCGGTAAAAACCGCTGCCGATCGGCTCATGCTCGAGGGGCGCCTCGTCTTTGCCGTAAGCACGGCCGGGGAGACCGGACGGCACGATGCAGCCGCAAGCATTTGCGCTGCGCTTGGCTATTGCCCCAGGCTGGCCGTCATCGCCATCGGGACCGGCGGCCGAGTTGCGCTTGCCAACAAGGGCCGCATCGATGTGGTGGTCACGGTGCGCGGCAAGTCGGCACACAGCAGCACGCCGTGGATGGGCGTGGACGCCATCGAAGGCGCGCGCCGCGTTCTCGAGCGCGTGCTCGCAATCGATGTGAGCGCGAGGAAACATCCGCTGCTCGGGGCTGCGACCCTCACTGCTACCGCCGTGCGCTCCTGGCCGGAAGCGACCCACACCGTGCAGGACGAGGTGCGGATCACCTTCGACCGGCGACTCCTTCCGGGCGACGATCCGCAGGTCGCCTTCGATGCTGTCGCAGCCGCCGCCGACATCGGCGCTCCGTGGACCGTGGTGAGCGCGCGCGGCCCGTTCATGTACCCGGCCGAGATCGCGCCGGACGGCGCCTTCATGCGCGCGGTGGCACAAGGCTGCCGCGGCGTGGGTATGGAGGCGCCTGCAACCTTCGCCAGCCACGGCGCCCTCGACGCCGGTTTCTTCTGTCATCAGGGTGCGCAATCGGCAATGTGGGGACCGGGCGCGGTGGAGCAGTGGCACTCGGACGACGAGCGCATCGCCGTCTCCGATCTCGTCACCGGCGCCACGCAGTATCGCGGCATGATCGAAGCCGCGCTGTGCTGACTTGCATTGTTCTGCCCCCGTCATCCCGAGGTGCCAACCCGCAAGGAAACCGACTCGTCCTTACCCACACGGCAGCGCGCCGGCCTTGAAGGATGGCGACCCCGATGCTGGCGCTCCCCAACCTCATTGTTCAACGATGTACCGTGGAACCGGGATGAACCAAAAACCAGGCGTCGCGGGCGAGAGTCGCATGCTTGCGCATTCGCCTTGTCCGACGTGGCCCCGTCGCTATAGTGCGCAGACGTTGCTGGCGACCGGAGTTGCTGAGGGGAAACCGATGATACGCGATGACCATACCCTGCACACGCCTGCCTGCGGCTGAATGAGGTCGTGAGCGCGAGACCGCCTATCCTCGAGATCCGCGGTCTGCGCAAGAGCTTCCACCACATCCAGGTCCTGCGCGGGATCGATCTCACCGTAGCCCCGCAGGAGCTCGTCTTCATCATCGGGCCGTCGGGATCGGGCAAGAGCACGTTGCTGCGGTGCTGCAACCGGTTGGAGGAGCCGACCTCCGGCTCCATCCGAGTCGACGGCGTCGATATCATGGCCCGCTCGACCGACATCAACGCGATGCGGCGGCGGATCGGAATGGTATTTCAGTCCTTCAATCTCTATCCGCACATGACCGCGCTCGGAAACGTAACGCTCGCGCTGGCGAAGGTCCTGCACCGGCCGCGCAAGGAGGCCGAGCGGATTGCGCTCGCCGCCCTCGATCGCGTCGGGCTCTCGGAGAAAGCGCGCGCTTATCCGGCGGAGCTTTCCGGCGGACAGCAGCAGCGCGTCGCAATCGCCCGGGCGCTGGCACTCGAGCCGAAGCTGATGCTGTTCGACGAGCCGACCTCGGCGCTCGATCCCGAGCTCGTGGGCAGCGTGCTCAACGTCATGCGCGAGCTCAGGCGCGGCGGCATGACCATGCTCGTGGTGAGCCATGAGATGCGGTTTGCGCGCGATGCCGCCGACCGCGTCGTCTTCCTCGACCACGGCAGCATCGTGGAGGAAGGACCGCCCGAGCAAATCTTCTCGCAGCCGGAAAAGACACGCACCCGTGCTTTCATTGCCGAGCTGGCACGCTGAGCGGCCATGGCGCCCCACTCGGCCTTCCTCGAGGCGTTCTTCAAGTGGGAGCTGATCGAGCGCTATTTTCCCTCGATCGTGAAGGGGGTGGGTGTCACCATAGAGATCGCCGCCGCGGTGGTCGTGACCGGCATCGGCGCCGGTCTCGTGCTGGCCGTGGTGCGCGCCTTCCGCGCGCGTTCCATCAACGTCATGATCGTGCTCTATGCGGACGCGTTCCGCGCGCTGCCGCCGCTCGTCCTGATACTGCTGGTCTATTTCGGGCTGCCCAACCTCGGAATCAACCTTCCGTCGTTTGCAGTGCTGTGGATCGTGCTTTCCCTGGTGCTCGCGGCATTTTGCGAGGAGATCTTCTGGGCCGGCATCCTGTCCATCCCCAAGGGGCAATGGGAGGCGGCGCGCTCGACAGGGCTCACCTTTCTCGGCACGCTCACCTATGTGGTGTTACCCCAGGCCGTGCGCCTCGCCGTGCCCCCGATCACCAACCGCACGATTGCGATTACCAAAAACACGGCGCTGGGGACCGTCATCGGGGTAGCCGAGATCCTCAATCAGGCGACCACGGCACAATCATTCTCGGGCAACGCCACGCCGCTGATGATGGGCGCGATCGCCTATGTGATGCTGTTCGTCCCGGTGGTCGTTTTCGGCCGTTTCCTCGAGACCCGCTTCCGCTGGCGGAGAGCGTGATGGAAGCGCTGCGGCAGCAGTTTTTCAACATCGCGATCATGGAAAGGGCGCTCCCGCTGCTGCTGATGGGGCTGCGGCAGACCGCGCTGCTCTGCGTCCTGCTCATCCCGCTCGGCCTGTTCGGCGGCCTCCTCTCCGCATTGTTGTCGCGCTCGCGCGCGCGCTCGATGCGCTGGCTGGCGATGGTCGCGATCGATTTTTTCCGCGCGGTGCCGCCGCTCGTGCTGCTGATCTTCATCTACTCCGGCCTGCCTTTCGCGGGGTTGCGGCCTTCGCCGCTCACCGCGGTCGCCGTGGCATTCTTCCTCAACACATCGAGCTATTACGGCGAAATCTACCGCGCCGGGATCGAGAGCATTCCGGCCGGACAGTGGGACGCGGCGCGCTCGACCGGCCTCTCGACCGCGCAGGCCATGATTTACGTCGTGCTGCCCCAGGCCGTGCGCAACGTGCTGCCGGATCTCATCTCCAACACCGTGGAAGTGGTGAAGCTTACCTCCATTGCCAGTGTTGTGGCGCTCCCTGAACTGCTGTATTCCGCCGACATGGCACGATCCGTGACCTTCAACAGCTCACCGCTCGTGCTCGCCGCCGCGATCTATCTGCTCATGCTCTGGCCGGTGGTGCGGCTGGTGAGCCGGCTCGAGCGCAGGATCGCGTCGTGATCGGTTGAGGCAGGAGGAGGCGATGGCACGAGTTATACGGGTCGGGGGCGCGCAGATGGGCCCGATCCACAAGGCCGACAGCAGGCAGGTGGTGGTGCGCCGCATGCTCGACCTGCTCGAGCAGGCCAAAGCCGAGAGCTGCAATCTCATCGTCTATCCCGAGCTAGCGCTCACCACCTTCTTTCCCCGCTGGTACATGACCGATCAGGCCGAGATCGACGCCTGGTTCGAGCGGGACATGCCGAACGCCGCAACACGCCCGCTGTTCGAGCAAGCGGCGAAATATCGGATCGGGCTGTCATTCGGCTATGCCGAGCTCACCCCCGACGGTCACCATTTCAACACGTCCATCCTGGTCGATCGCGACGGAAAGCTGGTCGGCAAGTACCGCAAGGTACATCTGCCGGGCCACGCGGAATACGATCCCAAACGCGCCTTCCAGCACTTGGAGAAACGCTATTTTGAGCCGGGCGATCTGGGCTTTCCGGTATGGCGGACCATGGGCGGCATTCTCGGCATGTGCATCTGCAACGACCGCCGCTGGCCCGAGACATACCGGGTCATGGGGCTGCAAGGAGTCGAGCTGATCATGCTCGGCTACAACACGCCTTCGGCCAATTCGCAGAAGCTCGAGGAAAGCGCGGAAAAACGCCTGTTCCACAACAGGCTGACGCTGCAGTCGGGCGCTTACCAGAATTCCACGTGGGTCGCAGCGGTCGCCAAGTGCGGCAGCGAGGACAGTCACCCCATGATCGCGGGCAGCGTCATCGTCAATCCCGATGGGGAGATCGTGATCGAGGCGCGCAGCGAGGAGGACGAGCTGATTGTGGCGGACTGCGACCTCGATGCTACCGTGTTCGGCAAGCAGACGATCTTCGACTTCGGGGCACACCGGCGCATCGAGCACTACGACCGGATCAGCAGCCAGACCGGCGTTATTCTACCGCCGTAACAGCGTCTTCCCGCGACGACCCTCGACTCGTGCTGGGTCGATGGCGCTTCAAACCGTTAGAACAGCATGCCTGCGATGGCTGTCACAGCAGCAGCCAGGGCGCCTCCACCTAAGATCGAGCCCATAAGACCTGATCCCGGGTTCGCCTGGTACGAATTGGCTTCGCTCGTCGCTCCACGAACGAACATGAGCACGATCGTACAGACGATCCATGCAATAACAAACACTCCCCAATGCCACGTCATGTATGAACCTCAGGTGCCGAGCCCCGGGCAGGCAGCAAACCACAAAATGGAAGCGCGATTCAAACCCCGCACCGGCGCATCGGGTTGCTCGAGCGTAGCCGAGAGCGGCGCGCCGTTGCGTCCGCTTCGTGCTACGAGCGTGGGGCCGTCAGCACCGTGCCGAGTGCCATGGCGACGGCGGCCTGGGTCGGGTCGATCACGGGAATGCCAAGCGCTGTTTCCAGCGGCGCACGGTGGCGCGCCATGCCCGCACACCCCATGACCAGCGCTTCGGCGCCATCCTCGTCTTTGAGCTCGCGGCCGACCTCGATCATGCGCGCAAGCGTCCTCTCCCCGCTCGCCGTCTCGGCCACCGAGATCTCCAGGGGACGCTCGCCAGCGAGCCGGTCGGTGAGCGCCATCTGCCGCAGATAGCGCATGTGCCGCGGGATCGAGCGCCGGCCGACGGCAATGACGCCGAACCGGCCCGCACGGGCGAGCGCAGTCAGCACCCCGCATTCTGCGATGCCGAATACCGGCCGCGCAGTACCTTCGCGACAGACATGCAGCCCAGGATCGCTGTAGCAGGCGATGACGAACGCATCCGAGGCATTGTCCGTCTCCATCAGCCGGCGCAGCGGCATCACCACGCTTTCGACGTCGGCCTGGGATTCTATCCCGTATGGGCCTTCAGCCAGGGTCGAGCAGACGATCTCCGGACCATTGTCGAACCGGAACGGCTCGAGCGCCGCGTCGAGATTGCGCGTGACAGTCTCGTTCGAGTTCGGATTGACGACGCGGATACGCGGTCGGCTTGCGTTCATGATGCTCAACTCCAGAGATAGCCGTAGCTGCGGGTCGCGCCGCCTGATTTACTCGACCCGGATGCCGGATCCCCAGCGATCGCGGTGACTATAAACCTGTGGCAGATGTCCGCACCGGCTACAATCAGGACACTCGCGACGCGCGCTTTACAATCACAGGGATGAGCGTTCCCCGCGGGATTGGCTCGGGGGACGGCTCCGCTTCAAGGAATTCGGTGATGACGCGGGCGACCTCGCCCGGCTTTTCCAGGCACATGGCGTGGCCTGTATCCTCGATGATTCGAAAGAAAGGCCGTTTGGACGAGAGCTGCAAGCTCGCGTAGACGAAGTGACCGTTCTCAGGAGCGGTGGCATAATCTTTCCCACCCCTGAGAACCGCAGCGGGGGCTTCGATATTGGCCGCATCATCGTAGATACACCCGCTCGCCAGCATGCGGGCGGCCTGATCATATCCGGGCCGCCGCACCGCAGCCATCGCGGCTTGCACCGCGCACAACACCTCGGGGTTGGGTATGCGGTCGGCCAGGAGCATCCACCCGCGCTTGGCGGCTAGTTGCTCCGGTCCGAGCCGGTCGAGGTCTTTGATGCGATCGGCGACTTGCGCAGGCAAGAAACCCTTCTGCGCCAGATAGCCCACCGCGGGCGCGATCAAGACCAAGGCTGCCACCTCACCGGGAAACATGACGGTGTAGCGCGCAGCGATGAGGCAACCGAGCGAATGGCCGACCAGGATGCAGCGCGCGACCTTCAGATGCGCCAGCAGCCTCTTCAACGCCTTTGCGTAATGCGATGTGTCGGGCCACTGGACCGTGAGCGGCTTGGACGCGCCGTATCCCGGCGCGTTCCAAGCGACACTGGAATAACGCCCGGCCAAGGCGCGCATGAGCGGCTCGAAGCTGCGGGCATTGCCGGTAATTCCGTGCAGCAGGACGACCGGCACGTCGCCGCTGCCCTCGCAGCTGAGATAGGACAGGCCCTTGGCCGAGTGCTCGACGATGGTGCTCATCTGTAAAACCCGATAATAATGTTCTCTTTTTGTTCTAGCGGCTCTCGAGCTCCGTGGCAAGCCCTCTAGCGCAACGCGCGAGGAATGTAGTGCAGCACCCGTGCCTCGATCATCGCGACGGCAGCGTAGAGGACGATGCCGACGAGGGTCAGCAGCACGATCGCGTCGAACACCATGGCGGTATTGGCCTGGCCTTCGCCGAAGGTAATGAGATATCCGAGCCCGGTGTTGCCGCCGACCAGCTCGCCGACAGTGACGCCGATCACCGCCAAGGTCGCGCCAATGCGGAGGCCCGCCATCAGCGCCGGCATAGATGCGGGCACCTCGATCTTCCAGAAAATCTGCAAGCGGCTCATGCTGTAGGCGCGCGCGAGATTGATCAGGTCGCGATCCATCGTCTTCATCGATTGCAGCACATTGACGAGGATGGGAAAGAAAACGACCAGGATGGTGACGATCAGCTTCGGCCAGGAATTGTAGCCGAGCCACATGATGAAAAGCGGCGCGAACGCTACCTTGGGTGCAATCTGCAAACCGAGGATGTAGGGCGAGAGCACCTTCTCGACGAGGACGGACATCCCGAGCATGTAGCCCATGCCGGCTCCCAGCACGCTTCCGATCGCGAAGCCGGCGATCGCAACGGCAACCGTGGAAAGAACATGCGCCGGCAGGTTCTCTCGCGCGACCATGCGCGCGAACTCATGGACGAGATCGGTCACTGTCGGAATGATGTACGCGGGAATGCCGAGCGCCGGCGGCACGAATTGCCAGGCGAGGAGAAAAATCGCGCCAAAGCCGATGCTGCCCAAGAGGATGGACAGGCGCGACGGTCCGCCGGCCGCAGGTGCGGCATGCACCTCGTCCGCGGAGACCGAGTCCACTGTTGCGACGAAGCGCTCTCCCTCGCCTGCGCCCAGGTGCCGAGGCGTGCTGATCTCCGGGCCGCTCATGACGCTTGCGCCCGGGCCGTTCCCCTTCGAGGCTCGGCGCTGTGCGCCGCGCGGTTCAGGCTGACGGTCACGCTGTAACCGAGCGCTGTCATGCCGCTTTGTCCTGCAGGTGAAGGCTTGCGAGCAGGCGATCGACATAATCCCGCGATCGCGGTGCCGAGATCCGGGCCATGGGATCATCGCGGTCGGGGAGATCCACCGGGATTTCCTCGATGATGCGGCCGGGCCGCTCGCTCATGACCAGGATGCGGTCCGACATGATCACCGCTTCCATCAGATCATGGGTGATGAGAAGCGTGGTTATCGCAGACGACGCGATCGTGCGCGCAAAGCTCTTTTGCAGGATGAGTTTCGTCTGTGCATCGAGCGCGGAGAACGGCTCGTCCAGCAGCACGATCGCAGGCTCGATCGCGAGCGTGCGCGCGAGCGCCGCGCGCTGCCGCATGCCGCCGGAGAGTTGATAGGGATAGCTCTCGGCAAACTCCTGCAACCGGCAGCGCTTTAGCTCGCGCAGCGCTCGCTCGCGCCGCTCGCGGCGGCTGATCGGCCGCGCCTCCAGCCCGAATTCCACATTGTGGATGATCTTGCGCCAGGGCAGCAGGAGGTCCTTCTGCAGCATGAAACCTACGGTCGGATTGGGCCCGTCGACCGGGATCTGGTTGAGCAGGATCCGCCCCTCGTTCGGGCGATCGAGCCCCGCCGCCAGATTGAGGATGGTGCTCTTGCCGCAGCCCGACGGTCCAACCACCGCGACGAATTCACCGGGCCGGATCGAGAGGCTGACGCGCTCGATTGCGGTCAGCTGCGACACGCCGTCGGGTGCAGCGAAACGCTTGGTTACGCCGACGAGGTCGAGCACGGATGCCGTATTCAGCACAGGCTCCACCCGGCGAAACGTCGATGCGGGTAAGCTCGCCTCGCGGGACGGCCGCGTTCGAGGCACCGATTTCGCGTCAGGGACGCTCGACCCCCTTGCACTCGAGCGCGCGTCACCTCCTCGAGCTGCTCGTCACGGATGCGAAATACAGATTCCAGCGCATCGACGGGGCGCTCCCCCCACGCGGGCGCGCCGCCCGAAGACCAACGCCTCAGGTGGGAATGGATGTCCATCACTGCACCTGTCCGAAACTGAGCCTGACGATCGAATAAAATTGGGCCAGCTACTGGAGTCAACAGATAGGGCAGGTTAAAGCCGAGCTGAACCGGTCGAGAGACGCGACCGAAAGGAGGCGCGCGTGAGCAACGCAGCTGCCGAGACCATCCTGCTGACGATCTTTCTGCGGCACGATCAGTCGAAAAACCTCGACAGCATTCAGGGCCATCTCGCGCGCACCGGATGGTGGGAGCGGTTTCCGCCGAAGGGCGTGGAGATTGTCAGCTGGAACGTGGTCATGGGGATCGGACAGATCGTCACGTTGCGATTGCCGCCGCATCTGCTCAACGTGGTCAATGTGGAGATCGAACGCTGCGCCTGGGGCGTCTTCTCGACGGAGTTCTTCCCGACCTATGATTTCATCCCGGTACGGGACCGGCTTGCGCGGGAATGGCGCGAAGTGCCCGCAAAGGATACCGACAGACAGTCGCCAGGACGTTAAGTCCACTACCAGGAGAATGAGGATGTCCCTGCGAAAGGAACCTAGCCGGCGGTACAGCGCTGTACTGGCACTGGCGATGTGCATCGCTCTCCGTGCTGCACCCGCAGCCGCGGTGGAGAAAATCACCTATCTCCTCCCCGCTCCTCCAAGCCTGCCGGCATTTGCTCCCTGGGTGCTCGCCAAGCATCTCGGCTATTATCGCGAGGCCGGCTACGACGTGGATTTCGTCGTCGCGCGTGGCGGCGTCGATGTCGCCAAGCAGATCGGGGTCGGCAATGCCCCGATCGGCGGGGCAATCGGCGATACCCCCATCATCGTCCGCGGCAACGGGGTGCCGGTGAAGTCCGTAGGACTGATGGGCGGCGGTGCGTTGACCGTGGTGGTTGGCCGCAAGGACAGAGGAATTCAAAAGCTCGAGGACCTGCGCGGCAAGAAGATCTCCGTGCTCGCCTTCCAGGATACGACCTATTACGCCCTCCTCGGCGCGCTCGCCTCCAAGAACATCACCAAGAACGACGTCGATGCGCAGGCGGTCGGGCCTGCCGCGGTCGCGAGCCTGGTCGTGGCAGGCACGGTCGATGCATGCGCCTGCACGCCCGACTGGGAGATCGACGTCAAGGAAGGCGTGAAGGACACCGTGTCACTGCCCACCAAGGACTATTTCGATTCCATGGCGCAGGCTATTCTCGCCTCCGACAAGATGATCGCCGAGCATGCGGAGCTGGTGCGCGCGATCGTGAAGGCCACGCTGCGGGGCATGCAGTTCGTGATGGCGGATCCGGCCAAGGCGGCGCTCGCCTATGTCGAGGCGGCCCCGTCATTCAAGGGCAAAGAGGAGCTGATGAAAAAGATCCTCGCGAACTATACCGAGCGCACCTACAAGGGCCAGAGCACCATCGGCGCCATGGACCCGCAACGGCTCGCCAAGCTGCAGCATTTCTACAAGCAGGAAGGCTTCATCGAGACGGAGCTTCCGGTCGATCAGCTCTACAGCAATGATTTCATCAAGTAGGAAGTCCGGTCAACACAGCGCGCTCGGCGGGTCGACTTTCGCAGCGGTCAGCGGCGCCGGCTCGATCCGGCGAGCGGCACCGCGCCGGCCAAGATGCGTGTCAGATGACTGACGACTTTTGCCCGGCTGTCGTACGCGAGCGCACCGATGCGCTCGGCATCCTTCGCATCGATTGTTGCGATCTTGGCGCAGCGGATGACCGATTCCGCCGGGAGTCCCGCTCTTTGAAGGTCGGGAATTATCACGTCGCTTTCCCAGCGGCGATTAACCGCGCTGGTGATCATAAGAACCCATAGCAGACTGTGAGCGGCCGCGATTTTTCCAGCCGCGACGACGAGCGCCGGCCGATGTTGCCGTACCGGTCGATCCGTATAGGGAAACGGTACTTTGACCACGTCCCAGGTATTAAAGGTCGCCATAAGCCTTCTGATCGTTTTCGGACGCCCATTCACTGAACGTCGCAAAAGGATCGTCCGACGCGGTGCGGTCGGCCTTGGTCAAAATTACGCAGCCATTCTCGATGATATAGGCGAGCTCATCTCCCTCGCGCACGCGTAGCGCCTCGCGCACCGGACGGGGAATGGTCGTCTGAGCCTTGCTGGTTATTTTGCTCGTGATCACAGCAGTCCTTTGTAAGGATTTTCCTTACTATAGTCAATCCTGCCGATAGCATCGCTTGCTGATAAGCCTCCGGTCGTGCTGATACCCTGCCATGAACAATGCCGATCTGATCGTCGCAACGCTCAAAACCAATGGAATCACGCGCGGTTTTGGCATTCCGAGCGGAAACGTGCTTCCGCTGATGGAGGCCATGCGCAAAGGCGGCGTCGACTTCGTCCTCACGGCGCATGAGGGCTCGGCTGGCTTCGCCGCTGATGTCACCGGACGTATCACCGGCGCTCCGGGCTTCTGCCTCGCCACTCTCGGGCCGGGGGCCACCAATCTGGCAACCGGCGTGGGCAATGCCTGGCTCGATCGCTCGCCCATGATCGCCATCACCTGCAACCTCAACACCGACCAGCTTGGCCGGCGCATGCAGATGTGGATCGACCATCATGCGCTGTTCAAGCCGATCACCAAAGCCACCCTGCCGCTCGAGCGCGGCTCGATCGCGGAAACGGTGACGCACGCGATCGGTGTCGCACTGAGCGAGCCGAAGGGGCCGGTGCATCTCGACCTGCCGGAGGACATCGCCCTTGCCGCTGCCAACGAGCCGGTGCCCGAGCCTGCGCGCCCACGCAAGCTCCCACCGCCGCCGGATGCGGCACTCGCGCGCGCGGGCGAGCTCATCAGCACGGCAAAACGGCCGATAGCGGTGTTGGGCTCGACGGCCATGCGCGTCGGCGACCCGCGGCTGCTCCTGAACCTGGTCGAGCGGCACAGCCTGCCCTTTGCCACCACGACCATGGCCAAGGGCATGATCGACGAGGATCATCCGCTCTCTCTCGGCTGCATCGAGCGCTCCTGCCGCCAGTTGCAGCGGCAGTTCCTGCGCTCCGCCGATCTCATTGTCGGCATCGGGTACGATACGGTCGAGGTGGAGTACGAGGCCTGGATCGCAGATACGCCGCTGCTGCAGATCGATATCGAGCCGGCCGATGTCGCGCCCTCGGTCAAGCTCGTGCATCAGGTCACGGGCGAGCTCGACCGCGCGCTGTCGGCTCTGGCCGACATTCCCTGCGCAAGCAATACCTGGACGGCTGCAATGCTCGCCGAGCATCGGCGCAGCTTTCATGCAGCGCTGCGCCCGGCGAGCCCGTCCTTTACCGCGCACACCGCAATCGACGCAGTTCGCCGCGCGCTGCCGCGCAACGGGGTTCTCTCGTTCGACGTGGGCGCCCATACCCATCAGATCGCGAGCCAATGGACGGCGCATGCGCCGAAGACCTTTCAGATCACCAATGGCTGGTCGTCGATGGGCTTCGGGCTGCCGGGAGCGATCGCGGCGAAGCTCGCAAATCCCGACCTGCCGGTCGCGTGCCTCCTCGGAGACGGCTGCTTCCAGATGACGTGCGGAGAAGTAGCGACCGCCAAGCGGCTCGGGATCACGCTTCCGGTCGTCGTGCTCGACGATCGCTGGCTCGCGCTCATCAAGGTGAAGCAGATCAGGCGCCAGCTCCAACTCTACGGCACCGAGCTGCAAGCAGAGCCCTACCGCGAGCCGCCTGCGCATTATTTCGGCGTGCCGGCACTGGCTGCGCCCAGCGCCGATGCGCTCGAAGCCGCGGTGGTGAAGGCGCTCGCCGCACGAGGACCGACCGTAATCGAGGCGGTGGTGGATTCCGACCACTACGTCGACACGGTTTATGATTGAGCGAGGCGAGCATGGTTTCGCAGGTGCGGCGCATGCGGCGCCCTCTCGCCAAAGCCACATAGGCGGATAGAGGGCGGGGCAGTGAGGCTGGGCAAAAATTGCCCTTTCGCGATTTTGACATGAGTCAAATCAATGACTTAGGAAGCTGAAAATCGTCGAAAATCGAATACTTGCCCAGCCTCAGTGCCTCGCCCCTGCGAATGCATTGATCACTGCTCCATTGCGCTCGCCGCGAACAGCTCATTGAGCGGCATGGCGCGCGGCGTAAGACCTTGCTCGAGCGAGTACCGGGCAATCGTTTCGAGCACGGCCCGATTAGCGGCGATCCCATGAGCTATGATTGCCATGGAGAGCGCCTTGCGCGCCTCAGGCGCGAGCAGGCCCGTCTCGATGTGATATTCGACGTGCTGCATGCGTTCCTTGCTCGCGATCTCGTTGGCGCGATCGAACGCCTTCATGATGTTGAGGATCGCCCAGGGATGCTTCTCCGCGAGCTCGCGCCTTATGACCATGCCATGGTTGATGGGATAGATCCCCGTCTTGCGATAATAACGAATGCCCTCCGCGAGCGGATCGGGAAACAGCGGCTTGATCTCGGGATGGTTGTGCAAATCCGCGGTGCTGCGATCGATCAGATTGGGATCGACCAGATAGAACAGGGTTGCGTCGAGCTCGCCGGCAATCATCATGGAGCCGATGTTTTTCTCCGGCGGAATCTGACGCACCGTCACTCCCGCCGGCGGGGCAAAACCGGTTGCGCCGCCGTGACTGTGCGAGGGCGGCCGCTCCATCCAGAATTCCATGTCCTTGGGCGCCACTCCGAATTCATGCTCCAGCACGCCCCGCGTCCATAACGCGGCGGTCTGCTGGTACTCGGGCACCCCGACCCGCTTGCCTTTGAGATCGGCGGGAGCGTCGATCCCGGCCGGGCGGCGCGCCAGAATTCCGCTGTGAAAGAAGCGGCGGGTGGTGAAGATCGGGATGCCGACGAAACGGTCGTCGCCCTTTGACCTCGCCATCAGCAGCGACGAGATCGACATCTCCGAAACGTCGAACTCGGCAAAGCGAAGCTGGCGCCAGAACAATTCCGAGGGATGCAGCACCGTGGGCACAAGCTTGATTGCGTCCGGAGCAACCCGGCCATCGATGATGGGCCAGGTGCGCGGATTGGACGTGATTCCGATGCTGAATTGCAGCTTCATTGGTTATGCCCGTTCCACGGTCGCGCCCTCGAAAGAGCGGCCCGCCAGCAGGCGGGTCGCCTCATAGGTCATGACCGTCTCCTGCTCCTGGTTCTTGACCTCGATCCTGGACACGACGACGCCCCGGTTTCCCTTGGAGGTCGGCCGCACCGCGGTGATCTCGAGCTCGCCGTGAACCGTGTCCCCGACGCGAACCGGGGCAAGCACCTGCTGCTTGAGCTCAAGCATGGCAAGGCCTGTCCCCTGGATCATGCTTTGGCACAGCAGCCCTTCAATGAGGCTGTAGGTCAATGCCGCCGGCACGAACTGGCCTTGGATCGCCCCTTTCCCGGCTGCGAAGGTGCGATCGACAAAGATACTCTCGAGCATCCCTGTCACCCCGGTGAACAGAACTAGATCGGTCTCGGTGATGGTGCGATTGAGGGTGCGGAAGCGCTGGCCCGGCGACAGTTGCTCCCAGGTAAAGCCGAGGCCGAGCGTCTGCATGAAATCTCGCCCTTTTTTCGCCCCGGCCCGGGGAAGGTATTGCGATGCGCCTGCGCTGCTGCGCCCGGCAAAAGCGCGGGATTGTGATGGCCGAACCGATTTTAACACAATTGTCGGGCACGGTAGGCGCTGTGGGGCTGGGGTGGGCGCGTGCCGTTTGCACGACGCACTGACTCTGGGGCCACGATGAGATAACCTCGGACCCTTAGGGAGTGCGTTTCGAGCAAGCCCATGAGCTACTTTGCCCGCATTGCGACGCTCGGCGTCGCCGCTTCCGTCGTCCTGCTCGGCTGCAACGCATACGAGGGCGCTCGGGCCGATCCCGTTGACAGCCCCGCGAAAACGGGCCCGGCCTGCAATCGGTCGGCATTTCACCTCATTCTCGATGTCGGGCATACCCCCAAGGTCTTCGGCGCAACGAGTGCTCGCGGGCTGCATGAATTCGACTTCAATCTTCACCTGGCCAAGTTGATCGACCAGAAGCTGGTCGATGCCGGTTTCGACAAAACCATGCTGCTGGTCACCGAAAGCAGGCACGGAAGGGGACTGGACCAGCGCGTTGCCCGTGCCAACAAGATGGGGGCCGACCTTTATCTGTCCATTCACCATGATTCCGTGCCCGACCGCTTTATCGAAAAGTGGCAGTTCGAAGGACGGCCGCACATTTTCAGCGACCGGTTCAAAGGCCATTCCATCTGGGTTTCGCACCAGAACGGCAATTTCGCAGTGAGCCTGCAGTTCGGCAGAATGCTTGGCCAGCAACTCAAGGCGCGCGGCCTGCAATATACGCATCACTATACCGAGAAATTCATGGGCAGCCGTCAGCGCCAACTGCTGGATGCCGAAGCCGGCGTCTATCGCTACGATCAGCTGATCGTGCTCAAGGACACGCACATGCCTGCGGTCCTGCTCGAGGCGGGATCCATCGTCAACCGGGACGAGGAATTGGCGTTGGAAGCGCCGCAGCGGCAGGGCCTGATCGCGGCGTCGGTGGTGGATGCAGTCGATACGTTTTGCGCGGCGCGCCAGCAGGGCAGCCCCGAGCGGGTGGCACGCCATGCCGGCCCGTCCTCCGGCGCCAGACGGGCGGTGGCGCCTGCATCGCTTGGCGCCTCGGTCCTCGCCCGACCGCGATAACGCGCTCCCGCGCGCATACCGATAGTCATTCGCCCTCCCCGCGATTGCCGAACACCGCATCGAACTCCTGGCGAAGCGCCGCATCGAGCTGGTCCATGCTCACGTTGCGGCCGAGATCGGCGAGGCTGGTCACACCATAGCGCGGCTCCGAGATGCCGCAGGGCACGATGCCGCGGAAGTGAGAAAGTTGGCACGACACGTTGATCGCGGCGCCGTGCAGCGTGACCCAGCGCCGGATGCGGACGCCGATCGCAGCGATCTTGTCCTCGCAGCCCTCGCCTTTGTCCGGCCGGCGCACCCATACGCCGACGCGGCCCGAGCGCCGCTCGCCTGTGACATCGAAGCGAGCGATCGTGCGGATGATCCACTCCTCCAGGCCGGCAACGAAACGGCGCACGTCGGGCCCGCGCCAGCGCAGATCCAGCATCACGTAAGCGATGCGTTGGCCCGGCCCATGATAGGTGAATTGCCCGCCGCGGCCGGCATGGAAGACGGGAAAACGCGCCTCCATCAACTCTGCGGGTTTGGCGCTGGTGCCGGCGGTGTAGAGGGACGGGTGCTCCAGCAGCCAGATCAACTCGTGACTCGCGTGCTGCGCGATAGCGGCCGCACGCGCCTCCATCGCCGCGAGCGCCGCCTCGTAGTCGGTGAGGCCTTGGCTGACGCGCCACTCGGGTGACCGCGGAGCCAGGACCGTGGAACGGGCAGACAATGCGTCGGTCGGAATGTCGCGCCTCCGCCGCGATGGGGATCCCGGTGCAAGCATATAGGCATCGAGGCCGAGCCTGTCGCGTCGGGCCTTGTTGGGCAGAGGGGGATTTGTTACATGCATGCCGCGGCGCGACGCGCATATCGCGCCCGCCATCCCTGCGGTCGTGGCGGAATTGGTAGACGCACTAGCTTGAGGTGCTAGCGGGGCGACCCGTGGAGGTTCGAGTCCTCTCGACCGCACCACCCCAAAATTTTACCGTTGATATTACTTAGGTTTTTCACTCTGGCGCCCGCACCTGCCGCTTAGGTGCGGGAATAGAAGTTCGCTCCGCGTTCTCCAGCTTGTGGGCCGAGTCGCGCGCCAAGCGCTCTCGGTCGGCCGCCTTGGTGTAGAGCGCTGGCATTGAATCGCTCTCCCATCCGAACAATGCCTTGAGCTGTGAAACGGTGGCACCGTTATTTGCCGCCGTCGTTGCCGCGATCTTGCGCACCCCGTGAGCGGACTTGTCGAAGATGCCAGCGGCCATGCACGCTTCCTTGAAGGCGTTGCCGAAACTTTCCTTCGCGAGCGGCTTGCCCTGCTTCCCGACGATGAATGTGAGATCGCCGCAAGGTCCGGCCGCGAGCGTCGCGCCCAGCACCGGGAGGATTGGTAGCGTAACCTCTAGCTCTTCGTCGCCCTTCTCCAAGCGCATCTTGCCGATCCCATTTCGCACATGCTGCTTGCCATAGCGGACCACATCACCGCGACGCAGACCGCTGTACAGGAGCACATCGAGCCATACGCGCTCGTGCGTGCCCAGCGGCCATCGGCGGTAGTACGCTTCCACGTCAGCTTCGGTCCATGCCTTGAACCCGGGTCCCTTTTTTCGAGGAGGATTTTTTACGGTAGCGGTCGGATCGACCTTGACGTGCTGTGCCTCCATCGCCCAGGCGAACAGTCCACGCATCAAGTCCAGAAAGTTTCGCGCTTGTGCCGGCGTCGTTGATCGGCGCTCGCGTCCGTCGATGATGTGCCTGCTCGTGATGAGCGCATAGGGTTTCGTCCCGGACTGAATGAGAACATGCTTCATGATGTTCTCGCGCTGCCGTCTAGTCGCGGGAGAGAGCTCGTTGAGCCATGCGCCAGTCTCGCGGTAGCGCTTCCACAACCACGCCAGCGACTTGCTGTCGGGCTTGCCCTCTTGCGGCCGTGCGCTACCCGTCAATGCAGCCTGATACTCGACATCGAATTCGGGTGAACCAAATTCCGCGCGCAGGCGGACGCGTGCACCTTTACCGATGCGCACGTACCACACAGGCTTGCCGTGCCGGGTTATTTCCCGGTGCAAATGGGGCGGCCGCGGGCGTGGCATGGCGCCTATCACAGAACAATCTCCCCCCACTGTTCAAGGGGCACCTTCTCGCCTGTGGATGGGGTGATGCGGACTACGATGGCATCCCGATCGCCAATTCGGATCTCCACCTCGCTGGCGCCCGCCTGCTTTGCGGCTCGGATTGCGCGGGCAATATCGGCTTGCGTGATATTGGCGGCTCGGCGGCTCATGTCTCTACCCGCGAGAAGAACCGATACTGCACTTTGACGCGCACCACGGCCCACGGCACACCACGGCACACTTGTCCATAGACCCCTCGCGCGCGCGCATTCGGGGCTCCGTGGTAATGTGCGCCGTGTGCGCCGTGCGCCGGGATCATGCCTTGCTCCACCACCGCTTCCCTTCCCAGTCTTTGGGTTCCCGTTTCCAACCGAGCTGTTCCAGGGCGGCAGATATGCGGCGCTGATCTGCAGTCCCGATCTTAGCCTTTTCCATATCCAAGGCTTCGCGCGCCACTTGCCCGATCGTCACCTTGGCGTGCAGCGTGAGATAGCCGGCAATCATCTCTTGCCAGGCGTCGGCCTCATAGCGGGCCGCTTGTTCGGGAATGATCTGCTGCTGTTCGAAATCTTTGTCAGGCCACCAATTCATACCCTCGTTGTGCCGCGTCATTGCCTCCGCAAAGAGCTGGTCGCGGTCGCGTGTCAGGGCGTCGACGTCGATCTTGCGCGTCTTGATCGGCCAGAAGCGGCGCCCTCCAGTTTCATCACGAAGGTAAACATCCCGATTGATAGTGCCGACAAAAACGCACTGTCGTGGCTCGATCACCTCCTTACGGCCGTAGCTGGGCCTGTAACGTTCGGTGGTCCGCGTAATGAAGGCCTTAAGCCGAGCCGCGTCCGTCTTGTCCATGGCGTGCATTTCGGAAACTTCAATGAGCCATTTACCGCGGAGGTGCTGTGAAGCGTCTTTGCCTACGCTCACGTCGGGCATGTTGTCTGAGAACCACTCGCCCCCGAGAATTCTGCAGGCCGTCGATTTCAGAGTGCCCTGCGCTCCCTCGATCACTGGCATATGATCGGCTTTGCATCCGGGATTGAATATCCTGGCCACCATGCTGACGAGAAACATGGTGCCGATTGCCATCGCATAATCGTTATTCTCCGCACCAAAATAGACGGGAAAAAAATTTGAGAGCCGTGAGGCTCCGTCCCAATTCAAGCTATCCAAATATTGGCGCACCGGATGAAACGCGCATTCCTGCGCGCGCAGATCTATCGCTTGGTGAGCAGTATCTTTGCCTACGTTTCGAATTCCAGCGATCTGCAACCACTCTTGCAGTCGCGTCACGTCTACGTCCGTTATCGGCCGCGGTTTGTGGCTCGTCGAGCGTCCTTTGGGGATGGGGTGCACGAGCACCGCGGCGCATAACATTTCGTCATAGGCCACCGCGTCCTTTACCGCCGGATCGTTTCGAAGCGCGACCATTGTATTTTGAAGGGTGGGCAGAAGCCCCCGGGCATCGGAAATACAGTCCTGGGACCAGGCTGGATCGTTCGCCACATGGCCGTTCAATTTGCGCTTCTCGCGCTTGTGCCCTGCCCGACTGACAGTTCTTAGGGCACCGTCGATGTCGTCATCACTATAGATGGACTTCATCGGCTGGCCCTAAGCTTCTCAATGCGCCGTCGCAGATCAGCTTGCGCAGCACTGTCGCATTCGTCGAGGCGTTGGCGATTTACCGGCTCATTGAGTGCAGCTAGCCCTCGCTCACGTACACTCAGCCAAATCGCTTCAACGGTCACTTGAGGCGTTGGCCTGATTTGCGGTCTCGGGCTTATTTGCCGCTTACCCGCCTCTGCTTCAGCTCGGTCACACGCTTGTTCAAAGCTATCGAGCAGATGTCGCATGAGCCGCCCCGTGCCAAAATCATGCTTGGGAAAATGCAGTGGCCATACCTCGGCAAGGACTCCCGCATTGAGAAGAATAACCTTCCGCCAAGCTATCGCCCCATGAGGGAGGTCGTAGGCGAACGTCATTGTTCACCGCGCTGGCTAGGCCGAGCACGCGCGACGAAAGCCTCGACGACGTTGAGTATCTGGGAAATCGTATTACTGCCGCGATTGCGAAGTCTCGGCTGTTTGGACTCGGCGAACACGCGCAAAATCAGGTTCATAGAAATGCTCCGGGTCTACCAACGATGAGGCAGCGTCCACTGGGTCGGACCAATTAAGACAAGCGCGAAGGAGTTGCTGTTCAGCTCCCAAGTCATGGTGGAACGTGTACTTGCGTTGCATTCTGCCGGAAGCGGCCCGCGTATAGGACCATCAAGATGTCCGGGCCGCTGGCGCCTGGACGACTATTTCATGGCCAATTTTCTCTTGAAGCTGTTCTCATGCGCTGGCGCTTGCGCGCGGGCACCGCGAGAACCGGCAGCTTTTCGACCCAGCTGCGTAGGTCTTTCTCAAGTATAAGGGTGCGCCTTCCGCGCTTTCGAGCAGCTAGTTCGCCCGATCGGATAGCTTCGTAAAGCGCTGTTCGGCCCGTGCGTGCCACTGCGCAAGCCTCGAGGATCGAGTATGCCAGCGGTTTAGTCATGCGTGACCTCGCTCGTCATTGACCGAGAGAATTCCGGTAATCGTGCCCGAACGAGTGCGGACACCAGAGAGGAGTTTGTGGTTCATTTAGCGGCAAAAAAAGTAGACCATGATTTTTCGCCGCTTTTTTTGTAGCGAGGAAGAAAGAAACTCGGCTAGAGGAAGAAAGAAACTCGGCTATCCGACAATACGAAATCGAAGGATTTTCTTTTCAACCGGATGCGCCCGAGGGCGTCTAGCCATCAGTAGCGGCAGGTCGTAGACGTCAGCCAGTTTGTGCGTCACGGAGAGCCGCCGACGTTTGAACTCATCAATCTTCTCATGAAGCCGCTGAAGACGCTTTCTTGATTCTCGATAACGGCGCTCCAGTCCCTCTACGCGCCCGATTAGCTGCATCCTTTTTTTAGCCATTCGGATCGCATCTCTTATTCCGTGGTTACGATCACGTTTGATTTCGTCGATCATGGCGACGAATTCACGGTCTCGGGTAATATTCCATTCTGAAGGGCGGCCTCTCCCGCGGCCGGGCTCGTGCGTGACGCGCATTCCCGGCACATGCTCTACAGCCAAACAAAAGGCGAGTTTTTGCCAGCGTCCCGATTCCTTGGGATCGATGTTGTAATGCACAAGCAAGAGATTCAATTTTTGATTTCTCTGACTGAGCACGTGTGTGCCGAACACTTCCTTCGGTAGCAACAGTCCGTTGAAGATCGGCGTGATTGGTTGATTGAGCGCTCCCGAGTAGCGCGGCTTCCGTTTGCCGGCCATACCACCGCCTCCACCGCCAACGAAGGGGGATAACGGCGCGGGACATACCCGGACGGCGGTGAGGTTGCCGGCGACGGATCGCGACTCCGGCCCCGCGCCTTGGCAGGAGCCTAGCACAACTTCGACGACATGAATGAAAGTCGTGAATGAACCAGCGCTGCACTTGTACGAGACTGCCGAATCAGGGTCTTTCGGCTCTTTTGTGTCGAACGTGACGAAAGACCAGCCGATGTGCGAAATGACGGGCGCCATTCACCGGAAGCAAAAGACCGCAGTCGAGATCGAGAAGCTATTGCATTGGACGTATCGCTACGAATTGTCCAAGCAGTACACTTCATCCGCTGAAGGGATTTGGGAGGCGATCGAGCAGATCGGGTGGTTGGGAGGAATAAGCCCGGACCGAACCGGGAGTGCACAGCGGTACACCCTCACTTTGGTTTGCCGCACCCTGACGCGCTTAGGATCGGACGTGCGGTCACGCATCTGCCGGACATCGTCATCGACTGGAATGCCTCGCGGGAAGCGGTAATGGGCGAGGCTCGCGTTTCTTGTAATGCAGCGGGATGTACTGCTGTTCCGACCGTTCAAGGTCGCCGCATTGGTTACGATGCACGCGAAGATGGGCACGCGGGCCGCGGTGGTATGAGGAGCTACCCCGGCCGTGCATGGTCGAGCCTGAGCGCGGCCCGAAGAACAAGGGCAAGGTGATCGGGGAGTGCCGGGGCAAGGACTATTACACCAGCGGTTCCCATTGTCCGCTGCGTTGGGAGCCCTCGGGTAGAACGATTGCCCTCGCGCGCCTGGAATATTGGGCGTGGCGCCAGGGATTGCTGAGATTGGCTGCCGAGATACACCTGGACGCGCACGAAGCATTGCCGCCGGCCGCGCCGGCACAACCGTGGCTGGTCAAGGAGGCCCCACGGAGGATCTTCACGGTAGGGGAAGCTCTAAGGACCTAAGGACGCGCACTACCCCTCAATCCGCAGCGCGAGCTTGCTGGGCCGTGCACCAGCAGAGCAGGGTGATGCCGGCGAAATCTCTGCTCGCCTTCTAATGAGCTTGATACCGCTTATCTTGGGATGGCGATTTCTTTGGACGGCCGCCTACATGGAAAGGCTTTGGTTATCGCATAATAGAATAGTCGACCCGCGGGCAAATGGAGGACTTCCGGAATTCTCTCGGCCTCTCTGATGAAAATTCGACGAAGTTGCTCAGTATTCCGAACCACATCCGGCGGCACACATTTCCATTCGAACAATGTTTTTGGAGCATGCGTGGCATACCAATACATAGCAGCATGACATCTTCCCATGCTCTCCGGTAAGGCGGTGCTTTCACACCAAAATAATATAGTAGAGCCCTGTTTATCATCGCAACCGTCGTCTTTGAGATTGTCCCTACAAAATCGTTGTCTTTCTTCAATTTGAGCGCAATCGGCATGCCCAGGATTCTTTGCACAAAAATCCTCGAGTTTCTTAGCTCTGGCGAACTCCTCGATCGAATCGAGCAAATCACGAAACGACGGGTCCGCTGTGCAATTATAGTCGAATGCAAAAGATAACACGACGGCTGCAATGACGGAAATTCCGCGCATTAAATCCTCCTGCAGTCGAGCCGCGTCGCCATTTCAATTTTTCGCCATAAAACGTAATTCCGATCGTCGATCACGCGACGCTTCAACATACTATAGTTGATAAACTCAAAGCATGTAATCCGCCGACCATGGGCGCATGGATATGCGCAGGCTGGTCGGCGACAACGTCAGACGGCTTCGACGGGTTAGAGGGCTGACCCAAGAGAAACTGGCGGAAATCTCTGGCTTTAGTCAGCAGTACATCAGTGGACTGGAGCAGGGGCAACGCAATCCGACCGTTGTCTCCGTGTATGAGCTCGCGCTGGCCCTCGGCGTCAGCCACATGGACCTGGTCAGGCCGCGGAAGAAGAGGCGCTCGATCTCGCCGTAGCGTTTTGGCCAGGACAATTCCGAGGTTACCCTGGTAGGAAAGCGGTGGGAGGCGCGGCCTCTTGCTTACTCACGGGGTGTGCCACGGGCATCATTGACGCCTCATTTTCCGGCTGTACGGCCCCGCCAATGTCGTTGCGTTCACTCAGGCCCATCCCCACCGGTTTCATCCCTCCCTGTCTCCCGACGGCCACACCACGACCGCCGGGCGGTGACCAGTGGCTGCATGAAATCAAGCACGACGGCATCAGGGTCATCGCGCGCAAGCAGGAGACCCGCATCAAGCTGTATAGCCGTCCAGGCAATGACCTGACGCATAGTTTTCCGCTGATCGTAGAGGCCCCTCGGGCAGCTGCGTGCCCCGTTCATGCATCCTTGACGGCGAAGCGATCGCGTGCGGTGACGATGGCATCGCGCTGTTCGAGCTGATCCGGCAGGCGTAATGGTCACACAGCATTTCTCTATGCCTTCGACTTAATAGAGCTGAACGGTGACGACCTGCGAGGTGAGCGGCTGGAACGGCGTAAAGCGAAGCTGGCACAGCTGCTTGGGCATGCAGGGCGTGGCGGTATTCAGCTTAACGAGCACCTTGAGGCCGAGGGATCCGTTGTCTTCGAGTATGCCTGCCGGCTGGGTCTCGAAGGGATCGTCAGCAAGCGCAAGGGCTCACGGTATCAGTCAGGCCGCTCGCGAGACTGGGTGAAAGCGAAGAACCCCGAAGCCCAGCAGTCCGGCGATTAGCGGAAGAGAATTGGCGGGGACGACGGAGGCAGCATCTATTCCCGTGATAGGCTGACGTAGGGGCCTGTCGGCTGGTCGGAGAACGATGATGACGTATTATTCGGATGAGACGCTCAAAAAATTGGCGGCCGAGTATCAATCGCTTGACGGAAAAGTAAATAAGCTCTTCGAAGCCTACATTTTGCGAAGCTTCCAGAACGCCCGTGCTCGAGAATATGCGAGACAGGGCTTCGCGAGACGGGTCAGAATAATGTTACGCTGCGTCAAAAATTTCTTTCAATTGCT
>DATBHG010000054.1:0-33129 GCA_036557665.1 Xanthobacteraceae bacterium | reverse complement strand
GCGACGGGCTCCTTTCCGATAAGCTCAGCCGCGTGCGATGCGAGGAACGCCGTATCGGCTTCCGGTGAAGCTTGCTGCTTGCCAGTGTCGCCGGGCGCGAGCGGCACGCTTTGCGGCAGGCTCGGAACGTTCTCTCGCGCGAGCTCGAGCGGCGGGGCAACAGGCGCGTTCTCGGCGAGCTCGATGTCAGGCGATGCCACCGGCTCCTGCACGACTTGCGGAGACTCTTTGGGCGAAGGAAGCGCTTGCATCCGCTCGTCGTCGCCGAACGCCGTTTCCTGCTGCGGGACCACAACCGTCCGCTGCATGGGGGCAACCGCTGTCGGATCGGCCTCGTTGCCGGGCGGTGGATCGGGTAATTTTGCCGACACCTCGTTGGACGCCAGCCCGCTTGTGGCGAGCTGCATGCTCGGTGATTGCGTCAGCTGCTTGCTCGGGAGCATAGTCGGCGATTCGGCTGAAGCGGGCTCCGTGGCATTGGCCGGCGCTTCCATGCGCCCTCGCTCGCTTCGCACCGGACCAGCTTGCGATGCGGCAAGGCCGTTCTCGGCAAGCTGCGTATGCAACCGTGCAGGTACAATCGGCGCGTCGAGAGCCGCTATGAGCTCCTCGCAATTGGGACTTTTCTTCAAGGCCGGCTGGCGCGAACCTGTCTTGGCCCATTCCCGCGCCTGAACGCCGGTCACGGCGGCGACATAGCTCCGCGTCTCCGACGGCAGCGAGCGTCCTCCCGCGAGCCAGCTGCGGACCCGAGCCGTTCCCGCATTGTACGCCGCGGCGGCAAGCCCAAGATTTCCGAACTGGTCCTTGAGCTCGCGCAGGAGCTGCGCGGCTTTTGGCAGCGCCTGCACCGGATCGAAAGGATCAAGCAAGCCTCTCTCGGCGGCGGTGGCCGGCATGAATTGCGCAATGCCTTCGGCGCTCTCGCCGTTGCGCCTGCGGGGGCCGACCGTGTCAGGATGGAACCGGCTCTCCTCCCAGATCACACGCGCGAAAAATTCCACCGGCAGATCGTAGGCACGCCCTGCGGACTCGATCATAAGACAAACCGATTCCCGCAAATCGGATCGTGTCGTGTCAGGATTGGACGGCTCGCCGGTCTGCGGCGGGGTCGCCGGCAGGATCGAAGCCGACTCGCCGGCCTGGGTGGCGTCCGCTGTCCTTTCGTGTCCTCCCGTTCGAGCCTGCTTGCGTTTCTGAGACTTGTCCCGGCTCTCGGTCAATCGCAGGACCTTGCCCTGCCTCGGATGCCCCGCCAGATGCACGACCACACCGCTTCGGGTTTGGGCATTTCCAAAACCGATGTAGTCGCTCAGGAGCAGCAACCCAACTGCGACAATGAAATATCGACAAGGCCTCATAGCCGCGCCGTGGTCACGGGCGCTCCGGCGTTTTGCGCGGAATAGATGCCTGACAGGACAATACGAGCTAAACGCTGCTGATGATCGGGTTTGGCGCATTCCTGGAGCAACACTCACACACGATAAAGGCGTGAGAGCCGCGGGCCGATTCTCGAGCAGGAATTAATCCGATGTGTTGCCTTTATGTGCGCTCATCTTTTTGGCGGTAGCCCCGTAGCTCTCGGAGGTGAAAGAGTACGGACTGCACATCGGCGGCTGCGGGCAGTTGGAAATGAAAGTGCGACACCGACAGTGAATCGCGAGTGCGCAAGCATCCTGTTCGCAACTGCCGCGCGGTAAGGGGCGAGGCATACGGGGCACCCAAAAAAACGCTCTGCGTTTTTTGGGGACCTCGACTCACTCCTGCGAAAAGAGCAGCGCCGGCCCGCGTGCGATACAGCGGTTCAACTCCGCCCGACTCCCCTGTAATCTCCGCCTCGGGAAGGCAAGCTCAGGCGCCGCAATGCTCGCTCGATCTCTGATTTTGGCAGCTCTTGCGTATGGACTGGGGACGGGCTCGCCCCAGGCGCAAAGCCAAACCGGCGGCGCGGTAAAAGAGATAATCCAGCGGCAGGTCGCACCTGACCTCTACTTCCTGTACGACCAGACCTCGTCGAACTCGGCATTCCTGGTGACCGATGAAGGCGTCCTGGTCGTTGACACCCGCCAGCATCCGCGGGATGGCCAGGACCTGCTCGTCCGGATTCGCCGGATCACCGACAAGCCGGTCAAATGGGTGGTGAACACGCATTTCCATGGCGATCACACCTACGGCAATTCGGTGTTCAAGACAGCAGGCGCTACCATCATCGCCCACAGCGACACTGCTCGCATCATGCAGCAAGTAGCCGAGAAGGAGTTTGCTCGCCGACAGCCGTTTTTCAAAGCCCGCAGCTACGATCCAGGCGAAGTTCACCTGACGTTGCCAGACCTGACCTTTGCAAAGGAGGTGCGCATTCGGCTCGGCGGTCGAGAGGTCCGCATCGCTTACCTGGGACCCGGACAAAACCCCGGCGACACGTTCGTCTTCCTGCCGCACGATCGAGCGGTGTTCACACCCGGTGCCTTTGCGCGCCGAAGCATGCCGAACATGGCCTTCACGCCGGCGGTCGACAAGTGGATCGACCTGCTCAGGCAGGTTGCCGCCATGGATATTGCCACCGTCATGCCGCCGCACGGCGACATTGCAACGACGGCTGATGTCGCCGAGTTGGCGCAGTTCCTGCAATTTGAATATGGCTTGGTGAGCAAGGCCGTCGACAATGGCATACCGGTCGAGACCGCGATCCGGACCCTGGACTTTTCCCGCTATAGCACCTGGCTGAACCTCAACCGGCGCGAGCACGACATCCGGTCATTGTACGAATTGATCAAAACGGGACGGCGCAGCTATTTCGAATGACCGGGTTCTCGAATGGGGCGATCACGAGGAGAGATAATGACCCGTTTCTACCAACCTGATCTGGCAACCGACCTTGATAGTCCGTTCGTCCGTGATGGGAACGATAAGCTGATCCGCCGCTCCTACTGGTTGGACATGGATGACCGCACGATAGTGATGGTCATGACCCAGGGTCTCGGGGCTAACCTGACAAATGACCAGAAACGAGCCCATCTGACTGATATCCGCCGCGAGCACCTCGTGGATCAGGTCTGCCCCCAGGAAATCCTCCCGCCTGAAAAGTAGGCGGTAACTGGATCGCTTTGGATCGAATGAGGCACCCTGAGGGTTTGGCGTCCGCAGGCTTGCAAGATCAAGGAGAGGCACCATGCCGCAAACCAAGAAGGCGCGCGCCATCGGTTTCAACCACGTTGCTCTCGAGGTCGGCGATATCGAGGAGGCCCTGGCGTTCTACGGCCGCTTCTTCGATTTCGAGCTTCGCGGCAAGAGCGCCACGTCGGCCTTTATCGACCTGGGCGATCAGTTCCTCGCGCTGCAGAAGGGGCGCAAACAGCCCGCCGACGATGGCCGCCATTTCGGCTTGGTGGTCGATGACAAGGAATTGGTCCGCAAGGCATTGGCCGACGCCGGCATAAATCCGCTTCCCGGCAGGTTTCTCGACTTTCTCGACCCATGGGGGAACCGGGTGGAAGTCGTCGGCTATGACAACATCCAATTCAGCAAGGCACCGAATGTCTTGCACGGAATGGGTCTCTCGCATTTGTCGAAGAATGCGAGCGCAATCAAGGAGCTTGCTGAGAAGGGCATGGCACCGGTCTGAGGACGGCCGGCAGGCAGCCGACGGCTGCCCAAGCGGTGCAGACGGGGTGCGACCGGCTGCACCGTGTGGGCTTCAGCGCGCGCTTGCCTGCACAAACGCACGGGCCTGGGTTCAGCGCGCGCTTGCCTGCACAAACGCACGGGCCTGGGCGATCTGCGGTCTGACCGGATCGGCATTCTCCGTCAGTGCGACAGCCGCGGCGTAATGCTGTCTCGCTTTCGCCGAATCTCCCATCTTTTCCGCGGCGGACCCGGCGCCGAGGGTGGCCCCCAGCCGGTTCGGCTCTTTTTTCAAGGTCGCCTCAAACGCGGCGAGCGCTTCCTTGGCCATGCCGCGATCGAGCAGCATGGTGCCATAAAGCTCGCGTGCCGGCGTCGGGACGCCCGGGGTCACCGGATGTTTCTCGGTCCTGTCCTCCGCATCGGCGGCGGCGCTCATCGCTTTGAGCGCCTCCTCGTACTTGCCTTCTGCATAGAGCGCCCAGGCGGTGGCGACTTGCCACTGGATGTCGACCTGCTCGGCCCAATAAGCATCTTTGGCCGCGCGCAGCTGCTCGCGCAGCGCTGCGAGCCTGGCGATCTCGGGCTTGGCCGCCTCGGGTGCGCCTGAGCGCGCCGCGCCAAAAGCTCGGGCGAAATGCGTGATCGCTTCGGCGTTGGCCAGTGGCGTGGGCCGGACCGAAAGCTGCGCCGCTGCGTTCCAATCCCCGCGCTCCAGCGCATAGCGTGCCGGGCTTACGGCCAGCGCATAGGGGCCGGCGATGAACGTCTCGGCAAAGCCGTTGACCCCGCGCATCTCGTCGATGACCGCCTTCGCCTTCCCATCCTGCCCAGTCTGCAGATAGGCATAGACGAGATAATCCATCGCGTGCAGCTCGTCATTGGGCTCATTGCTGGCCTTTGCGGCACGCACGGATTCCGTATTGGAGCCGATCGACTCCTTCCAATACCCCACACGGGTGAAGATATGGGAAGGCATGTGCTGCGCATGCGGCGCTGCCGGCGCGATCTGTGCATACCTCCTGGCCGCATCCAGTCCTCTCTGCGCGAGCGCCGGCGTGTCGTAGAGATGGATCAGGTAGTGCGCGATGCCGGGATGCCGGGGTTGGCGCTGGAAGATCGGCTCGAGAATGGCCGCTCCCTTGAGCTGCATGGCGTAAGTCTTGTCGCTCGGCGGGGCCGCGACGTTGAGCTCGATTGCATAGAGGATCTGCGCCTCGTCGTCGTTGGGATAGGCGTGTGCCACGCCTTCCATGGCCTTGAGGTATGCGAGCACGCGCGTGCGATGATCGATCTTGTCATAATCCGTGTAGAACGCGGGCATCGCATTGATCAAGTCGCGCTCACGTTGCGTCTTTGCGCCGACCGCCTTGCCCTTCTCGATGGCCGCAAGCCCGAGCGGAAGGTTGGCAACCGGCGGGGGAGCATGCGGGTTGTTTTGGAGACTCAAGGCGATGCCCCAGTAGGCGATGCCGCAGTCGGGGTCGGCCTTGATCACCTCCTCGAAGAGCTCCCTTGACTCACGATACCAGAACGAATGCTGGTAGCGCATCGCGCGATCAAACCGCCGCTGCGCGGCCTCATTGCAGGACGTTGCGAAATGAACCGTGCCCAGGCGCTGATCGGTCTCCTCCTGAGCGAGGACGGGTTGCGAGAACGAAACGGCGAGCGAGGCGGCAGCCAAGACGAATGCTGAGCTGAGCATGGAAACGTTCTCCCATCTGTGCCGCCCGTTCGAGCGGACCGGGTGACAGCTTTCGAATGTTACCAAATGCCGCCCCGATCCCACAATCGAGACGTCCAATGCCCGGGCGCGGGGGAACAGGTGATGAAATGAGCACATCCTGGTATCCCGGTAGTCGTCCGGCTAAACGGAAGAATGTCGGAAGAATGTCACCGGGCTTTCCTGCGCGGTCTGAAAATGTTTATATCGACAAGCTGCAAGTCAGCTAGTTCAGGAATGTTGTCAATCGATGCTGCTCGTTGCGTTGCTTGCCGCTCCGCTCGCGTTGAGCCCGGTAGAATTCTGCTCCGCCGCGCCGGAGCCGCCGGTGACCGAGCCGCCCGAGTGGCATTGGAGAATGGTTGACGGCAAGAAATGCTATTTCAGGGCGGACAAGCTCCTCCCGAGAGAAGACCTGGTCTGGTCCTACGACGCCGAGCAACTCGATGCCGAGCAAGGCGCGACGGTGAAAGCCCGGCGGCACTACACGCCGCAGGAGCTCAAAACGATCGGCGCGACGGAGCGCCGGGTCGAGCACGACGAGCAGCCGCGCCCCCAGCGCAAGAAGGCCCGTCTGCGCCGCAGGCGCAATGCCGACGATGATGATGAGTGAGGCTCCTCAGCGCCATTGCCGGAGCCGAATGCGTTACCGATCACGATGCTTGGTTTGATCTCCCGGAACGGCATTCTCGCTGCTTCAGGCTGCGCGCACGCAAAATTAGTTTGATCCAGGTAGCCGGTTGAAGACGGTGACGCGCTATTTTGTAGTATGCTGAAATTGCTGCTCACCTCCCCTGGCTCGAGCAGGGCCGGCTTCCGGTTTTTACTCAGCGCGCGCGGCCCGTCCTGCATACCGCCATGGTCCAGGGCCTCAGCTTATCGGACGAAGTCATGGGTAATTGGCTCGAACACGACCTGGTCGCGCTTGCACTTCTGGTCGTCGGGCTTGCTGCCGTGGAGCTGCTTGCTTTGGTGTTCTGACCCGCTGTCGCGTCTGGACGTCTCCGAGACTGCCAGACGCAGGGCCAGGCTCCCCGAAGGGCGAGCTGCGGGAACAAGGTGCTCCAGCAGTGCTCCGGCGCCCCATTATTGCCGCTGATTGTTGATCCTTTACCGCCGCTGCGAGCAACGCTCCGCCGCGTAATCGTGACATCCTGCGCAGGGCAGCAAACAACCGGCAGCTTTCATGAACCATCTATCGCTTGCGGGCGTTGCTTGCACTGCGGGTTTGGCGGGGCTGATCGTGGCGGCAGATCATGCGCTCGCCAGAAGCGCCCGCACGCAGAGCCCGGTCGAGTCCGTCGAGACGCGCCGCGCGGGCGAGCCGATCATGGCCGTCGTCTCGTTGCGCGACCAGCGGATCACCATCTACGACGCCTCCGGTTGGATCCTGCGGGCGCCGGTATCGAGCGGCCAGAAGGGACGCGAGACGCCTGCCGGCATTTTCAGCGTCATTCAGAAGGAGGCGGAGCACTACTCCAATCTTTATGACGACGCGTACATGCCCCACATGCAGCGCATCACCTGGTCGGGCATCGCACTCCACGGCGGGCCGCTGCCTGGCTATGCGGCGTCCCATGGCTGCATCCGGATGCCGTACGACTTCGCCGGCCGTTTGTTCGAGCTGACCCGGGTGGGAATGCGGGTGATCGTAGCACCTGCCGATGTGACGCCCGTCGAGATCGCCCACCCGGCCCTGTTCATGCCGAAGCCGGGCGGCGACGCCCTGGCCGCCGCGCGCGCCGCGGAGGCGGAGGAGGCGGCCAGGAAGGCTGCGCAGGCGAGAGGGGCCGCCGTGACTGCCTCCCGGGAGGCGGCACGGTCGACGATGGCGGTGCGCGTGGCGGAAAATCTCAAGCGCAGGGCCGAGGCGCAACTCGCCGCCGCCGAAAGAGCGCTCGGCTCCGCAAAATCGCCCGAGCAGGAGCAGCGGGCTGCGGACGCCAAGGCGAAGGCAACCGCCCGGATCGAAGAATTGCAGGCGCAATGGACCGCCGCCAACGCCGAGCTGCAACCAAAGCTCGATGCGGTCGCGGCGGCGCGCCAGGCCGCTTCCAGAGCCGAGGCCGCGCGGGTCACGGCAGCCGAGGCAGCGCGCGAGCTTGCGCGGGCGCTCCAGCCCGTGTCGGTGTTCATCAGCCGCAAGACGCAGCGGCTCTATGTCCGGCGCGCCTTTGCGCCCGTCCTGGAGACTCCGGTCACGATCCAGGAGCCTGACCGTCCGATCGGCACGCACGTCTTCACTGCCATGGAGCGAACCGGCGGCGACACCGGCATGCGATGGAGCGTCGTCTCATTGGACGGCGGACATCCGCGCGGCGACGCGGTCGAGGCACACGCGGGGGCGAGCCAAGGCTCGGAGGCCGAGCCGCCAGCGAAGGAGCCGAGCGACGCGAAAACCGCACTTGACCGGATTGTGATGCCGCCCGAGGTCCAGCATCTCGCCGAGATGGCATCGCCGCGGTCCTCGCTGATCATCTCTGACGAGGAGCTGAGCCCCGAGACCGGCAAGGGCACGGATTTCGTGGTGCTGTTGAGCGGCGAGCCGCAAGGAGGGATCGCCAGCCGGCGAGGCCGTCCGACGGCCGCATTCTGGTACCAGCGTCCACGCTTTCGGCTGCCGTTTTGGCGCTAAGGCTCGGGACGGGACACGCGGCGCGTTACGCCGGCGGACGCTCCGGGGCGGAGGTCTCCAAGTAATGTTCGCCGTCGCCCCTGGGGCTCTGGCTATCGCGTCGATCGGGCGACCGACGACCGGTGCGAACACTCGTTGCGTGGGATGGTACCAATGTTTTCATGCACGTCCGGCGATCAGGCCGAGGTGTCCGGTTCCTCCACCTGTCTTTGCTGTCAGCCGGTCATTCAGCTCGCCGCACGCCGCATCAACCGTGAGCTGTCTCGACGCGGTTTCATCACGGCGGCGGGCGCCTCGCTCGCCACGCTCGGGCTTGTCCGGCCGGCCCGCGCGCAAGCGCCTCCGCCTCGCCCCGCCGGGCCGATCTTGTTTGAGAATTTTCTGCTGTTCGATGGGAAGTCCGGCGTCCTGCGTGGTGCGCGTCGCCTCCTTGTCGAGGGCAATCGAATCAAGCACGTCGGTGGCAGCGACCTGACACCGCCGGACGGCGCGCAGATCATCGATTGCGGCGGACGGGTTATCATGCCGGGCCTGATCGACGCGCACTGGCATTCGATTTTTGCGGCGCTTCCCGTATCCGCTCTGTTTTCCGCAGACATTGGCTATATCTTTCTCGCCGCCAGCGCCGAAGCCGAGCGAACGCTGATGCGCGGCTTCACGACTGTCCGGGATCTCGGCGGCCCGTCGTTTGCGTTGAAGCAGGCGATCGACGACGGGCTCACGACAGGGCCCCGTATCTATCCGTCTGGAGCCATGATCACGACTACGGGCGGCCACGGGGACCTGCGTCCACTATCTGATCTGCCGAGGAGACCCGGCGGCCCGGTGAGCTATATGGAGCGGACGGGCGGCGCCAATATCGCCGACAGCGCGGACGAGGTTCGCCTACGCGTGCGCGAACAGCTGCTCCAAGGCGCTTCGCAGATCAAGCTCGTAGGAGGCGGAGGCGTATCGTCGCCGCGCACGACGCTCGACATGTCGACATTCAGCGAGCCTGAGCTCCGCGCAGGCGTCGAGGCCGCCGCCGACCGCAATACCTATGTGGCGGTGCACGCCTATCCGCCTGCGGTGATCCAACGGGCGATCGCCGCGGGCGCCCGTTGCATCGAGCACGGGCATTTGATGGACACGGCGACCGCAGTTCTCATGGCGGAAAAGGACGTATGGCTCAGCACGCAACCGTTCATCGGCGATGATGACACTATTCCTCTGAGCGGCCAAAGCCGAATCAACCTGCACCAGGTCGTTGCCGGGACGGATACGGTTTACGCCCTAGCGAAAGAGCACAAGGTCAAGACCGCGTTCGGAAGCGACCTGCTGTTTTCCAGCAAGCTCGCCGAGCGCCAAGGCATCATGCTCACCCATCTGACCCGCTGGTACGACAACGCCGATATCCTGAAGATGGCGACTTCCGTCAACGCCGAGCTGTTGGCGATGTCCGGCTCGCGTAACCCCTACCAGGGCAAGCTGGGAGCCATAGAAGAGGACGCGCTTGCCGACCTGCTGGTGGTCGACGGCAATCCCATTGACCACATTGAGCTTGTCGCCCAGCCGGACAAGAATTTCATGGTCATCATGAAGGACGGAACGATATTCAAGAACACGCTGCCGACCTAGCCGCACACTCGCACATGCCGCGGCGGGCGAGACGTTGTCACGCCGGTTCATGGCCGCTTATGCGCTATGTGCAGGTTTTCGGACGCCGGCAACGACGATGCCAAAATCCGGTTTCCACATGATTGTGATCCAAAATCCACAATCGGATCTCTTCTACACATCGGTAATTCCGAACTTCCCCGAATTCCGAGATCCGTGGTATCCTTTCTAGCGAGCATGCGGGAGGCATGCATGACTTGGTCGTCAGCATTTGGCGATATTGCCTTTCTGTCCGTCTTTGTGGCCGGCATGATCGCGCTCAAGGCCGCGACTTGGATGCTTGCTGATAAGGAGTCGTGGTCAGGATTTTTGGACCTCGCGCTACAGTGCACGGTGGTGGTCCAGGCTATTTTGGTGGGTGGGCTGTTTTCGCTCTGGCTCGTCGGCGCGCTCGGACCCGCTCATATCGTGCTGGCGCTGCTCGGCCTTGGTTTTCTGGTTGTGATTTTTCAGCCGCAAGCCGAGGCCGGTAACCGACTCCGCAAATAAGCGAGCTGCGCGCCGCGCGCTTTATCCGGATGTGAGCTTGCAGGAGCCCGTTCTGGCTGGCGTTCCGGCCGAGCGCCTCCGGGGTTCACACCGCGGGCGAGAGCGAGAATGCAGTAATCAACGCTGTGCATTCACAGCCGTCGATTGCTCGGTCCCGGCAATGCTGGATAAGGAGCGCTGCGGACGGGCCCGCGGCCGAGCCCGTGCGGATCGCCACGCTTCAACCAAAGAGCGCCACCGGCTGACGGCGCCTACGCTGCGGTGAAATCGATAGCTTGTGACCAACGTTTTCCAAAAGCTCGCGCTCATGTGGGCTCTATCAGGTTTGTGCCTGGACGTAACCGCAGAGGCTCGCGTTTGTTCCGCCTCCGCCGCGTGCTTTCAACAAGATCAGATCGTCCGGGTAATGGAGTATGAGGCTCTCCGGTGCGAGCACTCGTGCAGGCGACCTTCGCGCAATCGGGCCGAGGCCGGATACGCTCCAAGAGGTGAACGCGAGGCGCGTGGCCCGCTTGGCGGGATGAAACCAGGAGGACGCTTCCGAGTTGTTGTATCGCTCGGACTGAAGCAGACCCACAGCGGAAAAAGCGTCGCTGTTCCTGTCCAAGTCCCCGCCATAGGGCACGACGTCGTCAACCGAGGCGAAAATGAACCAGCTGGGTACAATCGGGACACGGAATTCAGCAAGCGCCGCGAACGGCACGCGGATGAAACGATGCGCGCATTGCGGAGGCCGGTTCGGCCTGGTCGTTCATCGCTGGTACGATCAGCGGTTTTGTCGAACGCGATGCCGCGAGCGCTTTCTTCAACAGCAGGCTGAAAAGCGCGAGCAGCTCCGGCGTTGGCTCAATTTCATCGGCCAACCCGCCGGATGACCGTGCGACAGCGGAGCCGCTGTCACGCCGCCAAATTACTGGTCGTCATTCCGCCCGAGCGAGCCGGGCTTGCCTGGGCCGGAACGACAATCGGATGCGATAGCTCTGCTTCCGCGCAGCCGGCCTCTTACAACTCGCCCTGGCTCGTCATGCGGCGCTGCCAGGCAAGGCCTAATGCCGTAACGACGGCAATCCCCGCAGCCGCAAGAAACAGCTTGTCGCGAGTTTCCGTCTCACCGAGAGCGGACTGCGTACGTTGCCAGCCGTCATCCAGCGCGGCACCTGCGCGAGATACCGCGCTCGAAGCTGCGGATCGTGCAGATCGGGCGTGCTGATGCACCCGGTCCGTGGTCTCGCTCACCATCGCAGCGGTCTGCTGCCGCGCATCGAGCGCAAGATTGCCGGCCGCGGTAGAGGCCTGTGCGGGCAAACCTTGCGCCCGCTCCGTGGTTTGGCTCAGCACCGAGGCGGTCTGCTGACGCGCATCGACGGCAAGATTGCCGGCTGCCGTAGAGGCCTGTGCGGCCAAACCTTGCGCCCGGTCCTTGATCTTGCCTGCCGTTTCTGCGGCCTTCGCGGCAACCGTCTCCGTCAAAGCGGCGGCCTGCTCCTTGGCAAGATCAGCCGCGTCGCCTGCCTGTTCCATCAGGCGGGTCTTGGCGTGGGCGAGATAGTCAGCGGAAGTATGCCCATTTGTCTGCGCCGGGGATGTCCGGAACAAGCTGAGCACGCCCGCTCCTATCAACGCGGTGGCAATCGGCGGATGCCGGATCAGCCGCCAGGCAATGCCCGCCCCGATCGCCAGAGCCGCCGCCGGATTGGCGGCAGCGCGCGCCTTCACATCCTCGATCAACGATTCGAGCGAGGACTGCACGCTGCTTTTGGCTTTGTCCAAGAGCGCGTCCTTCGCGTCCATCGCTTCGAGCTTCAGCGTTTCCGTGAACTCCGCAGCCGTGGCCGGCGATCGCAAGGTCGAGAGGTCTGTCGCCAGCTTCGCGCGCGCCGTGCGGACCTCCTGCTCGAGCTGGTTGAGACTGGGTTCAATCATGGCTGGCCTCACTTGAGAAGACGATTGGTGCCGTTGCATCAGCCGGCATTTCGCGTGGTGCTCGGATTCGGAGCTCGAGGAGCCCCTGTAGCCGAGCTTGCTCCCTGTCCCGAGCTTTCAGCAGCCGTTCCCGTCCGCGTGGCGCCTGTGCCGTATGAAGCGCTCCCGCCGCTCGCAGAGCGCATGTCTTTGTTGACGCCGGTGCGGTCGTCACCTCGCGCGGCCCCGCTGAGAGACTTCTCGAACGTGCCGGCGACCTCCCGTCCTACCTCCTTGAGGCCCTCTGCGCTCATCCCGCGTTCCTCGGCGATATTCTTGAACCGGTCGCCAGCAGCAGCAGCGGCCTCGCTCAGCTTTTCACGCGCCTCGCTCGCCGCTTCGGACAGCCGTTGACCCGCGGGGCCCAGCCTTTCGCGCTCGATCCGGGTCACCGGGAACGCGGCTGCGAGGGCTGCCCCGGCCGCCATCCCCGCAGCGGCAACTACCAGGGGCTGCTCCCGGACGATCCGCTCGATCGTGCTCTGCGTCTGCCGTGCAATGCGCCCGGATTGGCCGGTGACCGTCTGACTTGCCTGGTGAGCATATTCGCCGGCTGCGGAAGCGTAGCTTCTCGCCGTTTCGCTGACGGCCTCGCGCATATCAGATGCATACCGGGCAGCGTTCTGTGCAGCTCGAGAGATACCTTCCGGTCTTTCCCAATCGTTTCTGCTGCTGCCGCGATGCTCCGCCTCCTCGCCTGCATAGCTCTCGTTCCGGTACGTCCTTTGGGTTGCCCGCGAGGTCCCTGTGCGGAACAACAGGGCGCACCCGGCCGCCAGCAGCAGCAAGCCTTCCGGGTTTTGCTTGCAGGCATTCATCAGCCAATCGGCCGATCCGAAGCTGCGGGTGCTCGAGCCGGTGGTCATGTCAACTGCTCCTTGGCGGTAGATATGTCGCGCTTTATTTGAGTGATGGTACGCTCCGGCCGCAGATCCTCCCGGGCGTCAGCTCGGCCCTTTGCGAACGCAACAGCTGCAATGACCGCCAGCGCCGCGGCAACGATCAGGCAGGACCAGTACATCGCGATACCATAGCTGGCGATGGCAAAGATGATCGCTTGAAGAAGGACGATCACCGCCAGAACAGCGAGCAGCGCTGCGGCCAACATCCAAAAGCCGGCGTTGAGCTTCGTGGAGATTTTGGCGGAAATTTCCGCTTTTGCCAGTCGCAGCTCTTTTTGCAACAGGTCAGCGAGGTCGGCGAGGACCTCGGAAAGGGTCTGCGGCAAAGTCGCGTCCTTGAGCCGCTCAGGAGCCATAGCCGACGCCTCCCTGTCCGGGCTGATAAGAGTGAGACGGCTGGATCGAAGGCGCCGATATCGGCGGATTGCTCTTGAGCAGCCGCATCGCAAAGAACCCGGCCAGCGCGGAGAGGCCCAGCACCAGCGCGGGTTGGCGGCGGGTGAAATCCGCAGCATCCCGCCAGATCTCGTCTACCGACCTGCCTCTCAGACGCTGCCCGTACGCATCTACCCGCGCAGCGAGCGTGCGTGCCAGCTCTGCAACTGCAGGGGAATCGCGCTCCAGATCGTGGGCGGCCACCCTGGCCGAACGAGCGACGCAAGCGAGCTTATCCGCGCCGCTGCCCACTTGGCGGTTCAGAAGCTCCTTCAGGTCTCCCGTAAGGCTTGCCGCCGTACTCGACGCGGCTTGTTTTACCTTTTCAGCGGCGTCCTCGACGAAGGAAGATGCGCCGGAGCGGTCACCGGTTGCAGCTTTCGTCCATTCGGACATGCCTTCACGCGCGCGCACGCCCTCGACGGGCTCGCGGCGAAAATCCTGGTTTGTCATCGGTTCCTCCGCTTTGCATGGCAACTGCGCGAGGAACGGGTTGGTTCCCGAACCCTGGAGGAGTTAAGGGCCGTGGGAGCGGCGATACCCGCAGTGCGGCAAACCGCGTTTGTCGGGTGCTGCAATGTGAGATCAGCAATTGTGCACGAATGTCGGTAAGGAAGGCGTCGCGCTTGACGATGTTGTTTGCCACCGATGCTCTCGACGGCGGCTTTCAGATTCTTTCAGATAAGCGTCGTCTGCTCGCGGCGCGCGTGTCGACGCTACATCTTCAGCCAGATCAAAAAGAAAGAGCGCGGGCCAGACGCCCCTATTCCCGCAGTCCGGCGGCTTTGGCCGCCGCCGCCCACGTGACCATGCCGCGCGCAATCACCTGCGCAAACTCCTCGGGCGTGCCGTCGAGCGGCTCGAAGCCCGCCGCTACCAGCTTGGCGACGGTGTCCTCCGACCTGAGCGCGCCATTGGCGGCAGTGGCAAGCTTGTCGATCACCGGGCGCGGCGTTCCGGCGGGCGCCATCAAGCCGAACCAGACGGTGGATTCGAAGCCCGGCAGCAGGACCTCCGAGATAGTCGGGATATTCGGCGCAATGCGCGGGCGCTTGGCCGAGCCCGAGGCCAGGGCCACGAGGCGGCCCGCCTGCACGTGCGGCATGACGGTCGAAGCTACCGCCAACGCCATCGACAGGCGGTCGGCGACCAGATCGGCGACCTGGGGCGGGCTGCCGGGGTAGGGCACGTGAACGAGCTTGAGGCCTTTGCGCACGCTGATCAGCTCCATGGCGAGATGCGCGACCGAGCCGGGCCCGACCGTACCGTAGGTGAGCTCGCCAGGCTTGGATCTTGCGAGCGCAATGAGCTCATCGACGCTCGACACCCCGAGCGAGGGATGTACTGCAAGGATGAGCGGCAGACCGGTGAGCAGCGCGATGGGGGCGAGATCCTTGGTGAAGTCAAAGCGCAGATTGGAGCTGGTGACCGCATTGGTCACGTTCGACAGGCTGCTGAGGAACAAGGTGTAGCCGTCGGCCGGGGAGCGCGCGACGAGCTCGGCGGCGATGCTCGAGCCGGCGCCCGGCCTCGTTTCTACCACCAGCTGCTGGCCGAGCGTTCGGCTCATGACGTCGCCGATGAGCCGCGCGTTGATGTCGGCGGCCGACCCCGGCGGGAAGCCGACGATCAGTCGGACAGGGTGTGACGGGTAATTGTCGGCGCTCTGTTGCTGAGCAAACACCCGCGACGCTGCTGCCATTGCCGTCGCCGCGGCGACTGCTGCCAGGATGGAGCGTCTGCTCGAACCCATGATCCGCGCCCTCCGCGATCATCGAGGCGTGATCCCGGCAGTCTCTGTACCATGGATCGGGCCGGGGCTTAAGCGCCGATGCAACCAACCGGGAAGTGGCGAGTTGTCACGCTGCGCGGATTTAGCATACAGGCCGCTCCAGCGGCGCCCCAGCGGAAAAGGCAGTGCCGTCCCTGTAGCGAGGTCCGCGCCTTCCTTATCGCGCCGTATGATGCAAGCGCCCACGAGGCTCGGCGCGTTGAATGCACACCGGATCATTTTCCACCGGATCATTTTCCGATGAGGTGGAACTCGGCACGGCTCGGCCCTGCCATCCACGTCCCGGCAACAGCGAATATGACTGCGACATCGAAAAAGTCGCCAATTTTGACCATGTTCCGTGCTGCCCTCGGCTCAAAGCAGGCAGAACCGAGGCGGGCATGCTCCATGGGCATTGCACCTCCACCAAAAAAAGGACGGAACGCCGGCAATGTCAGCGCGTTGGCTCGCAGCAACTTTTCACGACATTGTCAAAGCAAGGTGATGCATGCTCTGGATCATTATTCACGCGGCGGCGTTGTGCGCTGCTCTTGCCAGCAATGGGAAAGCTGAAGAGGGGACTGCGAGCAAATACGACAGATCGAGCGGCAAGGAAGTGGCCTGTGGCGGATCATTGGACGAGAGCAGCCTTACCGCAGCTCACAAGACCCTGCCTTGCGGCTCGCGCGTGCGCGTCACTAACAGAACAAACGGCAAGTCCGTTGTCGTGACGATCAACGACAGGGGTCCCTTCGTGAGCGGCCGTATTATCGATCTCAGTCCTGCGGCGGCTCGCGCGATCGGGATGAACGACCTGAGCCACGTTTCCATCAGCAGCGAGAAGCCTGCCCGAGGCCGCTAGGCCGGCCATTTTGCCAATTCCCTCCGTGTCACCCCGGCGAGCGAGCCGGCCCCCAAGCAATCGGCGCCGCTTGTGCATTCACATCGGCTGTGGAATTCCGAGTCATATGCGCTAGCGTGCTATAAAGCTTCCTTCACCGAGGTCGGGGAGGGTCTTGCGATGATAATCCAGACGGCGCCGAGCGGTACGCCTCGTCTCGCCATCATGATGTACGAGCATACGGCGCTCTGTCTGCAGCTCGCGCACGCATTCGGCAATGCCCGCTTCGAGCCGCTCGCTCCCGCTGACCTGATGATCTACGTGATCTCCAATCACGACGCGGGCTGGTTCGATTTCGACCGCAACCCGGCGATCGACGACAAGACCGGCCTTCCGTACAACCTTGCGGAGACGCCGCCGGAGCACATCACCACGACCAGCCGGCTTTCGCCTGATTTCAACCAGCGCCACCATCCCTATTGCGGCTTGATATCGAGCATGCACAGCTGGGGGCTCTACAACGGACGCTACGGCCTTTCCAAACTGGTGTTGCTCGACAAGATCGCCCAGATCGATCGGCCGGTCGTGGACAGGATGCTCAACGGCGAGATCGAGCGGCAAAAACGGCTGAAGACCGAGCTTGGCAACAATCCGCAGACGTCCGGGTGGCTCGACGAACGCACGATCTTCCAGAACTACAAGCAGTTGCAGTTCATCGATACGCTGGCGCTGTATTTCAACCGCATTCACGCCAGCGAGCGAGGCGAGCAGGATTTCGAAAGCGTCCCCGTCAGCGCGCGCGAGGACGTCACCGTCACGGTAAGGCCTGCCGGAGACAACCGGTATTCGCTCTCGCCCTTCCCGTTTGCCGCATCCGGCGCGGAGTTTGTCTTCCAGGGCCGGCCGGTCGAGCCGAGAATGTCCGATGCGAGCGGCGGCTGGCCGGCGGCGTTGAAGCAAGCTCCCACGATGTCGGAACGTTTTGCGCTCGTCGCGGCGTAGCGGACCGCCCGAGCCATCAACACAACAGCACGGCATCGATCTGCACGCGGGCGTCCGGCATGGAGAGGCCGCTCGGCTGCAGCACGGCAAGCGCCGGCGGCTCATGAGGAAAGAAACGAGCGGCAATCGCTTCGACCACATCGAAGTCGCTCATGTCGGCGAGGTACACGGTGGTCTTGAGAAAATCGTCACGACCGCAACCAAAATGCGCCGCAATGCGAGCCAGACGATCATAGACGAGCCATGCCTGCGCGGCAGTGCGCAAGGCCGCAGCGCTGCGGCGCAGATGCAGCTGACAGGATACGACGTCCTCGACTGCGCGGCGTCCGTCATCGGGCAGGCCGCGATGGTCCTCCAGGATTCCATTCGCGCCATCGCGGTAGGCGGTCAAAGTGGAAGTGAAGACCAATGGGCCGGCGCGGGTGGCCACGGGGTAGCGGCCGTGGGAGACGATGGGATCCTCGGGATCGGCGAGGCTCGCCAGCGTCTCCTTACGCCATTGCCCGGCTCGGTCCAGCGCAATGCCTTCAATCTCGATGAGGAAGAAACGCGTCGCCAGGCTCTCGACGCCGTAGAGCGCCACGGCAGGATCGGCTGCGGGCGCCAGCTCGCCGGCGACCTGCTCGAGAACATCGGTGGTGCGCACGTCGCGCAGATAAATATTTAGTTTCAGCAGGTCGGCGAAGCTCAGGCCCTGCTCGCGGAGGAAACGGCCGAACAGGTCATAGACGAACGCGGTCTGCGCACGCATCGCCTCATGACAAGCACGCGCTGCGGGACTGAGCCGCGGCTCGGTGACATGAATGCGAGCCGGCAGATCCTTCAACCCCTGCACGACAGCGCCCCGCTCCGGAACCGCCGCGACCACGCCGGCGAAAAACAGCAGCGGGCCGACCTTGCTGCCGAACTGATAATTGGAGAGCGCCGCCTGCTCGATCTCCCGCGAGCGCAAAGTCTCGAGCCGGTAGCCATCAGCGGTGACAAACCCGATCGGATCAAAATAGACGACGGCATCGGGAAGCGGCAGGCCGCTGATCTGAGAAGTGGTCACCGGCGGCGCCAGCCCGCCCTGGAACAGGCGCGATCGCGTGCGCGCCAACGTGGGAAAATCGCGCATATTACGGACGTATACGCTGTGAAACACAATGTCGTCGGGCGTCGAGCCTTGCTCTTCCAACAGCATTGCGATGCGGTTGTATATCGTCCGCGTCTGCGCGACGAACGCCTCCTCCCAGCTATCCGGGGCGAGCAGGCCGAGCGCAGGAAAAGGCGGCTCGCCTCCAAGCTCGCCATATCTCTGGACGGGTCGCCCGCTCCTTTCGGACAGGCCCATTTGTCCCGACATGAACAGAAAAGGGCCCGCTCGCGTCGCCAGCGGGTGCGACGGAATGGGATTGGTAATGCCGGAACCGGTGATGGTAGATTTCTTCATGCGACGATGGGACTATTCCAGGATTCTCCCGGCCAGTTAAGAGGCATGAGCACTAGCGGACGGGTTTGTGAGCAACGCACGAGTGCACTCACCGGGAAATTCAGTGTCGGCATCGCATCGGCAGTTTCGCAACAACGGCAAGCCAGCCGCGGGCTCGCCTGTCCCGTTGACGAGCTCCGCAGTCGCGTCACCGATCACGCCAGTGCCGCTCCGCTCGACCGATCGGGCGGTCCCGAAGGGGAAGCTCGCCATGAAAATCGCGCTTCCCGTGCTGGAGATGATCGGGCTCGTGATCTTTTGGGCGGCTGCGGTCCGGATCTTTGCGATACCCGACTATCTCCTCCCCTCCCCGCTAGCGGTGATCGGACGCGCTATCCGCGACTGGCATCTGCTCGCCTGGCATGGGGCTTACACGTTGCAATCCGTGCTGATCGGATTCGCGGCGGGCGTAACGGTCGGAGTGCCGCTCGCGTTCGCCGTGGTGGTGAGCCCAAGCATGGAGCGGCTCACCATGCCCGTGCTGGTGATGTCGCAGACTATCCCGAAGGTCGCCATCGCGCCCATCCTGGTGGTGTGGTTGGGCTTCGGCATCCTGCCGAAGATCGCGATCGTGTTTTTGATATGCTTTTTTCCCGTCGTCGTGTCCAGCGTGGTCGGGCTCAAGAGCGTCGAGAGCGACATGATCGATCTTGTGCGCTCGATGGGGGCGAGCACCCTGAAAATCATGCTCCGGGTGCGGGCACCGTCCGCGCTGCCGCAGATGTTTGCCGGTTTCAAGATCGCGATCTGCCTCGCGGTCGTCGGCGCGGTGGTCGGCGAGTTCGTGGGCTCGGACCGGGGGCTCGGGTATCTGCTGCTCACCTCCACCGGCACGCTCGACGGCACACTGATCTGGTCGGCGTTGTTCATCCTCATCGCTGCGGGGATGGTCCTGTTTGCGCTCGTATCCAAGCTCGAACGGCTCGCGATACCTTGGCACACCTCGATCCGTGCCGAGGAGACTGCGGTGTATCAGTCCTGATAATGGAGGCCTCAAGATGGGATGCCTGCTGCGATGCGCGCTGCTCGCCGGCGCTTTTGTCTCGTTCATACCGGCACTGCCGGCGGCAGCCGCGGATGCGGTGAGCCTGCGGCTCGACTGGACGCTGTCGGGATACCACCTTCCGTTCTACTGGGCGAAGGAGAAAGGCCTTTACGCGGCCGAGAATGAGCAGGTCGAGATCAAGGAAGGCGCCGGCTCCGGCAAGACGGTCGCATTGATGGCCGGCCAGCAGGACGACATCGGTCTTGCCGACTACATGTTGATGGCGGCAGGCGTGGCCAAAGGCATGAAGCTCAAGGCCGTGTACGGGCTGGTGCAAAACGGCGCCTGGGCGGTGATCTCCGCAGAGGACAACCCGATCCGCAAGCCGCAGGATCTGATCGGCCGCTCGGTCGCGGTGACCGCGGACCATAAAGCGCTGCTCGACCTCCTCCTCGCCATCAACAAGGTCGACCCGCAGAAGGTCTCGATCCGGGTGACGAGCCCTGCCACGCGCAACACGGTATTTGCCAACGGACAGGTAGACTCGTTTGTCAGCGTCGTCGTCGGCTCCCCTCTCGACCTGGTCGTTCGAGCGCGGCACGGCAAGGGCAAGCCGCTGCACTTCATGCAATTCGAGGATTTCGGCGTAGCCCCGCTCGGGCAGGGCATCGTGGTGCATGAGCAGACGCTTGCCGACAAACCCGACATGGTGGCTCGGTTCGTGCGGGCCAGCGCCCGCGCCGTCGACGAGACCGTAAAGCCCGAGCATCTCGAGGAGGCGGTCGACATCGGCATGCGCCTCTCGGGCGCGCCCGCCGAGCGCCGGGAGTCGATCAAGCTGCAATGGGAGGAGGCCATTCCGCGGCTGCACACCAACAACAGCAAGGGTCACCCGTTCGGCTGGATGAGCGAGGCGGACTGGCAGCAATCATCCGATATCCTGCTCAAGACCGGGGCCATCGATCACCCGTTTCCGCCGGCGAATTTCTATACCAACAAGTTCATCCCTTAGCTGGCGCGACGACGCAGCGATGGACGGCGAGGTCATCGCGGTCGAGGAGGTAAGTCTCGTCTATCGGACCAAAGCGGCCGCGGTGCAGGCGCTCGAGGGCGTGACGTTAGGCGCCGCGAAAGGCGAGTTTGTCGCCCTCGTCGGCCCCAGCGGATGCGGCAAGAGCACTCTCGTGAAGCTGCTGTCCGGGCTGATCCTCCCGTCCGGCGGCACCATCCGCGTCAACGGCGCGCCGGTGTGCGGCCCGAGCCGCTCGATCGGGATCGTGTTCCAAAACCCATTGCTGATGGCATGGCGCTCCACGCTGCGCAACATTCTGCTCCAGATCGAAATCCGCGGATTGCCGGTTGAGCAGTACCGCGAGCCGGCGCGGGAGCTTGTCGAGCTCGTCGGTCTCGCAGGTTTCGAGGACGCGTATCCGCATCAGCTCTCCGGAGGCATGCAGCAGCGCGTCGGTCTTTGCCGCGCGCTCATCCATGACCCCGATCTTCTGCTCATGGACGAGCCCTTCGGCGCCCTCGATGCGCTGACCCGGGAGCAGATGAATGCCGAGCTGCAACGCATCTGGATGGAGCGGCGCAAGACCGTGCTGTTCATAACCCACAGCATCTCCGAGGCTGTTTACCTCGCCGACCGGGTGATGGTCATGTCGCCGCGGCCGGGCCGCATTGCCGGCGAGATCGCCGTAAACCTGCCGCGTCCGCGCACGGTGGAGATGACCGAGCAGCCCGAGTTCTCCGGTTTCACCCGCGAGGTCCGCCGATGGCTCAATACCGCCGGAACGATCGACTGACACGCGCCCCTCGGGTGCCGGATGCGACGCCGGCGAAAATGGGCGCGCCACGGGGTGCGCCACGGGGTGATCAGAGCTCTCGTTCCACCGCTGCGCGCATCATTTCCGAGGCGGGAGGGCGGCGCAGGCGTTGCCGCGGTAGATTTTCTCGCGGGCGGCTGCGGGCAGGCTTTCGATCACCGGAACGGCGCGCGTGCCTTCCGGGTCGCCGATGTCGAAGGGGTAATCCGTGCCGAACATCACCCGCTCCACACCCATGGTTTCGATCACGAATCGATTGCTTTGCTCGCTCAGCGCGCAGGTATCGTAGTAGAGGCGGTCGAGATAAGCGCTCGGCGGCCGATTGATGTTCTTGCGGTAATACGGGTCCGCCTCCCATCCCTTGGCGTCGTACGCCGCATCGAGCCGGCCGCGCAGGAAGACGAGATTACCGCCGCCGTGTGAAAGAATGAGCTTGAGCCCGGGGTGGCGCTCGAGCACCCCCTCGAAGATCAGCCGCGTCACCGCGAGCGTCGTCTCGAACGGCCAGCCCACGAGCACATGCAACCCATGCAGGCCGAAGCGTTCCGATCCGACGGCCGAGGTCGGGTGCAGGAAAACGAGGAGTCCCAGCTCCTCGATCAGCGACCACATCGGCGCAAAGACGCGATCATCAAGCGGCCGCCCGCCAGCCGTGCTCGGCAGCATCCCGGCGCGAAAGGGGTAGGTCTGCATGGCGCGGCGCATCTCGTCTGCGACATGCTCCGGCTCGCCCAAAGGAAAGAGCAGCATGGGCTCGAGCAGACCCTCTGCCTGCGCGGCAAGCTCGACCGCCTGCGCGTGCAAGGCGCGGGTCCATTCCCGCGTGGCGGCACCGCCGGCCCACGCAAAGAAGCCCGGCGACGGCGCGAAGAGCTGCAGCTCGACCTTTCGCCGCTCGAGGCTCTCCAGCCGGCGCAACAGGTCGTGCAGGTTGACATCGAGCGTGGAGGGACGCTGCCAGCCGCCGCCGCGCAGCAAAAAGCTGCCCCCGTCGCCGCGCTCGGCGGAAATACCGGCGATCGGGCGGCGTACCAGATCCGACAGGAACCGTTCGCTCACGGCATGCGCGTGGACATCGACAATCATCATTCCCTTCCGCTGATCCTGCCTGCGAGCATTCGCATGCGATGATCGGTTCGACGCAGAGCTCGGGGCGCTTTCGCAACACGCGCGATCAGTCGAACACCGCGGTGGCCTCGACCTCGATCAACATGTCGGGATGCATCAGGCCCGCTACCCCGACCGCGGTCACGCAGGGCGAACGGCCGGTCCTGGAATGCCTCTGGATGAACTCGGTCCGCGCGGGCAGCGCGTCGCGCCACCATTTTTCGCGGTCAACAAAATAAAACAGAAGATAGACGATGTCGTCCCAGGTCGCGCCTGCGGCTTCGATGGTCTGACGGACGTAATCCATGGCTTGAAGCGTCTGCGCGCGCATGTCCCCCTTGCCGATGATCCCATCGGGGCCGATCGCCGGCCATCCCGACATTCGCAGCGTCTTTCCGCCTTCGGTCACAACCCCGTGGGCAATGCTGATCGGCCTGTACTCCGGGATGATCGGCGTGAGCGTGGCTCTGTACGCGCCCCGCATCCCGGGTAGCTCGATGAACCGCTTCTGCATGGGATTCTCCCTGGGGGCCCGCCGGTTTTCTTATTCCAGCGACCTCTACCACGACCTCGGTATGCTACAATGCGTGTACACTGTGCCCCGCTTGAAGTACCTATTTCTGCGCTGCGTCGGAGGCTGAAAAGGAGCCCATTGAGCACTCTGCTCATCAAGAACATAGCGGAGGTCTCTACCCGCGATTTTTCGCAGCCTCAACTGCCGGTAAGAAGCCTGTTCATCGACAATGGCCGATTGCGGCCTTTGATCCGCCTTGGGGACAGCGCGCGGATGCGGTGCTGGATGCGCTCGCGCTGCGCCGCATCCGGGACACGCAGCCGCATCGTCTTAGCGCGGATGGACTCGCCTTAGCCGTTGCGCGCAAGACGGGATGCGCTCCAACGATATGATGTGGGGTTGAGGCTATGGTCTACGCGCTGTTCATGATCCTGGTGCTGCTGACGTTCGGGGCGATGTGGCGCCGGCACCCGCTGCGCCTGCCGTTGTTCCTGCTCACCGCTGCGTGGCTTCTCGCCCATCTTTTAGACGACATGACCACTCCGCTCGCCTTGAGCTTTTGAGAGAGAACATGGCGCGGCTCTATCTGATCGCTGCCTCACTCAACGTGTGGGTCCTGGTGGCGATCCTGGCCGGAGCGTTCGGGGCGCAGCTCATTCTCGGGGAGCCGCCATGTCCGCTCTGCGTCGTTCAGCGAATCGCGCTGATGATGTGCGCGCTCGGCCCGTTGTACATGCTGCTGGAAGCCCGCAGCGGTGCGCTCAGCTTCCGTGGCATTGCGATCGGAAGCGGCATTTCCATCATCGCCGCGCTGATCGGAGCGGCAGCGGCAACGCGCCAGGTGCTGCTCCACATTCTGCCGGGGGACAAGGGATTCGGCAGCCCGTTGCTGGGCATTCACCTCTATACCTGGTCGCTGATCGCTTTCATCAGTCAGATTGCGGCAAGCGGCCTGATGCTCATCGGAGCGGCCTGGTCCAAAGAGCAACCGGTACCATGGCGGATCACGAATGCGACGGCCGTTGGCTTTCTGATCATCGTCGTGGCTAACCTGCTCTCGGTCATCGCGGAGGCGGGCTTCAACTGGGAGCTGCCGCCCGATCCGGTCGGGTATCTGCTGTTCAAATAAGACCCGATCGGCGATCCGGAAAGTGCGTTGCGAGAGACGGATTTTTGTTCATGCTCCGCCCCTCGGGACGAGGATCACGGGGGTCCCGATCGGCGTCTGTCCGCCGCCCGAGGCCGCGCCAGGATCTCCTCGACGCCTGCGTGGTCGGTAGCAAGCTTTCCCTGCAGGTGCGCCTGCACGAAGTGAAGCCTGTCGTTCCCCCAGAAGACCTCGCCGTCCACTACGAAGCTCGGAACGCCAAATACTCCCGCCGCAATGGCGCTCTCCGTTTGCGCACGAAGCCTTTGCTTGATCTCATCGGTATGGGCCCTGTCCAACAAGTCCCTGCCGCTCAGGCCGATGCCAGCCGCGACCTCGTGAACGGTGCTGTCCGCGGTGATGTCTCTTCCCTCGCTCCATGCCGCATCCAGCAGCTTCACCGCAAGGATCTCTCGCAGTCTGTCGTCGCCGACAGCCGACGTGACGCGAAGAGGCTTGAGCGGATTGAAGGGATGGGCAGGCGGGCTCTTGAATTCCAGTCCCAGGTAGAGGGCCCAACGTTGCGCATCCTGAAACGTATAACGGCGCTTGGCCGGGACTTCCGCAGGCCCCACGTTCGAGTGGTGATCCAAGAGGCCCGCAAAGAGCACCGGCACGAAACGAAATCCGGCCGCCGTATCCTCCCGCACCTCGTCTATCTGATGCGCAGCGAGCCAGGCATAGGGGCTGACGAAGTCGAAATAAAAGTCAACCTGTTTCATGACGCGTTCCGTTCAACCGTCAGTCATGCTGCGCGCCGCATGTTATGCGATTGCCCGGCAATCCAGAAGGCGACCAGTCCTCGCAGGACGATGGATCCGCGGTCAAGCCCGCGCGTGACGTGGTCGGACGCAAGGGCGTGCGTCAGCGCGCTTCGGGCGGGACGTAATTGCGCCAGTTGTCCCGGCAGAGCGGCATCGCCGCGAAGGCCTTGCGCGCGTCCGCGGCGCGACCGATCAGATCGGCGGCGGAGATGTCCTTCTCGCGCAGATACTGCGCGAGCGTGGAAAGCGCTTCTGAAAGAGCTGCAAAGCCACGCAGCATGACCGCCGACGACATCTCGACCGCGGACGCTCCCGCGAGCAGCATGCGCGCGATGTCCAGCCCCGACTGCGCCCCGTTTGTGGCGATGAGCGGCTTGTCCGGTCCGACGTGCGCGCGGGAGAGCGCGAGCCAGTGGCAGGTCAGAGGCAGGTTCCAGCCTCCGCCCACGCCCAGCGTGGTGCCGAGCATGGGCTCGAGCGTGTCCACGTCCGGAATGAGCCCGAGCAGGCGGCCTGCCATCACCACCGCGTCGGCTCCGGCCGCGAATGCGGCATGGGCAAGCTCCGGCACGCGCTCGCTTTGTCCGGTGATTTTCACCCACACGGGAATCGTGATGACCTTTCGCACCGCCGAGACGATCGCGGTGACACGGGCAGGATCGAGCTCGGTAGATACCGCGCCCTTGGCCGCCTGGCTCGCGTAGGGCGTTCCGATATTGAGCTCGAGCACGCGGATGCCCGCCTGCTCGACCGTGCGGACCATATCGAGGGTGGAGCCCATCTCATCGAAGATGAGACTGGCCACGGCATAGGCGTCGAGCGCCCCGGCCTCGCGGTCGAGCGCAACCGTCTGCGCCAGCCACGCATCGAAGGGCTGCGGCGTGAGCCCGGAACGGCAGGCAACGAACGCGTGCGCCGGCGCCTGCGGCCCCCACGCGAGCGGCCGCCAGTCTGCATCCAGCGCCATGTATTGCGCGCGCTGCAGCTGATCGCGCGCGGCTTGGGAGCGATTGGCGGATTTGACCACGACGGCACCTACGCCCGCGCGCAATGCGGCACGAACGCCGTCCGCCTCGATGAGATGCTCGGCAGAGCCCGCGATCAGCGGATTCTTGAGCCTGATGCCGCCGATCGCGACCTGCGTTGCCCCCGACATGCGGTCTCCTCCGTCCACGAGGTGAGGGCGCGCTCAAGCCTGCTTCTCGTTCCTGTGGATCGTGCCGAGCCCGGTAACCCAGGGCAGGGCCGAGCGGAACCAGCTCTGCCGCCGCGGCACGAATTGCGCGCGTTGGCGCAGGATCCCCACCCGCACCATGTAGGACGCCTGCTGGCCGTCACCCGGCGTAGTTGAATAGATCGGCGAGCCGCAGCGCGGGCAGAAAGCCTGCAGGCGCGGATTGCCGCTCTCCGCTGTGGTCTTGAGATAGCTCGCCGGTTGCCCCGACATCTTGAACGTTGCCCCCGGCACCGGAACCGAGACGCGGAAAGCGGACCCGGTGCCCTTCTGGCAATCCGTGCAATGGCAGATCTGTGTGCTCTCCGGGTCGGCTTCGCCCTCGATGCTGATGTAGCCGCAGTGGCATGCGCCGTCGATTTTCATTCGCCATCTCCGAGGTTGCGCAGATCGTGCAGCTCATATTCATCGATCTTGGGCATGGTGTAAGCGCCGGCGCATCGGTTGGCCGATTCCTGCTGATTTGATATGGTATAGCATTCCTGTCGAGCGTATGACGCAGCATGAAGCCCAGCAAACCCGTGGCGGAAAACGAAAGAGGTCGTCCACCGACCGGGCAAGACCCGGTTTCGGCCATTCGACTTCCGCACAAGTTGACGGCTGCAATCGACACCTGGGCTGCGCAGAACGGAGTGACGTCGCGGTCCGACGCCATCCGCCGCCTGCTCGAGCTTGGCCTGGCGGCATCCCGGCCGTTGCCGCAGCGAAACCTTCAGGCTGCATCAAAGGCGCTTGAATTGGCAGCCCAGCAAATCGACAAGCTGATCGATCCATCGACCCCCGATGAAGAGCGCAAGACCCGGAAACGGCGGCTGCTCAGTGGCCCGAAGGAGTTTCGAGGCATGCGGGCGGATGTTTCCAAGTCGAAAAATTGACCTCACGTTGCCGCCGCCTCAGCCAGCCGCGATTGCGGCCTCGCGGCGGCGAGCCCGCGCGGGGCGGGACAGCTCGCCGCGCGCAGCGAGCTCTCTTATGCGGTCGCCGGTGCGGCAGGCGATCGCCTGAATCGTCAACGACGGATTGACCCCGCCCACCGTCGGGAAAACCGACCCGTCGCAAATCCACAGATTGGGAATGTCCCATGAGCGGCAGTCCGCATCGACGACGCTGGTGCGGGGGTCGTCCCCCATCCGCGCGGTGCCGTTGAGATGGCAGGTGTCGTCCTCCTGGTCCCAGATCTCGCGCGCGCCGACGGCCTCGAGCGCCCGGCGCATGAAGGCAAGCGCGTGGCGATTGAGCCGCTTGTCGTTGTCGCACCAGGAATACGTCACGCGCGCGATCGGCAGGCCGTACTGGTCCTTCTCGTCGGCGAGAGTGACACGGTTGCGCTCCTGCGGCAGGTACTCGCCGACGACCTTGAGACCGACCGAATGGTTGTAGCGCTGCATCTCGTCGATCAGCGCCTGCCCCCACAGCCCGCGGTCACCCGCCAGCGTGGCGCTCCATAGCACCGGCAGCGGACCCTGGCTCATGTAACAGTAGCCGCCGAAGAAATCCTTCCCCCTGTCCTCATAATTCCAGTGCTCCGTGAGCGCGAGCGAAGGCGGCGCCTTGTAGGAACGGATCTCCTCCTGCATGATCCCCCACACCGCCGCATTGGCCTGCACCATCAGGTTCCTGCCGACCAGGCCGGAGGAGTTGGCGAGCCCGTCCTTGAAGCGCGAAGTCGCCGACATCAGCAGCAGCCGCGGCGTCTCGATGGCATAGCCGGCGACCACCACGTTTCTCGCCTTCTGGAATCGCCAGCGTCCTTCGCGCAGGTAGTGCACGCCGGTTACGCGGTCGCCCTCGACCGCGATGCGTCCGACCATGGCGAGGTCGCGGATCTCCGCGCCGGCCCGGATCGCGCGCGGGATCCATACGAGCAGCGCGCTCTGCTTGGCGTTGGTCGAGCAGCCCGAGGTGCAAAATCCGCGATAGACGCAAGGCGGCGAGAGCCCGCGCGGAGCCGAGAGAGTGGCGATCGGGGTCGGCGTCCAGGCAATTCCCAGCGCTTCGGCGCCGCGGGCCAGCACCGCCGCGGCGGCGTTGAGCTCGTGCGCGCGATAGGGATAGCGCGGCCGCCTCGGACCCCAGGGATAGGTCACCGGGCCCGCGATCTTGAGAGCCTGCTCGACTTCTGCATAGTAGCCCCACATCTCGCGCCAATCGAGCGGCCAGTCGGCGCCATAACCGAGCAGGGTGCGCGACTTGAACCACTCCGGCCGGAAGCGCAGCGATACCATCGCAAAATGCACGGTCGAGCCGCCGACGGACTTGCCCGAGTTGTTCGCGCCGAGCTCAAGCGGGTTCTCGCCGTCGACGATGCGCTCGTCGGTCCAGTAGAGCTTGTTCTGGGCGGTTTCGTCGGAGGCGAAATCCTCGAGCGGGCGCCAGAACGGACCGGCATCGAAACCGACGACGGAAAAACCCGCTTCCGCCAGCCTGCAGGCCAGCGTGCCGCCGCCCGCGCCGGTGCCGACAATGGCGAAATCCACCTCGTCGAAATCGCTGTATTGGCGCATCGGCATCCAGGCGCCGACACGGAAGGGGTCGGGAGCGCGTCCATGCCGCGCCCGCGGCGCAGCGAAGGGATCGTCCGCCGCCGCCCGATTGGCTCGCGGCTCACCGTCCCGCACGCCGGTTCTCCTTGTACGCTTGCGCCTCGCGGCCCGGCCTGGCCTCCGCAGCCTCCCAGGGATCGCGCCGGTCGGCCTGGAGCCGCACATATCCGCGCGGGCTCGCGGGTCCGCCCCAGCCGATCTCGCTCCATGCGATGGGATGGGCGTAGTAGCTCTTCACGACGTCGCTCACCACACGCTCCTTGAAGAAGACGCGCGCGGGCATGCCGCCCCACGCCGGGTGCTGCAGCTCGCCCTGCTGCATCGCCGCGACGAGGCCCTGCTGCTGCGCGCGATCGAGCGCGTGGAAAGGGGCCCCATGCGCGGCGTGCGCCTCTGCGTCGAGCGCGGCAAGGGCGCGGCGCCAGGCGTCCTGCATGGAGGGGAGAGCGGCATTGCGGTAGCCGTCGCGCTCGTCCTTCGCGAGCTTGCGGTCGACCATGGCCGCGACCGGGATCGGCCGAGCGCGGTCCGCCGGCTGCGGCACGACGCATTCGCAAAGCGCACGCATCGTCGTCCATTCCTCGCTGGAGAAGAACCGATGCTCATCGGGCCCGATCGCGAGCCGCTCGTCGATCACGCGGCGCGTCTGCTCGTTCCACGAGGGCGTGTCGCGTTTGGAAAGAACATCGTATCCGGGATAGAGATCACGCATCCCATCTCTCCTCGAGCAGGGTCAGGGCAGCGAGGCCGGCAAGAGCAAGCCCGGCAAAGCTCGGCGGCGCGGGAAGCGGCGGTCCGTTCAGCACGTTCTGGCGCCAGTTGCGCCAGCCGCCCATGTTGCGGTGAACGCCATAGGCATGAAAGCCTGCGCCGGCGAAACCGACGGCGGCAGTCAGGCGAAGCCACCAGCGCGAGAATGCGCGGTCGCGCTGCGGCTTTCCCAGCGCCATCTCGCTCATCACGACGGCCGCGGCCGGAGGAATCGTGACCGGAATGAACATGAAAGGGTTGTGGTAGGCGCCGCGGAAGTGGAGCAGCCCGGCTTCGGCAGCAGTCCCCAAAAGCCCTGCAGCAGTGATTCCGGCGCTGAGCCGTCCTGCCGGCGCGCCGAGGAATCTGGGCGCTTCGCCGGCCGGCGCGCTGCGCACGCGCTCGGCCATGAAGCCGAGCAGCCCGGAAAGAAGGATGGCGAGCGGCGCTCCGAGCGGCGCTCCGTAGAACAGATTCTGCCAGCTCAGCCGGCCGGGGCGCGAGAGGACGTTGTATATGTGAAAGCCGGTGCCGATGAGGCCGGTCAGGGCGGCCGCGCTGTAGACCACATCGCGCGCGAGATGCGCGCCCGGGCGCTGGTCCGCGACGCCATGCGCGCTGATCGCCAGCGACCCCGAGGAGACGACGAGGGGGACATACATCGCGGGGTTTTTGAACGATCCGCGGTAGTGCTCCATGGCGCTGTCCGCGAGCACGGAGAAGGCCAGAACCCCGGCGGCGCGATTGAGGCGGCGCGCGGCTGTAACCGTCGGGCGCGGGTCGGCGGCAGGGGTTGATAAGCCTTCCTCGATGCCCCTGACCAAGCCGTCCCGCCGGGTGCCGCGCGCCAGCAGCGCGGCTCCGACGATGCCGAGCGTGGCTGCGGCCAGGCCGAGCAGCATCATGCGCTCGTCGACCTGCCGGCCGGACGTCATCACGCGATGGGGCGAGAGGCGCGCGACTTCTCCACTCATTGCACTCGAGATCCCACCAGCTCGCGCGAGGAGCCCGACCGGCTTGCGGCCACTCGACCAAGGGCGAATGCCGTACTGGTAAGCGCGAGCAGCCCGAGCAGGGCTCCCGCGCGCAGCCAACTCGAATCGAAACTGACCACGGCCGGGCTGGCGCGCTGGTCGAAGCGGCCATGCGCCCCGGGGTCGCCGGGCGGCGGCTCAAACAGATTATCCGGACGATCGGGGTCGCGCGGCTCGCTCGCGAGCTGGCCGGAATAGCCTTCGCTCGCCAGCAGGCGGTCGCCAAGCCCGGGAAGAAGCAACGTTCCGGCGATCGCTTTCACCGCCGAGCGGCCTATCCAAAGCTCGCGCGGCGCATCATAAGCGGCGCGGACGATCTCCCGCGCAATGGCCTCGGGCTGGAATATCGGAGGCAGCGGCTGCGCCTTGCTGGCCATGCGGCTGCGCGCCCAATCGAACTGCGGCGTGTTGACCGCGGGGAGTTGCACCATGGTAAGCCGGATGTTGCTGCGCTCGTGCGCGAGCTCCGAGCGCAGCGAGTCGGTGAAGCCGCGCACCGCAAACTTTGCCGCGCAATAGGCGGATTGCAGCGGGATTGCACGGTAGCTGAGCGCGGAGCCGACCTGGACGATCGTGCCCCGGTTGCGCGCCCGCATGTGCCTGAGCGCTGCGAGCGTGCCGTGCACCTGGCCGAGATAGGTGACCTCCGTGACCCGGCGGAACTCATCCGGTGCAATCGCGTGCACCGGGGCGAAGATGGTTGCCATCGCGACATTGACCCAGATGTCGATCGGCCCGAGCGCGCTCTCGACACGGTCAGCGGCGGCATCAACAGCAGCGGCATCGGCCACGTCGGTCGCAATCGGCAGCGCCGCAACCCCGAAGCCTCGCGCCTCCTGCGCCGCACTCTCCAACCGCTCCTTGCCGCGCGCGAGCAGTGCGACATCGTGCCCGCGTCGCGCGAGCTCGATCGCGACAGCTCGCCCGACGCCTGCGCTCGCTCCGGTGACGACAGCTGTGGAGCGCATCAATCTCTCCCACGCGCCAGTGCCCGAAAGCAGGCGATTCCGTCTGGCGATAAGCGGAAGACCCGAGCCTGAAACAGCGACGGGTCTCATGGATAACAGCGCTCGCGGCCGCTCGTTCCGGCCGGCGGGAGAGCGCGCGCTAGATTTCCTTCATGACCTGCGCATAGGAAATCAACCCGAACAGCGCGGTCCCGCCGACGATGTTCCCGAGCAGAACCGGGACCATGAAATCCGCCACTGTCGACCAGGCACTCAGCTGCCCGTTCACCGCCAGGAGAAAGGCCTCCACGCTGCCGGCAACGATGTGCATGAATCCGCCGGCTGCGATGAGATAGGTCATGACGATCACCACGTGAAATTGCGCGGCGTTTGCGCCGGGTATCAGCCAGACCATTGCAGCAATCAGGAAGCCGGCGGCAATCCCTTTGAAAAACATGTCCGGCCAGCTATGGCCGATAATGTCTCGGCTGATCTCGATCATGCCGTCTCTCAGCTCGGTCGTGAGCACCGGGGTAAACGTGCAGAACAGCGCTGCAAAAAGCGTACCGGCCAGGTTGGCGAGCAGAACGATCGACCAGATCCGCGTCATCAGCACCACATTGCGCGGGCTGGGCTCGGCCATGACCGGCATCACGACCGTGAGCGTATTCTCGGTGAAGAGTTGCTGGCGCGAGAGCACCACCATTACGAAGCCAACAGTATAGCCGAGGCTCGTGACCAGGGGGCTCCATGCGGCATCGGGCAAATGCGTGCGCAGGATGGCCTGGGCGAGCAGCGAAAAGCTGATCGAAAGGCCGGCTGCAACTCCCGACCACCAGAGCGAGGCGGCCGGCCGGCGCATTTCCTCCTCGCCCAGCTTACGTATGACTTCATAGATGACAGGGGTCGGAGGGGTCGATCGCTCCTCGATGTCCTCTACCGCCCGGTTTTTGGCGTCGCGGTCCTGAGAGCTCCGTTCTCGTCCCTCATGTGATGCCGCATCCTCGCGCCGATCCCTCCTTCGGTCTCGCTGCGCGTGTCGGTCCATGGCACCTTCAGACTACTTCCTGTCGCCTGATCGCCTTCGCTCACGAGCAGCGGCAGCATTCCTTCGGCTGGAAAGCGTCAGAGCGAGTGCCCAGTTGTTGGATGCTCGGGCAGCAATCCCTCCCCATCTCAAGGCGGGAAACGACCGTCAGTTTTGTCGAGCACAAGCAAAACATGACCGCGAACATTGCTTCGGTCTCAACTGTTCCAGGCTGCGGGGATTTTTTTGCAAATGTTATATGTCAGACAGAGCGTGCCGGCGGCTGGCGCGTTTGCATCGCCCGCGGACGACTGCCGGTGTCAAATCAAGCGAGCGGCGGATCTGCTGATAGTCATCATCGCAGCACCGGTGAGCGTCAGCCGGTCTCCACTGTGCCTAAAAGCGCTCGCGTTCACTGATGCTGCCGCTCCGGCGGCATCGCGGGAATGGCTGTTACGTGCGGAGACGGCGAACGGAGCGGTCCGCTCAGTGGGGGCTTTTCGCGGCAGTTTTTAACGGCTTTGGAATCGGCCCGCGGGCCACGCATTACTCGCGCATTACTTGGGGCGAAAATCGTCAGTCGTGAAAATGGATACGAGCTCGAGCCCCTCCTTGCGGAGATTCTCCGTGGCCCCCTCCACGCGGTCGATGATCGTGATCACTTTCTTGATCGTACCCCCTTGCTCGCGGACGGCGCGCACCGCCTGCATGACGGAGCCGCCTTCGGTGGTCACGTCCTCGAG
>DATBHG010000053.1:0-69373 GCA_036557665.1 Xanthobacteraceae bacterium | reverse complement strand
CACGCGGAGCGCCGATTCCGGCATGTGCAAGACCTCGGCCAACGCCTGCCTCACCATGAAGGGCGATTGCGTGCTCGTGCAGAGCGTCAGACGCCCGCTCACGCTGTCCCGGTAGGCAATCGCGCTGCGGGGCTCGAGGGCATTGGCGGACGCGCGCGGATAGGCGACCGTGAGCGAGGTGACATGGGCAGCCTTGCGGAATTGCTCGTCGGCTGCTGCCGGGTTGCCGCGCTCGAGCGTGAAAGCAATGTTGCTCCGAGCGTCGTCCCACACCCGTGGCGTGCCGTCGCGCGGCGCGCATGCAAGCGTCACCGCTTCGAGCGGCTCGTAGTGCACCGTCACCAACTCGCCGGCGCTCTGGGCTTGCGCGAGACTTTCTGCGACCACGACGGCCACGCGGTCGCCGACATGCCGGACCTTGCCGCTCGCCAGGATCGGCTGGACTGGACGCAGATGCGGGGCTCCCGGCGGAAGTTGCGGATAGGCGTGGCAGGCAAGACCGCCAAGTCCATCGCGCACCGCATCGTCGCCGGTCAAGACTGCCAACACGCCGGGCGCGCTGCGCGCCGCCGCAGCGTCGATTGCGATGATCCGCGCATGCGCATGTGGCGATCGGACCACATATGCCCGTGTCGTTTCCGGCACGCTGACGTCATCGGCGAAGCGGCCCTGCCCGGTCACAAATCGCGGGTCTTCAAGGCGGACGACTCTCGCGCCTATACCCCTTTTGTTGCCCATCACTTCGAACGTTATCGCACACTACGTGAGGCGAGCGCCCCGTTCTGCCGCCGCCGGACCGTTCAGTCCGGGTAGCTCTCGTTTCAGTCCGCAGGACCGCTCTCTACGTTTCGAGCATCGACGGCCAGAACAAATCCTGCGGCTGGTAGCGTTGAGGCGTCACGCCCTGGCGATGGGCGTAACGCAGCATCGCATCGACCTCGTGGCGGGTCTTGGCGTAGCCCCATGGATAGATATCGTCCCCCGCGGCGGCGCGCTCCTCCTCCCACAAGGCGCGATACCAGAGCGAGGTCATGTGAATACGCTGCCATTCCTGCCGCACGAAGAGCCTTTGTTTTGATGCTTCCCAGGCGTCGAACAGGCTGCGCGCGACCCACGGGTTCTGCCGCAGCACCGCGTCGCGTATCAGGAGCACGTGCATGATGGGAAAGCAGCGGGTCCGCCGGAAATACTCGCGTTCGCGGGCGCCATGATCCGGAAACAGAAAATCGATGTCGGGATGCCGGCCCGGCGCCCAAATCTCGGTCGTGATGCCGGCATCGATCTCCCCCCGCGCCAACAGCTCGAATTGGCCGGAGCCTGCCGGCGCAGTGCGAAGCTTGAGCCATTCCGGTGCCTGCCAGCCGGCGATGCGCACCGGCTGCCATGCCACCCATTCGATCGAAGCGAGATCGACGCCGTGATCCTCCTCCAGCATGCCCTTCGCCCACAGCGCCGCGCTGGTGATCCAGGTCTGCACGCCGATGCGCTTGCCGTTGAGGTCGGCCGGCTTGCGAATGCCGCGGCTGGTGTTGATGTAGATATAAGAGTGACGGAACATGCGTTTGACGAAGATCGGAATGGCCGTGAAGCCGAGTCTTTTCAGCGGCAGGTCGGCGATATAGGCTCCCATGAAGAATTCGCAGACGTCGAAGTCGCCGCGCGCCGCCTGGCTCTGCCGCGCGACGTCGTCGTCGTTGAGGGTGATGGCGAGATCGATGCCCTCGGGCTTGATGCTGCCGTCGATGAGCGCGCGGGCGCGGTCATAAGGCCCGCATGTCATGGTGAGCTTGAGGACCATCGGGCACCTGATATTCTGCTGCCAGGAATCGTGCGAGGTGGTGGACGACCGCCACGGGAGGATAGCTCGTGCCGGCATGGCCGGGAACCTTGGCGCTCGAGGATTGCGCATGGCCGGGATGTCCCGGCTTTGTGCAGGTTTTCGGAAGACGGCCGAATGCAGGAGAAGGAAATGTGCGAACGTTGTTTCTGCACGCCAACGGCGCCTGCGATGGCCCAGCGGCGTACTGTCCTGAAACTTGTGGCGGCGGCGGCCGCCGGATTCCTGTATCCTCCGCACGCGCGTGCCCAGGTCGCCAAGGCGCCGCCGAAACCGGAAAATGTCCTGTCCCCGGAGGCCGCGCTGGAACGATTGATGCAGGGCAACGCCCGGTATGTTGACGGTGTCAGCAAGCGACACGACTTCAGCCACGAACGCGAGCCCCTGCGCACAGGGCAGAATCCCTTCGCCGGCATCCTCAGTTGCGCCGACTCCCGGATCGCTCCCGAATATTGCTTCGACACGGCGCGCGGCGACATTTTCGTCTGCCGCGTCGCGGGTAATTTTGCCAGCGATGAAATTGTCGCGAGCTTCGAATACGCCGTACAGGTGCTCAACACCCCGCTCGTCCTCGTACTCGGCCACGATGCCTGCGGCGCCGTCGATGCGACGATAAAGTCCATCAAGGAGGGCACCACTCTTCCGGGCCGTCTGCCTGCGCTCGTTGCCGCTGTCGGCCCGGCCGTCAAGGCAGTGCAAGGCGAGTCGGGCGACATGCTCGCTAACGCAACTCGCCGCAACGTGATGCTGAATGTCGAGAAGCTCAGGGCGACGGGACCGATCCTCAAGTCGTTCGTCGAGGATCAGAAACTTCGCGTGGTCGGCGGAATCTACAAACTGGCATCCGGGAAAGTCGAGCTTTTGGTCTGAAACAATGCTGGACCGTGCGCGCGGACCGGATCTGCCTTGACCCGGTCAGCCGAAGCCGGCAGGCGCTTCAGCAATCGCAACGCATCAGCTACTGTAAAAGGCAAGCCGCGGAAATGTCCAGGACTTTCGAGGACGCTTTTAATGACCTGCTCAAAACGATAAGAGAGTGGGCCGAGATCGGCAACCCGATGCCTGCGAGGAATGCGAGCGAAAAGCTGTCCTGGCTATTGCAGGAATACGGCATCGCCCCGGATACGCCCGCTGGTCTTGAACAACAAAACACCGCCGAGCAGCGCTTACGGGAGGCAGTACACCGAGCCATCGAGGACGCAGCCGTACATCGAAAGCCTTAAATCCCGGCCTTGCGACCGTTCATCGCCTTGGAGCTTCTCCCGTAATGCGGGGGGCCTTTCGAGCTGCGGGCGTCCGCTCGGTCGACACTGAAACCCCCGAGCACGAAAGCGAGCGCCACAATGAGCATGAAGATCCTCCGCCCTCCCCTTCTCGCTGTCGCCTTTGTGAGTGCATCGGCGATTGCCAGCCTCGCCGCCGATCCGGCGGGCACCTGGCTCACCGCGGAAGGCAAGGCGACCATGCGGGTGAGCGACTGCAGCGGGGCGCTCTGCGCCAGCATCATCGCACTCAAGGAGCCGAACGATCCTCAGACCGGCAGGCCGAAGACGGACGCCCACAATGCCGATGCAGGCAAGCGCAATCGGCCGATCGTGGGCGTGCAAATCCTGCTGGGGCTGCGCCCGCAAGGCGCCAACAAGTGGGCCGGGCGAGTTTACAATCCCGAGGACGGCAAGACCTACGACGCCACCGTGACGATGGAAGACAGCAATCACCTCAAGGTCCAGGGCTGCGTGCTGTTCATCTGCGAAGCGAACACCTGGACGCGCAAGCGCTGAAGCTTCGACAAAGGCCGAGGGGTGATCGGTGGAGCAAGCAGCGCCACCGCCCGAATTGCTCATCACCATACCCGCGAGCAGCGGTCAGCCGGCCCCACTGGTCGGTATTTTGGCCTGCTGCAGATCCCGCACATACTCGGTGTACGCGGCTTCCAGCTCGCGCCGCCGGGACTTATAAAAATGCGCAATATCATCTTCACTATAACCGTACAGACGGCCCAGCTCGATCGGTGATTGCGCATCCTCGAGCTCGGAATCGGTCGGGATGAGGGTATTGTCCTCCTTGTGCAGTCGGCCGCGCAAAGCCATCTGCTCGAACTCTTTGCGCGTCGGGATCCGTTTTAGCATGTTTGCATTGTGAGCCTCGCCGCAGAGAATGACAAGGCTTCTGAGATCCATCGGTTTGGAGGGCTCTGATTGGCGATGAGGCGGGCGACTCCCGCGCCGCGCTTGCCCCACGGCGCGCCTGTGCCGCAATGTCGATCTCAACGGGCTCCATTCGTCCAGGCAGCGCGCTATCCACGGCATAGACGCCCTATTCCGACCCAGACAGCCGATTTGCAAGGTCGAGCTATCGGCATAAGCTGTCGAGGTCGCGGGCAAGGCTGGTTGTGAGGCTGGTCGTGCCGCATTGACGGGCGCGAGGCTCCTCAGGTCGGACGATGAGCACCCACCGCAAACGGCGTGAACGGAGGCGGATATGCAGGAATTATCGACCCGGCGGACGGTCCTGATCGCCGGTGCGGCGCTCGCGGCGGGCACCGCGGCCAGGGTCGCCGCTCAGGACAGCACTCGTCTCAAGGTCATGTCGTTTCCGGGCCTTTCCAACTTTCCGCACTATGCCGCCGACTACAAGGGGCTGTTCGCCAAGCATGGTCTGACGGTGGAGCTCCTTTACACCCCCAATTCCACCGTGCAGCGTGAGGGGCTCGCCCGCGGGGATCACCAGATCATCCAGACGGCGGCGGACAATTCGGTCGCGATGGTCGAGATGGCCAAGGCTGACGCCATCATTGTTACCGGTGGCGACAACGGCTTCAATCGCCTCATCGTGCAGCCGGAGATCAACTCACTGGCTGACCTGCGAGGCAAGACCGTGGCTGTGGATGCGCCCAACACGGCCTATGCATTGCTGCTGTACAAGGCACTCAAGGTCGCGGGCCTGAACAGGGGCGACTATTCCGTCAATTCTGTCGGAGGCACGACGGAGCGCCTCGTCGCGATGAGGACAGACAAGGCGAACGCGGCCGCGGCGGTCATGAATGTGCCGTTCAATTTTCAGGCGACGGCAGCCGGCCTGAAGGAGCTCGGCTCCGCGACCGCGCATGTCGGCGCGTACCAGTCAGGTGCCGTCGTCGTCATGCGCGACTGGGCGAAGGCGAACAGCGATGCGCTCGTGCGCTATATCGCGGCCGTCGTGGAGGGCCGCCGTTGGCTGCTCGATCGGGCCAACAAGGCCGAGGCCGTCCAATTGCTCGTGGACAAAGCCAAGCTGCCGCCGGCGATGGCAGCGCGGTGCTATGACGTGGTGACCGACCCGGTCGAGGGATTCAGCAAGGACGCCAAGCTCGATATGGAAGGGTTCAAGAACGTTCTGAGGCTGCGCGCCGAGATCGAAGGCCAATGGGGCAGCAAACCGCCGGAGCCCGAGAAGTACATCGACCTGTCGTATTACGACAAAGCGCTGGCCAGCCTGTGAGGCGAATGCTCCACGGTCTTCCTGATCCCCTCTTTCCGCTTCCCCCATCTTGAGCGCGCATGGCGCCTGACGCCTGCCTCGCCGAGCTCATTGACGGCGGCCTCCTCCTCTGCCGCGTGGGGCGAGGCCGGCGACCTCGATGTCAAAATGATACGCGGTTTTCCTCGTGCCCAATGATTCATAGAGCGCGATCGCTGGTCCATCCTCCAGGTCGGCTTGCACAAAAATAACATGGACGTTTCGCTCTGAGGCAATTCTCCTCAGCTCGCCGATCATTCCCCTGGCGACGCCCCTGCGCCGATGGCTCTGCGCGACCGCGAGATCGTAGATATAGATCTCCCGCCGATCCTGCTCGAATTTCTCCAGCTCGTATGCGGCGAGGCCGCCGATCACGTCTTCCCCCGTCATGGCGGCCACGGCGATGAAATCCTGCTTGCTCAGCAACCGTCGCAGATAGTCATCGCTCGGCACGCAACCTTGGTAGGTATCGATCTCGCCGAATGCCTCTCCGAGCACGCGCAGCAGATCTTTGAGGAGCGGCACATCTGCGCACGTGAGTCGCCGATAGGCGTAGGGGAAAAAGCCGCTCATCCCGGCCGCTCGAGCGGACGTGCCGCGCCGCTCCGCGCAAGGACGCGCGGCTCGGAAAGTGGAGCACCCGTCCGGTCATCGAAGAACGGGCTCGGTCGAGCGAGCCCCTGCACCTTCCATGCCAGCAGCTTCAATCCACGGCGGAGAAAGACCCGGACCGACGGCGGCGGGGGCGCGTCGGGCGGGAGCGGCCCTGCCGCGGAGCGCTCGAAGATACGGCAAAGCGGCGGGCCGAGCGCTGCGTCCCGGGAACGGCCGCCGGCCTCATGGTCCATGAAAGAATGAATTATGCCGATAATCGGAAAAGCCGGACCTGCGGTGTTGGCGATTGGTGTCCGGCAGCAATCGGTGTACCAGCGGAGGACGCCCCGGTCGGAGAGGCGTACGCAGCGCAGGGCGTCCGCGCCCGTGGTGAGCCTCATGCGCCCCGGCGGCATCTGCCAGATATCCGTACCGCCGGCTGCGTCGAGCACCTCAGGCCGATCGAGGAAACGCGCGAAGGTCCGGCAATCCTCGCAGTAGCAGACGAGGCGGAAGCCGCTGGATGGCGAAATTCCGCTTGCGATGCCCCGCACATGACCGCACCGGCACCGAAGTGGGAGGTCCGACGCCAGATGCGCCTCGTCAATGCCGGCGATCATGAGGGCGCACCATGAGACTCCGTGCCCCTGGTCAGGAGGAGCGAGCGCTTGCCCGCAGGCGCGCAAGGCGCGAGCACAGCTCATCCGACGTCAGTATCGTTTCGCACGGATCCGACTTGCCGATCGTGTGGATCAGGCGGGCGTCTCGGGATGCGGCCAACGCAGCGCGGAAATCATTCGATTGGGCAAAAAGTGCATCGTATGCCCGGTCGAGCAGCTTTTGATAGGCATCCGACAACCGATCGATTGCCTCGCCCCGCCACCACAGCGTTCCGGTGGTGCGCCAATCATATTTTTGCCCCATGCTTTGCGCCACCGGACCGGCAAGACTGCAGACGCGCTCCTGCTCGGCGATCTCCTCGATCTTGAGGCTCTGCAGGAAACCTTCCATCGAGGCGCACGCGACACCGTCGATCGTGAACGCATGCGGCGCGAAGTTGCTCAGAGCGCAAGCCGGATACGGCGCCTTCGCTTTTATATCGAGGATCTCGACCATGGCCGGAAACCGCGGCGGCTATAGCTTGGCCAACCCATTCGTCGCCACCAGGTCCGGGGGCTTCTTCCACGGCTTGAGCGGCTTGCCTGCGGCGAGGGCCTGCAGCTCGCGCCGCCAGATCTTGCGCAGGAGAACGATCGCAACATCCGACCGCCCGAGATATTCGTTCTCCCGATCAGGAATGGCACCTTGGGCCGTGAGCACTACATCGTCCTGCAGCCGCACCACGTCCGGCACCTTGCCTCTGAGATCATCGATCGTGGCCTTGCCGGACAGGACCAATTGCGCGAGCTCCATTGTGGAGCGAGGCGCCTTGGCGAGCGCCTCCGCGCGCTTGCGCCGGAACCGGACGGCCGCATCCCCGGTGATGTGCACGAGATTGAGATTGAAGCTGACATAGTGGTCGTCGTCGGCCGGTACGCGCCACGAGATGAATTCCCGCCACATGGTTTCGTCCGGATCCAGCGACGGCAGGCGCAGGAGCTGAACATTCGGCATGCCGAACAGGTTGAGCCGCACCCCGCCGCCTTCGATGGTCCGCCGAAGCTTGATCGTGATTCCGAACTCACTCTCCTCCGGCACGATGTTGGCGGGATCGATCGCCGCATTGACGTTGATCCGCGAGCCCTGATGGACGAAGGCGACGTGATAGGGATCGCAGGCATTGTCGAGGTCATTGAAATAGTTACAGGCGCGGACGAAAGTTTCGGCCTCGAGCACGCCCTCCGCCTCCAGCTCCGGATAGCGCGGCAGCTCCGGCGGCTCGCCGTCGCCGAGATAAGCGAAGATCAGGTCGAGATACTCGACAGTCGGATAGCTCGGGATGCGCACCTCGGCGGCAAACGATTTCCTCTCCGCCGGCTGCTCGACGCATTGGCCGGATCCGTCGTATTTCCAGCCGTGATAGAAGCAGCGGATGCAGTCATCCTCGACCCAGCCCACCGAAAGCTGGGTGCGCCGATGCGCGCAACGCGGTCCGACCACGTGTGCTGTCCCGCTTTGGCCGCGGTAGAGGGTGAATTCCTCGCCCATGATGCGCAAAGGGAACGCGCGTCCTGGCGGAAGGTCCTGCGCCCGGAACACCGGTTGCCAGAACCTGCGCAGATAACGCCCTGCCAGGGTGCCGGCGCCTGTATGCACAAAGTCCATGTCCCTCGGCCGGGCGTTGAACTGTTCCATGACCGTCATGATGATCACACTCCGGTTTTGGCGACGAGCTCTTGCGGCCGGGTCCATTGCGTCAAGGCGCGGCCTTCCGCCAGCGCCTTGAGCTCGCGCCGCCAGATTTCACGCGTGAGCACGACCGATTTGTCGGCCGGGCCGAGCCGATCCTGCTCCCGGTCCGGGATCGCGCCCTGAGCCGTGAGCGCCACATCATCCTGGAGAAACACGACATCAGGTGTTTCGTCCTTCACCTCCTCGATGCGCGCGCCCGCGCGTACGGCAGCGGACAATCTGGTGATGAGGTCGGAGCGATCCTCGGGGGGCGTATTGCGTCTGCGATAGGCGTCTGCCGCCGCTCCGGTGACATGCGCGAGATCGGACATGAAGCTGCGATAACGCTCATCATCGATGGGCACGCGCCATGCCACTCGATCGCGCCAGCCGCTCGCAGCGTCCTTGGGAAAGACCTTGAAGTACGAGACATTGGGCATGAGGCGGTGCTGCACCTGTACCGACTTGCCGCGTTTGCCGATCAGGGCGAAGCCGTAGGAGGTCTCCTCGCAATCGACCTCGGGGATCCCGACGAGACCCGCGTCTGCTTCGGGGGAATCGCGGTGCACGAAGGCAATGTGCGCGAGATCCAGATCCATGTGGTTGAAGAAATTACAATCGCGCCGGAACGTCTCTACCTCGAGCACGCCTTCACCCTCGAGCTCCGGGAAGCGCGGAAGCTCGGGCGGAGTGCCTTCGCCGAGATAGGCGAACACTAGGCCGAGATATTCCCGCGTGGGATAGCTCGGGATGCGAATGGATCGGGCGAAGCCCTCGCCCTCTGCCGGCGTCTCCACGCATTGGCCGGCGCCGTCGTATTTCCATCCGTGATAGAAACAGCGGATGCAATCGCCGTCGACCTGGCCGACGGAAAGCTGGGTGCGGCGATGCGCGCACCGAGGACCGGTGACATGCGGGATCCCGGTCTCGCCGCGGTAGAGCGTGAAGTCCTCGCTCATGACGCGTATGGGGAACGCGCGCCCGGCAGGAAGGTCCTGCGCGCGAAACACGGGATGCCAGAACATCCGCATGTAGCGCCCCGCCAGTGTGCCGGGACCGGTATGAACGAAGTCAATTTCCCATCTGTCTGCCATCGAGGCGCCGGGGAGTTGCAGGGCTTGGTCTGGAACGGGCTCCGGCAAGCAAAGCCCCGATCGTCTATTGCCCCGCCGCCGCGCTCAAGAGCGTGGCGGCCGGCCTCATGGGGGCTTGCCATGCCGAGAGCAGCGCATCGGAGCTGACGACGTAATTGATGGTGTTGCGCATGAGGAACAGCGCGGACTCGTGCAGGTCGGCCCTCCACGACGCGACGCAGTCCTCCACCACTACGACGTAATAGTTCAATGCGACTGCGGCGTACGCCGTGTTGATGACGCAGCCATGGGTCGCCGTCCCGGTGCAGACGATGGTGCGGATATCCCGGCTGCGCAGGACGGTGTCCAAGGTGGTTCCGATGAGCGCGCTCAGCCGGTGCTTGCGGATAATCGGATCGCCGGCAACGGGCGCGAGCTCATCTACGAACCCGTGGCCGCGTGTGCCGTCGATGGTAACCTCGGTGTTGATGCCGAGCTTGCGCCGGCGCATGAGGTCGGAAGGCGAGTCGCTCAGCCCGCCAGGCAGCACGGTGTTCTGCACGTAGATCACGGCGACGTTCGCGGCCCGCGCGACGTCCAGCACCCGGCGGATTTTCGGGATCATCGCCTTGCGCGGCGCGTCTTTGCAGAAGTCGTTCTGGACGTCGATCACCAACAACGCGGTGTGCGCGGGCGCAACCGTTGCCGGCAGATCCTCGAAAAGCGATTGCATGATCCCTCCTATGCGCCACCATACGGCGAGTTATGCACGCTCTCACCGTGCGCGCAATTGTCACGCCGCCCAAATGGCCTGTCTTCAGGTCAGTCGGGACACTTCCGCCCCGGATTGCCAAAAGGCCATCGGGCTGCAAAAAAGGCCGCAGCCGGGAAGAACCATCGAGATGACATATCCTGCGATCAGCCGCCGCATCATGATGCAGCTCATCCCCGCGGTGACCTGCGCGGTCGCATCGGTCGCTAACGGCAGTCGCCTGTTTGCTCAATCGTGGCCGGACAGACCGATCCGGGTGATCTCTCCGATTACGGCAGGAAGCGCCGCGGATGCGATCACCCGCGTCGTCATGGAGCCGGTCTCGGCGCAGCTCGGCCAACCCATCATCGTGGAGAACAGGCCAGGCGCCGATGGTACCATCGGCTCGGCTGCCGTCGCTCGCGCCGAGCCCGACGGCTATACCGTTCTTTCACACAGCGCTGCGCAGACCGTGGTGGCGACCATCCACCCCGGCCTCTCTTATGATACCTACCGCGACTTCGCGCGCGTGACGCCTATGGCGAAGATACCGAGCGTGCTGGTCATCGGGGCGTCAAAAAATATCCACTCGGTGGCGGAACTCATCGCAGCTGCGCGCTCGCGGCCCGTCAATTTTGCTTCACCCGGCGCCTTTACGCATCTGAACACGGTGCGTTTCCTGCGCAGCGCTGGAATCGAGGCACAGCGCATTCCATTCAAGGGAGGGCCGGAAGCCCTGACGGAAGTGACCGCAGGCCGGGTGGATTTCTACTTCTCGCCGTTGTTCCTCGCGGTTCCGCTGATCGCGTCGGGCAAGGTGGTCGCCCTGGCAGTAACCGGCTCCCGGCGAACTCCGCTTCTACCTGAGGTTCCGACCTTTGCCGAGGTCGGGTTTGCCAAGGCGGACGATAATTTCTGGATCGGTCTGTTCGTCCCGGCGCAGACGCCGATTTCCATCATCGACCGACTGCACGATTTGACCGCTGAGGCCGTGCGGCTTCCCGGGGTCGCCGAAAAATTCGCAAAGCTCGGCGCTGAGCAGATGGCTGCAAGCCCGGAGGAATTCGGCCGATTGGTGCAAAATCAGATCGCCGAGAACGCGGCTTTGATCAAAGCTGCCGGCATCGGGGCGGATTGAGTTTGAACGGTCATCCTTCGAGGTGGCGGCACGCGCCTCTGCGGGTGAGCTGGCCATCCACCTGCACGCGCCGATACCCAAGGTTCTGCGGCCGTCGACGCGCTTGAGGATGCGCTGAGAGATTGCGAGCGATACCCTCACTTCTTGGCGGCGCCCTTCATCAGCTCTGCCCGGGGTCGGGCTATTTCGGGATAGACATCAGTGGGCTCTGATCTTAGGATTTTGGTATCCAAAAGTTTGATACCGACGCCCGGTCTGCGGGACGCTGCGCCAGCAGCACCAATACCAGCAGCACCACTAAAGGGCAGGGCGTCTCGGGCCGGTGCTGCACTGGAGAAATATTATGAAGTGCTACTCGGCGCTTGCGGGTATGGTTCTGGGTATTGTGGGCTGCGCAGCTTACCCGGCGCTTCCTTCGGCACGCGCCGCCGATATTGTCGAGGTCGCCACTGTCGGAAATCCCAACCCGATAGCTTGGCCAGGGTTGATCGCCGAGCATGCGGGCCTGTTCGCTGCAGACGGCCTGGACGTCAAACAGCTGTATGTAGCCTCGAGCGCTCAACTGGCACAGCAGTTGGCTGCGGGATCACTGAACGTCGGTGGCTCGACCGCACTGGTTGATACGATCCGTGCCAGCCATCAGGGTGCACCGATCGCCTTGCTCCGGCTGGAGGGTCAGAAGGCACCGTTCGCGCTGGTGGGAAAACCGGCGATCAAACGGATACAGGATCTGCGAGGCAAGACGGTGATGATCGGTGGACCAAAGGACATCACTCGCTTTTATCTCGACAGGATGCTGGATCCCAACGGCTTGAAGGAGGGTGATTACGAGCTAGCCTACGCAGGCGCAACCCCAGCCAGATACGCAGCTCTCAAATCTGGCGCCGTCGATGCAGTGATACTGTTTCCACCCTTTAACTTATTGGCGTTGGCCGATGGATTTTCTGATCTCGGCGGGGTCGTGGACTATGCGCCCAATCTGCCCTTTTCCGGAACTTCGGTGAACAAGACCTGGGCCGAGGCAAACAAACCGGTTGTCGATCGGTATCTTCGGGCGATCAACCGGGCGATCGATTTTTTCAATACGGACGCCAACCGGGACAGGGCCGTTGCCATTATGGTCGACGCGATGAAGGGTAAACAGGAGGATCTTGCCAAGACCTACGATTTCTTCCGTCGCATCAATTTCTACTCACCGACGCCGGAGGTGTCGCGGACGAAGGTCAATGAAATCATCAATATGATGAAGGCAAGCGGCGATCTTCCATCGGAGTTTGATATGAACAAGATGTTCCTGCCCGGTGTCACCCGAGTCATCGATTAGTGTGTCGCGTTGTAAAGGTGCGCGGCTGGAAACGTCGAGCTGGGATCGATCCGTGACGTCCGTTGCGTAGCTCATGAGCTCACTGTCTCGGCATAGAAGCTGACGGGTACTGGCCGCAGGTGCTGTAGCCGCGATCCGTTCAGTGCTCATTGAAGACTGCCTGATAGGCGGCGACGGCCTTGCGGAGGGCGTCCAGCTCCGCGGGCGTTGGCTTGTCGGGATCCTTCGCGGCCGGGAGGCTCCCGAGCTTCATCAGGCAGGCCATCAGCAGGAATCTCGCCTTGCTTGCGGTGAGATTTGTGGCGGCAATCTGGAACTCCGATGGATCGGCAAAGCCCATGGGCGCGCCGCGTCCCGCGATGGCTACCGGAATGCCGCTGAATGCGGCCTTGAGCATCAACTTGTTCCGCGTGTGCGATGGCGTCCGCCCGTACGGCACCAGTCCCTGAATGACGAACCCTGTGAGCAGACCGAGACTGAGCTTATGGTCGATCGAGGCAACCAGATCGATTTCCGGCGCGGTGTCGTGTCCGTAGTCCATGCCGGAGTAGCTGCCGTCGGCCGAGATGGTGACGACCGGAACGGCGCCCGGGAGGAGCTTTCCGTTCCCGTCCTTGATCGCGACATCGACCATTTCAATGCCGGACGGCCCCTTCTTTGCAGCCTTCACCACGTTCGGCAAAGCGGTCAGCTTCAGGTCTGACCGATATGTGTGCTTGAAGACGGGAAGATAGGTGAGTGCAATCCGCCCGTTATGGCTGATGTTGCCGATGATCCCGCCGTGACCCCCGGCCGCCACGTAGCCGCCCGGACGCGCGTCGGCCTTGGCAACCTCGCGGGCGGCAAACAGCTGTTGCTCCTGGATCACCACAACGCCGCAACGGTTGCGGCCGTGCTCATCAGCCCAGATGCGAGATCGAATGAAGCGCACGGAGTCCAGGATGTTCGCCGGCCCGTCGGCGCTGATCTGGCCTTGCGGCCGCTGCGCCGCGTTACCGCAGATCGGCAATGTCGTATCGATCAGAAGGTTGAACCAATAGGCGCTCTCCTCGACCTGCGGACTGCCCTGGGTCCAGATCACGCCATCATAGTCGCCGCTCGCCGCGAGCGCCTGCATGTCGTTGGTCGCTTTCGCGAGTGCCGGCCGTGGCGGCCCGACAGCGAGGTGATACGGCTTGTAACCGAAATAATGTGTGCCTCGAACTTCCGGAGGGATGTCGCCGTCGCCTTTGTCGCTGCGCAGGTGCGCCGGCACACCCTTGGTGAAGCCGCCTGGCGGCACGCCGCGGTAGAAATCGACGGCCGCAATGGAGGACAACAGACTGGCGGTGCCTTCGACTCCGATCGACATGCGGTCGATTTCCTCGAAGCTGCGCGAGCCATCGGGGAAGAAGCCTTGCCGGCCGTTCGGCGCGCCCGGCGAGGTGCATTCCTCCTCCCACGCCGTCCCGTCGGCCTGGGTCGCCATGTAGGGAAGTGGATACAAACCATCTTCCGGGTTCAGGTCGATCTCGTAGACCGGCTTGTCGCCGGGATTGCGACGTTCCTTTCGGAACACTCCGTCCGCGCCCATGTATCCGTCTGGAGGCCCATACAACTCGGCCACGTCCGATTCCAACGGGTGCGCAGAAAACTGCTCGACGTAGACCTTTGCCGGTGCCGCCAGGCGCTGCGGACGCAATGCGTCGTATCGCAGCGGCGCGCCATCCACATCCTCGAGCAATGGCAAGCCATGCTTGGCACGCGCCTTGTTTGAAGTGACGAGCGGCGGCGTATTCTGGATGGTTGCCGTGGGCCCCGCCAAATGGGCGATGCGTGTTTTCCTGCTCTGGTTCATCGCGTCCTATCACTCTCTCGGTTGGAAGCCATCCGCCGGAACTGCCGGCAACGATAGTCAGGACCGCTCACCACGGAGCTGGACGGCGGTCCAGACCGGCGCGATCCGCGGGTGGCGCCTGCAGCGCCGCAGTAAGCGGACTCACCGGTACACATTGGGGATGCGGGCTGATGAATGAGTCATCTTGATCGGATGTTCTATCTTACCCTACATGCATCTTCATCGATCGCAACCCTGCTCTCGTGCCTCGCTCGCCCCTGGCGCGGCGGGCTGCCAAACGCCCACCTACACCATGAGCGCCAGGCATCAGCTTCCGGGAATGATGCCGGATGGCAATGAGAAACAATAGCTCGCGATCTCTCCGGCTGTCGTGAACCAGACCCGGTCCCTGAGCTGGTGCCGCACGCAATGCGTGATGGCCTGCCGCAACGGCCGTAGGCGAAATGGTTGTCCCACGACGAAACCGTGCAGCGATATCGCACATACCAGGGGATGGCGCTCGGATTGACTTAGCATTTCCTCAAACTGATCGACGATCATGTCGGCAAATTCGCGGCCGGTATGATCGCGCGCGAGCAACGTTCCGAAGTCGTTGAGCTCCACCGGATACGGGACTGCGAGCAGCGGTCCGGATCGCGTGCGAAACCAGATCGGTTGATCGTCAACGGGCCAGTCGAGCAGATGCGTGTAACCGGCCTCCTTCAGAAGATCAGGAGTGACTTTCGACTCCAGCGCAGCTGGACCCATCCACCCGGTTGGCCTCTTTCCAACATATCTCTCGATTACTTCGGTACATTCCAGCACGACCCGCTCCTCATCGTGCTCCCAGAACGGCATATGTGTTTCTGCGGTCGTGCGACCATGGCAGATGATGTCGTCGCCGCGTTGTTTGATCTTCTCGACGATATCGGGGTAGTGATGGCAGACTGTGCTGTTCAGCAGGATCGACGCGGGCAGCTTGAGCTCGTCGAGGATTTCGAAGAGGCGCCATTGACCAATGCGGTTGCCATAGTCACGCCACGCGTAGTTGCGAGTATTTTGACCTTCACGATGCGCGGGATCGGCGCCCAACCCCGTTCCAAAGGCGAAGTGCTCGACGTTACACGCTATATAAAAGGCGAGCCGTTTCCCATTCGGCCAGCTGTAATCTTTCCTGCTGTTTATGTTTATGTGATCATAACGGCCATGACCTGGAACTTTCAGCATTGATGGTCTCCTGGTTCGGCATGGGAGGTTGCTGCGTATTCAGATGCCGGCTGAGCACGGTAAAATCTCTTCGGTTTCTATTGTCCGGAAAACTGGGAACCGGCATAGTGCGTCGAGATTTCGTTGATAATGGCCATGACGCATCGAGATCCACCCAGCGCGTGGCGCTAGCCTCTCCAGCAAGCACAGGGAATCCGTCTGATGATTGAATCAGAGACCGAAAGGATCCATAGAAAATCCGTCATCGTCGAGGGCCATCGTGACATATTTGAAATGTTCCATCTTGCGAAACAGGGAACGCGATATCCCGTTTTAAACGTCACCGTGCCGCGCCTGAAACGGGCGAATATCTCGACGACCTTTTACGCGGTTTGCGGCGACAGCCTGACGCACGTTCGCGGAACATACCGCTACCTGAGCTCCGCACTCGAGAACATCGACGCGCTCCGGGAGGAGGTCGCGGCGTCCCAAGGTCAAATGCAGCTGATTTTGCACCGAGAGGATGTTCCCTGTGTGCCTACGCCTCAAACCATTCATTTCGTGCTGAGCTTCGAGGGGGGACGACCGCTCGAGGGTCGCATTGAAAATCTCCGGAATTTCTACTGCCTTGGGCTGCGGGCGATGCAGATCACCTGGAATCTGCGGAACGAGCTGGCCGATGGGGTGAAGGAGGAGCGCACCGGCGGGGGACTGTCGCAATTCGGCAAGGCCGTGGTGAGAGAGATGGATCGGCTCGGGATGGTCATCGATCTCGCCCATATCTCGCGCGCCGGCTGGTTCGATGTGTTGGAGGCGGCTTCCGGTCCGGTCTGCTGCAGCCACTCAAATTGCAAAAAACTGCACCATCACTTCCGCACGGTCGACGACGAGCAAATAAAAGCATTGGCTCAGACTGGCGGCGTTCTGGGTGTCAATGCGATCGCGACAATGGTCGCCGCAGAGCCGACCCTCGACAAGCTGGTAGACCACATCTGTCACATAGCTGAGCTGGTCGGCATCGATCACGTCGGTTTGGGTCTTGATTTCGTCAAGGACGACGGCCCGTTGTACCCGGAGGACGAAATCTTCGGAGTTGGCCAAAACAAGCTGATCCCGGGACTCGAGAATGAAGAAGAGCTGATGAACATGACCGACTGCCTCCTGAAAAGGCAATTTCGCGAGGAGGAGGTCAAAAAGATTCTGGGAGGTAATTTTCTCCGCGTCCTCAGACGAGTGCTGAAATCACGCGACGAGATCGACCAGTCATTGGGATTGCCGGTGCAGACTGCAAACAGCTCACCTGCTTGATCACGGGGTCTCACTCGCTTCGATGTTTTCGGTCGGATCGGAGCACATCTGCGGCCGCATGGGGGCCGGGCTGCTCCGGCCCAGCACCGCCTTATTGGCCCGAAGCCATCAATATCATTTGCCAGCCTTTGGCGGCATTCGTTCGGCTTGCGCCGGGAGGAACCTGTCCGTGTAGACCGCATCCGGAGCCGGGCTTGTCGGCAATTTATACGCTGACACGATGGAGTCGATGGTTTTCCTCAGTCGCTCGGGCGTCACCGCGCTAAGGCCATGCCCCGCGACATACGCCGTATTCGTGTGCTCGAGGGCGATTTCCAGCCTCACTCTCTCCGCGGCTAAATTCAGCATCGGATCGCGCCTCGCCATGAGTGCAAGAGCGGCTTCGGGGGCAGCGATGGCATCTTTCGTACCAGCATTGAGGGCGCTCACCACGCCTCGCACCGTGCTCGGGTTCTCGTCGGCGAATTTTTTGGTCGTCACCAGAGCAAGCCCGTAAAGGTCTGCTCCGAAATCGGAGTATTTGAGGATACCGATTTCCTCCCGCTTGAGACCAAGCCCGATCAAAGCGGGAACCTGCGCATTGTCGAAAGCGCCGATCCCGTCCACCTCGCCGCGCACGAGCATGGGAGCGAATAATTGCGGACTGACCGAAACCCAGGCGATCCGGACATCTTGCGCGCCGGCCGCCTGCAGCAGCACGGAAATCGTATCCCGAACTGCGGTGCCGGGGCCCCCCGCCAACCGTTTTCCGTCGAGATCCTTCGGGGTCTTGATCCCTTTCGACCGGAGCGTGACGATGCAGGAGGGGGTCTCGTCAAAGCTCATGTATACGGCAATCAGCGGATCGGCAGGATTCTGGGCATTGAAGCGGATCATCGACGGCAGATCGACCCAGCCGAACTGATACGCACCACCCGCAACCGTTACCGCGACGTTCGTCGCGCCGGTGCCCGGATCGATGCCATCTACGGTGACGCCGCTCGCTTTGAAATAGCCCTTGTCCTGAGCAATGAAAAAAGGAGCATGGGTGCTCCCGATAACCCAATCCATCATGATCCTGACGTTAGCGGCCCCCGCCCGGGCATCCGTCGCCAGCACAACCAAGACGAGAATCGGCAGGCAGTGGCGTACGATTTTGCCAAGGTGCACTGAAACAGCCCTGTTCAAGGGAATCGACGCGGGTCTCATCAAGCTCTCCCTTCAACCGCCGGCATGGTAGAAACCGGTTATTAATTACTGCGAGACCCGGGCACGTAAAGAGCAAATGGCTCTTTCACAGGTCTCGGCACTTGCTGATTTTACCCCAACCGGGCCATCCAGCAGATCAGTGCGCTGCGGCATTTCGACTTGCTTTGCGACGCCGTGGGCCCTCGCCCCGAGCCATCCCGCGGCGCTGGCGGCTGGGTTGGGGATTTGCGGGCGTAAGCGCCAAGGCCGGCCGATTGATGCGATGGAGCGGTCATCAAGTGCCGTTGACGAGCAGCGGGGTCGGACGCTCGCCCTCGCGGTCCGAGTACGATTGCAGGCAACTGGGCAGGCTCAGCACCGTGCCGCTGTGATGACTGTCACAGATTGTTTGATCTCGGGCCTCATCTGTGAACCGAGCCACAGGGGCGGCGAGAGGGTCGGAGCTACACGACAGGCACATCGGCGATTGGATGGTCCGCGCTGGAATTGATGGAGAGGATGATGAAGGAGACTGCACACGACAACGTGCGTGAGCTCACGTCAGATAATGTGACCGCGGTGACGGACAGCGAGCTCGACAACGTCAGTGCTGGAGCAAATTCCTTGAACGCCATTCTCGTATGGCACAATTTGTTGGGCAATTACGGCTATCCAATATCGAATAACGGCGGATGGCTGCAGGATAGCCTTCGGGGCTGTTGAGTGGAGCAGAACCATGACAGACACAACCGACGTCCATGAGCTCGCGACCAACGCACTCACTGAACGTGAGCTCGACGAAGTCCGTGGAGGAGAGAACAACAATAATGTATGCTCTGGCGGCGAGGGCTTGAACAGAGCTTTAGCGACATGGAACCATTTGCTGGGCCAATATCACCTTCCGACCACGATGTAGCCGTGGGCCCCGGCGGCTCGAAGGAAAGCAAGAAGGAAAGCAAGAGGTCCGGGCAGGCCGTCGTGGAGAGGTGAAAAGCGCCCGGACCTCAATGCGCCGGCCCTGTCGATCGCGCCCCAGGGTCGGCAGCTCCATGGCTGCTCCCGCGAAGGGGAGCTGAACATCAGGACAGGGCGACGTTTCAGGGTCGGCGATCGAGCAAGCCGCCGAAACCGGGAGCCGCACTGTACTGGCCTGACCCCGACCGGGGGCCGAAGGACCCTCGCTGTTATCAGGGTCACTCGCGCCTGAGCGGGGCCCCCTGCAGCTCAAAATACGGCATCCAGCAGGACACCCATCAGCAGCGCAGGCTCGCTCCCGCGGTTGATCCAATAATGATTGGTTCCGCGCTGGATCACCACGTCGAGGGGGCGCACTGGAATTTCATCGCCCTCGTCGAGGAGCAGCGAGACTTGTCCCCGCAGCAGCACGACATAATCGATGGTTTGCGTCGTGTGCATGGCCGGATGGCGCTGCGTATCGACCTGACAATGCGAGCCCTGCATCGCCGCGAACATCGCCTTGACAGACTGCTTGTAGCTTTCCGTCGAAATATCGCCCTGCGGCGGTATCACGAAATAGCGAAAAATGGTCCCACAGGCCGGCGGCTCGAGCCGCGCAGGGGCCAGGCCGAACGCATAGAGCTCGTCGCAGCGGGCCGGCATCGCGCTCGTGCTCCAGAAATCGGCAAGGCCGAGCTCATTGATCTCCACGGCGATGTCCTCGGCGAGGACGGATCTCCCGTCTTTCCCGCGTTCGGTTGTAATGCGTCGAAACCCCGGAGCCATCGCACTCCCCTTCGCGATATGAACGCCACACCGTCGATACGGCCCTTACGCGGCCGAGAGCGGAATTGTCAGGCCCGCGACACTACGCTGGAGCGACAAGGTCTTACCTCATTGCACGGAGCGCGAAACGTTCGTTTCGCGATCCTTAGCGCGGAGCCATCCCGCGGCGCTGGGCGGCTGGTCAGGGGGTCTTCAAAACCAATGTAACCGAAGCATCGGCGACTGAGGCGCTCGGGAGGACCATTCCTGGAGTCTCCCGGCGCAATGAGGACTAATCTAACCCAGACCCCCTGACCCCGATATGCCGTTTTGGGTAGGATACGCTGCTTTCCTCAAATCGGAGGAGACGGGCAAGGCTGCAGTCTAACACGCAAAGAGAAGACGTCATGATCAAAAGAAATCTGACTCGTCGTAGGCTCATCTCGACCGCCACAGCCGGTGCGCTCACCGCGCTTGGCGCACCGTTCACCCGGCTCGCGCAGGCGGCGCCGGTCGCAATCCGCTACGCCACGGGCGGTGGCACCGGCACCAGCGAGATAGAGATCATGATCTATCAGGAGTGGATGCAGCGGAACGTGCTGCAGGATTACGGCAAGACCTACACGATAGATATGACTTTTACCCGCGGAACCCCGGAGGCCGCGACCCTGCTGGCGGCCGGCCAAGCCGACATCGCGACCCTGTCACCCCCGGTGCTCGCGACGGCCCTGCTGCAGGCTATCGTACCGAATGGCATGACGATCATCTCCGATAACTTTCAAGATGGACGGCCTGGATATGCGCAGAATACCTTCTTCGTACTCGACGATTCTCCTATCAAGGCTTCGCATGATCTCAAGGGAAAGAAGGTGGCCATCAACGCTTTTGGCTCGTCAGTCGACCTCGCGCTGCGTGTCAAGCTCAAGAAGGACGGCATCGATCCGCGACGGGATCTGACCATTGTCGAAGTGGCGTTTCCGAATCAGGCCGCCGCAATTCGTGAGAAGCGGGTTGATTGCGGCATTCTGCTGCAACCGTTTATGAGCATCGAGACCCGAAAGGGCGGCCTTCGCCCCCTGTTCACCGGCGGGGATGCCTTGGGTCCGTTTTCGGTGGTATTCCAGGTTGCCACCAACGATTTCCTGAAGAAGAATCCCGCCGCGACAAGGTCGTTCCTGGCCGATTACGTGCGGGGCCTGCAGTGGTTCTATTCTCCGAGCAATCGTCAGAAGGTGATCGAGATGACCGCGGCCTTCACCAAGTCACCGGCCGAGGTCATCAACTCCTATTTTGTCACGGAGCGCGACTATTACCGGGATCCCAATGCTTGCGTCGGCGTCAACACCATCCAGACCCCTATTGATGCGATGTACAGTGAGGGGTTGATCGACCGGCCAGTCAAGATTGCCGACCATCTCGACATGTCTTACCTGCCGCACCCATGCTCGGCATGATCGATGGCGCGAATTGGGATTGAGCAGAGGTGTTGTCTGGTATGTCGGCAGCCTGCTAGGGAGCAACTATGAAACTCACCGTCAACACCAACCATCTGGCGCTGATCGATCGGGTCGTCGAAACGGGGATGCTCGGGAAAAGCCGCGGCGATGTCCTCAAGGGTGCCGTCATCGAGCATGTTCGCTTTCTGCTCGCCGGCGGAACTCCTTTCAGAACCGGTCCGCCGGGCGTCGTCGAGGTGGACACGCCGGCCTACGGCGCGGTGCGCGAGGAGGTGATCATCCAGCCGATCACCGGCAAAGCGATCCCGGTGCGCACCGGCGAGGTGCTGCGCATCAGCCAGGTCGAGGGTGGGACCTGCGTGGACTACAACGCCTACAACCTGCACGACTACAAGGAGTGGCTCGATTGCGGATTCAATCGCACGCGCGGGGTGACGGTCGGCAAGGGTACCATTATCTGGACCGGGTCTCCGCGCGCGCGGCCCATGCAGGTGGTTCTCGATCATTCCGACAATTTCGATCAGTACTATCAGGGCCACCGGTGCAACGGCCTTCTCAACGAGATCGAGTACGGGTTCATCGATCATCCGAATTGCCAGGACACATTCGCCGAGGCTATCAGGGAGTACGGCCTGACGCCCGACGACGTGCACGACTCGTACAATCTTTGGATGCGCACCACGGTGACCCCTGAGGGTCGCCGCGAGTTTCACTGGAATCGCGCCAGGCAGAACGACCATGTGGACCTGTTGGCGGTCATCGACACGCTCTCGGTGCCGATCATCTGCGGCATCGATACCATCCCCTTGAACAACTACGACCCTGGATCGATCCGGCTGCAGGTATTCGCGGCGTCGCCATCGACCCGGGAGCTGATCGAGCTCATTCAAAAGCGGTTCGGCCGCTTCCGCGCGCAGAAGACACCTGAGGACTTCAAGAATAAGGAGATCCGGACACGACGGGAGCTCGAGCCCGATCCGAATTACGTGCCCAACTACTGGCCAAAACCCATGGAGACTTCGATAGACGTCAATCTCACCGAGGAAGTCGATCAGCTGTTGCAGTCGCTTCTCACCACCGGCGACTACCTGGAGACGAAGGAGCACGCGCTCCTGCACAGCTTCCTGCGCTGGTACGACGTGGCCTGGCCGCGCGACCACGTCAGCACCAAGCTGGCGTTCCGACCGAGGTCGGGTGGAAATCGGCCTTGAGCTTGGGGAGGGCGTAAGTCCCACTTAGGACGCTGCGAGCGCCACAGCGCTGCCGCAGCCGCTCACGTCCCATCCCGGGTGCGCCGCCGCCTCGGCGCACGAGGAGCGTGTGCAACCTCCCGTTCCGCGATTTCCGCCAACCAGGCCGCCGCGTCCTGGAACGGTTTTGACGACCGTTCGGCACGCGCACGGATGAATGCACCTTCGATGACCGTCAGCACCAGTCCTGCAAAGGACTTCCTCCGCTCGGCATTACCGATCGGAAAGTGAACGGATATCAATTCGATCCATCGCGAGAACGCATCTGCGATCGCCAGGCGCACAACCTCGAGATCATCGTCCAGGTCAAGAATGACGGTTCCGGCGGCACAGCTCGCGCGGTATTGGCCCAGCTCGGTGCGGGCCGCAATAGCATCGAGCAACGCATGTATTTTTCTGCCGGGCTCCTCGACGCTCGACAACGCCTGCCCCCATGCAGCCAGACCACGTTGCGCGTAGACCGCGAGCGCCTCGCTCACGATCTGCTGCTTGCCCCGAGGGAAGAAGTAATAAATCGACCCCTTCGGCGCTCGGCTCTCCGCCACGATCTCGTTGATGCCCGCGCCGGACAGGCCCGACCGCCGCATCAGCGAGATTGCGGCCTCGATGATCCTGTTCCGGGAATCTGCGGCTTTGTCGGTCATTTAAGGCAAGCCTTGCTTATATATAGAACAGTCTATATAACCGCAATCAGAGCAGCTGCGGTTTGCCGGGGCAACCGCGCCGACCGAGGGCAACATGCCTTTTGCTCCCGCGAATGGGAATTTCGAAGATGCGGTTCGGAAGCTGCTGCTTGGAATGCCCTACCTGCAGTGGCTCGGTCTGTCATCCGTGGCGAGGAAGTGCGTGCGCTTACCTCCCCTGAAAGGGGAGGTCGACTGTGGTTGCTTCGCTCGGCGAAGCAACCGCAGTCGGGTGGGGTCAAACGCCGGCCGCCCGAGACCCCCTCCCCGACCCTCCCCCTTTCAGGGGGAGGGAGCAGGCCCGTCGTGCCGCATGCTCGTGCATCAACTTCAGCGGAACATGCACTAAGCCGTCCCAGGTGAAGGCCGACATCATAAGGAGCAAATATCGCCATGCTGACGCTGTATCACTCCCAACCGACCGGCAATTCCTACAAAGCTCGTCTTCTGCTCTCAATTCTGCAAATTCCGTATACCGCCGTCGAGATCGACATTTTCAACGGCGAGAACAAGAGCGCCGCGTACCGGCGCATCAATCCGCTCGGCAAAGCACCGGCCCTCAGGCTCGAGGACGACAGCATCCTGACGGAGTCGAACGCGATCCTGTCTTATTTGGCGAGCGGAACGGAATACTTCCCTTCCGATGCGCTTCTTCGCGCAAGCGTGTTGCAATGGATGTTTTTCGAGCAATACAGCCATCTCCCTTACATCGGTGTCCCACGATTCATCCTGCACTTGCTGAAGAAGCCGCCGCCGAGAGAGGACGATCTGGCGATATGGCAGTTGCGTGGCAACATCGCACTCGAGGTCATGAATCGGCACCTTGCGCAAGCGCGGTGGCTTGCCGCGGATGCATTCACGATCGCCGACATCGCCCTCTATGCCTACACACATGTAGCTCCGGAAGGCGGTTTTGACCTCTCGAGATATCCAGCGATTCAACAGTGGCTGGAGCGTATCGAGAGCAGAGCGGGTTACGTTCCTCTGATGCAGACGCCTCCGATAACGGCTCGGTTTTTGCAATGATCTTTTTGTAATGGTTTTTTGAAATCGACGAAACGGCCTGCATCATGCACATGCGCATGCAGCCTAGAGCGGTCATCGGTGCCGTGCACCGCCATGAAGCCATCTCGATCGCGCTCGCCGGGTCGATCGCGCTGGCTGCTGCGCTGGGCATCGGACGGTTCGTCTACACGCCGATCTTGCCGCCGATGGTCGAAGCGCTGGGACTCACCAAATCCACGGCCGGCCTGATCGCGTCGGCTAATTTTCTCGGGTATCTCGTCGGCGCTCTCCTCGTGGCCTCGCCGACCTTGGGCGGCTCGCGGCGAATGTGGCTCCTCGGCGCTCTTGCCGCGAGCGCAATGACGACCGGCGGCATGGGCCTGACCAACAGTGTCGCGGCGTTTGTGGTGCTGCGGTTTGTCGGCGGCGCGGCGAGCGCCTTTGTGCTCGTGCTGGCGTCGACCCTGGTGTTGGAGCGGCTCGCCGAAGCCGGCCACGCCGGGTTGTCCGCGCTGTGCTTTGCCGGGGTCGGCATCGGCATTGCCGTCTCCGCAGTGCTTGTCGCGGCCATGTTGCGCGCCGGGCAGGGCTGGCAGTCGCTTTGGCTCGCGAGCGGCGCATTGTCGCTCGTCGGCGCAATTGCAGTCGGCATGCTGGTGCGACCCCATTCAGCGCCGGCACAGCGCAACGAGCGGGAAAACCCTGTAATCGGTCGCAGCTTGCTCCGTCTCATCGCGGCGTACGGGCTGTTCGGTTTTGGCTATGTGATTACCGCGACCTTTCTTGTCGCGATTGTGCGGGCCACACCGAGCGTCCGCCCGCTGGAGCCGGTCATCTGGCTCGTGTTTGGGCTCGCGGCGGCGCCATCGGTGGCATTCTGGACTCGCATCGCGGCATCACTGGGCGCTTCACGGGCGTTCGCGCTCGCATGCCTGGTCGAAGCGATCGGCGTGGCGGCGAGCGTCATATGGCAAACCGGGCCAGGTATCTTTCTTTCGGCCGTTCTGGTGGGTGGGACCTTCATGGGGCTGACAGCGCTCGGCTTGATACGGGCTCGGACGCTGGCGGCCGGCGAGCCGCGCCGCGTCCTGGCCTACATGACCGGAGCGTTCGGCACCGGCCAGATCATCGGCCCGGCATTCGCCGGCGTGCTGTCGGATCGGCTCGGCAGCTTTACGGTGCCGTCGATCGCCGCAGTGATCGCTTTGATTCTGGCGGCACTTCTTGCTCGCCGTTGATACCGGTTCTACGGCGCCGCCTGCCGCGGCGACTGGCTCGAGGAGCAGACCGATGTCGCTCGCATCGGGCCGTCAGGTAGGTCGCCTTCGCCGATTGTCATTTGCGCGTCGGTGATAAAATCGTCGCTCGCGCGAGCGGCGTATCGACGCTGGTCGTCTCCCCACGGAGCTGGCGATGAGATTGTACGACTACGCCCCCTCGCAGAATTGCTTCAAGGTGCGCCTCCTCGTGGCGCATCTGGGCATCGCGCTTGAAATTGTCCCGGTCGGCATATTCAAGGGCGAGGCCGCATCCCCGGAGTTCCTGGCCAAGAATCCCATGGGCACCGTGCCCCTGCTCGAGACCGACTCCGGAGAATACCTTGCGGAGTCGAATGCAATCCTCGCATTCCTCGCGGAAGGAACACCCTACATGCCGGCGGACGGCATGTCCCGCGCGCAAGTCGTGCGTTGGTTGATGTTCGAGCAGCGGTACATCCAGACATCGATCAGCCGGCTTCGGTATTGGACACTGACCGGAAAGCTCGGTGAGCTCGCGCCGGAGATTGCGACGTCCCGGGCGCTTGGAAACCGCGCCCTCGACGTTCTGGACCGTGAGCTCGGCAAGAGGCCGTTCATTGCGGGCAATTCCTACACCATCGCGGACATTTCCATTTTTGCTTACAGCCATGTCGCCGCTGACGCAGAATTCGATCTTTCCGCAAGATCGAACCTGACAGGATGGTTCGATCGCGTCAGAGCTGCGCCCGGATTTAAGGACGAGGTCGTTCCTTATTCGACCGATCCCTGCTCGACTCACAAGCTGCCTTTTGCGGTCTGACCATTCTTCGCGCAGCTGCTCGCAACGTGCGTGAATGACAGCGCGATTGCCCCGTCGAAGCGTAACCCGTCGTGGAGCCGTGGCGCTTGTATTTGCTCGAGTCGAGGTGAGGTCCAAGCCAAACTCACTTGCGCCGCAGGGATGCTGTGCGCCGCAGTGGCCGCTTCGGTTTACGCCTGGGAATGGATGAAGGCGGCAAAAACCGTCGACGAGGAGATGTTCAGTCCGAGTGATCGTTCGCTTGAACACAAAAAATTAGAAAATCCATGGCCGTGAAACTTGCGAGAAGGTCAGGAGAGCGAATGCGGCGCACCCCGTCGCGAAGGGCGCGGAGATATTCGGGGTGGCTTGCCTTTGATCGGCGATATCCGAACGAATCAACTTCCGCCGCTGCCATAGCGACGCGTAAGAATCTCGAGATTGTGACCGTCTGGATTGTCGAAGTAGAGCCCGCGTCCGCCGTCACGATGGTTGATGGTGCCGGCCTGCTTGTGCAGAGGGTCGGCGTAATATGCGATCTTGCGTTGCTGGATTCGGCCGAAGATCGCATCGAACTCCTTCTCGGAGACGAGGAACGCGTAATGCTGGGGTGCAATCTCCTCCCCGGAAGCATCCATAAAGTCGAGATTAACGGTGTTCCCGGTCGTCACCGGCAGAAAAGGACCGAATGGTGCGCCGACTTCAAGGCCCAGAATATCGGCCAGAAACTTGGCGGATACTTTCTTGTCCCGCGCGGCGACAATGGTGTGGTCAAGGTCGGTAGACATGCAAGGTGCTTCCCTGTTTACGTTGCCTTCTCCGGCGAAAAACGTTCCCCCCGCGCGCAAGTTCCGTGTCACACGTTCGATCAACGCGGCATCGAACACAGCAGCTTGCAGCAGTCCGCGATCGCTTGGGGACAGAAAGATCCGCGCGTTTCCCGGAGCGTTTCCTCTGGCCTGCCCTTGGTCGGCGATATCCGAGCGAAAGCCGTTTGGGGAACGGCCGCCGAAGGCATGCGTTGGCCAACTGCATGCTGTGCAGGTGCCGACCATGACCGTCAACGGGCTTCCCGGCCGCGTGCGCTGGCGCGACGTGGAGCTTGCCGGCGCAGCGGCCGTCTGCGTCGCCGCCGCCATGATCGGGGTGCTGTTTGCCGGCAGCACGATGCTCACGCCGCTCTACGTCATCTACAAGCAGCAATTCGGCTTCTCGCAGATCACCTTGACCCTGATCTATGCGGTCTACGTCGTCGGCAATCTCGCCGCGCTCCTGGTCTTTGGGCGCGTATCCGACGCGGTCGGCCGCCGCCGCACCGCCATGCTCGCAATCGCGCTGGCGGTCGTGAGCGCGTTGATATTCCTTTTTGCGCAGGACACCGCCTCGCTGTTCGTGGGGCGCATTCTCAGCGGCCTCGCGATCGGGATCGGGGCCGGCACCGGAACCGCGTGGCTTTCGGAGTTGATCGCGCGCCGGGACAAGGCGCGCGCCGCCATGATCGCGACCAGCACCAATTTCGTCGGTCTGGGACTCGGCGCGCTGGTGTCGGGCCTGCTCGCGGAATATGCGCCGTCGCCGCTGCATCTCTCCTTCGTGGTCTATCTCGTGGCGCTCATCGTGACCGGCGCGCTCGTCTGTGTCGCGCGGGAAACCGTTACGCACCGCCCACAAGCCCTCACGGAATTCCCGATGCGCCCGCGGCTGTCGGTGCCGCGCGCGATCCGCGCGCAATTCGTCGCTCCCGCCGTAACCGGGGCCGGCGCCATGGCGCTGGTCGGCTTCTACGCCGCGCTTGCCCCGAGCGTCCTGGTCCAGCAGTTGCACGACCCCAATCACGCGGTCGCCGGGGCGCTGTTCCTCGAGCTCGCCATCGTCGTCGCCGGCAGCATCGTCGCCATGCAGCGTGTGCCGAGCCGGTCCGCCATGCTGTGGGGACTGGCGTTGATGCTGCCGAGCGTGGTCCTGCTCGTATCGGCGCAAATCATCGCCGCGATGCCCCTCATGATCCTCGCGACTGTCGTGTGCGGGCTGGCCGCGGGGCTCGGCTATCGCGGCAGCCTGCAGGTGGTGAACAAGATCGCGCCGGAGAGCCGCCGCGCCGAGGTGGTCTCGAGCTATTTCGTCTGGGTTTTCTGCGGCAACGCAGTCCCGGTCATCGGGATCGGCGTCCTTTCGACTTTGGCAAGCCCGACTGCGGCAAGCCTCGCTTTCGCTGCAATGATCATTGTCTTTGCGCTGCTCGCGCTCTTTTTCGGCAGTCGATACACGCGCTGATCCGCTACGATCGTGGCCGAGCGAGAGCCGTCCTTTGAGGATCTTGACGATTTGCGCCGAGATGACTGGATGGCGGAGGTTGAACGGTTGCGCGCCGCAATCCGCGAGCATCGTTGAGTCGCTCGGCCGCCAGCTGGCCAACGCGGCCGTCGCCGACGTTGAATACGAAGAGCCATGATCGCCGGACAGTTGGCACTCATCGTCGCTGCCGTCTTTGCGGGCGCAGCGCTTTATGTGAGCTTTGCCGAGCAGCCCGCTCGCCTTTACCTCGACGATCGGTCGCTGCTGGTGGAATGGAAGCCTTCCTACAAGCGCGGATTCGCGATGCAGGCGCCGCTGGCGGTCGCTGGTTTTCTCCTGGGCCTGCTGGCTTGGTGGCAAGCCAATGATTGGCGGTGGTTGCTGGGAGCGGCTGTGCTCGTCGCGAACTGGCCCTACACGCTGCTCGCAATCATGCCGACCAATCGCGCGATCGCCGCGATCGATCCCGCGCGGCCTGGCCTGCAAGCCCGCGCCCTCGTTGAGAAGTGGGGACGGTTGCATGCCGGGCGCTCGGCGCTCGGCTTCGCCGCAACCGCGATTTTCCTGTGGGCATCGCTGAGCTAGGCTCGCTCCGTACAGGCTCCAGTGCGGCGATATCGACAGTGGGCGCTTACGTCGCAACGCCTGGCTTCATTTGGCGATCGTAATCTGGCCGGTCATGTTCGGGTGAAACTTGCAGTAATACTCCACCATGCCGTCGGTCTTGAGGACAATCGTCGCGGTTGCGGCCGGCGGGATCATGACATCCCAGGTCCCATTGCGCGCGGTTGCCGTGTGCGCGACGAAATCGGCGTTTGTCCATTCGATTGTATCGCCGACATGCGCGGCCACCTGCGCCGGCATGAAAGCGAGGTTCTCGATCTTGACCCGAATGGTTTCGGCGCGCGCCGATCCTGCCACGAGGGCAACCACGAGAACAAGCAGCAGCGCGCCGATGTTTCGGTGGACGCGCCGACTGCGCACCGTGGAGTCCTACTTGAACTCTGCCGCAACGTGCTCCGCGTGCTGCTCATGTCCCTGGAAGATTTTCAGGCCCGTCGTGAGCAGGCCCTTGAGCTCCGGATTGCCGCTCGACGGGATAAGCGTGTTCTGCAGCGCGCCATTGACCGTCTTGTGGTAGGCGACCTCGTTGTCGATATACGCCTTGTCGAACGCCGCGCCGCTGAGCTTGGCTAATTCGTCACGTTTGGCCGCCGCCTGCTTGGTGAGCGCCTTGCTGGTGTCGTTGTCCTGCGGCGTGACATTGAGCTTCTTCACCAGCGCCAAAGCCTGGTCGTTGACCGCCTTGTGATCGCGCTCCATGTCTTGCGCAAAGGCGATGATGTCCTTGCTGTGGCTCTTTTGCAGCGCCTGATGCGCGGCCTCGATGTCGATCTGACCTGCCGTGTAGGCAACATGGGCGATCTGCGGATCGGTGAGCTTGGCACCCTGCGCCGACGCCATTGCGCATGTGAGCAACAAAACCCCGATTCCATTGGCAATCGTGACGAGCGACATGGTGAACCTCCGTGTAACGGCCATGGCGGCCAGACCATTGGATGCTGCGCCGGCAGAAAGGTTCCCGCGATCCGTCCTGCCGAGACCTTCCGCATGGCAGCAGCCATCGCCGTGCCACAAGAGCTGCCCCCATCATCGGCGGAGGGGCCGCACCTCTTGCGAGGGGAGAAAGGCCGCGCGGCCATCCTCCGTGACGCGCCTTGGTTTCATCGCGCGGTGCGGTCGCGCAACAGGGAGGATGGTTTTACGATGCCATGCAGACGTCGGTTTGACCTCGGTCAGTCCGGGATGCGTCGTACGAACGACCGGTCTTCATTTAGAATGCAACCCGTGGCTTCGACACGGCGCAGGGCCTCGACGCCGTTCGGATCGGACATCAGTTTCTCCCTATACCGCTCGTAGCTGGCCAGATCGGGAAAATCGATCAACCCGATGGCGACATTGGTCGGTCCCGCAATTTTGGTCGGAAGATAGTAGGCGACAAATCTGCCGCCACAGGCTTCGACCGGTTGTGGCAAGGCCCGTGCATAGGTCTCGAAGTCGGCCAACTTGCCGGCGTCCAACGTGTAACGGATGCAAAGCGTCAGCATGAGCGTCTCCTCGGATCTGCAAGAGCCGATCTGTTGTCGCTCTCGATATGGGAGCCTGCCGGAAATTTAACGACAAATGCTTCGGCCCCGATCGAACCATTCGTCGCCGCCGCCGGATTGTCATCGATACCTCCTCGGAGCTCCCGAGGAGCTTCCTGCACCGGAGGCCGAGTGGATTTCTACTTCTCACCGCTCATTCCTCGCGGTCCCGCTGATCACGTCGGGCAACGTGGCCGCCCTGGCAGCGACCGGCTCCAGGCGAAGCTTCCACCTGAGGTTCCGGCCTTTGCCGAAGTCGGGTTTGCCAAGGCGGAGCCTCCGTTACCGGATCGGTCAGGAAGCACGCGGATTTCAGCAGGGTTCTTTCCTTCGACGTGTCAAAGAAGAAGGAGGTATTCCCGCCCGAGCCATCCCGCGGCGCTGGGCGGCTGGGGTCAGGAGCTCACCGGGACGGGCGCGCGTCAGTCACCATCAAGATGGCGTCCGGCGGATTCCGATCCATCGCTTCGAACACGCCACCAGGCCCATCCCCCACATCATGTTGTTCATCATGGATGGCCTCCGACACCCCCGCTCTATCCCTCAATGATTGCGGTGATGATGAGGACCGGTTGGTACGTGGTGTTGTGATAGCCTCGTAGCTCGTCATATCGAGCGATCTGCTCGGGCCTGAGAATTGCCCTTTGCGCCAGATGAGTTTCAAGATGTACCGCCCGGAGGTCGCCTTGAAGCATCGCGATCGTGTTTATCTGCTGTCGGAGGTAAGTTGGCTCGATCCAGCCCTCGGCAAAAGCGCGGTCCAGATTCTGTTCCGCTTCGATGATCCGAGCACCCAGCGAGATCGCTTTCGCACGCATCGGTCCGATCAAAGCTTCGCTGGCTGTGCGCTGCGCTTCTGACAGGCCAAGCTCGCTGCTCAGCTCGCCTCTACTCCCATCCGCTCGGCGATGAGCATGTCGATGACTTCGAGCGCATCCGGCTCGTTGAGGCTGGCTCTGGAACGGCCCCAACGGTCACGGGAAATCTCGAAGGGTGCCCCCCTTGTGATTCAAGGTCCGGTCGCAAGCCTGGTCGCGAAGAAAGCCAGTATCTCGTCGCGGGCGGCGATCGTCGGCTGTCCCGCGGCATCGATGAGATGCTGAGTGACGACGCTGTGCGGGCAACGCACGTACTCGGCAAAGAATGGAGAGACGTCCGCGTTCGCAGCGCTGTCGGGCAGCTCGCGCGGGATGAAGCGGTCTCCGAGGGCCGCCGCGTACGCGGCAAAACGCTCTGCCCGGCAGAACTTGTCGCCTTTGAATCGATAGGCGAGCACCGTCAGGTTTTTTCGGTCGAGGCGCTCGCGAACAGCCCTGATCTCATCCGGCGCGATTTCCAGCCCTGCCGGCTCGTTGAGCGGCAGTGATGGCTGCGCCAGGACCGGCGCCAGCATCGAGGGCTCCAGCATCATCGTCAACGCGAAGTTTGCCGTGAAGCACATGCCGATGGCGCCGACACCGGGCCCGCCACATTCCTGATGGGCATGACGAGCCAGAGCCCGCAGCCAGATCGTGACGGGGCTGGAGCGGCCACCGGCCAAAGCGTTGAATTCGGCATTCACACAGGCCTGTTGGAAGACCTCGGTCCCTTCCTCCGCGCTTGGGACCGCTCCGTCACGACCGAACAGTGATGGCATGTAAACCGTAAAGCCAGCATCTCGCACCCAACGAGCGAAGCGAGCGACATGAGGGCTGATACCGGGCATCTCGGCCATCACGATGACGGCCGGACCCCGGCCCGCGACATGGATCCTCTTGGTGACGCCATCGAAGGTCATGTCGCGCGCCGCGAAGTCGTCGAGTGGATCATCGACCTTCAGATTGCGGCTAACCATGTGGCATCCCTCCAGAGCTCGTATTCTGGACCCAGAGCGTACTTTTAAGGCGTTCGCCCCCGCGCTCTCCCGCGGTGCCGGGCGGCCAGGTCCGGGGCTCTTAGCATGAGGCGTTTACGCAATGTGTGCACCAGCACCCCAGAGCTGATTTGTTTCCGGATGCGGCATGGGGCATTCTGCAGCTGTAACTGTTCCGCGCTTCAAAACAATCGGATGGCTCTGTCTGATCCTTCCCCGTTCTGCCTCGACCACCACAGTGCGAGTGGCCCCATTAATATCGAGAAGGCCAGCAGTGAGAACACGGCCAGCCACGCCGATGGGCTTCCCGGACCGCCCGCCATGTCGAGCGCTGCGCCGGCCAGCCAGGCGCCGAGCGCTGAAAGACCAAACCCGACGCTCGAGTGCAGGGCCAACGTGGCTCCACGATGGGTGGAGACTGCGCTGGCGCTCGTGCCCGATGTGAGCGCGCCGGAATCGGCGGGGACGGTGAGGCCGTACAAGAGAACAAGCACAAGTAATGACAATGGCGACGCTGTCACGTTGATTCCGATCATCAATGCCACTGCTGCCGAGGCGATCATGACAACGGTGATGGCGCAGTGCCGGCCGTAGCGGAGCGCGGCTTCGTTTCCCAACACGCTTGCGGGCATGGAGAGCAGCGTGACAACGACGCTGACAAAAATCGGCCCGACGGGCGCGAGCCCGCCATTCTGAGCCATGACGAACGTCCAGAATGCGACGATCCAGGTGCGCATCCCGTAAAGCTCAAAACAATGAGACCCATATCCCAGAATGTAGCCGAGGGCGGCGCGATTTCGCAGCACAGGTGCAAAATCAAGGAGGTGGCCATGCGGTGCTGCCGGCTTGGACGGACCAAGCGCAATGCAAACGACGAGCATAATGAGAGGGCCGGCCCCCGTAACGTAGAACGCCGCTCGCCAGCCAAAACTTTCGGCAACCAGCTGCGCCACCAGAAAAGATAGCCCAACGCCGACCGAAAAGCTTGCCGTGTACAGCGTGACGCTTCGCGAGGTATCGCCCGGCGGCAGCCTATCCGTGAGAGCCTTCAACCCAGGCATGTATGCGCCCGCGAACCCTATCCCGGCTATTCCCCAAATGAGCGTGGCCGAGACGAGTCCATCCGCGAAAATGCCGAAACCGATCGTGGCAAAGCCGCTCAATGCGGATCCGGCCGCGAGTACGCGGCGCGCATCGATTCGATCCGTGAGGGTGCCGAGAACCGGAACGGCGAGCATGTAGCCAAACGCCAGCGCGCTCGCCATGACGCCGGCCTCGGTCGCGCTCAGGCCCCACAGTGGCATCAGGCTTTGCGCCATGATGGCTGGCACGGTGACGTGTGGCAGCAAACTCCCGAGTTGGCCGATGCACATCGCAGCGACGAGTGGCCTACCGGTCAACCCCATCGGCTTCTCATTTCAATATTCCCTGAACCAGCTCTTGACTGGACCGCTGATTATTCTATATTCGTTGAATTATGGAAAAGTCAAATGCCGTTGCCGCGTTGGCGGCTCTTGCCCAGGACAATCGGCTGGACGTGTATCGGCTCCTCGTGGAAGCCGGCCCGGATGGCATGCCGGCGGGACAAGTGGCAGAAGCGCTCGATCTCGCCCCGAACACCCTGACATTTCACTTTGACCGTCTGCGCGGAGCTGGTCTGGTAACCGTTCGGCGCGAAGGCCGCTCGATGATCTATACGGCGCGATACGACACGATGAATGCCTTGCTCGCCTTCCTGACGCAGAGCTGCTGCCGAGGCGTTCCAGGACGATGTCTTCCGGCGCAGCGCCGCAACGCGGCGGGGCGCACATCCCGCCGCAAGGAGCAAGTCTCATGAGGCTCTACCTGTTCGAGCATTGCTCGATCTGCTTCCGGGTGCGCATGGCGGCGGCGCTCAAGCGCCTGCATCTCCAGGAAACGGTCGTGCTTGAAGATGATAGCGAGACGATGACCAATCTGGTCGGCAGGCGCGTAATCCCGATCTTGGTCAAAGATGACGGCAAGCCGATGCTGGAAAGCATGGATATGGTCGCACACATCGACCGCCTCGGAAGGCCCGTCCTCGCCGGCCCGCAGCGCAGCGAGCTCGCAGCATGGGCCAGCGCTCTAGCCGATAAGACCGCGCCTCTGACATGGCCGAGATATCCGCTCCTTGGTTTGCCGGAATTCGGCACCATCGCCGCGCATGATCACTATGTCGTCCGCAAGCGAAAGAGCCTCGGCGACTTGCTCGAGCTGCGAGCAAAGACGCGCGAGTACATCGATGCGTTGATGCCGGACCTTGAAGCGCTCGATCGACTGATCGAGAGCCCCACGGCGGTCAACGGTACGCTCTCGCTCGACGATATCCGCGTCTTGCCGCTCCTCCGCTCTGCGGCAGTCGTGAAGGGCCTGCGGTTTCCGCAGAAGGTCCGTGACTATTTTGAAACGATGATGAGCCGGATCGGATATCAGCCGCTTCCGGCGGTGTGAGGCTTTCGGGAGAGTGTCATGGCGGACACAGGTATCAAAGATGCAGTGCGGGAAAAATATGGACAAGCAGCGCTTCGTGTTGGGGAGGGCTGCTGCGGAGCGGGCGTCGGCACCGATCCAATCAGCTCGAACCTCTACAGCGACCAGGAAACCGGGGCGCTACCCGAGGCGGCCATGGCGGCATCTCTCGGTTGCGGGAATCCGACGGCGCTTGCCGAGCTCGAGCCGGGGGAGACGGTGCTCGATCTCGGCTCGGGCGGCGGCATTGATGTTCTCTTGTCGGCACGCCGCGTCGGCCCCGGTGGCAAGGCCTACGGCCTGGACATGACCGACGAAATGCTCGCACTTGCGCGCGAGAACCAGCGCAAGGCCGGTGTCGCGAACGTCGAATTCCTCAAAGGCGAGATCGAGGCGATACCATTGCCGGACAATTCGGTGGACGTGATCATCTCCAACTGCGTCATCAATCTCTCTGGCGACAAGGACGCGGTTCTGCGCGAAGCATTCCGCGTGCTGAAGCCCGGCGGTCGCTTTGCCGTTTCCGATGTAGTGACGCGCGGAGCCGTGCCTGAGGCGTTGCGCCGTGACATGCTGCTGTGGGTCGGCTGCATCGCCGGCGCACTCGACGAGGACGACTACCGCGCAAAGCTGGGCGCCGCAGGCTTTGAGGCAGTTACGGTCGAGCCGACGCGCATCTATCGCGTCGAGGATGCCCGCGAGCTCCTGACGGGGAAAGGCGTAGACGTAAATGCAGTCGCTGCATCGGTCGACGGCAAATTCATGAGCGCTTTCATCCGCGCGAGGAAGCCGCACACGATGGGGGATACATGCTGCGCGCCGGCATGTTGCAGCTAGGACCCGTGCCATGCCCGATGGCCCGTTCCACGTACTTTTCCTTTGCACCGGCAATTCGGCTCGCTCGATCATGGCCGAGGCAATTCTGAACCGGGAATGCCGGGCGAAATTCCGCGCCTTCTCCGCTGGAAGTCGTCCAAAGGGGCACGTCAATCCTTATGCGCTCAATCTGCTACGCAACCTCAACTATGACGTAGGCGCCCTTCGCTCGAAGAGCTGGGCGGAGCTCTCACGCCCGGAAGCGCCGAAGCTCGATTTCGTCTTCACGCTGTGTGATGGTGCCGCGGCGGAGGCATGTCCGGTGTGGCCGGGGCAACCGATGACCGCGCATTGGTGCCTGCCCGACCCCGCTGTGGCGACTGGCAACGAGGCCGAAATCCGCCTTGCCTTTGCTGACAGCTACCGCATGCTCAACAACCGCATATCGATTTTCACGAGTCTGCCATTGCATTCACTCGACAAGCTCTCCCTCCAGAAGCAACTGGACTCGATTGGCAAGCGCAAGGAGCTTGGCGCACCCCCGGCGACTGCTGCCGAATGACGAAAGCATCTCTGCCGCTGCCAACGCGCTTGCTGGCCGAGGCATTAGGCACCGCAATTCTGGTCGCTACCGTCGTCGGCTCCGGCATCATGGCGGAGAAACTGGCGGGAGGAAATCAAGCGATTGCGTTGCTCGGAAACACGATCCCGACCGGCGCGATCCTGGTGGTGCTCATCACCATTCTGGCTCCCATTTCGGGAGCCCATTTCAATCCCGCGGTAAGCTTGGTGCTTGCTGGTCGCGGCGAGCTCGCGTGGAGTGAGGTCATCCCGTATGTCATCGTTCAATGCCTGAGCGCTGTGTGCGGAACGGTGATTGCCCACCTGATGTTTGATCTTGCGCCGCTCGCGATCGGGACGACCGCCCGCAGTGGCGTATCGCAATGGTTCGCTGAGGCCGTAGCCACGTTCACGCTGGTTCTCGCGATCCTTGGCGGGGTCCGGTACGCACCCCAATCAATCCCTTGGTTGGTGGGACTCACCATCACGGCCGCCTATTGGTTTACGTCGTCGACTTCGTTTGCCAATCCGGCAGTCACCCTGGCGCGCGGCTTTACGACTACGTTTGCGGGTATTGCGATCAATCACGTCCCTGGCTTCATCGCCTCCCAGTTGGCTGGAGCGGCGCTGGCCGCCGGCGTAGGGGGACTGCTGTTCGCGGCATCCACGCGTCACCTCGGACAAATTGTCGAGCCCGGCAAATAGGACTCGCAGCTACCCTGAATCTTATTGCACCTTACGGTGTTCGGCGCTTCGACGATCTTGCAGACAGACCTGGACATCCCGCGTAACGTTCTCTCGAACCGATTGGCAGGCCTCGTCGAGAGCGGAATGATGGCGAAGCGCAAATATCGTGAGGGGGGTCGAGACCGCCATGACCTATGATCCTCGCGCTGCGGCATGGCGGGCCGCCAACAACACGACCGCCCTGTTCGAGGAGGCGTAGCCGGGCTCCCCATTTTCTGTCACTGAGTTTCGTGCCAAAAAGTCGTCGTAAGCGGCGCTAGCCCGCAAAGAAAGGTTCCGGCAGTCCTCGGATGCCAACCTGGATAGAGAACAGGTTTCCCGCTAGCGGCTGCTTGCGCAACATGGTCTGCGAGAGCGGGTATCTGGCCGTCGTTATGAACAGTACGTCGAGGTTCTCGCCGCCGAAAGCACACATGGTCGGCCGTTGCACCGGAATACCGATGACGCAATCAATCTTGCCTTCCGGAGAATAGCGGGCGATGTGCCAGCCTCCGACATGGCAGATCCAGTAGTAGCCTTCGCTGTCCACGGCTGCTCCGTCGGGCCGGCCCTCCTGAATATCAATTGCCAAAAAAACCCGCTGATTGCTGATCTCGCCCGTTTGCTGGTCGAAATCCCATGCAAACACGTAATCCTGCCGGCTATCGGAGTGATAGAGCGTGCGTGCATCGGGGCTGAAAGCAAGTCCATTCGGGCAAATCAACCCGTCAATCATCCGACGGCATGATCCATCAGGGTCGAACCTGTACATAATGCCGGCGCGCTGATCGAGACTTTCCACGAGCGTGCCCGCCCAGAATCGCCCGCCGGGATCACAGCGCCCGTCGTTGAATCGACTCTCGGGATTGCTCGGCTCGAACTCGAATACTCTGCGCAGCGCGATGTCGTCGGCAATATCGATGAAATAAATGCCTGATTGCATCCCGGCAATAAGACCGCCGGACCGGCGAAAACCAAAGCAGCCTATGCGTTCCGACATCCGCCATGATTCGTTGTGTCCCGTTGCCGGATCGAATCGATTGAGCGACGGCTTGTAGATATCTACCCAATAAAGGACCTGCTCAGTGGGATGCCAGCGCGGACACTCTCCTACCAGTGCCTGTGCCTCCAATACGCAGCGAACCGCGGGCACCTGCGGAAGTCGCGTCATGGGCGCCTTGCGACCATGTCGATCTCAATGTGGCAACCGCGGGCAAGCTGGCTCACGCCTATGCAGGTTCTGGCCGGATATCGCCCTGACGGGAAGATCCCGCTGTAAACTTTGTTCATACGCTCGTAATGAGCTTCGAAATTCGTCAGGTACACGCGAACGCAAACGACATTCGCCAGGCTCGCACCGCACTTTTCAAGGACAAACTGGAGATTTGCAAACGTCATCTCCGTCTGCTTTTCAATGGTCTCCGGCACGGTGCCCTCATTATCGATCGGCAGCTGTCCGGTCAGGAAAATCCATCCGTCTACCTCTACCGCATGACTGTAGGGTGCGACCGGCCGTGGGCCACCCGCAAACAGATGGAAGAGAGGCTCAGGCATTGGAAACCTCTCTCGGGAGGGCGTGCTCGCTGGAGTCGAAGTTGAACGCGCCGCTACGTATCATCTCCCGCACCCTCGTTTCCACTTCGCGTCGGCGCTCGTTCATCGGCATGTCCCCGGTTTCGATCGCGACCCGGCACACTGCTTTGCCAAATGCGTGCATGGCATCTTTGTCCTGATCTCCCTGAGACGGCACTTTCAAGATCGTTTCGTTGTTGTAGGTGGGGACGACATTTTCGCCGTATCGCCTTGGGGCGGGAAGGGGCTCGCCGTTTTGAACGGCACGAATCCCGGTGCGCAGCTGCCGTCGGACAAGAACCACTCCCTTATCGGTGGAGCACAGATGCTCGTTTGCGTGAATTGCGATTTTCCCCTGCGCAACGAGGGCGTCCCAGTCCCCTGGACTTCGCTGTCGATCCTCGTAAGGGCGTTCATCGGTCTGGCCCATGAAATCGACCTTGCCGAGTCCGATCATATCCCTGCGTCCCTCATTGCCTGGATCGATGACGCTGTTGAAATGTCGGAAACCAATCGCCCAGGAATGCGTGTTGTCGATCGGGACTATCCATCGAGTGAGCCACGCACACAGCGCGAATTTTTCTTTCGATCCGTCCACGAACGCCGTGCCGAACTGAGCCGAATTGGGCAAGATCACGTCGCTTGCGCGAATCCAGAGATTCTCTCCGCAGCGCCGGGTCGCAATCGACAGAAGGCCGATCGGAGTTTCGATAAAATCAAGCGCCGGGAGCGCGGCGAAATCAGGCGAAAATTGCACACCGCTGACAATGGCGTGCAGATAAGCTGCGTGAATCGGATCGGCGCCGTTCTCATGCGCTTGCAGCCAGTTGCAAGGCATCTCGAGCTTGTATGGGATGATCTCGTTACCCTCGGGCCAGACCAGGGAATCGTAAACTGGTAACGGCGGCTCTTCTTCTGGCGGTCCCATATAAACGAAGATCAGTCCCGCATATTCGCGGGTGCGATACGCGCCGTGGCACAAGGTTTCTCTGAGACGGCTACCCGGCGGCTCACTTGGGGTTTCGAGGACGATACCGTCGATCCCGTAAAGCCAGCCATGATAAGCGCAGCGAATCCCGTTTTCGGTGATGATCCCATACTCCAGCGAGGTGCCGCGATGGCTGCAATGCCGATGCAATAATCCGAGCCGTCCGCTTTTATCTCTGAAAAGGACCAGGTCCTCCCCCAGGACTCGGATGAGCTTCGGCGTATGATTGAGCTCGGACGAGATCGCGATGGGATGCCAGAACCTGCGCAAGTACTCGCCGGCCGGGCTGCCTCGTTCGACGTGGGTCAGCTCGACGGTTTCTTCCAGCGAGGGCCTGACATGATAGCCCCCATACGGTTGCACGTTTGCGGTTTTGCTCATTCTGACCTCCGCTCCCGACGAGGGATTGCATTGCCCCTACCGTGCTTCTGCACCTGCGAGGGCGTTGCGAGCGCTGCGAGCCGGAAAAGCAACGTTGGCGTACCCGCAGCGATCAAGGAAGTTGCCCATGCTCCGCACGCCGCGATACGTGCCACGGAACCGCTTTTCTTTCCGCCAATTCGATACAATAAAAGAGCACGGTCCCCATGATCGCGAGGATCAGAAGCGCGACGAACACCCGATTGGTGTCGAACACTCCTTGCGCCGCCAGAATTACATAGCCGAGCCCGTACTGTGCCGCTACGAACTCGCCGACTATGGTGCCAACCAAGGCCAAGGAGATGGCCACCTTCATCCCGGCGAAAATGCTCGGAAGTGCGCTGGGAAATCGGATCTTGAACAGCAGCTTCAGGGGCGATCCCTTCAGCGAGCGGCCAAGGTCCAGCATGTCCGGATCGACCGAGCGCAGGCCTAGGACGGCATCGATCACGATTGCGAAAATTGCGATCATGAACGCCATTCCTATTTTCGACCGATCTCCGGTACCGAGCCAGATGACGAACAGCGGCGCCATCGCTACCTTCGGCACGCTGTTCATTGTCACGAGCGCCGTGAAGAGCGTTGCCTCCAGAAACTTCGAATAGACGATGCCGATTGCCAGCGTGACGCCGATCACGACGGACAGGGCGAAACCGGCAAGCGTGTTGAGCAAGGTGATCCAGGCGTTCACCAGGAACAAGTTGGGGTGCGAGATGAACGTCGTCACGATTGCAGATGGCGCGGGGAGCACAAGAGGAGAGGGAGAAAAAATATCGACCCCAGCTTCCCAGAGCGCGACAAGGCACAAGAACACCAGCGTCATCGGCGGTTTCGACAGAAAGCTCCAGTTCGGGACATTCATGTCTACTCCCTCGCCCGATGCAGCACGCCATGCGCTTCGAAGATCTGGCGGATCTGTCGGCTGTAGGCCGAAAATGTCTGCTCCTCGCGCAGCTTCAGCTCGCGCGGCCGCGTAAAATCGATCCCGAGGATTTCCACGATCCGGCCCGGCCGCGAGGCCATGACCACAATCCTGTCGGAAAGAAAGATCGCTTCGGGAATGCTGTGGGTGACGAAAAGCACCGTATTGCCCGCAGTCCAGCTGCGTTGCAGCTCGAGGTTCAGCTCGTCGCGCGTAAGCGCATCCAGCGCTCCAAACGGCTCATCCATGAGGAGAAGCTCCGGGCCGGTCAGCAGCGCGCGGCAGATCGCGGCGCGCTGGCGCATGCCGCCCGAAAGTTCCCATGGGTAGCGATGCTCATAGCCGGCAAGGCCGAAAAGCTGCAGAAGGTCGCGGGCACGCTTTTCATAGTCGCGGCGCTTGAGATCCTTGAATTCGACCGCCAGCAGAACGTTGTCGAGGATGTTGCGCCAATCGAGCAGCACATCGCGCTGAAACACCATGCCGAGGCCGTCGGGGACGCCTGCCAGGCTCTCGCCGCTGATTCGCACCTCTCCGGTGCTGGCGGAGACGAGCCCGGCGACTATCTTGAGCAGCGTGCTCTTGCCGCAGCCGCTGGGGCCGAGCAGGCTGACGAACTCCCCCTGGTGGAGGACGAGATTGATGTCCTTGAGAGCCTCTACGGCCCCCCGTGGCGAATCGTAGACCTTTCCAACGCCTGCAATCGCCACATGCGGGAGGGTCGACGGAGCCCGATTTACCGCTACCTTGGGCACCGTCATCTAGACTTTCAGCTCCCGATGATCGTCTTGGCGAAGCTCAGGTCGACCAGATCGTTCGTGAAAATCTGCTGTGGCTTGACACCTTTCGGCATTACATCCGCCTTCTGCATTTCATCAATGGTCATTTGCCAGTCGGTTGCGCTTTGCAGACCGATCGGTGTGTCTTTTGTCGCTGCCGTATGAAAGAAGGGGCGATATGCTTCGATCTGCGCTTTCAGGACTTTCGCCGACAAGGGCGACTGCGGGCGGTGCACGAGGATGGCACTTGTCCCCTCGTCCTCGTGCCCGTCCAGAATGTACTTCCAGGCGCCGCTTATCAGGCTGGCGAAGCGCTTGAGCGCAGGGCCTTTCTTCTTCAGATTGTCGGGCTGCACCACGAGGCCATACCCGGGCAGGTCGAAGCCGAAATCGGCAAAGAGGATTCCGTCAGACGTACGCTTGCCCTCGGCGATCGGGATGAGCCACGGCACCGTCGACGCAGCCGCGTCGCAGTCGCGGCTGAAATACGTGCTCAGCTTTGCCGACGCTTCAACGTTGAGAAGAGTGATCTTGTCGAGCGGCACTCCGTTCTTTTCAAAGAACGGACGAATGAACGGCCCCTCCAGAGACCCCGCGGTGTACACGATTCGCTTGCCGATCAGATCGCTCGGACGTGTCCAGTGGTTCTCCTTCGGCACCAGAATTCCGGTATCTCCTCTGCGGATGAAGCCGGCAATCGAAATCACGGCAAGGCCTTTGGACGCTCCAATCGCCATAGGAGCCAATGCCGCATGCCCAATATCGAACTGCCCGCTTCCGACCAGCTGTGAAGTCGTCACCGAGCCGTTTCCGTCCTCGAAGCTCGGCTCGAGATCGGCCGCCTTGAACCATCCCTTTTCGATCGAGAGAAAGAACGGTGCGTGCATGCCGTGGGTCGACCAGTCGAGCCGAACGGTCAGCTTGTCGGCCGCACGCGCGCTTCTCACGGTAAGCAAGGCGGCGGCCCCGGCCAGAGCGGCGCGCCGACTTACACCGCCGACTGGCCGCTTTTTCGCTGCACGGTTTTGCTGACGCTCTGGCTTGCGCATCGAGCCTCCTATGATGAAACGCTCTCGTGAAACATCCGGAAAGCCCCGCGGCTACGGGAAAGCCCCCGCCTGGTCTCACGCAATGCATCTGCGCTGATTTCAAGCTATTGTGTGATGGTCCACTCTCGATTGTCAACAAGCGGCGCATCTGCAGCTAAAATCGCAGTGGGACCAAATTGACGCACGCTCCCAGGATGCCTTCCACTAGGAAGTGCAGGGCAATCGCATTTGGCATGTCGTCCTGAGACAGCGCCCGCCTTAAGCCTGCACGCGGAGCCGGAACCCCGTGGTCCACGTCCGGCGTATGCACGAACGGCGCCAATTCCAACTCTCGCTCGCGGGGCAAAGTTTGCCTTGCGCGGCCGCAATGACGAGCGCGATGTTGGCTGCTCTAAGACACCTTCGGTCTATGGCCGTCCACCGCATCCGCGACTTTGAGGCGCTCGATCGCCATCAGGACGCATTCCGGCGTTGCGGGAAGATCGAGCAAAACCGGCAGACGCTTGCTGATGCTGCCGATCGCGTCCTTGATTGCGGTACGTATGGCCGTGGCCAACAGCAACGGCGGCTCTCCGACGCCCTTGGAGCGAAAGATCGTGGCTGCCCTGGCCGGTGCATCCTCAAGCATGCGCACTTTGAGAGTGGGCGGCACGTCGCGGCTGCCTGGTATCTTGTAGGTCGACGGTCCGATAGTGCACAGCCGACCGTCGCGATCCCACCATAGCTCCTCGCACAGGTGCCATCCCATCCCTTGCACAAATGCGCCCTCGATCTGGCCGAGATCGATGATCGGGTTCAGCGAGCGGCCGCAATCCTGCACAATATCAACACGCCGCACTCGCGCTTCTCCCGTCAGGACGTCGAGGGCAACCTCGGCAATGGCGGCTCCATACGAATAGTAGAAGAACGGTCGTCCCCGCATTGCGGCCTGATCCCAGTCGATCCGCGGGGTTTTGTAAAAGCCGGTTGCAGAGAGCGGCACCCGAGCGAGCCAACACAGTTTTGCCAATTCCCCGAACGCAAGGATACGGTTCGATCCGCAAAGCCCAATTTGCACATGATCGTCGCAAAACCTGATTTCATCCTTGGACGTTTCGAACTTCTCGGCGGCGAACGCGATCATGCGCTTCCTGATCGCTTCCGCTGCATTGTAGGCAGCCCATCCATTGAGATCGGATCCCGTCGAGGCCGCAGTCGGCGAGGTATTCGGCACCTCTGCCGTAGACGTCGCGCTAAGCGATATTCGATCGAGACTGACCTGAAAAACCTCGGCGACAACTTGTGCAACTTTGATGAAAAGTCCCTGCCCCATTTCCGTTCCACCGTGGTTGAGGCGTATGGAGCCGTCCGCATAGACGTGCACCAAGGCGCTCGCCTGGTTGAGGTATTGCGCCGGGAACGATATTCCGAATTTCAATGGGAACAGGCCCAATCCGCGCTTGATGACAGGGCTCGTTCGGTTGAAGGCATCGACTTCCCGCCGACGCTTGCTCCACTCACCATCATGCATGACCTGACTCACGCAGCGTTCGATCAGGTTATCTGTGATCTTCTGACCATAGGGTGCCTCGTTGCAGGCCGGTGCACGATAAAAATTGATCGCACGGATTTCCTCCCGGCTCTTTGCCAGCCTGTGCGCCACCTGATCGATGACGTCTTCCATCACCACCACGGCCTGCGGTGCGCCGTACCCGCGAAAGGCCGTGTTGGAAACTGTGTTTGTCTTGCATGCGTAACCCATGGCGCGAAAATCCGCGATCCAGTAGCAGTTGTCGACGTGGGTCAAAGCCTTGGTGAGCACGGATGGGGTATGGTCGGTCGAATGCCCGCCGTTTGCCGCGAGCTTCACGTCGAAGGCGAGAATGCGTCCCTGATGGTCGAATCCGGCTTCGTACTGAACCAGAAAGCCATGACGTTTGCCGGTGACCAGCATGTCGATCTCTCGCGGCAGACTCAGCTTCACGGGCCTTTTGGTCTTCCACGCGAGTAGCGCCGCGGCGCCGGCCACCCAGGAAGCGTTGCTTTCCTTTCCGCCGAATCCGCCCCCCAGCCTGCGAACCACGGTGGTGATCCTGTTGAAAGGAATTCCGACCAGTCGGGAGCAGATGTGCTGCACTTCGGTGGGATTCTGCGTCGCAGAATAGATCGTGAGATCGCGATCCTCGCCTGGAATCGCAATCGCGACCTGTCCCTCCAGATAGAAATGCTCCTGGCCGCCGATTGAAATCGTTCCCTGCACCCTTTCCGGTGCGGCGGCGAGAGCTTCAATGACGTTGCCGCGCTCGATTGTCATTGGCGGCACCAGGAACGACCGCTGCTCCATGGCCTCGCTGATAGTCAGAACCGGTTTGAGCGGCTCGGTATCGAGCTCAACGAGCTTTGCTGCCGTGCGTGCCTCACCCTGGTTTCGGGCGGCAATCGCTGCCAGCGGCTGACCCGCATATTCAACCAGCTTGTCCGCGAAAAGAGGCTCTCCGGACGACAAGGGCGCGATATCATTTTCGCCGGGGATATCCTGCGCCGTCATGATGGCGACGATGCCGGACGAGCGGCGAGCCTTCGCCACATCGATCCGGTCCACGCGGGCGTGGGCAAATGGGCTCAGCACAAAAGCCGCATGCAGCGTGCCGGGCGGCTCGGGGATGTCGTCGACATAGACAGCCGTGCCGCATACGTGCTTTGCCGCGCTGTCGTGAAACAGTGCCTTGTGCACGGCGGTGCGTTGGTGATCCGGCAGCTTGCGTGCTTCAGTCATAAGCATCCAGATCCCAGCCCACCGAAGGATCGAGGACTCGCAGAGCAAGGCGGCGAAGGAGATTTACGGCAACGGTCAACCGGTATTGCGCGCCCGCCCGCAGGTCACTTATCGGCTGAAACTCCTGGCGCAGCTTTCTCGCCGCATCGCTCACTGCTTCATCAGAAAGCGGCCGATCGATAAGGGCGCTCTCGACATCGTAGGCGCGCTTGGCCGTTGCCGCGAGTCCGCCGAAGGCGATCCGCATTTGCCGCACGATGCCACCTTCCATCACCAGATTATAGGCCGCGCACACCGAGGCAATGTCCTGGTCCCGCCGCTTGGAAATTTTGTCGAAAAAAGACAGCGAGCCTGGCGAAGGCTTCGGGATCGCAATTGCGACAATCAGCTCGTCCCCGGCCAACGCGGTTCTGCGGTAATCCACGAAGAACTCTTCGGCTGCGATCTCCCGCTCGCCTCGCGCGTGCGAGGCCAACCGCAGACGCGCGCCAAGCGCCAACAGAATGGGCAGCATGTCCCCGATGGGCGAAGCGGTGCCGATATTGCCGCCGATGGTGCCGAGATTGCGAATCTGCGGGGAGCCTATCCTCGTGAAATAGGCCTGCAGGTGGGGATAATGACCAATCAGCGGCTCGAATGCTTGCGTGTAGGTCACCGCTGAACCAAGCACGAGATGATTATCGATATCCTCGATGGCAAGCAGCTCTCGGACCTTGCCCAGGTAAATAACGCTTGGGATTCTCTCGCGTTTTTGGCTGACCATAAGCGCAAGATCGGTTCCACCTGTCAGAAGCCGCGCATCCGGCATCCTGCTGCGCAGGAATAGCGCGTCGGGCAAAGATTGCGGCACAAAGAACCGACAGCCGGGGAAGTCGAAACAGGCCGTTCCTTCGCGCGATAGCGCGGCAAGCGCGTCCCGCAACTCCGATTCGCTCTGCTCGAGCGGGTCATTCTTCAGCGGAGCGACACGAGATATCGCCTCGATGATAGGCCTATAGCCCGTGCATCTGCATAAGTTCCCTGCGATTGCATCGTGAATGAGCGATATCTCGTTGGAAGGGGCCGAAACCGCAAAGGCGTATGCTGCCATGACGAACCCCGGCGTACAGAACCCGCACTGCGTTCCGGCGCCTTCGGCAAATGCTTTCTGTACGGGATGGAGCATCCCATCCGGTCGGGCCAATCCTTCCACGGTGCGGACCCCTGCGCCGTCGATCTGCCCGACCATGGTCAGACAGGCATTAACGGCGGATCGATTGAGGCAACCGTCCCCAGTGAGCCTCTCCAGCACTACCGTGCAAGCGCCGCAATCGCCCTCGGCGCAGCCCTCCTTGGTTCCCCTCATGCACGCATGATCGCGCAGCCAATCCAGCAGCGTCGTGGTCGCGGGGACACCATCGATTGTCGTTGGCGTGCCGTTGAAAACGATTCGAGGCGTGTCGGCCATGGCTCTGGAGCAGCTTAGAGCGGATTCCGGTCAGGTTCGAACGTAACCCGCGTGGCGGAAAAAGTTGCTGCATTCTTGCGTGTTGAAACCGGTAACAACACGACCGATCCGGCGCAAGAGGCGTGAGATTGTGTGTTCGGCGGCCTCGCGCAGATGCGCTTTGAGCTTGCTGAAAGCCAATTCGATTGGATTGAGGTCCGGCGAATATTTCGGGAGGTAGATCAGCGTCGCTCCGGCGCTCTCGATTCGCCTCCTTGACGCCAACTTTGGACGAACGCAAATCTAATAAAAAACCTCACAGTCCCGCTATCAGGTGCGGGAAAATTCCGCACAATTGGTGCTCTCTTCGAGTACCGTTTCGCCTCTTTGTCGATCGACTCGTCTTGTCGATTGACTATCGTCGACCTTCGGAGAGAGATTTAACTAGCATAACCTGGAACATTCGGATGAAATTCAAATTCTACTCCGACCCTCTTTTCCTTTGCCAACTTATAGACATATTGGCCGATAGCCACATCCCAGATTCCCATACCTTGAGATGCGCAAACTGTGATCTCGCTCTCGCTCTGTCGTCCAGGAGCAGCTCCAGCGATCACGTCGCAGAGATCCGTAACGTTATCCTCGCGCAGTTCGCCTGATGCGACGAGCGGACCATATGGACCCATTGCCGGGGTATCATGAAGGATTTGATCCTTCCAAACGGGGAACAAGCGAGCACGCCGTACTGTCGTCGCATCGATTTCATCGCGTGCAACTTGGGTAATATGCGTGCCCGGCGCAAGCCATTCACCATTAAAAACTGGCTTTCCAGCATTTGTGCAGGTGACCACGATGTCACTGTTGAAGACTGCTTCCCTGGGGTCATCGACCGTTACGATTCTTTGCTGCACCTCCGCTCTCAACCGGTTTGCGAGCGCATCTCTTCGAGGAGGAGTGCGATTGTAAAGGCGGATCTCTTGTAGGTCCGGCCGCTCGTTCAAAACGCATCGGATATGGTAATAGGCATGTCGCCCGGCTCCGAAAAAAGCCAGGACTTTTGCATCTTTTCGAGACAGATGTCGGATTGAAAGCGATGTAGCGGCTGCCGTGCGCGGCACATTGAGAAATGCCGCGCTCATGATTGCCTTCAGTTTCATATTGTCGTTGTAATCGTAGAGAATGACTAATTCGGACGCGAGATTGTAGTCGATGACCTGTCGATCGCGCTCCGCAGGTAGCACACGCCCATTTCCATGATGATCAGCGTAGGCTCGAAAACCTGCGGCTCCCAATCCAGGCAAGATTCCGGGGAGAATGCGTATTACGGTGCCATCCAAATAGCCTCGACCTTGAGGAAAATCGATGTGAATGCGTCGGTGCAATCTGACGTTCTCTCTATGTTGTTCGAGAAAAGCACGTTCGATACACTCTGTGACATTGGCAGCGAGCTCTGCTGGTCTGAAATCAGAGAACACCTGATGAATGTTGTCTTCGCTTAAAAGCAGCGTCATTCTATCCCTTTATACTCTGCTGAAGGTTATTGTGGATCGGTCGCAAGATTCAGCTTCTCCACTATCTTCCTCGACTGTTCGTACTCCGCCTCATACATCCGCAAAGTTGTAGGCCCGTCTTGGTATTCGGGAATCATTCCTGACCTCTCTAGAGACGCCAGAGCATCTGGTTGTTTCATCACATCGGCAAGAGCGGAAGACAGAATCGATACTAAGTCTGGAGGCGTGTTACGCGGTGCGAACAATGCCATTGAGGGGCTGACTGCCGCGTCTGGAATCTCCAACTCAAATAGCGTCGGGACCTCAGAAAGATCGCGTAATCGACGCTTTGCTGTTGTAGCGAGGCCTACGGCTTGGTTCCCCGCTACCAGCGGACCAAGCGCTCCAACTCCGCCGCTTGCGAGCGGAATATGCCCACCGAGAATTTCGGTCTTGAGAACCGCGCTTCCACGATAATGCACAGCCTGGATATTTAACCCTCGAGCTTGCTTGATGATCTCCATTGTAAAAAACCCACCCCCGCCAAAACCGCCGTCCCCATAACTCAGCTCTCCGGGGTGGACCTTAGCGTAGGCGATGAACCCGTCGAAATCTTTCCACCGATTATCTTGCCGGGAGGATACAACTATGTTGGGGTCTACTGAATAAAGTCCCAGAGCGATGAAGTCCGTAATCGAGTAATCGATTTTCGGATTCATTGCACGGGCAGTCGTCAGCGGAGTATTGGCACCGTTCAGAATCGTGTACCCATCCGGTCGAGCTCGTTTGACGTAATCTGTTGCAATAGACCCGCCTGCGCCGGATTTGTTGATGATCACCAGTGGAACGCCTAATCGTCTGGACAGGAACGGTTCAATAGCCCGAAAAGAAGTGTCCGCAATCCCGCCGGGAGGATACTGCGTGACGATCTCGATTGGTCGTGACGGGTACTTGTCCTGGGCGCCTGCCGGCAACGCGCATAGCAGGAGCCCAGCCAGAATGCCGAAGTTAACCGAGTACAAAAACGAAAGAGCCTTTCTACGATCCATGATCTCCTCTCCGACCCGAATACGACACCGCGCAGTGAGGAGAGCGACTGAGTGTGGCCCAAGTAGCACGGGAGCCGCGCCTTGTCTGTACCGAAAGCAGCGCTGATATTCCGACCCTTGAATCTTGGCTGCCTCCCTTCAAATCTAGGAGCCGACTTGAAGCAGAGGATGCCGCGCTGAGGCGATAACTGGTTATGCTGAAGCGCCAGGTGCGCGGTCGGGTCCAGTCCACGAGCAGTGATCGCCTGTTCTTCATACAGCTGTATCGCTGGTTCGGATCATTGCTCAACCCCGCGACGATCATCCGGCCCGAGACCCTGCTGCACTGAGATCGCGCCAGTTTTCGCCGCTACTTGCGCTGGAAATCTCGCAAGCTGGGAGGCCGACGGCGAATCACAGGGGAGTTGCGGGTCTTGATCCAGCGGGCGGGATCCCGGGTCGGCGTGGGTCATTACTTTGATTCACGAAGGGGAGAATGGCGATTGCCGGTTTCGTGCCGAGTTCAGCGGATTGCGGCCTTTGAATGCCGGAACTGGAGCCGTTGAACACGAAGTGAGAAATCAACAGCGCACCGATCAGCAGAGCAACGGCAATCAGAGCGGCGGATGCCCTCCGGTCTCGGCCGGCTGATGACGTTCTTGCCCAGGCCCACGCGCGCGCCCGCCCGGAGTGACTCATTTGATTGGGAGTGAGCCGGCAAAGCCTGCTGCGGCAACGCGGCAGTGACGGGAGACGGCCTTTCCACCGTCGGGACGGTCACAACGGCGTCGAAGCGATAACCACGCCGCGGTATAGTCTTAATCAGGCGCGACCCATCGTCCCCGAGCTCCCTCCGCAGCTCACCGATGCTCTGCACCAAGGTATCATCGGTGACCGCCAAGTTGGGCCAGACCGCCGCAAAGATGTCGTCTTTCGAAACCAGCCGCCCAGCGTTTTCGACGAGGTAGCTTAAGACCGCGAAGGTTTTCGGTCGAAGCGGAACTTCGTGACCGTGGAGTAAAAGGCAGCCGCGATCAAAATCCAGAACATAACGATCGAACACCAGCCGTGTTGCCCGCGCCGGTGCTGCGGAATTGGCATCGCAGTACTCACCAATACACCTTGATCGTTCACATCGGGCTGGGCCATCGGTGATCATATTAGCTCCCGACTTGCGGGCAAACCACCGTCGAGGTGCGCCCCCCCCGTCAATCGGACACGAGTTCCGGTCAGCCCCGCGAAATCGCCTCAGGCGACGGACAGGACCAGCCGGCTGACGCGATGTGCCAGAAGCCGAGATGGGCCGCGGCAGCGCATGCCGGCTCACAAAGTCATTCGTGAGCTGCACTCATAAGTCTTTGCGCATTTCCGCGACTAATCCCGCCCCCGACCGCGGCCTAGCTTAGCAGCAGAAAGCGCCCCCGCGTGCTGCGAAGGGGTTGTCCAACGACAGGTCCGGCAACACAAGCCCGTGGTTAAGTGAAGATGAGCGAGCATCACAAGAGTCGCGCAAGCAACACTTCCCCCGGACAAGCAGGATTGACGGCACTGCTGCCAATCATGAGTGCAGTCTTTGTGGCATTCCTCGTCATCGGCATGGGCATCCCAGTTCTGCCGTTGCACGTGCATCAGGGGTTGGGGCTCGGAACCTTTCTCGTTGGTCTCGTGACCGGCAGTCAGTTCGCCGCCGCCATCCTCTCGCGCGTCTGGGCCGGCCGCCACTCAGATGCGCGCGGGCCCAAGAAGGCAGTGATCGCCGGACTTGCAATCGGCGCTGCCTCGGGCGTGCTCTATATGCTGTCGCTGACGGCGGGGAGCCGGCCGGAAGTCTCGGTGACCATTCTTCTTCTCGGACGCCTGCTTCTGGGCGTGGGTGAAAGCTTCATCATCACCGGTGGGCAGAGCTGGGCCCTCGCAATCCTTGGCGTGCGCAACACCAGCAAGGCGATTGCATGGATCGGCAGTGCGATGTTCGCGGCCTTCGCGGCCGGCGCGCCCATCGGCAGCGCCATTTACGCGCGCTTCGGTTTTTCGGGTCTTGCGGTGACGACGGCGGCGCTGCCTCTCGTGACGCTCCTTTGCGTCGCGCCGCTGCGGGGTGTGGCCGCGATCCCGCGCCAGCAGGCAGGATTCATGAAAGTCATGGCCTCGGTCTGGCTTCCGGGTTTGGGCGCGGCGCTCAGCAGTATCGGCTTTGGTGCGATCACCGCTTTCAGCGCGCTCTTGTTTGTCGCGCGTGGATGGGCGGCGTGGCCGGCCTTTACGGTCTTTGCCGTCATATTCATCCTCGCGCGGCTCCTCCTCGCGCACCTTGCCGACCGCTTTGTTGCGCCGAAGGTCGCTCTGCTCAGTGTCCTTGTTGAAGCGGTGGGGCTCGCCCTCCTCGCAGTATCGCCCTCGCTCGCCGCCGCGCTTGCCGGGGCCGCCCTGACCGGATTCGGCTATTCACTGGTTTATCCCGGGCTCGGCGTCGAAGCGGTGCGGTTCGTCCCACCGCAGAACCGCGGGCTCGCCATGGGCGCCTATACCGCCTTTCTTGATGTGGCGCTTGGGTTCGGCACGCCGGGGCTGGGTTTTCTTGCCGAACGCGCGGGGCTCGGCAGCGTCTTCGTTGCAAGCATGATGGCTGCCCTGGGCGCGGCGGGCATAGCGGGATTTCTTCTGAACAAATCACGCGGGTTACGCGAGCAGCGGCTGCCCGCGTGAGAGCAGAGCCCCGAATGCCAAAAGGAGAAAGTGCATGCGCCTCGTTGCGGCGATCTTCACTGCGCTCACTGTGATCAGCTCATCAGCACAGGGAAAGGAGGAAAACATCATGGCACGATCTCAAGAAGCATCGAGCCGCGCCGCGATTCAGGCGGTTGCACCGGCATTGGATCACTTCACGCAGGAGCGCCTGCTCGGCGAAGTCTGGAAGCGTCCTGGCCTTGATGCGCGTGACCGCAGCATCATCACCCTCGCGGCGCTGATTGCACGCAATCAGACTGTCGAGCTGCCGTTCTATCTCAACCGCGCGCTGGAGAGCGGCGTGAAGCCCTCCGAAATCTCGGAGATCATCACGCATCTAGCCTTCTATTCCGGGTGGCCCAATGCCATGGGGGCGGTAGCCGCCGCGAAGGACGTATTCGCCGCCCGCAAGATCAGCACCGACCAACTTCCCGCCGCGGCGGGATCGCGACTCCCGCTCGATGAGGCGTCGGAGGCCGATCGCGCGACGCGCGTCAACCAGCAATTCGGGGCTGCTTTTCCCGGCGTTGTGCAATACACGACCGATCTGCTCTTCCGCGATCTTTGGCTCCGCCCGGGCCTTGCGCCACGAGACCGAAGTCTCGTCACGGTGAGCGCGCTCATCGCCAGCGGCCAGGTCGCACAGATACCCTATCACCTGAACCGAGCCATGGATAACGGCCTCACGCAGCAGCAGGCCGGCGAGGCCATCACGCATCTCGCCTTCTATGTCGGCTGGCCCAATGCTTTTTCGGCGATGCCGGTTGCGAAGGAGGTCTTCGAAAAACGCGCTCGTCCGGCCCGATAGCGGACGGAGTCATGCCCCCATTTCTACAAAGAGCCGGGGTACGAGCTCTGACCCTTCGGCATTGTCTCGTTCATCGGGAAGCCGCGCCCTTTGCGGAGCGATGGCGCAGCGCATTGACCACTAGCGCGAAGGCCGCGGAGGTTTGGCGGCGGCTCGGATAGAAGAGGTGATAGCCGGAATAGGGCGGGCACCAGTCCGCAAGCACCCGCTTGAGGCGGCCTTTTGTGATGTGTTGCTCCACCAGCCCTTCCGGCACATATGCGAGTCCACAGCCCGCAATCGCTCCGTTCAGCAGTTGTGCCGTGCCGTTGAAGGTCAGCTGACCTTCCACCCGCACCCGCAACTCGCGGCTGCCTTTCTCGAATTCCCAGGCATAGACGCTGCCATGCCTGGGCAGGCGCAGGTTGATGCAGTTATGCCCGATCAGCTCCTGCGGCCGTCGCGGCTCGGGACGCGCCTTGAAATAGGAAGGCGCGCCGACCACCGCCATGCGCATGTCCGGTCCAATCCGCACCGCGATCATATCCTTGGCGACCTGCTCGCCGCTGCGCACACCCGCGTCGTATTGCTGTGCGACGATATCTGTAAGCCCATAATCTACGATCATCTCGACCTTTATGTCGGGATACTCCTTCAAGACCGGCGCGAGCTTCGGAAGCAGGACCGCATCAATGGCGAATTCGGTAGCCGTGATGCGGATGGTACCGGCCGGCTTGTCGCGGAGCTCCCGCACCGCTTCGACCTCACCCTCGATCTCATCGAGGCGGGGCCCAATGTTACGAAGCAGACGTTCCCCGGCTTCGGTCGGTGAAACACTTCGCGTCGTGCGGGTCAGCAGCCGAACTCCGAGCCGCTCCTCGAGCTCTCGGATCGTGTGGCTCAGTGCCGACTGGGAGACGTTGAGCTTGGCCGCCGCGGCTGTGAAGCTGCGCTCCCGAGCTACCGCTACAAAGGCAACCAGCAGATCGAAACCGCCCCGCTGCATTGATCGATTCCGCTCATAAGTGTTTGCGGACTATAGCGGCTAGTCCTCGTCCGGCAACACGCTAGATTCCGTACTGACAGCGCACGTTGGAGCGAACTGATGCTAACGCGGCGAAGCTTGCCGGCCTTGTCCGGCAGTGCGGCAGTTTTGGCAGAAGGCGTGATGAGCGCCCGCGCCGACGTGTCTGCAGCATCCGCAAGGAGGACAGCGATGGAATTGCAAATCAAACGGAGCGGCGCCGCGTTGCATATCTCGCCTCTCGGCGAGGACCACGTGACCTATCGCACGCCTACAAGGATTTGGTGTGTCCGGGCTGATGGCGCTCTCTATGCCCGTGCGTACAACGGTATAGACTCACGGTGGTACAAGGCGGCGCTGGCACACAAGGTCGGGCGCATCCGCGCGGCGGGCGTCACCCGAGAAGTCGCCTTCGAGCCGGTCGAAGGCGCGGTCAATGACGCAATTGACGACGGGTACCCCGAGAAATACGGCGGCAGCCCCTGTCTGAACGCCATGATCAGCCCCCGCGCCTGCGCGGCGACGGTCCGGATCGTGCCGCGCAACAACAGGAGCGCAATGTGAACGCTTCATTCGAGGGGCAGGTCGCGCTAGTCACAGGTGCAGGCGCCGGGATGGGCTTGGCAACGGCAAGGGCTTTTGCACAGGCCGGTGCGGCTGTCGCGCTCGCCGATGTTATTGAAGAGACCGCGACAGGCGCCGCGCAAGCACTGGTGTCGGCTGGCCACAAGGCTATCGCCCTGCGCTGCGATGTTTCCGACGAGGATCAGGTGGCCCGAATGGTCGAGCGCACGGTGGCCGCATTCGGCCGCCTCGACGCCGCGTTCAACAATGCCGGCGTACAATCGCCTGCCGTCGAGACCGCGGATTCCACCCGGGAGGAATATGATCGCGTCGATGCGATCAATCTGCGGGGCGTCTGGGCCTGCATGAAATACGAATTGCGCCAGATGCGTACCCAAGGAAGTGGCGCGATCGTCAACAATTCCTCGATCGGCGGTCTCATCGGCCTGCCGGGACGGGCGGTGTACCACGCGTCAAAACACGGCGTGATCGGGCTGACCAGGAGTGCGGCCCTCGAATATGCCGCCCGCGGCATCCGCATAAACGCGGTTTGTCCCGGCACCATCGATACGCCCATGGTGACGGAAATGCTCGCTAAGGAGCCGGATGCAATGAAAGAGATCATGAGGGACCAACCGATCGGCCGGTTGGGACGCCCCGAAGAGATCGCCTCAGCCGTGCTCTGGCTTTGCAGCCCCGGCGCGAGCTTCGTCATTGGCCATGCTCTGGCGGTGGATGGCGGCTTCACAGCCCATTAGCACCAGGCGCGGTGAGCAATGCCGTGAGGCAGACCCGCCTTCGCAAGCGCATCTCGAGCTGCCAGCCGCCGCTGGTACACCGTCGCCAACTCCCCAGCTGCGACCGGAGTGAGGTGAATCGTGTACTGGTCGAAACGGCGGTGATCGTACCGGCCGGTCCACTCGTACATTCGGCCGCCGTTGTACACAGCCAGCGCTTTCAATGCTTCATCACCGCCCCGCTCGCCGACGATGCGAACTACATCGGCCTTGGCCTCATCGAAGTCAGGGTACACAGCCACCTGCAAACCGGCTCGGCAGTGCAGGTTCAGCACGATTTGCGTGACTGTCTCTGCGCTGACGCTCGCGTTTGACATAAGCGTGCTGCCCTATAAATACTTCAAGCAAAGTCGGCCCGATCCGATTAAGATAAAGAAAAGGAAGACTCGCATGCGGGCGCATCCACTCACCATCGTGGCATTCCTCGTCGTAGTCACGCTCGCTGTCGGCGCACCTCGCCTCGCCGCCGCTCAACAAAGAGGCTTGGTCTACACAACAGATATTGTGCGGCCCGGCACCATTGATTCGACTCGTGTTTATTGCCCTACAGCGGGCTAAAATCGCAGCCCCAGGCCGCGAGTTGAGAAAGTTGGGTTAGGTGCGTCAGACTCTCTCTTGTTACTCTCGGCCCCTGCGATGTCCAGCCTTGGTGGCTCATCCCACACCTCATGCAAGCGCTTTGTACGCTTCAATGCTGTCGCCAGCGACCACGCAACACCCTACCAAGCGGACGCTACTCCTTAACTTGGGCCGGACTTACACCGGCTGATCGCGCCAGCTTCGCTGGCGGCTTCACTCACTCGATCACCCCATCGGCGAGTGCTGCCCGGATCGGAACATCTATTTGGGCTTCGCAAGCACGCGCCGAATAGTCGCGACGAGACTCTGGAATTCTATCGGCTTGGCATCGAACTCCTCGCACCCCGTAGCAATCGCTTTCTCGCGCTCGCTGGCCTCTGCATACGCTGACATTCCGATGATCGGGATGTTTCGAGTTCGCGGGTTTTTCTTGAGAGTCCGTACGGGTTCCCAGCGGTCCATAACCGGCATTTCGAGGTCGATCAGAATTACGTCGGGGTGCTCGGTCACGGCCAACTTGCAGCCCTGCTCACTGTCCTCAGTCGCGAGAACCTCGAAATCGCCGCTCCGCTCAAGGCGCGTCTTCAGCATGTAGAGGTTATCGTCATCGTGTTCGACGTATAGAATTCTCACACGCCCCTCACGGTCTGCCGTTTGAGGCACTTGGCTAGCTCGCGACTGAGCTGCCGCAACATCTCGTCGCGATCGTTCTTTTGAATGATGCGCTCGACGCCGCCATTGAGGCGATCGCGGTCCTCCTCCGTCAGGTCCTTCGCGGTAAGTACCACCACCGGGATATCCTCCCAGTCGGCTCGAGCCCGCACTTTGTCGAGGAATTCGAAGCCGTCCATCTTTGGCATCATCAGGTCGAGAATGATCACGTCCGGTCGTGTGGCAACCAGCGATTCGACCGCAACCTGCCCATTCTCCGCTTCAGTCACTTGCCATCCGATTGGCTCCAGCGCCTGGCGCACGCTGCGGCGGACCACCTCGTCATCATCGACCAGGAGGGCCCGCCCTGCGGCCGCGCCACAGATGCTGGTCAGCGTCTCCACCAGCTGGGCGCGGTCCACTGGCTTCACCAGATAATCTGCTGCACCGAGCGCATAGCCGCGATTCTTCTGATCGACGATCGACATCAGTACCACCGGAGTAGCTGCCAGCGCCGGATCGCCCTTGATCGCGGCGAGCACTGTCCAGCCGTCGAGATCGGGCATCGTGATGTCGAGCGTCACCGCCGCCGGCCGCAGCTCCCGTACCAGCTGCAGCCCTTCCTGGCCGCCGCACGCGGTGACCACCGCAAACCCTGCCCGCTCGAGATGCCGCTCCACGAGCTCGCGTGCGGTTGCATCGTCGTCGACGACCAGGATCAGCGGCTCTCGTGCGTCCTCGACGATCGGATGAGCGCGCCGAGCTCGCGCGTGCTCACGCGCTCCGGTCACGAGCGCTGCATCACTCTGCGCATTGCGCGGCAGGCGGATTGTGAAGGTCGAGCCGCGGCTCACCTCGCTTTTAACCGTGATGTCGCCACCCATCATCTGGCAGAAGCGCTTGCTGATCGCGAGCCCAAGGCCGGTGCCGCCATATTTGCGGGTGGTCGATGAATCGGCCTGGGAGAATTCCTGGAACAGCTTTCCCATCTGCTCCGGGGTCATGCCGATGCCGGTGTCGATAACCGCGATCGTGATCCAGTCGCAGCCGGCCTCCTGCTTTTGCCGCGCGTCGATGGTGATGGTACCGCGGTCGGTAAACTTGTTCGCGTTGCTTATGAGGTTGAGCAGCGCCTGCCGCAGCCGCATCTGGTCGGCATGCAGCGTCCCGATGCTGGCGTCACAATGGACCGCGACCTGGTTGGCATTCTTGGCCGCCAGTGGCTCGATGGTCTTGACCACGGTCTCGATCAGCGGCGCGAGCGCGAAATGCTCGAGCTGCAGCTCCATCCGGCCGGCCTCGATCTTGGAGAGATCGAGAATGTCGTTGATCAGAGCCAGTAGGTGGCGGGCCGCACCGAGCACGCGGTCGAGCGGCTCGGTGTCTTGCTTTAGCGCCTCTGCATCTTCCCGCAGCATCTCGGTAACACCGATGATGGCGTTGAGGGGCGTACGCAGCTCGTGGCTCATATTGGCGAGGAACTGCGACTTGTGCTTGCTCGCCTCCGCTAGCTGGCGGCCCTTCTCTTCGACCTCGTGAAACAGCCGCGCGTTCTGGATCGCGAGCACCGAGTGCGCTGCAAATGTCTGGAGAAGCGCGATCGTTTCCTTGAAAAAATTGCCCGTCTGCTTGCGCCGGATCACAAGCGCCCCGACGACACGGTCTGCGCCAACCAGCGGCACGACCAGGCGCACTCGAAATCCTGCGCGCATTGAGATCTCTCGGACCGGGCTTGGCGGTTCGTCGCCAATATCCATTTCCAGCGGTTGCCGGTCCTGAATCGCATGGCGGAGCGCATCGGAAGCGCCCGGCGGCTGGGCTCGGATTGCCGCAACCAACTCATCGCTCAACCCATAAGTCGCCCGCACCAGAAGATTCTCGCCCAGCTCGTCGAGAACGTAGATCACGCCAGCGTCTGTGTTCGAAAGCTGGACCGCCTTGGCAACGATCGTGGTCAGTACGGTCTCGAGATCGAGCGTAGAATTGACAGCTTGGCTCACTTCGCCAAGCGCCCTCAGCTCCTCGACCGACCGACCCAGCTCCCGCGTGCGTGCCTGCACTTCGTCGAACAACCGCACATTCTCGATCGCGATGGCAGCCTGATCGGCAAAGGTCTCGATGAGAGCGATTTGCTTGTCTGTGAAGGGCCTGACGTCCAGCCGATACAACATCATGACGCCGAGGAGATCATCACCTTTTAGAATCGGGACCCCGAGCAGTGTTCGGATCGGATCGATCTCCCGCGCGCCGTAGGCATATTCCGGGTCTGCACGGCAATCCGGAATATGAATGGTCCGCCGTTCCAGCGCCGCACGCGCCGATCCGCTGTGCCGTCCCGGCCGGATCGGGTTTTTGTTCACGAACTCCCACATTTCCTCAGAGGAGTTGTAGCCCGCTACAATTTGGAGCACTTCGCCGTCATAGCGGAAGACGAACGCCCGGTCCGCGTCGCACAGCCGTACCGCGCTTTCGCAAACCGTTTCGAATACCGGCTCCAAGTCGAAGGCGGAGCGGCTGATGATCTCAAGGACGTTCCCAGTGGCGGTCTGCTGCTCGAGCGATTCGGCGAGCTCGCGTGTCCGCGCCTGCTCGGCCTCGAACAGCCGCACGTTCTCGATCGCGATCACCGCCTGATCGGCGAACGTTGTGACCAGCTCGATCTGCTTGGCCGTGAACGGCCGGACAAGCGAGCGAGTCAACGTCATCGCCCCGATCGTTTCGCCCTCCCGTAGCAACGGGACGGCGAGGGCGGTACGGAAGCCGGTAGTTTTTTGACCTTCGGTGAACTCGTATTCCGGATCGGCCAGGACATCGGCAATCTGAACGGGTTTGCCTTCCAGCCAGGCTCGGCCAGTGATCGTCCCCCGGCCCCGCACAAATCGCATTCGCTTCGCAACCTCGATGAAAGCCTCCGGAAAGCCGAAGCTCGCGGCAAACAGCAAGGCATTACCCTGCGGTCGACTGATCGCGGCCTGATCGGCCTCGCACAGCCGCGCCGCCGATTCGACCAGGGTATCGAGCACAGCTTGCAAATCGAAGGTGGAGCGGCTGATGACCTTGAGCACATTGGACGTCGCGGTCTGCTGCTGGAGCGACTCTCGCAGCTCATTGAGCAGCCGCGCGTTCTCGATGGCGATGACGGCTTGGGTGGCGAAGTTTTGCAGCAACGCAATCTGCCTGTCGCTGAACGGCTGAACCTGCTGGCGGAGAATTGCGATGGCCCCGATCAGTTGATCTCCTTTGAGCATTGGGACCGCCAGCACCGTGCGATAGGCGGCGAGGTCGACAGCCGCGCGAACGAATGGATGCCCCTCGATATAGGACGGTATGGTCTTGATGTCGGCGATCTGGACGAGCTGTTTTGTGGCGGCGATGCGGCCCAGCGGTGTGTCCGGCGGCGGGCGTAGTAGCGGCTCTCGCGTACGTGCCTCGACATAGTCGGGTGGAGCATTGTGACTCGCGGCCATGCGGAAGCCGTCTGCCTCACGCAAATACATATCCCCGAACTTGGCTCCGCAGATGCGCACCGCGTTGGCCAGCATAGCTTGGAACACCGCCTCCAGCTTGCCGGACGAGCTGGAGATGATGCCCAGCACATCCGCGATCGCCGCCCGCTCATCACGCACTTCCTCGAGCTCGCGCGCTTGGCGGATAAGCTCTTGTTGCAAATCGCTAACAGGCAGATCGGATCGGCTCGCGGTCATTGCCGCGCTGCTGCGCTTCGGCCGCGTAGGGTTGCGGTGCTGCGTCTTCGAGGGTTTCCGGCTTACTGTGCCACGCCTTTTCACGTAGCCCTCCCGGTAACGGACAGCCTTAATCTACCATATCGTGCGGACCGTTGTGCAGCACAGCAAGATACAGGAACCCCACATCGCGCAGCCCCCGTGGGCGCAACACATGAGTGCCCATCCCCGGCAGCGCCGCGCATTTCCGCCCTCCCGCCACCCTTGCAGGAGCGCCGTTGCGCGATATATCCGCAGCGTTTTCTTGAACTTGCGAGGAGCGGAATGAGCACGCAAACAGCGGACGCCGGCACGCGGCCCGAAGCCCATCCCTTCCAGGCGGAGGTCACCGAGCTCCTGCGCCTGATGGTGCATTCGGTCTATTCCGAGACCGAGATCTTCCTGCGCGAGCTCATCTCGAACGCGTCGGACGCCTGCGACCGGCTGCGCTACGACGCCATCGCGCGCCCGGAATTGCTGGAGAAAGGCGGCGCGCTTGCCATCCGGATCCGGCCCGATGCCGAGGCGGCCACGCTGACCGTCTCCGACACCGGCATCGGCATGGACCGCCAGGAGCTCATCGACAATCTCGGCACGGTGGCGCGCTCGGGAACGCGCGCCTTCGTCGATCGCCTCGCGCAGGGCAAGGAGGAGGGCAAGGAGGGCGCCGCGCTGATCGGCCAGTTCGGGGTCGGCTTCTATTCCGCCTTCATGGTCGCCGACCGCATCGAGGTGATCAGCCGCCGCGCCGGCTCCGATGAGGTCTGGGTCTGGCAGTCGTCGGGCGAATCCGGGTTCGAGATCACCCCCGCCACCAAGGAGCAGGCCGAGCGGGTGCCGCGCGGGACCGAGGTGATCCTCCACCTCAAGGGCGACGCCAAAAAGTATCTCGAAACCTACGCCATCCAGCGCATCGTCAAGACCTACTCCGACCACATCCTCTTTCCGATCGAGCTCGCCGGCAAGGAAGGCGAGCCGAGCCAGATCAATACCGCTAGCGCGATCTGGCAGCGGCCGAAATCCGAGCTCACGCCGGAGGACTACGCCCAGGCCTACAAGTCCATTACCGGGGCGTTCAACGAGCCGGCGCTGGTGATCCACTACAAGGCCGAGGGGCGTCAGTCCTACGCGGTGCTGCTGTTTGCGCCGTCGACCCAGCCGTTCGCGGCGTTCGACGAGGGCCGCAAGGCGCGGGTCAAGCTCTATGTGCGCCGGGTCTACATCACCGACGACGCCGAGCTGCTGCCATCCTACCTGCGCTTCGTGCGCGGCGTCGTCGACAGCGAGGACATGCCGCTCAACATCTCGCGCGAGATGCTGCAGAACAACCCGCTGGTCGAGCAGATCAGGAAGGCCGTGACCAGCCGGGTGGTCGCCGAGCTCGCCGGCCTCGGCGAGAAGGAGCCGGACAAGCTCAAGCAGATCTGGGACGCCTTCGGGCGGATCATCAAGGAAGGGATCTACGAGGACCACGAGCGGCACGGCCAGCTGCTCGCGCTCGCGCGCTTTACCACCACCAAAGGCGAGGAGCCGCGCACGATCGGGCAATACGTCGCGGACCTGCGGCCCAACCAGACGGAGATCTACTACCTCGTCGGCGAGAGCCCCGAGCAGCTGCGCTCCAATCCCAAGCTCGAAGCCGCCCGCGCGCGCGGCATCGAGGTGCTGCTCCTGACCGATCCCGTCGATGCGCTCTGGACCTCGATGCCGCAGGAGCACGAGGGCAAGCCGCTCAAGTCGCTCAGCCAAGGCGAGGTCGATTTGAGCCTGGTGCCGCTCCTGGAGGCGGCCGCGCCGCCGCCAGAGGATGCCGCCAAGGCCGGCGAGATCGACGAGGCGGCGCTGATCGAGGCGGTGAAGAACGCGCTGGGCGAGCGGGTCTCCAACGTGCGCGCCTCGAGCCGCCTCACCGAAAGCCCGGCGTGTCTCGTCGCCGGCGCCGGCTTCGATCGCGAGCTCTCGCGGCTTCTGGCGCGCCAGAACCGCAACGCCGCCGCCAAGCCGATACTGGAGCTCAACATGCGCCACCCGATCGTGCGGGCGGTCGGACGCGCCAAGGCCGATGCCCGGCAAGAGGAGGTCGCCGACCTCTCGGCGCTCCTGTTCGAGCAGGCGAAGATCCTCGACGGCGAGGTGCCGGACGATCCCGCAGCGTTTGCGAGCCGCCTCAACCGGCTGGTCATCCGCGCCCTCGCCGCCGGCTGACACGCAGTCCATTGCCTCGTAGCGGCGAGGCATGCCTCGCCCGCGCTCGGGCATGCACCGCGCTAGATCGGGCGGCGCATGCGCCGCCCTACGAACATCCATCGCACGGTTGACGGTCCCGCTTGCACCGCCAGCCTTCGAGGCCCGCGCCCAAACGAGCGCGAGCGCCTCAGGATGACGGCCCAACACATCTGCGTGGCGCGTGGTGATCCACAAAAACGCTCGCGTGCAAAAACGCGGTGAGCAAATAGAGCAAATCGCTTGCGAGACGCGGCGAGTTCGCCTATTTGATGCATGCCCAATTTCGCACGTGCCTGTGGCCGTGTGTCGATCGGTGGGCATCCGGACAAGAGGCCGGACAGCCGCCTAAGGAAGTGACCTGACTTCCTTGCTCATGCGATCGGCAGCCGGAGGCGAACCGGCGCACCCCGCTCTCCACGGGGGACGCGGCTTAAAGCAACGACGGAACGGGCTTTTTTGGGACCGCCGGCGCAACGCCGGATTACCGAAGAGGCTTGTCCTTCTTGCCGGGCGTGCGGAACGGGATCTCTCCCTCATCCGGACCAAGGCAACATCGCGAGTGATGCACGGCACGCGCAAGCGGGCCCGTGCATTGCAGGAGGTTCACCAGGCGCACGCCGCCACGCCGGAGAGGGAGCACAGTCGAGATGACTGCACGGATCCGCGAGTTCCTCAAGCAACGCCAGGGCGACGGCCCCTGCCTCGTGCTCGACCTCGATGTCGTGCGCGAGAACTATGTCATGTTCGCCAAGGCGCTCCCTGACACCAGAGTGTTCTACGCGGTCAAGGCCAATCCCGCGCCGCAGATCCTCAAGCTTCTCGCCGAGCTCGGCTCCTGCTTCGACGTCGCCTCGGTGAGCGAGACCCAGGCGGTGCTCGCCGCCGGCGCGACGCCCGAGCGCATCTCCTACGGCAATACCATAAAGAAGGAGAGCGAGATCGCGGCGGTGGCGGCCATGGGCGTGAGCCTGTTCGCGGTCGACTGCGAGGCGGAGGTCGAGAAGGTGGCGCGCTGCGCCCCCGGCGCCCGCGTGATCTGCCGCATCCATTGCGACGGCACCGGCTCGGAGTGGCCGCTGTCGCGCAAGTTCGGCTGCGAGCCGGACTATGCCGCCGACGTCCTGGAGCTCGCGCATCGGCTGGGGCTCCTGCCGCACGGCATCTCCTTCCACGTGGGCTCGCAGCAGCACAACGTCGAAGCCTGGGACCGGGCGCTCGCCTCGACCGCCTCGATCTTCCGCACCTGCGCCGAGCGCGGCATCACGCTCTCCATGGTCAATCTCGGCGGCGGCTTTCCCGCGCGCTACGTGCGCAAGACGCCGCGGCTCGACACCTACGGGCGCGCGATCTTCCGGGCGCTGCGCAGGCATTTCGGCAACGCGGTGCCGGAGACGATCGTGGAGCCGGGGCGCGCGCTCGTGGGCAATGCGGGGATCATCGAGGCGGAGGTGGTGCTGATCGCCAAGCGCTCGCCCGAGGACGAGCTGCGCTGGGTCTATCTCGACATCGGCAAGTTCCACGGGCTCGCGGAGACCATCGACGAATCCATTCGCTATCCCATCCGCACCCCGCGCGACCGCGACGAGACCTCGCCCTGCATCATCGCCGGGCCGACCTGCGACTCCGTCGACGTGCTGTACGAGAGGAACCCGTACCCGCTGCCGGTCTCGCTCGCCATCGGCGACAAGGTGCTGATCGAGGCGACCGGCGCCTATACCGCGACCTACTCGTCGGTGGGCTTCAACGGCTATCCGCCGCTGCGGCAATACGTGATCTGACGGGTTCCGCTTTTGTCGGGCGGATTGCAAATCCGCTCCCGCAGAGCCGCACCGGCCGTGCGGCATTTGCGCGCTGCTCGCTCCGCGAAATCACCACACTCGCAGCCCAATGCGTTGGCTCTCAGGGGATCGTGGGAGAGAGCATGCGTGCATCGTTCCTGCAAATGACCGCCAGCGCTGCGCTCCTCGGCGCTGCCGTTCTCCCTGCGCGGGCCGAGCCGAGCGCGGTGGGGCTGTGGGAGCAGGTCGACGAGAACAGCGGCAAGGCGGAAAGCTGGTTTCGCATCATCGAGCACAATGGCGTCTACGAGGGCACCATCATCCGGATCTTCTTCAAGCCGGGGGAGAGCGAGGATTTCCGCTGCGAGAAATGCGAAGGCGCCGAGCGCGGCCAGCCGGTGCTCGGCATGAAGCTGATCAAGGGCATGCACAAGCACGGCACCAGCTACGAGGACGGCACCATCACCGATCCGCGCGACGGCTCGGTCTATCACGCGCTGATGCGGGTAAGCGCCGACGGCCGCAAGCTCGAGGTGCGCGGCTATCTCGGCATATCGCTGTTCGGGCGCAGCCAGGTGTGGAACCGGCTCCCGGACAGCGCGCTTGAGCAGACGCCGCCGGCGCCCCGCTCGCAGCTGCGGCGGTAAAAAAAACCCGGTATTTTTCGGGCAGCCTCCTGGTCCTGCACGAAATTTCCTTCCGCCCGTCAGGCGAGCGGGATCCGGGCCGCCTCGCCGTCCTCGGTGCCGAAGGCGAGCGCATCGCCGGCGCGGTCCCAGGCGAGCGCGGTGACCGGCGCGCCCGCCGGCTTGCGCGCCAGCACCTCGGCGCCGTCCTCGCCCCGCACCAGGAGCACGCGGCCGTCGGCGTAGCCCAGCGCGACGACCTCCAGCCCGGGGTGACAGGCCACGACCTCGAGCTGCGACTGCGCCGGCCCCGCCATGCGCGGCTCCTTGCCGAGCGGGCCGTCCTTGCCGGCGAACGGCCACAGCACCAGCTGCGCCGCCCCTGATGTCGCCAGCCACTTGCCGCCCGCCGTCCAGTCGAGCGAGCGCACCCGCGCGGCGTAGCCGGACATGCGCATGCTGCGCCCGTCCGAGAGCCGCCAGCCGTGCAGCGCCGGCTCCTGCATCGCGGAGACGAGGAACCGGCCGTCCGGGCTGAAGGTCACGCCGAGATGCGAGCCCTTCCACCCGAGCACCTCGGGAGCGCTCTCGGCCTTGGGAAACCACAGGCTCACGCCGTTGTAATGGGCGATGCCGAGGCGGAGCCCCTTGGGCGCGAACGCGAGCGCGCCAACCGTCGAGGGAAGCTCGAGCATGCGCTCGGCGCCGTCGGCGCTGCGCACGAAGGCGTGCCTGCCCGCCGACCATGCGAGCGCCTGCGCGGGGCCGAGCGCGACGTGATCGATCCAGCGGCGCTGCGCGTCGCTCGCGAGCTCGCGCGTTGTCCCATCCGCGGCGGTCGCCATCACCTTGCCGTCGTCGCCGCCGGTGACGACGCGCGCCGCATCGGCGGCCGAGCACAGGATGGCGCCGGTGTGCACCTTCACCGCGCGCGGCTCGCCTCCGGGCGGGACGAGCAGCAGCCTCTCCTCGCCGAGCACCAGCGCCGCGGTGCCGCCGAGGAAATGCGCGGCGACGACGGCGGCCGCCGTCTTGATCGATTGGGTGCGCTCGACGACCGAGGGCATGGTGGAGGGCGCATCGGTCATGGCGGCTCTGCGTCGCTCCATTTGCGCCCCGTATACAGGCATCAACCGGTCGATGCTATGCTCGCGCGAATCTCTCGTCTTTTGCAGGGGCGAGGCATGCCTCGCCCCTACGCACGGCGAGAGTGCGTGCCGGAATGACGAGGCAAGGAAACATCAGAGGAGGGAAGGACGATGACCGGCGGACCGTTGGAGGACGCGATCAAGCGTCACGCAATTGCCTCGACCCCGCAGCCGCAGGGTGGGCTCATGCTCGGCCGTCATGCCCCGCTCGTGGCTTTCATGTTCCTCGTGGGGCTCGTCCTCCTCGCGATCGCGTTCGGGAGCTGGTACACGATCGACCAGAGCCAGCGCGGGGTGCTGCTGCGCAACGGCGCCTTCGTCGACGTCGTGCAGCCGGGGCTGCATTTCAAATGGCCGCTGATCGACAGCGTCGCCAAGATCGACATGCAGACGCACACCTTCGCCTGGAGCAAGATGGAGTCCTATTCCGCCGACCAGCAGCCGGCGCATCTGAAGGTCTCGGTCACCCTGCATGTCGCCGCCGACAAGGTGGCGGAGATGTATTCGCGCTTCCGCGGCGATCAGAACGCCGCGGTCGACCGGATCATCGGCCCGCACCTCAACGAGAAGGTCAAGGTCGTGTTCGGCCAGTACACCGCGGCGCGCGCGATCAGCGCGCGCGGCCAGCTCAACGCCGATTCGGCCAAGGCGCTGAGCGAGGCGATCGCCTACGACCCGGTATTCGTGATCGAGAGCGTGCAGATCGAGGACATCACGTTCTCGCCCGACTACATCAAGTCGGTCGAGCAGCGCATGCAGGCGGAGGTCGAGGTACAGAAATTCCGCCAGCAGCTCGAGCGCGAGAAGGTGCAGGCCGAGATCGTGGTGACGCAGGCCAAGGGCAAGGCCGATGCGGTGCGCGCCGAGGCGCTGGCCAACGCCGACGCCGTCCGCTTCCGCGGCCAGGCCGACGCCGACGCGATCAAGGCGAAGGGCGCGGGCGAGGCCTCCGCGATCGAGGCGCGCGGCGCCGCCGACGCGACCGCGATCCGCGCCAAGGGCGACGCGCTGGGCAGCAACCCGCAGCTGGTGCCGCTGATCCAGGCGCAGCGCTGGGACGGCAAGCTGCCGGTCACCATGGTCCCCGGCGGCGCCACCCCGATGCTCAACCTCGGCCAGCGGTAGGTTACCTCCCCCTGCAAGGGGGAGGTCGGCGAGCGTAGCGAGCCGGGTGGGGGTCCCGGCTGCACCGCGATTTGCGGACAGCGGGAGCGCTGGGCCAACCCCCACCCGTCAGCCTTTGCTTCGCGAGCGAAGCAAAGGCTGCCGACCTCCCCCTTTCAGGGGGAGGTATTGCTCAGCTGGTCAGGGCGGCGGCGAGCTGGCGGAGGTTGTGGCGCATCAGGTCGATGTAGGTGGGGGCGGCGCCGGCGGCGCCGGTGAGCGCGTCGGAATAGAGCACGCCGCCGAGCTTGACGCCGGTCTCCCGCGCGATCTGCTCGGCCAGCCGAGGGTCGGTGACATTCTCCAGGAAGACCGCGGGCGCCTTGCGCTTGCGGACGTCGCTGATGATCGCGGCGACGTCGCGGGCGGAGGCTTCCGCCTCGGTCGAGACGCCCTGGGGCGCAATGAACGTGATGCCGTAGGCGGCCGCGAAATAGCCGAAGGCGTCATGGCTGCTGATGACGCGCCGGCGCTCGGGCGGGATCCTGGCGATGGCCTCGCGCACCTCGCGGTCGAGCGCGTCGAGCTTGCCGAGATAGGCGCCGGCCTGCGCCGCGTACGCCCCCTTCCCCGCCGGATCGACGGCGATCAGGGCGTCGCGGATGTTCGCCACGTAGAGCTCGGCGTTGGCGACGGATTGCCAGGCGTGCGGATCGAGGCTGCCGCGATCGCCGGCATGCGCGCGGGCCTCGGCGCGCGCGAGCGGTTTCACGCCGCGGCTCGCGACGACGATCGGCGCGGTGGTGGCCGAGGCTTTCACCAGCCGGTCGAGCCAGCCTTCGAAGCCCAGCCCGTTGACGAAAACGATGCGGGCGTCCGCCAGCCGCTTCGCGTCCGCGGGCGAGGGGGCATAGACGTGCGCGTTGCCGTTGGGCCCGACCAGCGCCGCCACGTCGACGCGCTCGCCGCCGACGTTCTTCACGAGGTCGGCGAGGATGGAGAAGCTGGCGACCACCTTGAGCTTCCCCTCCGGCGGCGGCTGCGCGGATGCGGGGGTCGCGGCGAGCAGCGCGGCCGCGAGCGCAGCTGCCAGGAAGCGCGAGAGCCTGTGCGGCCGGGACAGCATCAAAAATCTCTCCTTGTCATTCCGGCCGAGCGCGCTCGGCCCTTTGCCCAGCGCGCGCGAGCCGGAATCCCGTAAGCGGCGGCGTTCATCGTATCACCCCGGCCGTCGTTTACTGGATCCCGGCTCGCGCTCGCCCGCCTGAAGGCGGGCTCGCTTGGCCGGGACGACGGGGAGAGAATAGCACCGGCGTCACGCCTCGAGGTGGCGGCCGGGGAAGAGCTGGCGGACGAGGCCGCCGACCCGGCCGAACAGCAGCGAGACGAGGTAGAGCGCGCCGGCAACGAGGATGATCGCCGGGCCGGAGGCGACGGCGGTGTGGAACGAGAGGAGGAGCCCGGCATAGCCGGCGACGACCCCGCTCACGGTGGCGAGCACGATCATCGCCGTGATGTCGCGCGCCCAGAACCGCCCGATGGCGGCGGGCAGCATCATGATGCCGACCGCGAGCAAGGTGCCGAGCGCGTGGAAGCCGCTCACCAGGTTGATCACGACCAGCGCCAGGAAGGCGAAATGCGCCGGCCCGCCGGCGCTGCTGACCGAGCGCATGAAGCCGGGATCGACGCATTCGATCACCAGCGGACGGTAGATCAGCGCCAGCGCGACCAGGGTGAGCGTGGCGTTGGCGGCGATGAGCAAGAGCGTCCGGTCGTCGAGCGCGAGCACGTTGCCGAACAGCACGTGGAGGAGGTCGATGTTGGTGCCCTTGAGCGAGACGATGGTCACCCCGAGCGCCAGCGAGAGGAGGTAGAAGGTCGCCAGCGCCGCGTCCTCCTTGAGCTCGGTGTTGCGCGCGACCAGGCCGGTGAGCAGCGCCACCACCACGCCGGCGACGAGGCCGCCCGCGGTCATCGCGAACAGGTTGAGCCCGGAGAGGAGAAAGCCGACCGCCGCGCCCGGCAGGATGGCGTGCGCCATGGCGTCGCCGACCAGGCTCATCCGGCGCAGCATCAGGAACACGCCGATCGGCCCGGCGCCGAGCGCGAGCGCGAGCACGCCCGCGA
>DATBHG010000052.1:0-28918 GCA_036557665.1 Xanthobacteraceae bacterium | reverse complement strand
TCAGCTTCCAACGACGACGGGGAGGCCGGCGGCGCGCCACTCCGGAAGGCCGTCCTCCAGACGGCGCGCCTTGAAACCGCGAGCGCGCAGCGCCGCAACCGCTTCGTAAGAGAGAACACAGTAGGGGCCTCGGCAGTAGGCGACGATCTCTTGTGCGGGATCGAGCTCAGCGAGACGCGCCTCGAGCTCGTGCAGCGGGATATTCGCCGCACCGGGCAGATGCCCCAACGCGAATTCGTCCTGCGGCCGCACGTCGAGAACCGTCACCGTCCCCTCGCGCAGGCGCTCCAGCAGCCCCTCGCGACAAACGGGCTCCAGGCTGTCACGATCATGAAAATAGCTGCGCACGATCCGCTCGACCTCGGCCACGTTGCGCTCGGCGATGCTGCGCAGAGCCGCCAGCAGGTCGAGCACGGCGTCGTCGGCAAGCCTGTAGTAGATGAATTTGCCGTCGCGTCTGTTCGCCACCAGTCCGGCGCGCCGCATCTGCTGGAGATGTTGCGATGCGTTGGCGATCGACAGGCCGGATCGATTTGCCAGCACCTCCACGCTGCGCTCCCCCTGGGCAAGTTGCTCCAGGAGCTCGAGCCGATGGGCATGCGCCAAGGATTTGGCAACGGCTGCGAAATGGGCGAACAGCGCGAGCTTCGGACTTCGGGTTGACATCGCGGGCCGATTACCCTATCTTATTCAAGTGAATGATTTAATGATAATCATCTCAATGGCCTAGTCAAGCCGTGACCTAGTCAAGCCCCAAGCACCGTCTCCTGGTCATGAGCGACGCCGTGCTGGAATATGGATCATATATCCGGTTGGCCGCATTTTGCGGCGTGTTCGGTCTGATGGCCGCTTGGGAGCTCATCGAGCCCCGGCGAAGGCAGACGATCGGGCGCGGCTGGCGGTGGCCCAATAATCTCGGCATCGTGCTGGTGGATACGTTGCTGGTTCGCATTCTCTTTCCGGCCACGGCGGTCGGTGTTGCCCTCGCTGCCGAGGCCCGCGGGCTTGGCCTGTTCAACGCGGTCCTGCTTCCCGCCTGGATCAGTGTGGTGGTCTCGTTCATCCTTCTGGACCTCGCGATCTATTTTCAGCATGTGCTATTTCACGCCGTGCCGGTGCTGTGGCGATTACACCGGATGCATCATGCCGACCTCGACATCGATGTGAGCACGGGTTTGCGTTTCCATCCCGTCGAGATGCTGCTGTCGATGATAATCAAGCTGACCGTGATCATGGCACTAGGAGCGCCCGCGGCGGCAGTACTGCTGTTCGAGATACTGCTCAACGCCACCTCGATGTTCAACCACGGCAACATCCGTATGCCTCCCGGCCTCGACCGCCTGCTGCGCTGGCTCGTCGTAACGCCGGACATGCATCGCGTCCATCATTCGATTATTTCACGTGAGACCAACAGCAATTTCGGCTTCAACCTGCCCTGGTGGGACCGCCTGTTCGGGACCTACCGGGCACAGCCCGCGGCCGGCCACGAAGCCATGACCATCGGCATCGAGCAGTTCCGCGATCCGCGCGAGCTCGGCCTCGATCGCATGTTGCTCCAGCCCTTCCGCGGCGATGCCGGCCGCTATCCACTGGGAGAGAGGCAAGTCGAGCAATGAGCTTGCGCCGCGCATTGCCGCGCGTTGCCCTGGCGGCGCTGCTCGCCGCATTGACGGGGTGGGCCATCCTTCACCGCGATCGGATCAATCTGGCGACACTCGATGCATGGCTCGGCTCGCTCGGCCCGTGGGCGCCGATCGGCTACGTGATGCTGTTTGCGCTGGCCACCGTCGCTTTCGTTCCGGGTGTAGTCTTCAGCCTCGCCGGCGGTGCCCTGTTCGGCCCTTTCTGGGGCAGCCTCTGGAATCTCACCGGTGGCACGCTCGGCGCCACCCTTGCTTTCCTGGTTGCGCGCTACATTGCTGGAGACTGGGTCGCACGCAAGGCCGGCGGGCTTCTCAAGCGACTGATCGACGGCGTCGACGCGGAGGGCTGGCGTTTCGTCGCCTTCGTGCGGCTGGTTCCGCTTTTTCCCTTCAATCTGTCGAACTACGCGCTTGGCCTCACCCGCATTCCGTTCCACCAATACGTCATTGCCACGCTCGTCTGCATGGCGCCCGGTGCGATCGCTTATACCTGGCTCGGGCATGCCGGACGTGGGACGCTGAGCGGCGAAACAGGTGCTGTGCGCTATGGTCTTTTGGCGCTGGCTCTTCTCGCGACGATCGCCGTGTTGCCGCGACTGATCGCGCGGCTGCGCGGATCGTTTGCATGGATCGAGCCAGGCGAGCTCAAGCGGCGGCTCGACCGCGGCGAAGCCGTGGCCGTTGTCGATGTGCGAGGGACCGACGAATTTGCCGGACCGCTCGGGCATATTGCGGCCTCGCGCAATATTCCCGTCACCGAGCTCGGCGCCCGCCTGGCCGAGCTGGGCGGGCTTGAGCGCACGCCCGTCATTCTCGTCTGTCGGACCGATAAGCGCTCCGCCGCGGCTGCGCGGACCCTGCGCGCCGCCGGTTTCGCGCAGGTCTGCGTGCTGCGCCGGGGCATGGAGCAATGGAACGCGGCCGGTCTGCCGGTGGAAGGGCGCAACATCGTCACTGCTGCCTGATCGTCACTGCCTCATGACTGCACAGCGCATCTACCTGGATTACAACGCAAGCACGCCGATCGATGCGCCGGTCGCTGCCGCGATGGAGCCTTTTCTGCGGAGTCGCTACGGCAATCCGTCGAGCGGCCATTGGGCGGCGACTGCGGCAAAGTCCGCCCTGGAGGCAGCGCGTGGTCAGGTGGCAGCGCTGCTCGGTTGCGAAAGCGACGAGATCGTTTTCACGAGCGGCGGCAGCGAGGCCAACAACCTCGCTGTCAAGGGGGTCTTCCTTGCCCTTCGGGACAAGGGCGATCATATCGTCACGACCGCCATCGAGCATCCAGCTGTTATCGAGCCGTGCAGGTTTCTCGAGCGCTTGGGCGGGCGCGTGACCTATTTGCCCGTCGATGGCGCCGCACGGGTTGATCCAGACGATCTTCGCGGAGCGATCACACCCCGTACGATTCTCGTGAGCATCATGCATGCCAATAACGAGGTCGGCACCATACAGCCAATCGAGGATTGCGCGCGCATCGCCCGGCAGCATGGGGTCCTGTTTCACACTGATGCCGCGCAATCCGCCGGCAAGATTCCGACCGGCGTGAATCGGCTCGGTGTCGATCTTCTTTCGATTGCCGGCCACAAGCTCTATGCGCCCAAGGGTGTCGGTGCGCTCTTCGTTCGCCGCGGCGTACCACTCGAGCCGTTGGTGCACGGCGCTGGACACGAGCGGGGCCGTCGCGCGGGTACGGAGAGCGCCCTGCTCGCGGTCGGCCTCGGTAGAGCCTGTGAGCTTGCACGCGATCTTGGGCAAATGGACGGACTGCGAGCTCTGCGTGATCATTTTTGGCAGGAGCTCCGGCAACGATTTGGAAACCGCATTGCTCTCAACGGTCATCCGGCACATCGCCTGCCGAACACGCTCAATGTTTCTTTCGTTGACCGGATCGGCGCGGAGATATTGGGACGGCTGGATGGTGTCGCGGCTTCGACCGGATCAGCGTGTCACTCCGGCCGTATCGAGCTGTCGCCGGTTCTGGAAGCAATGCGTGTCGCGCCCCGATCAGGCATGGGTGCCATCCGCTTCAGCCTGGGGCGGGGGACGACGCGCGGCGAGATCGATGTGGTCGTTCGGCGTCTGGCGGACATGCTTGTCGCCGCGGAATAATGAGCTGCGCGGCGGCGGGGTCTTCACTGCGCCAGCGCCAGTACGACCCCGCCGATTGCACTGATGACCACAACCAACAGCGGGGGTGCACGCCAGACCGAAAGCAGGACGAAGCCGACCAGTGCGATTCCGAAGTCTCCCGGCCGGTTGACCGAGCTGGTCCAGACCGGGCTGTAGAGCGCCGCTCCGAGCAGACCCACGACCGCGGCATTGACGCCCCGCATCAGCGCTTGGGCGCTCTCGCGCCTGCGAAGGGCGTCCCAGAACGGCAGCGTGCCGAGCAGGACAAGGACCCCGGGAAGAAAAATGCCGATCAGTCCCACCATGGCCCCGAGCACGCCGTGCGGGGACGGACTGGCGATGGTGCCGAGATACGCAGCGAAAGTAAAAAGCGGTCCGGGAACTGCTTGTGCCGCTCCGTAACCTGCGAGAAACGTGTTGTCGCTGACCCAGCCTGGCGTCACGAAGGCCTCGCGCAGCAGCGGCAGGACGACGTGTCCACCGCCGAACACAAGCGCGCCCGACCGGTAGAAGGCCTCGAACAGAGCGACGCTTTGCGACGTTGCAAAGCTCCGCGCGACGGGCAGACCCGCCAGTAAAGCAAAAAAGGCGGTCAGGGCAATGACCCCTGCAGTGCGCGTGACCGGCATGACAATGTGGCCTGCCGCGATTGGCTGTCCACCGCGGCAGAGCCACAGCCCGGCAACGCCGCCGAGCAGGATCGCGGCGATCTGGGCGGCAGACGAGGCGCTGAACAAGATGATCAGCGCCGCAACGACTGCGATGGATGCCCGCTTGCGGTCCGGACATTGGGTCCGCGCCATCCCCGAGACCGCTTGCGCGACGATCGCCACGGCCACGAGCTTGAGACCGTGGAGCAGGCCCGCGCCCGCAGGCCCGCTCAGGACGCTTGCACCGTAAGCAAACAGGACCAGGGCGATCGCCGAAGGCAACGTGAAGCCCGTCCATGCCGCGAGAGCGCCCCGATAGCCGGCGCGCACCAGGCCGATCGAAAATCCAACCTGGCTGGAGGCCGGGCCAGGCAGGAATTGGCACAGCGCCACGAGATCGACAAAGGCCTGCTCGTCGAGCCAGCGCCTGCGAACGACGAATTCCTCGCGGAAGTAGCCAATATGAGCGATTGGCCCACCGAAGCAGCTCACTCCGAGCTTTAGAAAAACCACCAGAACTTCGAGCGGCGAGCCCTTTTGCCGGGACGGGGCGGCAGAATTGCCGGATACCGGGATCGCGGTATCTCTTTCCGATCTGCTCGCGATGTCCCTCATCGTGTGTAATCGACCATCGCCATGAAAACTGCCAGGGGGCCCATCCAATCGAGCCGCTGCTTCCCACCCGCCGCGCATCGCACCCGGCTATCCATTTTGTAATCGGGTCGTAATCGCGGTGTCATGTCGTTTGCGGTACGAGCCTCCGCATAAAGAGCGCAAGCCCTGCGCATACGCCCTGACCAGTGCATCGATTCCATGAAACCGATCCAGCCAACTTACTTGCCTCGTGCGGAGGAGGTCACGCGCAGCTTGCTGCGCGTGATCGTCTCGAAGCATGGGCGGCGGCCACGACCCTTGCCTGCGGCCGTCCTTCGAGACGGCGCGCGCTCAAAAAAGCGCGCGCCCCCTCATCAGGACGAGGATAGTGCCCTGATATGATTCGAACCGGAAACGCAGGTCTAGGTCGTCTCCGGATGTTCGAGTACCGCAATGCCTTCGCTCTCCAGTTCGCACTCCTCGCGGCGGTCATTTTCATCCTGTTCCTCCTCGCGCCGTGACAATAGCGCGCCCTCAGCAGCGCGCCGCCTGTATTCCATTTGCTGTAATTGGTCAGCTCGCCGTACGAGCTTTATTATCCATCGACCGCGCTTGATTTTGCGCAACATTTGGCCGAGCGAAATCCTGCGGAACGGAATTGCTCCCGCTGTGTTGACTAGCAGACACAACTGTTTTCAGAAGGCGATTTCGCCATGCCGAGCCGGTCCACGGCAAAAAAAGATATCCGGCGATCCGGCTTTCACTCCCACGGATATGCCTCCGGGATACTCCCTCCGGAGTGGGCCGCGATCAAAGCCGTTTCTGTGAGACCGGCATTTGTCCGCGGCAAACGCGGCGCCCAGCTCCTCGATGACTTGGTGTCCTTGGCCCGGATCTGTGTCGGGCAGTCCCGCACGAAGAGACGCATGCATCGTGCTGACAAGCTCGACCGCATCGCGACCGAGAAGCAATCGGCCGCTTCGAAGCCGCGCTAGCGCAGAAGGCCGCACCCGCCGCGCGAGGCACTCGGCGGCGGCGTGCTGCCGTGGAACTTTCCCGGCGCTCAAAGTTCCATGGAACGAGTTCGATTAACATGCATTAATCTTGATCGGGGCGGCCGTTACAAGAAGGCAGGCGGCCCATGCAGCGAAATCCCGGTTCCAGGCCTGAGCCCGCAACTCGACTGGATGAGCTGCTTACGTTGATGGGCTGCCCGCACGAGATTGCACCTCTTGATAGCGCCTCCTTTGGACGCAGAGTTGGCGAGCTTATTGCTCACGCGAAAAGCGTCCCTGCCTTGAATGTAAGACCATCCCCTTTACAGGCTCGCCTTTCGCATCGCGGACGTGCTCGGAGCCGAGGATAAGGAGCGTTCAACCTCAATAGAAAAACCATCCCGCGGAGGAGGGCGAAGCTTTCTCACGAAAGAATGCGCCCGCCAACGTACACTGCAGGCCTCGACATCTTGGCGCTCAGCGGCGCGATTGCAGCGCTTCAATATTGGCCGCCGGGCCGGATCGAGTCGGGCGGGTGTTGGTCGGAGCCGGCGCCACCGGCACCGAGAGCGCTTTCCACGGAGCAATGGTCTCGACGATGATGTTTATTCCGGCCAGTGCGCTTTCGATCTCCCCCTGCACCCGTTCAACCTCGCACTTCAAGAATTCCTGCAGGTGCTGGAGCTCGGACATGAGCCCTTCCAGATCGTCGATCGAATTCGACGTTAATCGCGCCACACCGTCCTTGATTCGCTCGGCATCGGCCTGGAGCGCAAGACGGGGTTTGGCGACGCTCTGCTCTGCGGGTCTGCCGTTTTCCGTTTCGCCCTCGGGCGAGAGCGAAATTTCAGCAGCTGGCGAGGATGGTGTTACAGCGTTCATGCGGCCCTCCGGAATTTAATGTTGTTTGTCTGGTCCCTGGCCAGCACCATATTTCGGATGAGGTTAACAACTCTTTAGGAAACTTCGGACGGCAGTTGTTGATCGCAGGCTGCATCAAACAATTCGAGGCGAGAAAACGTGCCCATACCGCTCTGCTGTCTTTGTATGGCCATCCTTTAGGTGGATAATTGAGGTCAACTACGCGATGCGCTTGCAGGGTCGGGTCGTTCTTCTTGCGCGGAAACGGAGACCGCGTCGCGGTTGGAGCAAGCGATGGCAACAGCGGATTTTACCGAGGCGCCTCTGAACGAGGAGCGGTTTGCCGAGAGCAACCCGGAGCAGCCGGTCGAGCTCTGGGCCCCGCCGCTCGCCCCGAGCGGAACGCCCGATCCCGGAGGTACTCTTCTCAGGGAGGAGGCTCTCGGCCCAATAATAAGCGAGGACGATCGTTTCCAGCCTCCTGAGCAAAGCGGCTTGGCCGCAGCTGGGGCCAGCTCTATCGCTGCTCGAAGGCTGATGGTTGCCGCGGCAACCGTGGCGGCATTAGGCGCGGGCGCGCTTGCCTACGTCCTGTTGGCGCCGGCAGGCGAGAAAGCACCCACGCAAATTGCGGAAGCCGCGCAAGCGGTGCGATTGCCACCACCCGCCGCTCCGGCTCCGGCGGCGCCGCGGAACCCGCCACCGGCTCCGGCAGTACTGACGGCGGTCGCCTGGCCCGATCTTCCCGCTTCGCTCACTGTCCAAGCCTCTCCCCAGGCCGCGCCCCAAGTCGCGTCCCAAGTCGCGCCCCAAGTCACGTCGCAGGTCGCGCCCCAAGTCACGCCCCGGGTCGCGCCCCAAGTCAGTTCCCAAGTCACGTCCCGAGCCGCGCCCCAGGTCGCAGCGGCTGCTCCTGCCGGTAATACTGCAACGCGCCGGCCGGTGCCGGCATCGCCGAAGGGCGGCATCCTTTTTTCGCAGCGTCCGAGCGTAAATATCAGGTCCACGCCTGCAGCAAACGGATCTGTTGTTGGGACCGCCTCCAAAGGCACGCGCTTCAAAGTCACCAAGCGGGAAGGAGACTGGGTCCAAGTGGAGAACGGCCGCGTGAAAGGTTGGGTCAGCTCTCAATTTCTCGCGCCCAAAAACCCCGCCGAGGTCAAGCACTGATTCGGGTTCCGATCGGTCGAATCGGTTAGCCCGTATCATGGAGCGAAGCGCTCCCGGATGAGCGGGGGCCGACTGGCGCGATATCCGGGTGCGGCCTCGCCGCTTGTCACCGCCTGAGGCGGCGCTCGCGGGGCCGACCGGCGCGACGCACGTCGTTTCTGCATTGCCGAGAAAAACGAATCTTGTGATCGCCGTCACTGACGGTGTCCTTGCGATATCCCATAACTGGCTTTGCCGGGAAGGGTGACGAGCTGAAACTCCGAGCCTGAAAGAGCGCCGGCAACGCGAGTGGTCAGGAGCCGGCAGATGAAATTCGTCCTGGTAAACGGCAGGTCGCCAAATCCGCGGTCTTTCTGCGCATTGTGCTGCGAGCCGATCGGCGAAAGCTATCTGCGGGATTTTGCCACTCGCCTCTCCTACTGCGGTCACACCTGCTACCACGGTCACGGCGAGGTCGCGCTCGAACTGCTCAAAGAGCGTGCGAGGGCATCATGATGACAATGGAGGCTGCAAGCTGTCCGGTGAAGCGGGCGCAGCGGACGCGTCAGGTCTGCGATCATTGCGGCGGACCGTTCGGGATGGTGACGCACCGTTGGTGGGGCAGCAAGTTCTGCAAGCGCGGGTGCAAGGATGCACACCGTCGCGAAACGATGCTGCAGCATAATCTGGTCCATCGCTGCTGCGAGCTGCTGGCCGCGATCCCGCGCCCCCGATCGGAGCTTGAAGCAAAGGAAAGCTGTATCGCGTAGGTCCTTCCCATTCTCGCGACGCGCATTTCGATTACGCAGAATTACCGTCTCTACAGCACGCTCCGGTAGAATTGACGCGCAATGGCGTGACAAATTCGGCTGGCTGCCTTCCCGCTCTTGGGGCGGGCAGAGGGAGCAGACCGAGCTTGCCGCGCTGCTGATCCCATATCGATGCAACGCCGTCGTCTGCCGGCGCCACATGAGACTTTGGGTGTCATCCCGGCCAAGCGAGCGCGGCTCTGCTGCGCTCGCGCGAGCCGGGGTCCAGTAAAAGGTGAGCGGACAATGCTGCGTTTTACGCCATGTCGAGGACGAAAACGAAGCGTGCCGCGAGGCCGTCGCGGCTTTCGGCTGTTCGCATCGTCAATTCTTGCCGGAACAAGCCGTCGCGCCGGTTGGCCGGCTCGCCGGGAAAATAGAGCTGGGTCGTGAGCAGCGGACGGTTCGGAGCCTGCACTTTGACGTGATAGTGACGGGTACGGCCCGGATAGAGCGCGGGCACGATGGTGCGGAAGCGATAACGACCTTCGCCGTCGGTGAAGACGTGGCCGCGATAACGGAAACCGGCATTGTCGTAATTGCCGCGCTCATCGGCATGCCACAGGTCGACGAGCACCCGCTCGACCGGACGGCAGGCGCGCGTCAAGACCTGACCGCCGATCTCGACCAGCCGAGCATTGGTGCCAGGCTCGACAAGATCGCTGCGCTCCGGGGAGCTCGGTTTGAAATAAGGTCCCTCCGTCTGCCGCGCGGTCGGCTCGCCGCCGTCGCGACATTGCGGCGTGGGAGCAGCACCCTGCCCGAAGCTCAGAGCGGGATATCCGATTGCCAGCCCGACACCGCTCGAAACAAGGGCGCTGCGCAGGATCTGGCGCCGTGACGGATGGCCTGACATGGTTTTCTCCTCCGGCATCCTCCCACCAATGTGGGCTCGCAAACCCTCCGGCGGTAGTGGCGGGGCTCGATGCCCGCTTGCCTCGGTCATCCCCCGACATGCAAAGCCGGATCGTCAAAGTCCCATGGTTTCCGCGCGAATGGAGCTGTGCCAGGGGATGAGCAGCCGCTCGATGTAGCCGATGAATGCAAAGAAGATCACGCCGATCAGCGAGAGCAGCAGGATGGCCGCGAATTGCCGCGCAATGTTGATGTCGGCCGTCGCGGTCATCATCGTGTAGCCGAGGCCGCTGTCGGCGCCGACAAATTCGGCAACCACTGCGCCAATGACCGAAAGCACTGCCGCGATCTTCAGCCCCGCGAAGATGCTGGGCAACGCGTTCGGCATGCGAAACAGACAGAAGACCTGCAGTTCCGAAGCTCCCATTGAACGGGCAAGATGCAGCATTTGCGGGTGGAGGGACTTCAGGCCCACCACGGAATTGATCACGATCGGGAAGAATGTGACCAGGACCACGATGAGGATCTTGGGCGCCATTCCGAACCCGAACCAGGCGAGCAGGAGAGGCGCGAGCGCCACCTTTGGCACCGTGTTGGAGCCGACAAGGAGCGGGTAAATCGCGCGTTCGAACGCCGTCGAATATGCCAGCAGGGCCGCAAGCGGAATGCCGACCGCCCCGGACAGGGTAAATCCTGCAAGCACTTCGAACGCGGTGACTCTCGTCTGATCGAGCAGGAGCCGCCAGTTCTGCACCAGGTCGACCACGACGTCGGACGGTGGTGGCAGGAGGTAGTCCGGAATGCGGAGGACATAGGTGGCGCTCTGCCAGACGATCAAAAGCCCGATCAGAGTTATTGCCGCGTAAGGAGCCTGCGGCCTCCACTTTGGTCTTGCTGCACCCGGTGCAGCCGGGTCCTTTAAGGCTCCTGACTCCGGCAGTGGATGCAATGGCGGCACACGCTTATCCACTCACTGGGCCTTCTTGAAAACGCCCACTGACTCGAAGATGCGGATGATGCGACCGACGAGCTCGGCGAATTTGGGGGTCTCTCTGACCGTGAGATGCCGCGGGTGCGGCAGGTCGATGGCGATGATCTCCTCGATGCATCCGGGACGCGGCGACATGACCAGCACCCGATCGCTCAGAAACACCGCCTCCGGAATCGAGTGCGTCACGAACATGATCGTCTTATGCGCTTCTCGGCGGTAACGCAGCAGGTCCTCGTTGAGCTGATCGCGAGCTATGGCGTCGAGCGCGCCGAAGGGCTCGTCCATGAGCAGCAGGTCCGGCTCGTGCAGGAGGGCACGGCAGATCGCTGCCCGTTGTCGCATCCCCCCGGACAGCTCGTAGGGATATTTGTCCTCGAACTCCTCGAGCCCGACGAGGCGCAACAGTTGCTTGGCGCGCATCAGCGAGCGCTGTCTGTCCAGTCGGCGCACCTGCGCTTGCAGCATGACGTTCTGCAGCACCGTGCGCCACTCGAGCAGCACGTCCTGCTGAAACACGAATCCAAGCCCGGTATAAGGTCCGAGCACCTTGCTCGATTTGATGCGGACGCTCCCGGCGGACGCCGGAAGCAGCCCGCTGACGATCATGAGAAGCGTGCTCTTGCCGCAGCCGCTCGGCCCGACGATGGAGACAAACTCGTTCTCCTCGACCTCGAAGCTTACCGGCTTGAGCGCATCCACCGATCCGCTGCGCGTGTCATAGCGTTTCGCTACGCCTTCAACCGAAATGTACATGAGCTTGCACGGCCATGCGCGGTCTAGTGCTCGTTGGCGCTAACTTGAACGCGCGTGTCCCGGGCGCAGCGCAGCGTGGACATCCAAGGCGGTTCTAATGCGTCGCACCCGGCAAATACGCGTTGGTAAAAAACGTATCCGCGGGTACCGAGTCCTTCATCCCCAGATATTCGACCAGGATGTGCCGGCTTTGCTCCCAATCCTCCGGCGCCATCCATCCGCTGGGGTGCGCAGCGCTGTTCTTCGTGTGCAGATATTCGCCCAGTCTCCTCGCAGCCTCGAGCAGGGCGTCTCGATCGGCGCCCGGGCGAAGCTTCATGGTGGCTTCCACGGCTGCTTGCGGGTCGCTCAGCGTCTGGTCGATGCCTCTGATTGTGGCCGCCAGGAATCCCTTCACCACCGGGGCTCGTTTCTCCAGGGTATCTCTGCTTACGATCACTCCGACACCGAGCGTGTTGACGCCGTAATCGCTGAAAAGAATAGGTGGGGCGATAGGCTTCTGCCGGCCGATCTTGTAGGCATCCGTAAACGACCAGCCGATCACGAAATCGGCGTTGCCCTGTAACAGGATGGAGTAGCGCGCGCTGCTTTCGATCTGCAGCTTGGCGATCTTTTGCGCATCGACGCCGGCCGATTTGGCAAAGGCGGGAAAAATCCGGTCGCTGGCGCTCGTCGGGACAAAGCCGCCGCGCTTGCCCTCCATGTCCTTGGGCGAATTGATGCCGGCCCCGGCAAGCGAGATCACCGAATCCGGACTTTTCTGAATAAGGCCGGCAATGGCGACGGCGGGAATGCCGCGGGCAATGCCCAGCGCCGTGGTGGAGAGATTGGCGGCGCCAAACGTGTCGCTGCCGCTTGCAACCACCTGGAGCGTGGTCGTGCTGCCTTTCCCGTCGGCGATCTGCAGGTCGATTCCCTGCTCGCGATAGAACCCGCGTTCCAGAGCGAGGAAGAAGGGCACGTGATACCCGGAGGCGAGCCAGTCCAGGCGCAGGGTCGCCGGTTCGAGCCTTGGCTGCGGGGATGCCGGGCATTGCAGGCTGAGTAATGCCGAGCACGCGACCGAAATCAGGATCGCGCAGCTTGCAAGGCGGCCTGTCCGTCGAGCCGGCCCCGTCCGGCTCGATGGCGTAACCCATCCTGCAAACTCGATCCGATTCGCTGTCATCCGGACCCGCTCGGCGCTCGACATGCACAGTCCCACGTCGTTCAAGCCACTTTGTCAACTTGCCTCATACGGCGCAATATGATGCTTGATTGCGCTCATCCTGATCCATCAGGCATCCCGGCATGCGACCCCAGGCCACAGCCGAAATCACCGCCCGCCCGCTGACCGCGGACGCCTTCACCGCTTACGGCGACGTGGTCGAAGCGCCTGCCCAGCCCGGACGCGCTTATTTCGAAACCAGCGTCCGCAATCTCCGGCCTGACGCATACCCGAGGCTGTGGATGCTCACGAAACTTCCTGCGTCGCCTCCGCTCGAGTTCAGCTCGCTCGAGCGCCACCAGTTCTCGTCGCAAAGCTTCGTGCCGATCGAGATCGGGCGCTGGATCGTGGTGGTCGCGCCGCATGCGGCGCAGGGAGGGCCGGACATCGAGCGGGTGCAAGCGTTCATCGCGCTGCCCACCCAGGGGGTGAGCTATCGGCCTGACGTGTGGCACGGATCCCTGACGGTGTTGGACAAACCGGCCCGGCTCTCCGTCTTCATGTGGCTCGACGGTACGTCCGCTGACGAGGAATTCGTTTCCGTGCCGCCATTCATCGTGCATCCTGCATAGATCGTGACCAGCACCTGGCAGCCTCCCCGGGATTATGTCGGCTACGGCGGCAAGCCGCCTGATCCGCGATGGCCCGATGGCGCTCGCATGGCGATCAACTTCGTCATGAACTACGAGGAGGGTTCCGAGGCCTCGGTCCTCGACGGAGATGAGACTACCGACGTCAACATGACCGAGGCGCACGGGGTCAATCAGCCCGTGAAAGGACGCGACCTCGCAGCCGAAAGCATGTTCGCCTACGGCAGTCGGGTCGGATTCTGGCGGCTGATGCGCATCTTTCAGGAACGCGGAGTGCCCGTGACGATTTTCGCGTGCGCGCTCGCGCTGGAGCGCAATCCACCCGCCGCGCAGGCTATCCGCGCTGCGGGGTTTGACGTCGCCAGCCATGGCTGGCGGTGGCTGCGGCCCCATCTGCTTTCCGAGCAGGAGGAGCGCTCGGAGATTCGCAAGGCGATCGTCTCGCTGGAGCGGACCGTGGGACAACGGCCGCAGGGCTGGTATTGCCGCTATGGGCCGAGCCTCAACACGCGCCGTCTGTTGGCCGAGGAGGGCGGATTTCTCTACGATTCGGATTCGTACGCCGACGAGCTGCCGTACTGGGAGCATGTGGCCGGCCAGCGGCATCTGGTCGTGCCGTATTCGCTTGCGCACAACGATGGCAAGTTCGTTGCCCAGACGGGCACGGCCTCGCAATGGTTCGAGTTCATTCGCGATGGATTCGACATGCTGTACCGGGAGAGCGCGACGAGGCCGCGCATGATGTCGGTCGGGATGCACATGCGCCTTATCGGCAACCCGTCGAGGGCGGTCGCGCTGGAACGTCTGCTGGATCATTTGTGCGCGCACCGTGACCTCTGGATTGCGCGCCGGATCGACATTGCCAAGCACTGGCACGCGCTCCACGGGAAAGACGCGTAGGGCCGGTTTGAAACGCGCCCCCACGAACGGGAGAGACTGTTGTTTCGGCTCGCCTGAGCGGCGCAAGATGCCTCGTCCTGTGGAAGGAAGCGACCGAGGCACCAAGGGAGCTGTCGATGCAAAAAACAAACCCCGATGGAAACGCATATGGCCGGCCGGCTCCGACGCATGACGCCGAGCTCACCGAAGTGCGGCCCGGGACTCCGTGCGGCGAGTTCATGCGCCGGTATTGGCAGCCGGTCGCGGTCTCCGCCAATGTCGGGCCGGTCCCGCAACCGGTACGCATTCTGGGTGAGGACCTGATCCTGTTCCGCGACGGCAAGGGAAGGCCAGGACTGCTCACGCCGCACTGTGCCCATCGTGGCGCCTCGCTGTTTTACGGCAAGGTGGATGAGAACGGCATTCGCTGCTGCTATCACGGCTGGCAGTTCGACGTCGAAGGCCGCTGCATCGATCAGCCCTGCGAGCCTGATAACGGCAGAGCCCATCGCGACCGTATCCGCCAGCCCTGGTACCCGATGCAGGAGCGATACGGCCTGGTGTTTGCTTACATGGGGCCGCCGGAAAAAAGGCCGATACTGCCCTGCTGGGATGCCCTCGAGAACCTTGCCGCGGATGAAACGATCTTCGCCACAGATTCGAGCTTCAGCGTCGGCGGGGATGACAGCGTAAAAATCATCCCGTGGAACTGGCTACAGGACTGGGAGAACAGTACCGATCCCTGGCACGTGTACATTCTCCACACTGCGTTCAGCGGCTCGCAGTTTGCGCCGGCGATGGCGGTCAAGCCGGAGGTGAAATGGGAATATACCGATCTCGGGGTGAAATACATCGCGTTTCGCAAGCTCGATGACGGGCGCGAGCTTGACCGCGTGTCGCCCCTCATCTTGCCGAACCTGATCAGCACGCCGGACGTGCAGCTGGCTCCCGGGCCGACGACGACTGTCGGTTGGGTGGTACCGGTCGATGACACCCATCATCGGCGCTTTCACGCGATGAAAGTGCCTAAAGACCTCGAAGGCCGGCCGCGGCAGATGTACGTCGAGAAACGGCCGAAAGCCTGGATCGCGATGAGCGCCGCCGAGCGCCAGATGTTTCCGAGCGACTGGGAAGCACAGGAATCACAAGGACCGATTACCCATCACTCGGAGGAGCACCTTGCGACGAGCGATCGCGGTATCTCCATGGTGAGGCGATTGCTGCGCCGGCAGATCCGCTTGGTTCAGGAAGGCGGCGACCCGGTCGGCCTGACCTTCGATCCGGCGAATGCTCTGTTCAGGACCGGGGCCGGCAACTTTTTTCGGGCTGCGGCGCCCGCCCTCTCATGAGCCTCGATGAGCTCCTGCGCGCCATCCCCAAGGTGGAGCTGCACTGCCACCTCTACGGCGCGGTGCGCAAGGAGACCTTCGCTCAGCTTGCGCAGACCCATCGGGCGCCCATCAGCGCGGCCGATATCGAGGCGTATTACACCCGCCCGCCCAAGCCGTGGCCGACCAGCAATGTGATGCGTGCGCTCGACGCGCACCTGGTGAAGCAACCGGACGACCTCTACCGGATCGCGTTGGAATATTTGCAGGACGCAGCCGCCCAGGGCGTGCGTTACGCGGAGTTCTTCTGGAATCCGACCGCCCCTGTGCACGCAGGGATATCCTATCCGGCAGCACAGTCCGCCATCGTGCGTGCAATCCGTGACGCCGAGGTCCAGCCCGGTATAACGGGTCGATTGATACCCGCCATCGACCGCGAGCGCGGGCCGGCGGCGGCCCGCGAGATGGTGCAGTGGGTCATCGAGCACCGCACCCCGGAGGTTCTTGGCATCGGGATCGATTTCAACGAGGCGGACCACCCGCCTGAGCTGTTCGCCGAGGCCTACGCCGCGGCGCGACGGGCGGGGTTGCACGCCACCGCCCACGCGGGCGAAAACGGTCTCACGTGGAAGAACATCGAAACGGCAATCGACGTGCTCCGGGTCGAACGCGTCGATCATGGCTACACCGTGATCGACAATCCCGCCCTGGCGCGCCGCTGCGCGGAAAACGGCATCGTGTTTCTGGTCGTGCCGACCAACTCGTTTTACCTGCGCACGCTTGCGGACGATCGCTGGGCGATCGATCACCCCATACGCAGGATGGCGGCGCTGGGGTTGCGCATACACCCCAATACCGACAACCCCACTCTGCACAAGGTGACGCAAACCCGCGTGTGGCAGATGATGGTCGAGGACTTCGCATTTGGCCTGGACGATATCCGCAACTTCATGCTCAACGGGCTCGATGCCGCCTGGATCGATGCGAGCCAGCGCTCCCGCTGGCGCCGGGATTGGGCCGATGAATTCGACACGCTGCGCGCCAGCCTCCACAGCTAGACTGACTGCGTGTCGCGCATGCGGGGGAGCGCGGGCGCAACGAGGCGGTGTATGGTTCACCAGAGCTGAATGCGGGAAGCGGGTTCGCCGCTGAATTGGGGACCGCAACAAGCTCGGACCAAGCCGCCGGTCCGAGTTTTGGGCGGTTATCGTGGTGCGTAGGGGCGAGGCATTGCCTGTTCAAGGCTCGGAATGACCCGAGCGAGACGGTGGCTTTTGGGCGCGCCGTTTTGTCGTGCGCCCAACGTCGGGGACGCCCATCCCGGTCTCACTCAGCGGTCGGCGCGCGTTCACCGTCTGAAGGAGTGCCGTGGACATGCTCGGGGAGTTGTTGGCGTCGCCGCTGTAGGTCGCGATGATGGATTGCGTTCCTTCGCTCAATGACGAGGTCGTGAATGTCGCCTGCCCCGATGCGTTGAGCGTTGCGGTGCCAAGTACGGTGCCCTCGTCCTTGAACATCACAGTGGAGGTCGGCGAGTCGCCGGTTACCGTCGCTGTGAAGGTGACTGGTTGGCCGAGCTGGCTCGGGTTCTGCGATGACGTGAGCATGACGGTTGTGCTCGGTATCACATAGGTGAAGCGATCCGCTGCGGTGGTCGCGCTGGTCCCATTGGGCGTAGTCACCGTCACGTCCACGGTGCCAGTGCCAGGGGTCGAGATCGCGGTAATCGAAGTGGCACTCTTTAGGACGAAAGACGTGGCATTGGCGCTGCCGAACTTGACAGCGGTCGCGCCGGTGAAGCTGGTACCGGTGATGGTGACGCCGGCGCCGCCCACCTCGAGGCCTGAGCTCGGGCTCACATTGGTGACGGCCGGCGCCGACGTACAGGTGGCGGTGAGCCTGACGAGCGCCGCCGGTGTAGCAGTCGTCTGCTCGAGTGTCGTGTCACTGTTCGCGCCGGTAACAGTGTATAAGCGGGTGGTCGAGGACATTGCAGTGTCCAAAAGCGTGCTGTTTCCACTCTTGAGTTGCCAAGCGACGGCGCCGGCGGTGATCGATATGACGAATGTTATGGTGTCCCCGACCGCGAAATTATCGATCGTTTTGGCTGAAGTACCGGTGCCGACGATGGAATCATTAAATCTGCCCGTATTGACGGCTTCGCAGCCGGCGGAGGCGAGCGTCTGCCCGCTGCTCATGCTTACGAGTGCGACGAGCGCTGCGCTGAGAATGCAGCCCCTAGGTTGCCTAGAGCCAACCAGGAACCATCTCATTTTAAAACAAGCCGGCTGGGCCAATCATCGTGGATGTCCGCTTACACTCCAAGACTCGCCGTGGATGCGGACATCCGCGCTCCGCAGCCTAGCGCCACCTCCGGACTCCTGCGGTGAGCAAACAACACTATTCTATCCCCTCGTAGGTCCGTAGGTCCAACAATTGTTTAATTGAAAGGTGAGGCCGCGCCGTTTGGCAGTCTCGCGCCGATGCGGCGAATGGGATAATATCCACCTGCTCTTTCAGTGAGGAAGCAACATGAGCGAGGAAACAAAACCAGTCGGCCTGTGGGAACGGACCAAAGCTTGGGCTGATAAGAACCGCACAATTTCTGGCGCGCTCGTTGGCGGCGCGGCTGGGACTATTGTGCCGGGGCTCGGGACCGTGATCGGCGCGATCGTGGGCGCGGGGGTGGGATTTGCCTCATCGAAGGAAAAGAAAGAAGAGCGGTAGCGGCGTCTAGGCTGACCCCCTCTCGAACGTGCGCTGCGCCGTCCGTGTGAGGTGAGCCGCCCATTGGTTGACCACGAATGGGCGGCGCTGCCGAGGCAGGCCCAGGTTTCGGCTCGAACATTCTTGCTGCATTGCGGGATTTCGATCCGGTCGATGTCTCCTAAGGTCATTCGCGTCCGTTCAGCCCATTCGACCGGTTCACGGCAGGTCCGCAGTACCTCCAATAGCGGGCGCAGCGCTAGAGCCGAACGACCGCTAGTCAGTGCCAGAGCACCAAATCGCTACGCGATAGCCCAGTGGCCCGGAACGTAACGCAAGCAGTTATCCCCGACGCCACCCGCAGGAGCCGAACCGCATCCGATGGAATAAGGGAAAGCTGATCGAAGCAAAACCCCGGCTCATCGCAAGGCACGTCCGGTCGATCAGGTCTTGTACATGTCGAACGTATTGGGGGCGAACAGCTCCTCGACAGCTACATCGCGCTCGAGCAGGCTCTGCTGCTTCAGATAGTCGAGCAGAGTCTGGATCGTCTTGCGGTTGGACTCGATGCCGTAAGGCCAGAAATCGCCGCCCATGAAGAGGCGCTCTGATTCCTCCGCTTCCGCAACCACCCAGGGCAACGAAATCCGCAACGCATTGGTGTCGTAGAGCTTCGCGACCGCTTCGTCCCGCGACTTGCGAAACGCTTTGTACAGGCTCTGTGCAATCCAGGGGCAGCTTCGGTAAAGGCTCGCCTTCATGCACACCGTGTGCATGATGGGAAAGATGCCCGTCCGTTGGTAATATTCCCGCTCCACACGCCTGAAATCCGGAAAAAGCCGCCGTACCCGCGGCGAGCGTTTGGCATAGACCGAGGGCAGCAGCGGTGTAATCACCGCGTCGAGATCGCCCCGGTCCAGCATGGCGCTGAGTGTCTGGCCCGGTGGAATGCTCTCTATGCTCACGTCGGGAGGCTTTTTGAGGACGATCCGCTCCTCGCGGCCGGGCTCTTCCTGCCCACCGAGCATCCACAGGACCTCGCTGGGCGCTACGCCGTATTCGCTGTGGAGGATGCCTCTCGCCCACACGACCGCAGTCAACATGTACTCGGGAGCTCCAACCTTTTTGCCTCGGAGATCCTGTGGTTTTTGAATGCCAGAATTCAAGTTGATGTAGATTGCCGAGTGACGGAACTCGCGTGAGGTGAATACCGGGATGCCAATGATGCGGTCCTCACCACGCGATCTCGCGACCGACCATGCGGCGAGAGACATCTCGGCGGCGTCGAACTCCAGATGTCGCAGCATCCGCCAGAAGGTTTCCTGTGGGGAGAGCGGCAGGTAGACGAGGTCGATCCCTTCGGGCTGTACCCGGCCTTCGCGCAGCGCGTCGGTTCGATCGTATTGCTCGCAGGCAAGCGTGACTTGGATTTTGCTCATGGGGATCCGGGTTCCAGTGAGGACACGGGCGGCTGCCGCCAGCTTTCGCTATGGATCAGCCATGGCGGCGGCGCACCGCGACGCCGGGCGATCGCAAGGGCAGCTTTGAAATGGGCGCGCCGGATCGTCGGCCTCGGGCGCGGGTCTCGAGCCCGGGCACAGCTCATCCGCGTCTTTGGCCCGCGGCTGTTTCTTCATCCCCCATTGGCAAGCAGCCGGCTGAGCTCCGTGCGCAGCGACGGCGCGATGTCGTCTCGCTCGAGCGCGTAGGCGACGTTGGCGGCGAGGAATCCCACCTTGGAGCCGCAATCGAAGCTGCGGCCCGCGAACTCGAGCGCGTAGAACGGCTGGCTTCTGGCGAGCTCGATCATGGCATCGGTGAGCTGGATCTCGTTGCCGGCCCCGCGCCTCTCCGCGGCGAGAATGTCGAAGATCTCCGGCTGCAGGATGTAGCGGCCGGTGATGATGAGGTTCGAAGGCGCGCTCTCGCGCGATGGCTTCTCCACCATCCTGGTGAGAGCGAACAGGTCGCCGCTGCGCTCGCCGATACCGACCACCCCGTACATGTGGACGCGCTCCGGCGGCACCTGCTCGACCGCGATGATGTTGGCGCGCTCGACATCGCGCGCCGCGGCGATCATCTGCGCAAGGCAGCCCGGATTGTGCTGCACCAGCACATCCGGGAGGAGGAGCGCGAACGGCTCGTGCCCGACCAGCTCGCGCGCGCACCACACCGCATGGCCCAAGCCGAGCGGCAGTTGCTGGCGCGTAAAGCTCGCGGTGCCCGGCCCCGGCAGATCCCGCGCCAGGAGCTCGAGATCGGCGCGGCGCTGCCGCTCGGTGAGCGTGTGCTCCAGCTCGAACTGGCGGTCGAAATGGTCCTCGATGACGGCCTTGTTGCGGCCGGTGACGAAGATGAAATGCTCGATCCCCGCCTCTCTGGCCTCGTCCACCACGTGTTGAATGAGCGGCCGATCCACCACCGGCAGCATCTCCTTCGGCATCGCCTTGGTTGCGGGCAAAAATCTCGTCCCCAGGCCCGCGACCGGGAAGACGGCTTTTCTGACGACTTTCATGATCCCCTTGAAGGCAATAGGTTGCGGCTGCGCGCTGAATCGGCGGTGCCGCGTTTCTCTTTCCTGAGAAACTCGAAGCGTACAGGTCTATTAGCATATCGCCCGTCCGCTGCCGACATTTCCGGCCCCCGGAGTGCACGGGCGTGGATTGTGCAGGCCGAGGCAATTGCCTTCGCCCGTTGGGACGGCCTCTGGGACCGGCGCCGGGAGCAGGCCGAAGCGGGAGCCGCCCCTATGCCGGCCGCAATCGCCCCCTATATACGCTCGCCATATATAGAAGTGTGGCCGGCGGGCTCGCAGGTTGGGACGCACAGTCAACCAGGAAGGCACCTTCACCTTGACATTTTCATGGGGATGCTGGCCGTTTGCGCCGGACAGGCGCGGCGGCAGACCCTTCGGCGGCGGTCAATGAGGATTTGGTGCAATTACAATGGCTTGGTAGCGCTGGCGGGCATCGGCCTGACGCTGATGCTGGTGGCCCCGGCGCAGGCTCAATTCTGGGACTGGGGGGCCCGGCCGCGCTACCGCTCCGATCCGTTCCGGGATTTTTTCGGCGGTTTTCCCCGGCTCGAGCCGCGTGAGCGCGGAGGGTGGGAGCGCGGTGGCGGGGAGGGGTCGGGGGATTCCGCGCATGCGCCCGGACCTGCCCAGAAGAAGCCCGACGCGACGGTTCCGATCGTGGTCATGGGCGATGCCAACGCGGACTGGCTGGCCTATGGCCTCGAGGACGCGTTCTCGGAGAAGCCGGAGATTGCCATTGTCCGCAAGCACCGCACCGACTCCGGGCTCATTCGCTACGATCCGCGCCGGGATATCGACTGGGCGCAGGCCGCGCACGAGATCATCGCGGCGGAGAAGCCGAAATACATCGTGATGATGCTCGGCAACAACGACCGCCAGCTCATCCGCGAGAAGGTGCCTCCGGTGGTGCGGCCGGCGCCCGGCAGCAAGCCGGCTGCCGGCGCTGCCGCGCCGGCACAACCGGCGCAGGCCGCCCAACCTGCCGCGCCTGCCGCCCCGGCCGACCCGGAGCAGCAGGCGCCGGAGCAGCCGCGCGAGCAGCCTGCCGCCGCTCCCACGTCCGAGCAGGCGCGGCAGGCAGCCTACGGTCCGTGGGAATTTCACACGGAAAAATGGGAAATTGCCTACATCAAGCGGGTGGATTCGACTATCGCCGCGCTCAAGAGCGCGGGCGTTCCGGTGTTCTGGGTCGGGTTGCCGTCGCAGCGCGGAGCCAAGGCCAGCGCCGATTCCCAGTACCTCAATGAGATCTACCGCAGCCGCGCCGACAAGGCCGGCATCACCTATGTCGATATCTGGGACGGCTTCGTGGACGAGAGCGGGCGCTTCTCGCCGCAGGGCCCGGATTACGAAGGCCAGATCCGGCGGCTGCGCTCCGCCGACGGGGTGTATTTTACCAAGTTCGGCGCGCGCAAGCTCGCCCATTACGTGGAGCGCGAGATCGAGCGGCAGATGGTCAACCGGGCGGCGCCGGTCGCGCTGCCGTTGGCCACCGAGCAGGGGGCGGCGGCCCCGGCTGCCAAGCCCGGCGCGCCGTCGCAGCGCCCCGCGGTCGGGCCGGTGCTGCCGTTGACCGCGCTCAACGCCGGATCGGACGAGCTTCTCGGTGGCGGCCGGCAGAGCCGCCCCGCGCCCGCGACCGACGCTTCGGCGAGCCGCGTGCTGACCAAGGGCGAGCCGATCCCCGCTTCGACCGGGCGGTCGGACGATTTCAGCTGGCCGCGCTCGAGCGGCGTGCACATCGACACCAACCTGCCGCCCACCCCGCCGTCTCCCGCGTCCACGGACAAGGTTGCGAGCGATGCGGGCGGGCAAGCGCCCGGCGGGCAGCAGGGCAACCGCGCGCCCATGCAGCAGCGGCCGCGCTCGGCCGCCCCTCAGCCGTTCCGCATGCCGTTCTTCCTGCCGTTTTTTCGCTGAAAAACAATGGGCTGCACGAAAAATACCGGATTTTTGTAATTTTGAGGTCCGCACCTAAAAGTAGAGCAAAAAGCTGATGCTACTATGACGATCAGCGCGGCAGGGTGCTGGCGCCCATGAGGAAGGCGTCCACGGCGTGGGCGCATTGGCGGCCCTCGCGGATCGCCCATACCACCAGCGACTGGCCGCGCCGCATGTCGCCCGCGGCAAATACCTTGCGCCGCGAGCTCTGATAGCCTGCCGTATCCGTCCTCACGTTGCCGCGGGCGTCGAGCTCGAGGCCGAGCGCGGCGAGCATGCCCTCGTGCACGGGATGCACGAAGCCCATGGCGAGCAGCACGAGATCGGCCGGGATGTCGAACTCGGTCCCGGGAATGGGGGCGATCGTCCCATCCACCCGCACGCAATGCAGCGTCCGGACCGCACCGTCCTCGCCCGAAAGCCTCGTGGTCATCACCGCGAAATCGCGCTCCGCGCCTTCCTCGTGGCTCGACGAGGTGCGCAGCTTGAGCGGCCAGTCCGGCCAGGTGAGCAGCTTGTTCTCGCGCTCGGGCGGGGCCGGCATGATCTCGAAATTGGTCACCGAGAGCGCACCCTGGCGGATGGCGGTGCCGATGCAGTCGGAGCCGGTATCGCCGCCGCCGACGACAACGACATGCTTGCCGCCGGCGAGGATCGGCTCCCCCTCCGGTTGCGGCTCGCCGCTCACCCGCCGGTTCTGCTGCGGCAGATAATCCATGGCAAAATGGATGCCCTTGAGCTCGCGCCCGGGGATGGGCAGATCGCGCGCCTTCTCCGCGCCGCCCGCCAGCACCAGCGCGTCGTACTCGTCGAGCAGCTTCTCGGCGGACACGTTCGCGCCGACATGGGCGCCGTAGTGGAAAGTCACGCCCTCCCCCTGCATCTGCGCGACGCGGCGGTCGATGGAGTGCTTCTCCATCTTGAAGTCGGGAATGCCGTAGCGCAGGAGGCCGCCGGCCTTCGCCTGCCTCTCGAACACGTGCACATCGTGGCCGGCGCGCGCGAGCTGCTGCGCGCAGGCGAGCCCCGCCGGGCCTGAGCCGACGATTGCGACCTTCCTGCCGGTGCGCGCGGCGGGAGGCTCGGGCCGGATCCATCCCTGCTCGTAGGCGCGATCGGCGATCATGCATTCGATCGTCTTGATGGTCACCGGGTTGTCGTTGAGATTGAGCGTGCAGGACGCCTCGCACGGCGCCGGGCACACGCGTCCCGTCACTTCCGGGAAATTGTTGGTGCTGTGGAGGTTGCGCGCAGCCTCCTCCCACTCGCCGCGATAGACCAGATCGTTCCAGTCGGGGATCTGATTGTTCACCGGACAGCCGGTGTGGCAGTAGGGAATGCCGCAGTCCATGCAGCGCGCGGCCTGGGTGCGCGTCTCGCCCTCGGGCAGCGGCAGCACGAACTCGTGCCAATGCGCGATGCGACGCTCGACCGGCTCATAGCGGCGGTCCGCGCGCTCGTACTCGAGAAAGCCGGTGATCTTGCCCATCAGCGGACGTTTCTAAGACCTCCCCCTTGCAGGGGGAGGTATGCGCGGCGCCATGCGGGCGCGATTGAGAGCACTCCGCCGCATCGTCGCTATTCGGCGGCCTGCATCGTGCGCGCCTTCTCCATCTCGGCGAGCGCACGCCGGTACTCGAGCGGCATCACCTTGCGGAATTTCGGGCAATAGGCCTCCCAGCGCTCCAGGATCGCCGCGGCGCGGGTCGAGCCGGTGAATTGTGCGTGCCGCGCGATGAAATAGCGCAGCCGCTCGTTGTCGAAACGCGTCATGTCATCGAGGATCTCGACCCGCCCGTGCGACTCGAGGTCATGGATGTGATGATAGATGCGCTCGCTCGCCTCCTCCTCGGACGGCACCGGCTCGAGCTCCACCATGGCGAGGTTGCAGCGGGTCGCAAACGTGCCGTCCTCGTCGAGGACATAGGCCACCCCGCCGGACATGCCCGCGGCGAAATTGCGCCCGGTGCGGCCGAGCACGATCACGATGCCGCCGGTCATGTACTCGCAGCAGTGATCGCCGGCGCCCTCGATGACGGCGAAGGCGCCGGAGTTGCGCACCGCGAAGCGCTCGCCGGCAACGCCGCGGAAATAGCATTCGCCCTCGATGGCGCCGTAGAGCACGGTGTTGCCGACGATGATCGATTCCTCCGGCACTATGCCCGCATCTGCCGCCGGCCGCACGACGATGCGCCCGCCGGAGAGCCCCTTGCCCACGTAGTCGTTGGCGTCGCCTTCGAGCTCGAAGGTGACGCCGTGGGCGAGCCAGGCGCCGAAGCTCTGGCCCGCGGTGCCGGTAAGCTTCACGTGGATGGTGTCGTGCGGGAGCCCTTCGTGCCCGAAGCGCTTGGCGAGCTCCCCCGACAGCATCGCGCCTGCGGTGCGATCGGTGTTCCTGATCGGCGTGACGATGCGCACCGGCGCGCGGCGCTCGAGCGCGGGACGCGCCTGCTCGATGAGCTTGCGGTCGAGGATATCCTTGATCTTGTGGTCCTGCGGCTCGCAGTGGTAGACGGCGACGCCCTTTGCCGCCTGCGGCTTGAAGAACAGCCTGGAGAAATCGAGGCCCTTGGCCTTCCAGTGCTCGACCACCTGGCGCTTGTCGAGCATCTGCATCTGTCCGACCATCTCGGCGAAGCTGCGAAAGCCCATGGCGGCCATCTGCTCGCGCACCTCCTCGGCGACGAAGAAGAAGAAGTTGATCACGTGCTCCGGCTTGCCGACGAAGCGCCGGCGCAGCACCGGGTCCTGCGTCGCCACCCCGACCGGGCAGGTGTTGAGATGGCACTTGCGCATCATGACGCAGCCCGCGGCGATGAGCGGGGCGGTGGAGAAGCCGAACTCGTCGGCGCCGAGGAGCGCGCCGACGACCACGTCGCGCCCGGTGCGGATGCCGCCGTCGACCTGCACGGCGATGCGCCCGCGCAGCCGGTTGGCCACCAGGGTCTGATGCGTCTCAGCCAGCCCGATCTCCCAGGGCGAGCCGGCATGCTTGATCGAGGTGAGCGGCGAGGCGCCGGTGCCGCCCTCGAAACCGGCGATTGTGACATGGTCGGCGCGCGCCTTCGACACGCCGGCCGCGACGGTGCCGACCCCCACCTCGGACACGAGCTTCACCGAGACCAGACCTTCCGGGTTGACGTTCTTGAGGTCGAAGATCAGCTGCGCGAGGTCCTCGATGGAATAGATGTCGTGATGCGGGGGAGGGGAGATGAGGCCCACGCCCGGCGTGGAGTGGCGTACCTTGGCGATGATGTGATCGACCTTGTGCCCGGGGAGCTGGCCGCCTTCTCCCGGCTTGGCGCCTTGCGCCATCTTGATCTGCATCATGTCGGAGTTGACCAGGTATTCCGTCGTGACGCCGAACCGGCCGGAGGCGACCTGCTTGATCGCCGAGCGCATGGAATCGCCGTTGGGCAGCGGCTTGAAGCGGTCCGCCTCCTCGCCGCCTTCGCCGGTGTTCGACTTGCCGCCGATGCGGTTCATCGCGATGGCGAGCGTGGTGTGCGCCTCGCGCGAGATCGAGCCGAAGGACATGGCGCCGGTGGCGAACCGCCGCACGATGTCCTTGGCGGGCTCCACCTCCTCGATCGGCACCGGCTTGCGCCCGTCCTCCTCCGCCGCCTTGAGCCGGAACAGGCCGCGGATGGTGAGCAGGCGCTCGGACTGGTCGTTGCTCGCCTTGGCGTAGGCGCGATACTCCCCGGGCAGATTGCCGCGCACGGCGTGCTGGAGCGCCGTGACCGTCGGCGCGGTCCACACGTGGTCCTCGCCGCGCACGCGGAACTGATACTCGCCGCCCACGTCCAGCGACGCGCGATAGATCGGGTCGTCGCCGAACGCAGCGCGATGGCGGCGCACCGTCTCCTCTGCGATCTCGGCGAGCCCCACGCCCTCGATGCGCGTGGCGGTGCCGGTGAAATACTCCGCGACGAAATCCGACCTGAGTCCGACCGCGTCGAAGATCTGCGCGCCGCAATAGGACTGATAGGTGGAGATGCCCATCTTGGACATCACCTTGAGGATGCCCTTGTCGATCGACTTGATGTAGCGTTTGACGATCTCCTTGTCGTCGAGCTTCTGCGGCAGATCGTCCCTCATCGCCGCCAGCGTCTCGAACGCCAGATAAGGGTTGATCGCCTCGGCGCCGTAGCCCGCCAGGCAGCAGAAGTGGTGCACCTCCCGCGGCTCGCCCGATTCGACCACGAGGCCCACCGAGGTGCGCAGGCCCTGGCGGATCAGATGATGATGCGCCGCCGCGCAGGCGAGGAGCGACGGCATGGGGATGCTCTCCACCCCCGCGCGGCGATCCGACAGAATGATGATGTTGACGCCTTCGCGCACCGCGGCTTCGGCGCGGGCGCACAAGGTCTCGAGCGCGTCCTTGAGCCCGGCGGCGCCCTGCTCGGCGGGCCAGGTGGTGTCGAGGATGCGCGAGCGGAAATGCCCGCTGCCCACTTCCGACATGGCGCGGATCTTTTCCAGGTCCGCATTGGTGAGGATGGGCTGGCGCACTTCCAGCCGCTTGAGATGAGAAGTGCCCTCGAGGTCGAACAGGTTGGGGCGCGGGCCGATGATGGAGACGAGGCTCATCACCAGCTCCTCGCGGATCGGGTCGATCGGCGGGTTGGTCACCTGCGCGAAGTTCTGCTTGAAATAGGTGAACAGGAGCTTCGGCCGGCTCGACAGCGCCGAGATCGGCGTATCGTTGCCCATGGAGCCGACCGCTTCCTCGCCCGCCATCGCCATCGGCGACATCAGGATGCGCAGGTCCTCCTGGGTGTAGCCGAAGGCCTGCTGCCGATCGAGCAGCGAGAAATTGGAGAGCGGCGCCTGCTCCGGCGCGTCCGGCAGGTCCTCCAGCACGATCTGGGTGCGCTCGAGCCAGTCCCTGTAGGGGTGGCTCCTCGCGAGCGCGGATTTGAGCTCCTCGTCGGGGATGAGCCGGCCCTGATCGAGGTCGACGAGCAGCATCTTGCCCGGCTGGAGCCGCCATTTCTGCACGATCTCGCTCTCCGCGATCGGCAGCACGCCCATCTCGGAGGCCATGATAATGCGCTCGTCGCGGGTGACGAGATAGCGCGCGGGGCGCAGCCCGTTGCGGTCGAGCGTGGCGCCGATCTGGCGGCCGTTGGTGAAGGCGATGGCGGCAGGGCCGTCCCACGGCTCCATCAGCGCGGCGTTGTACTCGTAGAACGCGCGGCGCTCCTCGTCCATCAGCGGATTGCCCGCCCACGCTTCCGGGATCATCATCATCATCGCATGGGCGAGCGAGTAGCCGCCCTGCACCAGGAATTCGAGCGCGTTGTCGAAGCACGCCGTGTCGGACTGGCCCTCGTAGGAGATGGGCCAGAGCTTGTTGATGTCCTCGCCGAAGAGATCCGAGGCGACGGAAGCCTGGCGCGCCGCCATCCAGTTTACGTTGCCGCGCAGCGTGTTGATCTCGCCGTTGTGGGCGATCATGCGGTAGGGATGCGCCAGCGACCAGGTGGGGAAGGTGTTGGTGGAGAAGCGCTGGTGCACGAGCGCGAGCGCGCTTTCGAAATCCGGATCGTGCAGGTCGGGATAATAGGTGCCGAGCTGATCGGCGAGGAACATGCCCTTGTAGACGACGGTGCGGCAGGAGATCGACACCGGGTAATAGCCCGACAACCTGCGCTCCTTGCGGGTATAGATCGCATGCGAGATCGACTTGCGCAGGATGTAGAGCCGGCGCTCGAACTCGGCTTCGCTCTTGGTCTTCTTGCCGCGGGCAAGGAACACCTGCAGGTGCACGGGCTCGGTCGGCTTCACCGAGGAGCCCAGCGTCGAGTTGTCGGTCGGCACCTCGCGCCAGCCCAACAGCGCCATGCCCTCGCGCTTGATCATCTGCGAGTAGATGTCGCGGATCACCTGCCGCCAGTCGGGATCGCGCGGCATGAAGAGAGCGCCGACCGCGTATTCGCCGGACTTTGGCAACGCAAATCCGATCCGCGCCGCCTCCTTGGCGAAGAACTTGTGCGGGATCTGCACCAGGATGCCGGCGCCGTCGCCCGCGCGCGGATCGGCGCCGACCGCGCCGCGATGCTCGAGGTTGAGCAAGATCGTGAGCGCGTCATCGACGATCTTGTGCGATTTGCGGCCCTTGATATCGGCAATGAATCCGACGCCGCAGGAGTCTTTCTCCAGCGCCGGATCAATCAGGCCGAAACCAGACGCGTCCATGAACAACCTCATGCGAGTCGCCGGCACCCCGACCGGTCGGCATCGAGGTTGCGGCGTGCTCGCCCCTGCACGGCGTTTGCCGCTGCTGCAGAAG
>DATBHG010000051.1:0-107505 GCA_036557665.1 Xanthobacteraceae bacterium | reverse complement strand
GCCTCCGAGCTCGACCCGGACATCAAGATCATGTTCATCACCGGCTTCGCCGCCGTGGCGCTGAACTCCGATTCCAATGCGCCCAAGAATGCGAAGGTGCTCTCCAAGCCGGTTCATCTGCGCGAGCTGGTCAACGAAGTTCAGAAGATGCTCGCGGCGTGAGCGCCGCCGGCAGCCGGGCTGTCCGCTTGGCTTGCGTAACCCGCGCCGCGTTCCCTCGGGTCGAGACGCATCCCTGCGAAGCGCCTTCTCGTTGGCCGGGCCGACAGTTGGCAGGGCCTAGTCTTGCCGCGCCTTTCCCGTAAGGATATGACCAAAGCATCCGCGAAACTTCGGGCGCGTAGCTCAGCGGAAGAGCACTACCTTGACATGGTAGGGGTCACAGGTTCGATCCCTGTCGCGCCCACCATTATCCTCCTGAGAACTAACAGATTTTTCGAACACTCGAATGCCGGCCTCTCTCAAGTCGTCGGGATTCAGCAGCAATTCAGCAGCAAAAAGTGGGCGCTGGCAGTAGCCTTGAATGAGCGACAGCACGTAATCCGTCGCCATCGCGACCGGCACGAGCTCCTGGGCGTCGTCGCCTTCGTAGTGCGCCGTCGTATCCGATCCCTCGCGCACGGCATGGCCGAGCCAACGTGACCGCAGTTCGCGCGGTACGCCGAGCTTCTTTACCTGGTCCGCCATGAAATGCCGGAAGCTCTTTTGCGTGAAGCCGTCCAGACCAATGTCCGCGGCGATGCGCCGGATAGCGCGCTTCACGCTCCCGACCTTCTGGCCCTTGTAGGTAAGCAGGGCTCGAGCCGGCTCCTGTCCCTTCTCCCGCGCCTTGGTTATGCGCTCGCGGTCCTCGCGATCCCAGACGGGAAGCCAGCCAGACATGCATTGCGTGAGCGGCTGGCGCGCGCGACGCTTGTTCGTCTCGATCCACTCTGGCGGCGCAAGATTGAGCACAAAGTTGTTCCACTCGATCTGCGTGTGCGGATCGAAATCGATCACTGCTTGCGGCCTCCCCCACGTACAGAGGGACATGACGGCGAAGCGGAAAAGGTGGCGCGTTTTGAGTGCGTCCAGGAGTGCTGCCATCTGATCGAGGGATGGTGTATCCGGACGCGGCCGGCGCATGGCCGGGATTTTAAGCTCCTGGGCGACGTTCTTGCGCTTCCAGACGACCTTCGGCGCATTGCTCATCAGAGCGCATTCGGCTTGCTGGCCGACAGCATCGTACCTGATGCGCACGGCGCAGGCGTCATTGAACGCAGATCGCATGACAGTAAAGATTCGCTCGATGTAGCCAGCCGAATGCTCGTGCTCTTTCACGCACCAACGCGCAAATTCCAGCTGTTGTGATGGCGTCCAGAATGCGACTGGCGCATCGACGCGATCAATCGATTGCAGGTATTGAGTGATCAGCTGTACGGCGCGGTCCGCTTGATCGCCAGACGCTATGCGTTGGCCGCGCTCGTCGAGACCGCCTGGCTCGGCTCGTGCCAGTGCTTGACACCGAATTGCCCGTACTCTCCGCGATCCTCGGCGCGCCTGGGATCAGCCACAGAGAACGCGCCCGTCATGGGGCGACCGTTTCCGGTGATGGTGCCCGCGTGATCGTTCCAGCGATTGACGCCGAGCGTGCAGTTACGCTTCTCGAATGTGCGCGGATCAGCAACCGCGAAGCGTCCGTTAGTCGGCAGTGATTCACCGATCACGGCGCCGGACGGTTCATGCCATGGCAGGACACCGAAGGCAGCGGAGCGCAGGCTTTGCTCGGGGATGATGCCGTAGTCAGCGAGAACGCCGTTCTCGACTTTCAGACGATTGAGCGACCGCCAATCGGAACCGGCCTCGACGAATGCCAACCGCAGCCACGTGCGCCATTGCAGCGCCGGGATGCGATGCATGGCACCGCCGAGCCCCTGCCCCGGCATGGGGAGTTTTTCGAGGATCTCGCCCACACCTTTGAGCGAGTGACGCGGCGGCTCGTAAAGGAAGGGAGGCACCTTGGCTATGTTGCGCGCGACCAACAGGAATCGCTTTCGCGACTGCGCCAGACCTACCTCGACGGCCGCGTCCAGCTGCTCTGTGGCGATTGCCTCAACCTCTTGGAGATAATCCCGGAGAACAGCGTCGACGCCTGTTGTACAGACCCTCCCTATCACCTGACCAGCATTGTCAGGCGGTTCGGAAAGGAAGGCAGCGCGCCAGCACAGCACGGCACCGATGGCCGATTTGCTCGAGCCTCGGCCGGCTTCATGGGCCAGCGTTGGGACGGCGGCGACATCGCCTTTCGTCCGGGGACATGGGCGAAGGTGCTGCGTGTCCTCAAGCCAGGAGCGTATCTGGTTGCCTTCTCCTCGACGCGTACCTTTGGCCGCATGTCGGTTGCGATCGAGGCCGCCGGCTTCATTACGCACCCGTTCATCGCTTGGATTTTTGCGCAAGGTTTTCCGAAGGCACACCGCGTCCACGATGACCAATGGGGAGGCTGGTACTACGGCACGCAATCGCTCAAGCCTGCGATCGAGCCGATTTATGTCGGGCAGAAGCCGTTTGAGCATGGTCTGACCGGAACGCAGAACATCCTCAAGTGGCGAACTGGCGCGCTCAACATCGATGCCGCCGCCGATGCGCTTTGCGAACGGCGGCATGGTGCCGGCGGCTGCTTCTGGCGGCGCAAACATGCGTCCAGTCAACCTGCACCTGGACGGCCACAAGTTCGGGCTGATGGCCGCAAATGACGTTGCCGAGGGGCTGGTGCGCGTCGCTACCAACGCGCAAGTGCGATCGGCAGGACGTAGGCCGAGCTATTTCGGGAGAGGGCGATGAGCGATCCGGCTTCGAGCGTTCTCGTCCTTTCCGGGATCGGCGTTCCGCCCTACTCTGCTCGCGGGCTCACGCAAACGCTCGAACCGATCGACGCAGCCAAGCAACAACGCCGCACCGTCAACGGCGTGCTGATGGACTTGTCGTACGATCAATTCCACAAGTTCAAGTCGACTATCACCGGCAACGATCAAGACCCGCCGGCGGTCGATATGGCGATGCCTGGCAAGCTCATCACCGTCAGCTGCATCACCGAGCTCTGCTATGACGCGAGCTATGTCAGCGAGCCATCGCGTCCGTCTGTGTATCAGAGCGAGCGCGTCGATCAGTACCCGTACATCTTCTATCGACCGCAGCTGAGCATGATGGTCACCGGCTTCTCGATCGAGCGAGACGAGTGGGGCGCGCAAGTTTCCTGGACGCTCAATCTTGAGGAGGTCTAATCGTGGCCGGTCCGTTCTATTTCGCCTGGGTCGGCGCACACGAGACCACGTTCAATTCGGTCACGCACAAGCGCGAGGACGAGAGCATCTTCTCGTTCACGGTGGAGCACAACGAAGGCGACTTTGCCACGCTGCACCTTGAGGTCAGGAACCCGCGCATCGGCCTGCTCGCGCCCGCTCGCAAAATCCATTGCTGGCTGTCCTGGTGGAACGGGCACGAGCTCAAACCCCTGTTCCATGGTCGCCTGGTGGGCATTCCTGACGACATCAATCTCGAAATCGTCACGCTGCAATTCACCGGCCGCGCGGACAATCATGCTGGCCAGAAGGGGGCGCTCGCGCAGAGCATGCGCGTGGCTCCCTATTACGATCCGCTCTGGATCACGCAGGACAAGCGCAACGATCCCGACACCGTGCTCGAAGCGCGCAGCGAGCTCTACGTCGACGTCGACTATCAGTATTATGACGGCAACGTAGTCGCGATCGGGACCGGTGACGTCGGTTACTCGGTGCCGGTCGATCGGCCAAATGACGATGGGCTCGTGTTCCCGCTGACGCAGGTTCCGTACCTGCAACGTCCGCAGTTCCATCCTGGCATTTTCTCCGCCGAGGGCTTTCCGATCACGCATTCCGGTAATGCCTCGACGGACGCGCAGCAGAACAAGCAGGCGATCGAGAACACGCTGAAAAAGGTCAAGTCGACCTACAGCTTCTCTATTCGTCCGGTCGAGGGCGGCTCGTTTGCGAGCGAATACGACATCACCACAACGGACCTGGTCATTCCGCAAGGTATCGACCTCTACGCGCCCTCCTCGTGAGCGGAGTAAGCCATGGCCCTCGAGCTTCTGATCCGTCCCTTCCAGTTGACGGACATTACGCCGCCGACTGCCGTGATTGGCGGCACCGTATTGGCCGATCCGGTTGTCATCACGATCGAGACCGAGGGCGGCAAGACGTTCGATTGGTCCTACTCGTTCTCCGGCGAGACCGGCACAGCCGCCAATACGTTCAAAGAGGTCAAGCGCAAGAACGAGAAAAAGCGCATCGAGAACCCCGACGACCCGAGCCAATTCGTCGAGGTCCAGCGCGCCAAAGAGATCAAGTTTACGAACGCGAGCGATCCGTCGATCACGCAAACGCACAAGTACAGCTATCCGGACAGCAGTCCGACGCCGGTGGGCTAATCCATGGCCGACGACGCCAAGATCAAGCTCAAAAACGACGGCGGTCGCTGGTACATCGTCAACGTCAATTGGTCGCGCATCTTTCTGATGGCGCAGTGCTCGTTCACTGCCGGCTCTAATTCCGGGCTTCCGTACACCTATAATGCGTGGGCGACGAAGGGACGGTTTCGGCAGATCGACGGCCATCCGTTCGTCGTCGCCGATCACACCGAGTTCTCGGCTTTGCTGAATGAGCATCCGGAGTTTGACGGGTATCGTACCAACTGGATCAAGCAGCCGCAGAAGGGCGACCCGGTTCCCGATCCAGGTCAGCGTTACCTCGCTGGTATCTCGACCATCGACGTCAACGACAAGCCTGGCGGCAACGATCTTTGGCACAATTTCTATGCGTTCTCGCTGCCGCGTCATCACGAGTTGATGTGGGTTCCAGATCAAGGCTACTACTACACTGGCTTCAACGAAGCGACGTTCTTCGACGTCACGCGCATCCTGGGCAAGAATAAGGATGCCAAGCAAAACACCTTCACGTTTGAATATACCTACGTCAATTGTTGGCCGAACTACGAAGGCGTTCCGATCCGCTTCAAATTCACCACCTTCCGTTTACCGGGAAAGAAAAAGTCTCTGGCGATCACGGAGGCAACCGCTCCTGATGCCAGCACTTTATATTACACAATCGATGGCGGCGGCTCCGTTACCTTTCAATATCGGGAACGCCTATTGCCTGCAAAAAGCATTATCGACACGAAAATTTACATCGCGCATGACAAGTCTTTTGGCGAGTTCACCGGCCCTAATCAGCAAGTGACGGTTCAGATCAACCGCAATGGGAAGATCGGAGCCCTCAGCTTCTCGCAACCCTGAGAGAGCAACAGATGACGACCTACCGCACGGACGATAACTCTCGCTGGGGAACGGGCAAGGGCTCGAACCTTACGCCGCACGATGTCGACCTCAATTTCTGGGAGATCATTCAACGGCTGATCGAGGTCGAAACGAATCCTCCCGCAGCCGTCAGCATCGACAGCTTGGTCGTCTCTGGCAGTCAGATGACGATCAATATGACGGACGGCTCTACCCAAGGTCCGTTCACGCTGCCGGTCTCGCAATGGCGCTGGACCGGTCCGTGGCGTCCCAACGCGGCCTATTTCGTCAATGACATTTTCTCGAGTGACGGTGCGGTGTATCGCGTCGCGGTGGGCCACACGAGCAATCCGTCGTTCGACCCGGCGCTGCTGGTCGAGGGAGCGTACGTCTACAACCTCCTCGTCGAGAGCGCGCTGCAAGCGTACGACATGGGCATGTACTACGCTTTCGACATTCCGGCGGACGGCAGGGTGTTGCTGCAGCACGTGGCCGTGCGCAATTTCATCCTTCCAGCGGGCTACCTGAACAGCAAGGCATTCCTGCGCCTTGCCACGACCAATGATCTGCAATTGCCGATCTACCAAAACGCCACGCCGATCGGCTACATCGAATTCGGTGTAGGCACGCTGCTGGAAAGCGGCGGGCCTGGGCAGTTCGGGACGTTCGTTCCGCTGTCGCCGGCGAACGACATCGTCATCCGTGCCGGCGACATCCTGTGCATCTATGCGCCGAATCCGTCTCCGCCCGACGCTGATCCTACCGCAACTGGATTGTCCGTCACCATTGCTGGCCTGGTCGGAGGCATCTGATGCTCATCAATTGCATCGCCTTCTACAAGCCGCCGGTGCGGCTGCTGGCGCAGACGTGCCTGTCGTCCGAGAGCATCATTGGCGACAATATCGTCGAGGGCACTCACAGGCTGTTGCCGACCAAGGTCTCGAACACGCAATCGTTCGGCGCGGACAAGTTCACGAAAACCTACGCGCAGTCGCAGGTGCGGGATGGTTCCAGCTGTGAGTGTGCTGGCCGATTTCTTTCGGGACGTGTTGGCGCCGTGGACCAAGCCGCCTGCACAGAAGCCAGCGCCCACACCCGCACCTGCGCCCAAGCCTGCTCCTCCACCGATCAGCCCACAGCCTGATCCGAAGCCCGCTCCGATCAGCCCGCAGCCTGATCCGGCAAAGCCGGTGATGCTGATCCTTCCCGGCATCAAGCGCGTCGGCACGCTCTACAACGAGCATGGCCTGCTCGATCGGTCGAGTGCGATCGAGTACCACAAGCGTTTCGACGCGGCCGTCGTCGTGGCCAACCAGGTCACCGCAGCGAAAGTGCTCGCGCAGCACATCATCGCGAACAAGGACGCCTACAAAAAGGTCCAGGCGCAGACCGGCGTTCCCTGGTTTGTGGTCGGGCCGATCCACTATCGCGAGGCGAGCTTCGACCTCAAGACGCACCTGCACAACGGCGATCCGCTCACGCGGCGCACCGTTCACGTGCCAGTTGGTCGACCTAAAACCGGCAACCCGCCGTTCGATTGGTATTTCAGCGCAGCCGACGCGCTCACCCTCGAAGGGTTCGACAAGATCAAGAATTGGTCGGTCGAGCGCATCTGCTACGAATGGGAACTCTACAACGGCTGGGGCTATCTGAAACGCGGCCCGAGCCCGTACCTGTGGTCGTGGACCAGCATCTACAAGGGCGGCAAGTACGTCGCTGACGGCGTCTATTCGGACTCCACCTGGGATAAGCAGTGCGGCTGCGTTGCTATCCTGAAAGAGCTTGCTGAGGTCGATCCCGAGGTCCGCGAGGCGCTCAAAATCCGCGAGCCTGCGCCGCCGCCCGAGGTTCGCACGAGGATCACGACGGAAGGTCAGACCACCGTCAAGACCGGCGGCACGATTGCTGCTGCCGGCGGTGCTGGTCAAGTGGTCAATGCCACTGTGACGCAACCGGATAAGCCGGCAGAGCCGCTGATCTCGCCATTCATCACGTACAGCGCAATTGGCCTCGGCGTCGCCGTCGTCGTGGTCGCCCTCATTCTCACGGCGCGCAAACTCAACCTCGTCCATCTGAAATGGAGCGGACAATGAAACACCTTGGCCTCGATCTGCAAATCGCCTTCTTCGTCGCGTGCGTCGCCACGACCTATTGGTTCTGGCTGCGTCCGATCCTGAGAAAGGTTCCGGCGTTCGCGCATTTCTACGCGGTCACCGGCAGCTTTTGGGGCGCGGTGCGGCTGCGCTTCCAGGGCATCAAGGGCGCGATCGCGACCGTGATCGGCATGGCAACGTCGGTAGTCGTCTATCTGCACGACGATTTGCTGCCGTACATCACGCAAGTCGATTGGACGCCGCTCACGCAGAAGGTGCCGAGCTGGGCCTGGCCGATCATCTGCTTCTCGGCGTTCTACTTCATCGGCAAATGTCGCGAGTGGGCCGAGAAAGGCTACAGCAAGTAAATGATGCCGCACGTCTACAAGTGAATCCTGCGGGAGAGGATCATGCTCACCACACTTTTGGGCTGGCTTGCGCCAAACATCGTCGACAGTCTGCTTGGACGGATTCAGTCGATCTTTCAGGCGTATTTCAACAAGCAGATCAGCGCTGAACAGCTGCGTGAGCAGATGGTCGCGGCCCTGCTGGCGTCGTTTGCCGAGGTCGAGAAGGCGTATGCCGACGCGCTGAGCAAGACGTTCGCGGCCTTCATGGGCGCGATGCAGGCGTCGCGTCTCGTCCGTGTCGTGTGGGCGAGCGTGGTTGTGTCCGAGCTGCTCGTGCTGCTTTGGCACCAAGTTGGTATTCCGGCCATCGTCGCACTTGGCTGGATCAGCAAGTATCCCTCGTCCGGCACGACGGTCGAGTGCGGTGCAAATGTTCTCCGACATGTGCGACGTCACGCACGAAGCCTGGATGGACGATGATCGACCAAAGATGCGGGGTGCTGCCGGTCTGATCTCCGCGCGTTTGTCCAGCTGGGAAAAGAGCAAGGGCATGGCGCAAGAACTCAACTTCTTCCGCGAACTCGTCAAGCCGATCGTGTTACTCGATCCCTAGCAGACCGGTCGTGGATCGCTTTCCTTCTCCTCGCAAGGCAAAGTTTCGAGGGCGGCGCACTCGCGGGGACCGCATCGCGCCCGATCTTGCCGCCTAGCAGATCGAGGCCGACGAGGTCTTCCCTGCGTTGATATTGCAAAGAGCTTTGTCAAATAATCGAGTTGTCGCTGCCATAACTCATCGCTTTCTTCCTATCATGCACGAGATTGCCGCGCGAATACGCGCTTTTTCTTATCTCAAATCCATGAATAACATAACCAGCCGCGTTTAGGGTGGCCTCAAATGCGTCGGCAGGAGGACCATAATCCGCGAAATCAAATAACCCTAAGTTGAGCAAAGCATCGTCAAATGCCTTTTGTCGATCATATCCTTCTTGGTCAGCCGTCATATATCTCGACTTTAAGTACAACAATTCTGGTGCGCTGTCTGTCAAATGTTGGAAGAAATCGATACGCTGGGCGCGCATGTTGATTTTTATTCGCTCACGAAGGCGCGGCAATGGTGAATTGTCAAAGTCATCGTAGAAAAGCAGCGTAAGTTTTCCCGACCGAATATGAATCTTGACCAAATCTGCCGTATCAATATCGCCGTAAAGCTTAGCAGCACACCCCGCATAACAACGTAGCGCAGCCGGCAAGCGATTTATGCGAGAACTATGGATTTGCAAAGAGTGACCTTCGAAAAGATGGCCACAACCCGCCACGGTGGCGCGACGGCATGCTTCGTCAACCACTTCCGTCTTGCCAACAGAGAACAACAAATTTCGAGCTGCGTCGAAAGCACTCGTCGCATTCCCAAATAGCACCTTGATATCGCGTTGCAGCTCTGGAACTAGAGTTGAATACCTAGTACGTCCATTGAATAAATTTAGTCCAAAATACACGAGAAGATCTTCTTTGCGCGCATTTCCAGCAGCGGCAAGCGCCTGAACGTCGAATTGCGTACCACACAGTCGTTCAGCACGGCGGAGCGAGCCGATTTGTTGTTCAAGCTCAGATAACAAATCGGGCATTACTTCTTCGTCGACAAGTGGGCGACCCGCTATAAGCATCTCTTGCCACAGCCGCCCCAAAAGAGGTCGTAGTGCCTCAAGTCGCCGCTCAGCCAGTGTCGGCCGATCGAGAGGCGGCCTAAATTCAGATGCAAGCGGTATCTGAATGCGCCGCTGACGGTCGAGTAAAAATCTCTGCTCTAAGAGCTTGTCTCTGAATACAAAGAAAATCCCTGGAGCAACCGCAATCGCTTCGGTCCGGAGAGCGCCATCCAAAAATTCTTTCAATTCCTCCTGCCGGTAGTATTTCTGGAATGTACCCCGGCTCGTGAGGAAACCGTCACGGTATGCATTGTGCCTCGCGGTGCCACCCTTCCCGACAACCATCACAGCTACCGCGAGACATTGCTTGGTCAGATCGAATGCGCGGCGGATAGCTTGCAGCCGCTCGCCCGGCTCTTCAATTACATTGAGGACAAAGCCGATATTAACAACGTCGGCCGGCTCTAGTGGCGCCTGCGGCGCAAAATATGGATCCCAGCCCGCTACTGAAATGCCGCCTGCCAGCAGTGCCCGAACATCGTCGCCTTGGCCACATCCGTAGTCGAGAACAGATCGATCGCTGGTCAGAAGACCGTGACGTGCAAGCGCTTGCATCGGTGCAGAGAGCCGATCACGAGCAATCGCCGTTCGATGCCGCCCGATCTCTTTTTGGCCTTCGGTAGGCTTTTGCGACGTACCTACTTCTACAATTGCGTGATCGACGATTTGAATACCGTGCGAAGCTAGCCGCGCCAATGTTTCGACGATCAGGGGGAAGCGGTTCGTGAGATCATTGCCCGGCCGGCTGAACAGCCTAACCCGCTTGCCTTCCTTCCGGGCGATTACCCGGAAGCCATCATGCTTGATTTCGTGCAGCCACACGGCGCCGGACGGCGGCTGCGGGGCGGAAGTCGGCAGGCAGGGGGCAATGAAGCCGGCACGAAATGTGCCGAGCCGTGGAGTACGCGACAGCATGAACCGCCCAATGCCACTGGGGATACGGATCTGCAAGGACAAATCCTCGACGCCTTCGATCCGATCGCCGCGCGCACCTATGACGCGTCCTGCTCACCGGACGATATCTCTCGCCAGTCGTCCACCTTTTCGCTGGCGCGCCGCGCGGTCGATCTCCCGCGTATGAAGCCGAACGATACGGCCCGGGTCAGCCGCTCCACCTCCGCCGTGAGAAATGAGTTCGCGACGAGCGCCGCCCGCAGAGCCGCGCGCACGTCGCCATCACAGAGCGCGATGGCCTCCTCGACCGCGAACTCCAAAGGGTCGGACGTATCCGGTTTCGGCTCCGCCATCGCTCGCCTCATGCTATCCAAGTCCACCCGATCCGTACTTCGGCACCTCGGCTACCATCGCCTCGGTAGTGATGAGCAAGCCCGCAATTGAGGCTGCATCTTGCAGCGCCGTGCGGACGACCTTGGTCGGGTCGATAATCCCTTTCGACACGAGGTTTTCGAACTTGCCGGTCTGCGCATCGAAGCCGAAGGCATAGGTGTCGCTATCCTGGATCTTACCGACGATCACCGAGCCGTCTTCGCCTGCGTTGATCGCGATCTGGCGCGCCGGCCAGGACAGCGCCTTCTTGACCATCTCGACGCCGTGCCTCTGGTCTTCGTTTTCGCCCTTCAACTTGTCCAATGCTCTGCCGGCGCGCAACAGAGCGACACCACCCCCGGGGAGGATGCCTTCCTCGACTGCAGCCCGGGTTGCATGCATGGCATCGTCAACGCGATCCTTGCGTTCTTTCACCTCGACCTCAGTAGCACCGCCGACGCGGATCACGGCTACTCCGCCTGCGAGCTTGGCAAGCCGCTCCTGCAGCTTCTCTCGATCGTAATCTGAGGTAGTCTCCTCGATCTGCGCCTTGATCTGGGCGATACGCCCCTGAATATCGTTCTTTTTGCCGGCACCGCTAACAATCGTGGTGTTCTCCTTATCGATCATGACCTTCTTGGCGCGCCCGAGCATGTTGATTGTCACGTTCTCAAGCTTGATACCGAGATCCGCGGAGACCATGGTGCCGGCAGTCAGGATCGCGATGTCCTCCAGCATCGCCTTACGGCGGTCGCCGAACCCCGGTGCCTTGACGGCCGAAACCTTGAGGCCGCCACGCAGCTTGTTGACGACAAGGGTCGCAAGGGCCTCGCCTTCGACATCTTCGGCAATGATGAGAAGTGGTTTGCCGGCCTGCACCACCGCCTCGAGGAGCGGCAGCAGCTCGTTGAGGGCCGAGAGTTTCTTTTCATAGATCAAGACATACGGGTCTTCCATTTCAACCCGCATCTTGTCGGCATTGGTGACGAAGTACGGCGAGATGTAGCCGCGGTCAAACTGCATGCCTTCGACCACTTCGAGCTCGGTTTCGAGCGACTTCGCCTCCTCGACAGTGATAACCCCCTCGTTGCCGACTTTCTTCATAGCGTCGGCAATAAAGCGACCAATCTCGACGTCGCCGTTGGCCGAAATCGTGCCGACCTGAGCGATCTCCTCGTTCGAGGTCACGTTTTTGGAGTGCTTCTGCAGATCTGCGACAATCGCCGCGACGGCGAGGTCAACGCCACGTTTGAGGTCCATCGGGTTCATCCCCGCCGCAACACCCTTGGCGCCTTCCTTGACGATTGCGTGAGCGAGAATTGTAGCGGTGGTGGTGCCGTCGCCGGCTTGGTCGGAAGTCTTCGAAGCAACCTCCCGGACCATCTGGGCGCCCATGTTCTCGAACTTATCCTCGAGTTCGATCTCCTTGGCGACGGTGACGCCGTCCTTGGTGACGCGCGGCGCCCCGAACGACTTATCAAGTACGACATTGCGGCCCTTGGGACCGAGGGTCACGCGTACCGCATTGGCGAGAATGTCGATTCCGCGCATCATTTTGTCGCGGGCATCGACCGAGAATTTCACTTCTTTGGCAGCCATTGTCTTTGCTCCTGAAATCCGTTGCGTTCAACCGGCGGGACTAAGTTCCTGGCAGACGCCGGACGATGTGTTGGCGATGTAAGGCGGTGCGTCAGGCAGCCTTCTTGTGAGCCTTCGCCTCGACGAGCACCCCCATCACATCGCTCTCCTTCATGATCAGGTACTCGTCGCCGTCAATCTTGACCTCGGTGCCCGAATATTTGCCGAATAACACTCGGTCGCCGGCTTTAACGTCGATCGGGATCAGCTTGCCAGTCTCATCGCGTCCGCCAGGGCCAACGGCGATGACTTCACCTTGCTGCGGTTTCTCCTTGGCGGTGTCGGGGATGATGATGCCCCCGGCACTTTTCTCTTCGGCGTCGATACGCTTGACGACAACGCGATCGTGGAGCGGGCGAAACTTCATCGATGTCCTCCTAAGTGGTTCAGTTGATCTTTGAGAGGCGGACGGGAATGCTCCTTCCTCCGTTGCGCGGACAATAAGCGCCTCCAACCGCGGAACAAGAGGCGCTCGCTAGATTTTCTATCCATCCGGAGTGACAGCACGAAAGCTGCCAACTGCTCCGCCGACGCAAGATTGCCACTGGCGTTTGACACGCTTGTCTGAGAAGGACAGTCATCTCGGCCGGGCGCCGTCACAGGGTCGACAGGAGGCGTTTGCGATCCTCATACTCGACGCGATCGATCTCCCCGCGTGCAAAGCGCTCCTTGAGGATATCGAGCGGCGACTTCTCCGGTGCGGACGTGCGGGAGCGAGGGCCGAATGCACGCAGCAAGTACGCCACAATTAGTATCACGATGACAACAAAAGCGATCATCATGAGTGGTGCCAAAATCATGCCAAACCATGGTACCGGAGGGCCACCATTCCACCACCACCAATGCATCATGGCTTCCTCCTCACACACGTGATGAGACGCGCGCACTATGCACCTGAAGAGCCGACATACGTTGATTCAGATCAATTTTGGTTTACTTGTCCGTCCAAAAGTGCGTGGATGCATTCTATCAACGCTGCTCCCTGGATCGGCTTCTCGACAAGCGCTACCCTGGCGGCCGATGCACGTTGACGGAGATTGGCATTGGGAAGGCCGGTCATAAGAATCGCGAATGGGGAACTTAGCCGTTCACGCAGCTTAGCTATGACATCCAAGCCATTCATGCCGGGCATGTGATAATCGACGATCAGGCAGCTGCTAAAGGACGGCAGGCTATTATCATTCAGCAATTCGTTGGGGGACGCGTATACGCGCACGTCGAACCCTTCGATTCCGAGCGAGAACTTGAGCGAATCTCGCACGGCAGGGTCATCATCAAGCACGAGGAGAACATGCTTTGCATCCGCCGTGGCGCGGGGCTGATCCATTATGGCCTTGCTTCCACTCCCTCGAAGAACCGGGAGCAGCATAGCAAGCACGAACACTCCGCAAATCGCTTTGATCTAGCTCAAAGTTGAGAAATGTCTGTGTAATCAATCCTTTGGCCCCGGCCCCACGGAACCGTCTGATGTGAGTAGCGCCATGCGCACAAGGTGGGAAAGGCTCTTCGCCTGCATCTTCGTCATGACGTTGGCGCGATAAATTTCCACCGTGCGATCACTAATCCCTAGATCATGGGCGATGATCTTGTTGGGGTGTCCGGCAACAAGACCATCCAAAACCTGGCGCTCACGAGGCGACAGACCTGCTATTTTCTCCCGAATCTCGGCCATCTCCGAATGCCGCGCCGCGTCCTTCTCATGCGAGGTGAGCGCAGCCCGGACTGCACCAAGCAAGACCTCGCTGTCGTACGGCTTCTCGATAAAGTCCACGGCCCCTTGTCGCATGGCCTGGACGGCGAGTGGTACGTCGGCATGCCCTGTGATGACGATGACTGGCCAGCTGATTTTAAGATTTTTGAGGCGGCGCAGGAGTTCGATGCCATCGATGTCGGGCATCCTCACGTCGGTGATGATGCAACCACCTTCAACCGAAGGGATGGCATCGAGGAAAGCCTTTGCGGATTCATACGCGCGAGACGCGAACCGAGCTGTCCCGAGCAAGAACGTTAGCGACTGTCGCGCTGCGTCATCGTCGTCGATAACGTGCACCACCAGATCATTCGACATCGTCGAGTTCCCCCGGCCTCGCACTGCGAAGCGTGAAGCAAAAGATCGTTCCGCCACCTGGATTCGGTTCCACCGTGATCTGCCCGCCATGTGATTCAATGATGGTGCGCGAGATCGAGAGTCCAATTCCCAGTCCCTGCCGTTTCGTGGTGACGAAAGGTTGGAACAGCTTTGAGATGATATCCGGAGCGATCCCGGTCCCGGTGTCAGCCACACTAACGGCAACCATGTCGTCCACTGCGGGCGCGGTCGAGACGATAAGCTCGCGGCGAGCGGAGCTTTGCATAGCCTCAATCGCATTGCGCAGCAAATTGAGCAGGACCTGCTGGATCTGAACCTTGTCGACAAGTACGAGGTCGTTTGAAGGATCGAATTGCAAGTTCACTCGAATGGATTGCTCCTTCGCCGCAACGAGTGCGAGTGCACTGGCTTCCTCCACAAGCTTCTTGATATTTTCGATCCGTTTTTCGGTCTCTCCGCGCGCGACGAACTCACGCAGGCGTTGAATGACCTGGCCGGCGCGCAGGGCTTGCTCGGCGGCCTTCTCCATCGCGTCTCTCATCAATCCCGCGCGCTCATCAGGACTATTCTCAAGCAACCGCCTCGATCCTTGGAGGTAGTTGGTTATTGCCGAAAGCGGCTGATTGAGCTCATGGGCAAGAGCCGACGCCATTTCGCCCATAGTGCTGAGCCGCGAGACGTGCAGCAGCTCCGACTGTACCTCGTGAAGCAGCTGCTCACGCTCCTGACGCTGGGTCAGGTCACGTATGAAGCCAACGAATTGCCGCTTCCCCTCAAGCAAGATCTCGCCCACCGACAGCTCCATCGGGAAGGTGCTGCCATCCTTGCGCTGGCCGACGACCACGCGTCCCACGCCGATGATATGGCGCTCGCCAGTGGTGAGGTACCGATTCAAATACGTGTCGTGCTCGTGTCGGTACGGCGCGGGCATCAGCATGCTGACATTGCGTCCTCGCACTTCCTGCTCCGTAACCCCGAAGAGGCGTTCCGCAGTCGCGCTGAAGGATTGGATGGCCCCGCTCTCCTCGATAACCACCATCGCGTCGGGCACAGTCGCAAGAATGGCTTCAAGATGGGCCTCTCTTTTTTGGGTTACATCACGTGTCACTTTGGCGAAGCCGATGAGCTTGCCATCTTTGTCATGAATGGGGTTGATAAGCGTGCTCGCCCAAAATTGACTGCCGTCCTTGCGTACGCGCCAGCCTTCGTTCTCAAATTTACCGTCGATCGCGGCGTGACGAAGCGCATCCAGCGGGACGCCGGCTTCCCGATCCGCGAGCGCGTAAAAACGTGAAAAGTGCTGGCCGGTAATTTCATCAGCGGTATAGCCCTTGATGCGCTCGGCTCCACTATTCCAGCTGATCACGCGGCCTTGCGGATCGAGCATATAAATGGCGCAGTCCTTGATGCCTTGGACCATAACCGCAAGCTGTCCCGAACTTTGCACCAATGCTTGCTCGGTCCGGCTGCGATCTGAGATTTCGGTTTCGAGCCGTGTCGCCGTTTCTCCGATCCGCTGCTCCAACGTCTCTTTCAGTTTGCGAAGCTCTGCTTCCGTTGCTTTTTGGTCGTGAACGTCGGTACAGGAACCGAAGTAGCCGAGAAAGCTGCCATCATGCGCGTAACGCGGAATCCCGATATCGTCGATCCAGCGATATTCCCCGTCACGCCGCCGCAGCCGGTATTGCATGCGGAATTTTTCCCTGGCGTCGAAGTGACTGACGTAAATTCCGAGGCAGCGATCAAAATCCTCCGGATGAACGCTTTCGGCCCAACCATTCCCGAGTTCTTGCGCCATCGTGCGTCCGGTGAACTCAAGCCAGGGCCTGTTGAACCAGATGCAGAGCTTGTCTTCACCCGAGACCCAGATCATCACCGGCGCCGCGTCCATCGCTTCGCAGAAGCGCGCATCCAACCCACCCTGCGGCTCGGATGGAATAGGAGGGCCCGTTTCAATCATGTACTTCGCCAGTTGAATTGCAGGCAGCACGTCTAGCGCCGCGCGAACCTGCAGATATACCGGTGAGACCCGCGCAGATCTTGACTTGAGGGTCGAAGCGTTCACCCGCCGATGGCATCGGCGCTGCCGCTCAAAAATAGCATTTTGGCACTTCCCGCTCGCTGCTGTCGGACAAACCCTCCGTGTGCAGCATATATCGCCGACCTGTTTGTGGGAATGGCGAAGGGGCGATCAACCATGCCCTCGCGGTCAACGTGGGTGCACTGCGCGAAGCCCTTTATCCAAAGTCTATCACGCCCACCGCATCATCGATGAGCTCACGAAGTGAGTGGCAGCTGCGTCTTAGTGACGAGCAGATCGGCGCGTTGATCCTGACATTTCGATGAAAGTCGCCGTGTTGCTCAGCGAGCTACAGCGGCGGGGGGTGGGTTTTGCTGAGCCGGACCGCGCGAGCCGAGCGCCTCAATCGTGCAATCAGAGGGGGGTGCCGGTAACCGCTGGCTGCCACGTCGCTCCGGAACAAGCGCCATTAGATCTGCCCGACCGTGAGGTAATTTGCGGCGCGCCAATACGCGTCCATTTTTTCCAGCAGATCGGGCGAGAGCGCTTCAGGGATCAGGGGCTCCTTGCATCGGCAGAAAACAGGAGAGCGTGCGCGTCAGTCGCGCGGGACATCGCGGTAGTAGAGCGCCGCACCTTATGATTGGCAGAGGAGCCAACGCGCGATGTCGGGCCAAATTGTGGATAGGACCTTTCTTCCCATGAACAGGCCCAGGTGTCCGCACGGTGCAATTGCTTTCGCAATGGTGCAGCCGACGAGACCTTCAACCGCAAATATCTGCTCGGGGGCAACGATATCGTCGTCCCGCGCAGCCAGCAAAAACAGGGGACAGTGCAGTTCGGACAGATCGATCCGACGGCCCAGCGCCAGGAAATGTCCGGTGGCCAGGCGGTTTTCCTTGAACAGTTGTCCAACCACCTGAAGATAATAGGTGCCGGGCAAGTCCACCGTCCACGCATACCACTCATGGAAGCGGGACTCCAAGCGGCGAAACGACGCCGAGCCGATCGCCTCCTCCGGCTCCAACAATTGATGGATTTCCTCTCGGCCCAGCATTTTCGGAGTCCAAACCGATAGCACGCGATGGCCGAGGACGCGCCCGTCGCCGAGCTCGACGAGCTCGTGGAAAATGGAGATCGGGGTATTGTCGGCCAGGTCGGACAATTTCGACCTGCCTGCAGCGATGTCGATCGGTGCACCCGCGAGCACCAGTCTGCGCACCTTCGCAGGAAACCGTGCAGCGTAGATCAACGCCATCCATCCCCCTTGGCATAGTCCAATGAGATCGACCGCGCCGCCAAGCTCATCGACCAGGACATTTAGAACGGCAAGGTAGTCGTCAATGGACCAGAAGCGCATCTCCCGTGAAGCTGAACGCCAATCGGTCACGAAGACACGGCTCACGCCGGCCCTTTGCAAGGCAGCCACAAGACTGTGATCAGCGGCAAAATCGACAGCCGTGGCACCGTGAAGGGCGAACGGCGCGCAAACAAGAGTGGCCAGTCCATCGGATGTCGTCGAAAAGTCGCGCAGCCGTACCGCGGTCAATTCCAGCGTCACTTTATTGCGAGTCGTCCAGCGCGGTTCGGGGCCGCGTGTTTGCGCCTCAGGTCCGACCGCAAGGCTCGCGAATTCCCGCGCCACCACCGAGGCGAGCTCGCTCGCTGTTTCCGCAACGAGAGCCGGCCAGAGAAACGCCATGGACGCAAACTGTTGATCGCCTGGATTTCGATTGTCCGGATTCATGGCCCAACATTCCACGCCGATTCCATACCTCGGCATTGAGATAGGTCAACGATCGCCAAGACCGCAGCCCGCTTGTTCTATTTCATCAATACATAGCGACCTGGCGCGTCCTCCAGCGGCACGAATTTGCCATCCGTTCGACCCAGCCGAGGCGGCGAGATCAGCGATCCGGATTTTTCCGCGATCCACGCACTCCAAGCCGGCCACCACGACCCTTCCTGCGGAGGGGTCATTGCCAGCCAGGTATCGGGATCGGCGTATTGCTCGCCATGCCGGTGCAAAGCCATGCGGAAACGTCGGTTTCGGTGGCCCGGCTCGGAGAGCACCCCGGCATTGTGACCTCCGTTGGTCAGCACGAAAGTGACGTCGGCATCGGCCAAGAAATGAAATTTGTGCACCGACCGCCATGGCGCGATATGGTCCTGTTTCGTGCCGACAACAAAGATCGGAACGCGGATGTCGTGCACGGAAATGGCCCTTCCATCCGCCTTGAAGCGACCTTCTGCAAGATCGTTGTTTAGAAAAAGCGACCGCAAATACTCCGAATGCATTCGGTAGGGCATTCGAGTGGCATCGGCATTCCACGCCATGATGTCGATCGGTGTCGATCGCTCCCCCATCAGGTAGTCGTGCACGGCGCGAGACCAAATGAGATCATTGGATCGCAACAGCTGGAACGCGCCGGCCATTTCCTTGGCGTCGAGATAGCCGCGCTCCCACATCATGTCCTCGAGAAAAGCAACCTGGCTTTCATTGATGAACAGCATCAGCTCGCCCGCTTCGGTGAAATCAACCTGCGCGGCCAGGAAGCTCAAGCTTGCCAAGCGGTCATCGTTATTCCTTGCCATCGCAGCAGCCGCAATCGCCAGGAGCGTCCCGCCAAGACAATAACCGACGGCATGCACGCTCTCGGCGCCGGTGATGGCCAGTGCTGCCTCGATCGCGGGCAGAACACCCTCCTTGCGGTAGTCGTCGAAGCTCATTTCGCGATCTTCCGATCCCGGGTTTTTCCACGAGATCATGAACACCGTGAAGCCTTGCTCGGTTAGAAATTTCACCAACGAGTTCGCCGGGGAAAGATCAAGGATGTAATATTTCATGATCCAGGCCGGAACGATCACGATCGGTTCCGGGCGCACTTGGTCCGTCGCCGGACCGTACTGAATGATTTCTGCGAGCGGCGTACGATGGACGACCTTCCCAGGCGTCACCGCCACCGTTTTCCCCACTTTGAAGGCTTCGTATCCAACGGGACCCTCGCCGACAACTGAGCGCCGAGCATCTTCGACGAAATTCGAGAAGCCACGCACGAGATTCATGCCGCCTTCCGACAACGTGCGATTGAGCGCGCTCGGATTGGTCCAGATGAAATTCGAAGGTGCCGCTATGTCGAGGACCTGTCGGGCCACAAACGTCACGGCGTTCTCGTGTTGTTTACTCACCCCTCGAATGCCGGTCGTCGCCGCTTCCCACCAGCGCTCGATCGAGAGGAACGCGTGCGCATAGGCATTGAAGGGAAAGCCTTGCCACTCGGACGCGCGAAAACGGTTGTCCTGCGGTAATGCGCAACGACAGGGATCGTCTGGGACGCCGGCAGCGCAGCGAGATGCGAATATCGCGCTTTCGATCACAGCAGTCCAAGCCTGGCCAACGAGCTCCGATCGCTTTCCCGGCGATGCCCACAGGTGCACGGCCCAGTCGAAGAAGGCGCCCGCCAACGCGCTCGGAGCAAGCCCACCCGTGAGGTGCGCGATACCGGCACGAACTGCGCGATCGATGTTCTGCGTTGATGTCCCTACCGGCAAGTTCCGGCTGACCGTGGCCCCCTCCGATCCCTGGCTGAGCCGTCGCAGCGCCGGCAGGCCTGGAGAGACAGCAGCATCAAGATCGCCAGGATGTACCGCAAGCATCCCATCCGACGTTTGCGTCACGCCGCTCGCCGCGGCATCCATCGCGAGAGTGTTGGGACGGATGTTCATGGACGGGCGCCGCGAATGGTTCACGACGCCTTTGCTAGCGCAGGGTCGTCGTCCGATGAATAAATCACCATACCCGAGGTCGGTTCGATCCAGACCAGGTGATCCCGCACGGCCTGCACGCCGGGCAGGTTTTCCGCGGCCACCTTGATCGCTTGGCGCTCCCGGTCGTCGGTGATCGTGCCCCACAACTCGACAATTCCGTCTTTGACAATGACGTTGATGAGGGCGGCCGGTGCCCACGACTGGCGACCGAGCTCAGCCAGCAACCGCTCGCGAATGTCTTGATCGCTGGCGGTAGCCGGTTTGATGTCGCGCGCGAGGCCGGCCAGCGCGTGTAGGAGATTGGCACGGCTGACGATGCCAACCACCTCCTGGCCCCGCACAACAGGTACTCGCTTGATCCGATGCTTCTCCATCACTCGCACGACTTCCTCGAGCGGCGTCTCTTCGGTGACCGTGATGGGATCGGGCGTCATGATCTCGTGCACCTTGCGCCCATGGGAGCGGGTATATTCGTCCGCAAGCCTGCCCGGCCCGATCAGGAATTCGAGCCAACGCGGCCGTCGCCGCTGCGTTCCGGTTTCCGCGCGGCGAAGGAAGTCGCCTTCCGTCACAATGCCGACGAGACGTCCTTTCTTGTCGATTACAGGCAATCCACTGATGTGCCGCTGCAACATGATGCGGATCGCCTGCAAAATAGGGCTGTCCGATTCAACGGATAGAACGGGAGAGGTCATCACGTCCTTGACGTTCATGGCGATGCTCCATTCAAAGCGGCTTAGAAGATAAAACTGGGCTCACCCTTGGGCGTTGATCTACATCAAGCGGTTTGTAACAAGAAAGCTGCGTTCTCTCAGCGCGCGGCCACACCCAAGTTTGAGGCGAACAGCTGTTTCTCGATCTCATGAACCGGAGTCTTCACGAGATCTTTTCCCAACTCCGCACGGATGGCCTTGCGCACGTCGGGAGAATAAGCAGCTCGGATCATGCCGAGAGCTCGCGGGGACGCGACCATTATAAGTGCTTGGGTTTCGCCTTTTGTGAGCGCGACGTGCAGTCGGTCAGCGAGCGCGGTGAGAAACGCGCGCTCCGATTGGTCATGCCAGTCCGTCTGTTCCATAGCACTGCGGGCAGTGCCTACGGACGGATGCGTCTTGCCGGGACGATCGGTGCCCTGATCACTGGTGCGAGGCTCAGTGTGCTCACGGACCTCTTTGGTATGAAGATTTGGATACTGAGCATCGCCAATATTCTCGAGGATGAGGGCCTTGCGTCCGTCGCACACGACCACCCAGTCTCCGGATTTGACATTGATCTTGTCCATCGGGTTGCTCTCGCTAATGACTGTTAGGAAGCGGTCAGCCGCGACAACAGGGCACGATTGCGTAATGCGACTCGCCGGGAACTCGTCAACGCGATGGCGTGCGCATGCTCCAGGTGGGTGATTGTGCGGGAGACGGTCTCGATCGTGAGCCCAAGGAAATCTGCGATGTCTTGGCGCGACATCGGCAAGGTGACTTCGTCAGTCTCAGATCCGCGACCGGCCATTTCCAGCAAAAATGAAGCCACGCGTTCTTGCGCGCTCTTGATCAGCAGCAGCATGTGATTATGCGCGCGATGCAACTCGCGAGCGGTCATTTCCCAGAGCTGGCGGGCGACATCGGCGTCGCGCGCCGAAAGCGCGAATACTGCACTGCGCTTGAAGACGAGGACGGTGACGTCGCCGATCGCCTCGGCAGACGAAGCATGCTCACCTTCCCCAGGCTCCAGGCCAAACATATCGCCGGGCAGGTAAAACGCGCCGATCTGGCGCCGACCGTCATTGAGCACCCGGTACATCCGGACCGCGCCGCTCACGACCTTGTAGAGATAATCGGCGGGCTCGGCCTCGCCATAGATCTCCTCATTGCGAGAAAACGACATCGGCGCGCCCATCATGTCGAGCGTGTCGCTAAGCGCATGCGTGCTCCCCGGGCGCGGCGTGCGGATAGTGGTGATTTCGAATCGGCGTGCGGCGAGCGCGGGGGTCAGCGTCGTCATGGCGTGGCTCCTGATTGCTTGGGGTGAGCCGATCGTTACCCAAGCATTGAAGAGCCGGAAATTCAGATAATCACCCTAAGGGATATCCCGGAGGTCGAAGCCCGCGCGGATGGGGCGCGGTTGAAAAATGCGGCCCGGTTGAGCCGATATGCGGCACATCCTGGCGGCAACAGACGGTTTTCGACGCACTGCTGACAAGCGTGCACAAGAGCTAGCTGTCGTCGACTGCTTTGGGAGCGTGCGCTACGCTGCGATTGACTGCACTGTCAATGCCGAGCGCATCCCAATGGGCACTGCTCCCTCAGTCGTAAGCCTGGGCCTCCTCCTCGGATTGAGCTTCTTTCTCGGCTTGGCCTTCGAAGATTTCTTTGCACATGCGGGGACAAAGCGCCCAGGTGGCATTCGAACGTTCCCGATGCTCGCTCTCGCCGGCGGCATGCTTTATCTGTTTGATCCGGTGCATTTCGTCCCGTTCACCGCTGGTCTGGTGCTGCTTGGAATATGGCTCTCCCTATACTACCGCGAGCACATCCGCGAACGCGATGAGCAGGGAGAGCCGAATGTCGGCCTGGTGGTTCTCGCGCTCAACGTCCACGCTTACCTCCTCGGCGCAATCACTTTAGCATTGCCCAACTGGGTTGCCGTAGGAACAACGGTCGTCGCCGTTCTACTCCTCACCGGCCGTGAGCAACTTCACGAGCTGGCTCGTCGTGTCGAGGTGAAGGAGATCGTGACAGCCGGTCAGTTTTTGATCTTGACCGGAATCATCCTTCCACTGCTTCCAACCGAGCCCGTGACAACGCTTACCAGCATCACGCCGCGCCAAGCTTGGCTCGCATTGGTTGTCGTCTGCGCGCTTTCTTATGCGAGCTACCTTGCACAACGCTACTGGGTGCCAACAACAGGCGGATTGTGGACGGCAGCTCTCGGTGGTCTTTACTCTTCCACCGCCACCACTATCGTCCTGGCGCGTCGAGCCAAGGCTGATGAAACGATGCGGCCGCAGGCGCAGGTAGGGATTACCCTCGCTACGGCCATCATGTATCTCCGCATCTTGGTGATCGTGGCAGTCTTCAACCTCGCACTCGCATACCGTCTGGCGATCCCGCTGTCGGCCCTTTCCATTGCCGCGCTGCTGATCTGCGCGCTCCAGTATTGGTTCTCCCGCCCATTTTCCAAGTCCGAACGCATTTCGCTTGGTCAAAATCCCTTGGAGATCGGCGCCGCCGCCATCTTCGCAATCCTGTTCATTATTATCTCGTTGCTCTCAACCTGGGTCACCACCCACTTCGGCGTAACTGGCGTTTATTCGCTGGCTGCCATTGTCGGGTTCACTGATATCGATCCGTTCGTACTCAATCTCGCGCAAGGTGGCACGTCAGCAGCTCCGACCGAAGCGATCGCCCCTGCCATCTTGATTGCCACGTCGTCAAATAATCTGCTCAAAGCGAGTTACGCAGCTTTGTTTGCAGGTGGAAGGACTACTGCGCAGAGCGCCGCGGCGCTTGGCGTTCTTGCGGCTGCCGGTATCGTTATTGCGTTCGGCATGGGTGCCTCTGCTTGAAAAGGAAAACCATGAGATTTCTGGTCCCGCCAGCATCGCCGTCAGCGCTATCGCGGATGGCGCAACTTCGTTCAGCGCCTCAGTGAGACATCAGGCAACAGATCGGGCTTTTCGCAAGCAGGTCCCGTGTCATACCGCCAAAGATCCACTCGCCGAGACGGCTGTGTCCGTATGCACCGGTGACGAGCAGGTCAGCGTGTTCATCCTGCGCGATCCGGATTAACTGGGTCGCCCCTGATCCCTCTTGCTGCAACGCCTTGGCAACACATTCGATCTGGTGCCGCATCAGATAACGAACCACATCGTCCAAACGCGCTAATGCGGTTTTCTCCTCTCCCCGCCTGCAGGCTTCCACAATGGTGACGCGCGAGGCCTCCCGCAGGAACGGAAGCGCGTCCTGCACTGCCCGGCGCGCTTCGCGGGTATCTTTCCAGCCAATCAGGACATGCTTTGCGCGCAGCGAGCTCACTTGCTCTGCTGCGACCAGCGTCGGACGGCCCATTTGCAGAATTGCCCCACCCGGATCAAGCGAGTTGTAAGCGCCTCCCTGTGCCTTCATCCTTCCAATCACAATAAGGCCGGCACTTCGCGCCTCGCGCGCCAGCGCCTGGTTCGGGAAGTCCAGCACGAATCGCCACTCGACCTTTCGCCGATCGGCGCCCGCGATATTGCGAAACCAGTTGCCCTTCTCGACAAGCTTCGCCTTCATCAGCTCGATATCAACTTCGCTCGAGCCCTCCATGAGCATGCCATCGGCCACCACCGGTGGCGGAATGGCGAGGGCCGATAACCCGATCAGCGTTTCGGCGAACTTATCGGCAAGGCTAGCAGCAAGACGAACGCGCTGGTCTGGCGTGTCGTCGGCTTCGACATACACCATGATGCCTGCGTAGGACATTCGCCTTCTTGCTCACTGCCCGCCTTGAGTGGCCTCTTTGAGAGCGCGCATCACATCTTCCCGCGAGATTATGCCAACCAATTGCCGTTCAGGACCGATGACGGGAAAACTGCGGGTCTTCAGGCTCACCATCAATTGCAGAACCCGCGTCAAAGGTGCCGTCGGTTCGACATGAACGACGGCTTCGGTCATCATTTCCGCGACTGGGCGCCGCATCAGCTCGTCATAATGGGGCAGCATCTGCCCCGTAGTGAAGGCGAAGGTCTTAAGGAAATCGAATTTAGTCACAATGCCCATCATGTTTCCGTCTTCCACCACGGGGAAGGAATTGAAATCATGTTTCTCGAACAATTGTCCAAGTTCGCCCATGGTGACCTGACGCGTCACGGTCGTTACCGAACGGGTCATGTATTGCGCAGCCGTGCATTCGAGAAACCGATACATCGCTCGACCCCCACCATCGCTCGCCGGCTGCATCTCCAGCGGCTTTGAGCTCGACGTGCCGGTCATTGTGGTCTCCTGAACTTTTCGTCAGTGTGAGAACAGGCTGCATATGGGACTGTTCCTGAGCAGGTCGCGCGTGACCCCGCCGAACATCCACTCGCCTAGCCGGCTGTGTCCATAGCCGCCCGCAACGATCAGGTCGGCCTTTTCGTCTTTGGCAAATCGGAGGAGTTCATTGGCCACCGGCTGTTCGGAGTGGAGATAGGCCCTTTCCGCCACGAGGATTTCGTGACCGCGGAGATAGTCCTTAAGGTCGTTGATGTGTTGCTGTGATTGCGCTTCCGTCCCGTATTCGCAGACTTCGACGATCATCACCTGTTCGGCGCCCTTCAAAAACGGAATGGCGTCGCGAACGGCGCGGCGGGCTTCGCGGGTGTCTTTCCAAGCTACGACGATGCGCCGAGCCTCAAGCGAGTCGATTCGCTCGGGCACGACCAGAACCGGACGGCCTGCGCGAACAATTGTGATGCCTGGATCGAGAGCGTAATACCGGTTTTCTGAGCTTTGCTCGCGCCCGATGATGACGAGATCCGCAGCTCGCGATTCGTTCGCAACGAGATTGGTCGCATCGTCCGGGATTCCTCTCCACTCCACATGCGTGACCTGCTTGGCCGCAGTACGGAATTTTTTTCCGATTTCGGCCAAAACATGCGTCATCTCCTGCTGCTCGCCGTTCTTTCGTTCAGTACCGACAGCATTGCCGTCGGCGAGAAAGGGGGGCAGATACGAACGCCCAGCAATGCCGATCAAGACCGCCTCGAAGCGGTTCGCAAGGTCGACGGCGAGCCGTAGTCGACAATGCGAGCTTGGTCCTGCGTCGAAATGGACCATGAGAGCAGCAAATGGCATGGTCTCAGTCCTTCAGTGCGAAAACAGGCAACAGATCGAACATTCGGTGAGCAGATCGCGCGTAACTCCGCCGTAAGCCCATTCACCCAGCCGCGAATGACCGTAGGCACCGGCGACCAGCAAGTCGATGTTTTCGGTCTCAATGAGCCGGAGCAACGAATTTGTCACAGTGACGTCGGCTGGTCGCACCCGCTCCGTGATGATTTCGATGCGATGCCGGGAGAGGTACTTGGCGACATCCTTCAAGCGATCTAAGGACCCATCCCCCTCGCCCTCTTCCAAGACTTCGACAATCATGACGCTCTCGGCCCTCTGGAGGAAGGGTAGCGCGTCCCAAACGGCGCGCCGCGCCTCGCGCACGTCCTTCCATGCGACCGCAATTCTCTTGGGCGAGAGTGACGCCAAGCCCCGAGGTACGACCAATGCCGGCCGACCGGCTTTCAGAATGGTGCTGGCGGGATCGAGAGCACGGAACGGATCCTTGTTCTCCTTGATATTGCCGATGATGAGCAGATCGGCTGCCCGCGCCTCGCGCGCAACGGCTTCCGTCGGAAAGTCCAGGATGGATCGCCATTCCACCCGGCGATCCGGCCTGCCGCACGCGGCGGAAAATTCTTGTCCCTTTTGATCGAGAAGAGTTTTCATGTCCTGTAAATGGAAGTCCCCTGGGGCGGGATTTTCGAGCACTTCCTCTGCAGGAAATACCGACATGGGCGCCCACCCTGCAATGCCGATCAGGCGAGCATGAAAGCGATCGGCAAGATCCGTGGCAATGCTGACGCGCCCACCCAACTCGCCATCGGCGTCAACATGCACAAGAAGGGAGGTATAAGACATGAACCCATCTCCAACGGCTGAGCTGGCCAAAATCAATTGCAAAGTCCGGAGCGCGCATTGATCCTGATCAAGATTCATGGCGTGAATAAAAATATGAGTCATCTATGGAACTGGTTGCCCGCGATACAACCGCACCCGGAGCCGACCAGAACGTCCGGGAGCGCAATTTAATCGGGATTGTGGATGAGCTGGCGCACGAGCTTCATCCCCAACGCGCCGGACCCGATACAATTTCTTTATCGAGCCGGCTCGAACGCGATCTCGGGATCGACAGTCTAGGCCGAACCGAATTGGTTCTGCATCTCGAACGCGCGTTCGGCGTTCGCTTGTCCATCAAGTTAGTCAGCGAAGCCAATTCGGTCGGCGATCTATGGCAGGCCTTGGAACAATCGGGGCAGACAGGGGCGACGATTGCCGCCGCGCCAGCACCACCATCGCCTGGCGCGGTTTCCGCAGCCGCTGAGGCGAGCACGCTACTAGAGGTTCTCGAGTGGCATGTTGCCCACGATCCCGACCGCCTTCACCTGGCGGTGCTGGAGGACGATTCCACCATCCTCGGCACTCTGAGCTACGGAGAACTTGCAAAACAATCGCGCAGCGTTGCAACAGCTCTAGTCGAGCGCGACGTTATGCCGGGAGATCGGGTGGCGCTTATGCTGCCCACCGGCCTCGACTTTTTCACGACGTTTTTCGGCGTGCTCTATGCCGGCGGCATCCCGGTGCCGATCTATCCGCCCATGCAACGCTCCCAGATCGAGGATTACGCGCGCCGCCAAGCCGGGATCCTGCGTAATGCGGGCGTCCGATTGCTCATCACAGTGCCCGAAGGAATACGGCTCGGCGCGCTTCTGAAAGGACTTGTCCCCTCGTTGAGTTCAATTGAAAGCACGAGGACACTCTCGGGCCTCTCGGTCGACACCCCGCTGCCGAGACTTAGCGGCGGGTCCGCCACCGCGCTTATCCAATATACATCCGGGAGCACGGGTGATCCAAAAGGCGTCGTGCTGACCCACGCAAACCTGCTCGCAAATATTCGCGGGATCGGTCGCGCCGTTGCCGCGAGTTCCACCGACACATTCGTGAGCTGGTTGCCGCTTTATCATGACATGGGGCTCATCGGTGCCTGGTTGGGGTGCCTTTATTACGGCGCGCCACTTTATGCCATGTCGCCGCTTGCGTTCCTTGCGCGACCACAAAGCTGGTTGTGGGCGATCGATCGTTTTCGCGGCACGATTTCAGCGGCGCCCAATTTCGCATTCGAGCTTTGTCTGAGCAAAATCAATGATTCCGATATCAAAGGATTGGACCTGAGCTCGCTTCGCCTCGTTGGAAATGGCGCAGAGCAGGTCAGCGTTGATACCTTGCGCCGATTCATCGATCGCTTCGCTGCTTACGGATTTCGATCTGGTGCAATGGCACCGGTCTACGGTCTCGCCGAAAATGCGGTCGCCGTCACCCTGCCGCCGCCGGGGCGTCCTCCCATCATCGACCGCGTGAACAGGGCCGCCTTGAACACGCGCGGGATTGCTGAGCCGGCAAGTCCGCATGATGCCAACGCCATCGAACTTGTCGCCTGTGGGCACCCGATACCGGATCATGAAATCCGCATCATCGATGACATGGGCCGCGAGCTCGGTGAACGCCGGGAAGGTCGCCTTGAATTCCGCGGTCCATCGGCAACGCCTGGCTATTTTCAGAACCCGGCCAAGACGCGCGAGCTGTTCCACGACGGCTGGCTCGATACCGGCGATCGCGCCTACATAGCCGAGGGCAATCTCTTCGTCACCGGCCGGATCAAGGACATCATCATCCGGGCTGGCCAGCACATCGCGCCGCACGAGATCGAGGAAGCTGTTGCCGGTGTTCCCGGCCTGCGCAGGAACGGGATCGCCGCCTTCGGAGTAACCGATCCGGCGTCGGGCACGGAACGTGTTGTGGTGCTGGCCGAGGCGGACGAGAAGGACCCCTCCGCTCAAGCGGCGTTGAAGGTTCGTGCCCAGGAGGCCGCAACACATATCGTCGGTGGTCCGCCGGACGAAGTCGTCCTCGTCGCCCCGGGTGCGGTGCCGAAAACCGCGAGCGGTAAGATACGAAGAGCCGCAGCGCGCGATCTCTATCTCGGAAAAAATCTGGTTCAGCCGCAGCGCGCGCTGTGGTGGCAAATAGCACGGTTGAGCTTTGCGGGACTTCGAGTCCGCATACCGCAACTGCGGCGCGTCATCGGCGAAATCCTCTATGCCGCCTGGTGGTGGACTGTCATCGCCACCGGCTTCCTGTCGGGCTGGCTAGTAGTAATGACCTTGCCGCGCATCACATGGCGATGGGCGGCAATCCGCGCGCTGGCTCGCATGTCGCTTGCGGCGCTGCGGGTCCCGCTATCGGTCAGCGGTATCGAAAAAATCCCTAATCGCGCGATATTGGCGATCAACCACGCGAGCTACATGGACGCGATTGTGGTGGCCGCGGTGCTTCCCGGCGAACCGAGCTATGTGGTCAAAAAAGAGCTCGCAAGCCAGACGCTTGCAGGCGCGGTGCTGCGGCGACTGGGAGTTCTATTTCTCGAGCGATTTGAGGTTGCCGAGAGTCTTGCAGATCTGGAAGCCGCTACCGCAGCGACAGAGCGGAATCGCCTGCTGGTATTTTTTCCGGAGGGGACATTTACGCGTCGCCCGGGGCTTTCCGGATTCTATTTGGGTGCGTTCAGGGTTGCAGCGCAAGCCAAGCTTCCGGTATTACCCGCAATCCTGCGGGGAACGCGTTCGATGTTGCGCGCAGAGCAGTGGTTCCCGCGATGGAGCCCGATCAGCGTCAGCATCGCGGATGCCATTCAACCAGCGGGAACCGATCTCGCCTCGGTGGTGCAACTTCGTGACGCTGTGCGGGCCGTGATCTTGGCGGGCTGCGGAGAACCCGATTTAGGCGAGTTGATCAAGCCGGTCGCGCCGCAGCATCACGGCAGTTCTCGCGACCGTTCAACGTAACGATGCGATCAGAGTGCTTCGACCCCGGCCGATCTCAGAAAGGTCTCCATACGGCTTCGTGCGTAGAACATGCGTGTTTTGACGGTGCTGGCCGGAATCCTGATAATTTCGGAAATCTCGTCTACCGACTTCTCGTGATAGTAGACGAGATCGAGCACTTCCCGGTGGGCAGCCGAAAGCTGCGCCAGACATTTTTGAACGATGTTGCTACGATCCCTCTTCTGCGCAAGTGTTTCCGGATCGTCCGCAGGATCTTCGATCACGGCCAGTGCATCATCGTCCAGCTCTTCATCGGAACGGCGCCTGAGCGACGAAAGCACCTTGTTGCGGGCGATGGCCAATAACCAGGTGGAAACTTGCGACTTGGCCTTGAAGCCGTCGGCTTTGCGCCAGACATCCAAGAAGACCTCGCTGACCAGATCTTCCGCGAGCGATCGGTTGTCGGTCATACGCAGGATGAACCGAAAGACCCTTACATTGTGTCGCACGTAGAGTGTGTGCATGGCGGGCTTGTCGCCAGCAGCAACCGCTCTGATCAAGGCCCTATCGGAAGCTTCTTGACTGAACTGTGTCGTCTCCGACCCGGCTCCCTTTCGGGAGAGCTCGAGCCGCTGTGAAGAGTTGGCAATTGCGAACATGACCGATCCCCTTCCCCTTTAGTCATGGTTAACACGCCATCGATAGCCTCGACGCGATTCCTCGAAAATTCAGATGATCTACCTAAGGGATTGCCCGTAGGCATGTCGGCGCAATCAACAGCATGATCACTGTGCTCAACGCGACGCAAACGTCTGCGGCGAACGCAAAAGACGGGCCACCAAAGAGCGCGGTTCAAAGTCCGAATGGATAGGTATCCGGCATTTCCTCGAGTGTCTTCGTCTCGAAGGGTGAGACGGCTTTCGTTGCATCAAACCAGATGTATTCGTCGAACTGGTCCGGCAGGATCGCTTGAAAATAGTGACTGGCAAGTTCCGTTTCTGGCCGGTAGATCACGCCAATTGCACGCTCCAGCCGCGGATTACGCAAGCTCTCTAGGCCGACCGAGTTCAGTTGGCGAAGATCGAGATAGAACGAAGCGATGCCAGAGTCATGACAGCATCGTTCATAGCTTTCGGAAATCGCAGGCAATACAGTCTTGATCTCCATCGGCCCGTCCCAATTTGACGCCGCTGCTACGGTGCCGCTGTTGGTGCCGAAGCCAATTGCGTAGCATTGCGCGCCAAACTCGCTCCGGCAAAGATGGCCGATATTATATTCGCCACGCGAGGACATTTCCGTCGCTGCGGCGTCTCCGATATGGGAGTTGTGCGCCCAAATGATTGCCTTCGCTTTTGGTCCATAGAAGGCCAGTAGGGTCTTGAGGGTCTCAAACATGTGGCTGTCGCGTAGGTTCCAGGATGCGCGCGAGCCGTAATACATGATGCGATAATACTGCTCGGCATTCGTGATCAACCGGGCATTCTGTACTGCGTCCAGGAACCGCTCGCCGTCGCGTTCCGCATAGGCGCGCCGCTTGTGCAGGAGATCGGTCAGGACGACGGCAACTTCCGATTCGCAAGTCGGATAGGCGCCGGTCAAAGCAGCATGGCCGTAAGTGGCGGGATCGGACTGCCAGGGGGTCAGGCAGCCATATCTCTCTCGCGCGACCCTTGCGGTCGAAGGATCGACTTCATCGAGGTACTTGAGGACGGCGCGTATGGAGGCATAAAGGCTGTAAAGATCAAGTCCGTGAAAGGCTGTCCGGTGAGGCACTTTGAGCGGCGCGTTGTGCGCACGCAGCCAATCGACGAACGCTCGCACCTCGTTGTTTCGCCACATCCAAGTCGGAAAGCGCGCAAAGGCGGTCCATTCGGAGGGAGGGTATTCCATGTGCCGCACGTAATGGTCGACCCGCGCCGCATCCGGCCAGTCTCCCTCGATCGCGACAAACCGAAAGCCCTTCTTCGCGATCAGTTCGCGTGAAATCCGGTCGCGCATGCGGTAGAATTCCGATGTTCCGTGGCTGGCTTCCCCAAGCAACACGACCCTCGCGTCGCCGATACGCGCGAGCAATCGATCGAGAGGCGCCGTTTCGAGCGATTGGAACGGTTCACAGGCGTTGGCGATCCTTTGCGCCAGCGTGTCCTTGCCGAGTCTGGTGAACGGCCGCGCCGGCCTCGGACGCTCTCGCTCGCGTTCTGCCGGTGCCCATCCCTCTTGACCGATGAGCGGGACAAACCGGACATCAGCCAAATCTTCGCGCGCATATTCGTTCTCGGAAATTCTCGTGATCCGAACGAGCTCTTGAACCTTGGGATCGCGTCCCACCGGAATAATAAGCCGCCCGCCGATTTTGAGCTGCTCTTTCAATGACTCAGGGACGCTGGGCCCGCCCGCGGCAACAATGATGCCATCATAAGGAGCATGCTCCGGCCATCCCTTGGTTCCGTCCCCGTGAAGAACGTGCACGTTGTAGTAGCCGAGATCGGCTAGTGTGGACGCTGCCTTCTCGGCGAGTTGACCGATACGCTCGACCGTATAGACCTCGCCGGCAATCTTGGAGAGAACGGCTGCGGCATAACCCGATCCTGCCCCGATTTCGAGCACCCTTTCGCCGCCCTGGAGCGCGAGCGCTTCGGTCATGAATGCGACGATATAGGGCTGCGAGATCGTTTGACCTTCCTCGATCGGTAATGGGGCATCTTCATAGGCAAACTCGCGAAGCTGATTAGGCAAGAAGTCCTCGCGCGGGACACTGCGCATGGCGTTCAAGACCAATTCGGAGCGAACACCCCTCGCGAAAATGGCCTTTTCAACCATTTCGCTGCGAAGCTGATCAAAGTTTCTCTTGAAATGAAGATTCATCGTGCAATGATGCCATGTACTCACCGAACCCCGCTTTGACGAAGATCAAACGGATGTCAGGAGGGCTAGTCGCCTGCGTCGTTGATTATGATGAGAACTTCTGAATCTCTGTCGCCGCAAGGCAGCGATGGAGGTGATTCGTGGCCGGGAAAGAGATAGCAGTCAAGAAATACGTGGTCAGGCTTGAGGCGGCGGAACGCGATCTGCTCACCGCATTGATCCACAAAGGCAAGGGCTCGGCCCAGTTGCTCACGAAGGCCCGCATCCTGCTGAAGGCGGATGTGTCGGAGCTTGGGGAAGGTTGGAGCGACAGCGCGATCGCCGCCGCGCTGGACACCGGTATCGCCACGGTCGAGCGCACCAGGCGCCAGCTGGTCCAGGAAGGATTTGCGGCGGTGCTGAAGCGCAAATACAATCCCAACTCCGCCCGGCCGCGGATTTTCGACGGCGCGGCGGAAGCAAAACTGATCGCGCTGACACTCTCTCCGGCCCCGGAGGGTTTCGCCCGTTGGAGCCTGCGCCTGCTCGAGGAGAAGGTGGTCGAACTCGACATCGTGGAGAAAGCCAGCGACAACACGATCGGGCGGACGCTAAAAAAAACATTCTCAAACCGCATCTCAAGCAGCAATGGGTGATCCCGCCCGAGGCCAACGCCGCCTTTGTCGCCGACATGGAAGATGTGCTGGAAGTCTATCAACGACCGCACGATCCGCAGCGTCCGCTCGTGTGTCTCGACGAAAGCTCGAAGCAGCTGATCGCCGAGACGCGCACGCCGATTCCCGCCAAACCCGGCCAACCAGCGCGTCACGATTATGAATACGAACGCAATGGTGTCGCCAATCTGTTCATGATGTTCGCGCCGCTGGAAGGCTGGCGACGTGTGACAGTGACCGACCGCCACACCGCCATCGATTATGCCCACGTGCTCCGGGAGATCTCCGACACGCATTGTCCCAACGCGGCGAGAATCGTGCTGGTGCAGGACAATCTCAACACCCACAAGCCCGCCTCGCTCTATGAGGCCTTCCCTGCTCCCCAGGCGCGAAGGCTCGCCGAGCGCTTCGAATGGCACTACACCCCCAGGCACGGCAACTGGCTCGACTTGGCCGAATCCGAACTCGGCGTGCTCGCCTCGCAATGTCTCGCCCGCCGCATCGCCGACAAGCAAATCCTCGCCCGCGAAGTCACCGCATGGCAGGACCACCGCAATAAGCACCACGCCAAAGCCAACTGGCGTTTCACAACCGACCACGCCCGGATTAAGCTGAAAAGACTATATCCTCAATTCGAATGACTCAGGCGACTAGCCCGACATTCCCACCGAGAGATGTCCGATTATTTCGCTAGCGTGCTGATATAGGCCGCAATGTCTTGCGTTTCACGCCGCGTCAGCGTCAGGTTCATCCTCGGGTGCGGATCGAGCAGCGCGAACGCAAGCGTTTCCGGATTAAGGCTGAATTTCCTGGCGATGACCTCAAATGGTGGGGCATCGGCGACTTGCCTGCGTTGGTCTGGCTCAATGGCATGGCACGGCACGCAGCGTGCCTGTGCCAGACGCTTGCCGTTATCCGCGTCAGCGGCGAGCGCCGCTGGCGCAAGCAGGATCGCGGGAAGCAGCAGGGAAAATCGAAGTGATTGCATCATTCCTGCGCCAGCATTTTGGCCACCCGTTCGAATAGTAAGGATACCATACCGTGTTCTCCCGCGCAGTGCTCATCGAGGGTTGGGGGTGCGCTCATTTGCTTTCTGCCCGCTTGAGCTCAACACTCGCGGCAGCCAAACGGCGATACAAATCACGGTGCCTTGCCAGTGGCCACCAATCATACAAGAAGATCTCGATTGGCTTCCAATTTGCCACCCAGCCGAGGATGATCAGGCTCTCTCGCACGATGCCGCTGAGATTCCCGACGCCTAGTCCTGCAGTGACTGCTCGCGCGGCCAGAACACACGTCGCCAGGACGGCCACACCGATCAGCAGCGATTGCCTACCTACACGAAACAGCTCGTTGAGATCGCGGCCGACGGCCTCGGCGCGATAGTTGAAATACCGGCCGAGTGCCTCGCTCAGTTGATTCGCATGCTGGCTCCGGAGCTCGTTTTCGGGCGCGTGAATGATGATCTTGATTGGCTGATTTCGCGGGAACTCGCGCGCCCAGCTGACGATGTATTCCTCAGCATGCTTGTCGAGATCCCGCTCGCGAAAAGGAAACGGATCGAGCGTGTCGAACAGTTGGGCTATTTCCTCTACCCGCACCTCAATCACGTTTTCCACGCCGCTCCCCCCATTTTCCGGCCCATGGTCCGCTGCGAGCCTGGCAAATGTCCTCCGAAATAGATCAGACCAGTTTGATATGGCTCAAATCTGGGCGCCAGCGCCTCGATATGCTCTTGCAACTTTGACCTATTTGAGCAGGAGCTTTCCGATGATGGTCACCACACCTAGCTTATCCATATCGCCGGAAAAGGTGTGCTTCTTTGCCCTCAAGGCACGCGAGTTCGACGTCAAGGATGTGGTCACCGATCCGGACTCCGGATCGAATGCCAGTGATGATGGAATGATCTCGGTTTTGGAAGATCATCCCGATGATCCAACCTACCAGGAGCTGAGATCATTCATTGATGCGCTAACCGAGGATGAGCAGATCGATCTCGTGGCCTTGACGTGGCTGGGCCGCGGCGACGGCGCCATCGATGAATGGGACGGCTTGCGACAGGAAGCCGCCCGCCTCCACAATAATCGCACAGCGGCCTATCTGCTCGGGAAGCCGATGCTGGCCGACCATCTGGAAGAGGGGCTTTCGCAATTCGGCTGTTCCTGCGAGGACTACCAAGGCAATTGGACCTAGGCAGCGCGTGTTGATTTCCGGGTGAACAACGGGTTTACGCGCAATGCTTCGTTGCAAACAGATCAAGGGAAATGAGCAATGAGACCCGCGGCTTACGTGAGGGGTTCAAGCAGCAAGTCCCGCCCTCGCTCTTCTCGCTTCATGCGTGGGATTGTTGAGCCCGCTCCTGAGAACGACGCATTGCCGTCACGCCGTTCAGCAATCAAGCACATTCTCGTCTGCGTCGATGGAACCGACAAGGATCGATCGGTCCTGGATCAGGCGCTGCAGATCGCGCTGCGCTTTGGCAGCCACATCGATGTCCTGCACGTGCGTTTCGACGTTCACGGCATAACTGCAGACAGGCACGAGCGTCAGATCGATCGTCTTCTTGATAAGCCAGTCGAGCACGCCGTCGCGGAGGCAGCGACGCGCGCACGCCGGCACTTCGAGGAGTGGCATGCACAATGCAAGCTGCCACTGCACGACAGTGGGACGGCGGTGCAGGGCCCCTCGAGCCTGTGGCGGGAAATCGTTGGATATGAGAACGAAGTCATTGCAAGGCTCGGGCGGGTCAGCGATCTGATCGTTGTCGCGCGCGGGGGCAAAGGCTCCAGCAGCTCCTCGGCGATGGCGCTGGAAACTGCCTTATTCGACACCAGCCGTCCCGTGCTGATGGTGCCCGATGGAACAGCCGCAAACCCTTTCCATCGTCCGCTCATCGCCTGGAACGGCAGTCGCGAGGCAGCGCGGGCGATCGGATTTGCCTTGCCGTTTCTTTCCGAGTTCAAGGGCTGCGTCGAGATCTTTGCTGCCCCCGAAAGCAAGCATCATACCGACACGGAGGAGCTCGTGCGTTACTTGGGTTGGCACGGGATCGTCGCGGACCGAGTTCCGGTCGATGATGCACGTCCGATAGGCATGAACCTGCTCGCTCAGGCGAGCGCGAATCAGACGGGGCTCATCGTCATGGGCGCCTACACCCACGGCCACTACCGGCAATTCCTATTTGGCGGAATGACGCGCTATGTCATGGAGCATGCCGCAATTCCAATCCTATTCGCGCATTAGCGCACTTTTCCGTAAAAACCGTCCCGGACCTGGGAGAATCGGTCTACCGCAGAACACGCGCCAACCGAACTCACGCTACGCCCGATTGCGAGGGCAATCTTCTCATTTGGTGCGACCCCAGCAACATGCGCGTCATTCTGTCCGCGACTGAAAGACTGCGTTCTCAACGCGAATTTCGTCGATTTCCTTGGAACTGATCCGGCCGATGTCGACCTACCGTCTCGAGAAGCTGTTTTCGCCGCAATCGGTCACGGTGGTGGGGGGAAGTCCGCGCGCAACTTCGCCAGGACGCGCTGTGTTGAAAAATCTTCGCAGCGCAGCCTTCAAAGGATCGATCAGCCTCGTCAATCCGCATTATCAGGAGATCGAAGGGTTCCGATCGGTCAAGACCATCCGTGAATTGACCGACACGCCCGATCTGCTCGTCATCGCAGCGCCTGCACCTTCCCTACCCGATATCGTCGCAGCGGCGGGTGAGAAAGGCGTGGCAACCGCAATCGTCATCACCGCCGGGCTTGGGCATGGAGCCGGATCGTTGGCCGACGCCTGCGAGAGAGCTGCCCGTGCAACCGGCCTCAGACTCGTCGGCCCAAATTGTCTCGGTGTCTTGGCGCCGCGCGCCAAGCTTAATGCTAGTTTTGCCACCCATATGCCGCCAGTCGGCGATCTCGCGCTCATCTCGCAATCGGGCGCCATTACCGCGGGCCTGGTCGAATGGTCGGCCGTTCACGCGATCGGTTTTTCGGCAGTTGTCTCGCTGGGAGACAAGATCGACGTCGATTTCGGCGACCTACTTGATTTCTTCGCGCTCGATCGCGGGACACGCGCAATTCTTCTTTACGTCGAATCGATCAGCAACGCGCGCAAATTCATGTCGGCGGCGCGTGCGGCCGCGCGGATCAAGCCAGTGGTGGTGATAAAGTCCGGCCGGCATGCGCAAGGCGCGAAGGCCGCGCAAACCCACACGGGAGCGTTAGCCGGCGCGGATGCCGTCTACGACGCCGCGTTTCGCCGCGCCGGTCTGTTGCGGGTCTTGGATTTGGAAGAGCTGTTCGCAGCGGCGGAGACGCTCGGACGAGTGAGGCCGTTTGACGGCAAGCGGCTGGCTATCCTCACCAATGGTGGCGGGATCGGCGTCCTCGCCGTCGATCGACTTGCGGACCTTGGCGGGACGCTCGCCGGCATTTCCCCCGAGACAATGAAGAAGCTCGATGCGGTTCTGCCGCCGATCTGGTCACGTGCCGACCCCGTCGACATCGCCGGCGATGCCGATGCTGCCCGTTACACCGCTGCCTTGGAGGGTTTGCTCGAAGACTCCGAGAACGACGCCATTCTTGTCATGAATGTACCGACCGCGCTCGCTTCGTCCGAGGCTGCGGCAAAATCGGTCGCCGCCGCCGCGCAATCGCATCGCAGCCATTTGATCCGGCCGAAGCCCATATTTGCCGTGTGGGTCGGAAGTAGTGAGGCGACGACGCCATTCTTCGAAGCGGCTGGCATTCCCAATTATGCGACCGAAACGGATGCGGTCCTCGGTTTCATGCATCTCGTACGCTACAGACAAGCGCATGAAGCCTTGATGGCGACGCCTCCGAGCCTACCGCAGGATTTCAAGCCCGACGTCGCCGCCGCGCGCGCTGTCGTTGAAGGCGCGTTGCGGGGCGGGCGCGCTTATCTTGAGGGGCGCACGTGGCTTGATCCGATCGAGGTCACGCGCCTGCTTGCGGCCTATTCCATTCCAATTGCGCCTGCACTGTTCGCCCGCGATGCCGACGCCGCTGCTGCCGTCGCGGCTCCACTGCTGGCCGAGGGTTCTACCGTCGTTGCGAAGATTCTGTCGCCGGATATCGTTCACAAATCCGAAGTCGGCGGCGTCCAGCTCAATCTCACTAGCGAGCGCGCCGTGCGGGAAGCGGTAGCGGATATTCTGGCGCGCGCGCGGGCCGCCAAACCGGATGCCCGGATCACCGGCGTCACGATCCATCCTATGATCCTGCGTCCGAAAGCACGCGAGTTGATCGCGGGGATTGCGGACGATCCGACGTTCGGTCCTGTCATCGTATTCGGCAGCGGCGGGACCGCAGTCGAGGTCATCGCTGATAAGGCGCTGGCGCTGCCGCCGCTCGATCTTGAACTTGCGCGCGGGCTGATCGCGCGCACCCGTGTGTCGCGCGTCCTCGAGGCCTACCGCAACGTCCCCGCTGCCGACGTGAATTCGATTGCGCTCCTGCTGGTCAAGCTCGCGCAACTGGCCGCGGATTTGCCGGAGCTGCGCGAGCTCGACCTTAACCCCGTGCTGGCCGACGATCGCGGCATTGTCGCCGTCGATGCCCGCGTGGCTGTAGCTCCCGCTGATCAGGCGCGGCGCGGCCCATCGGGCCATCCGCGTTTCGCCATCAGGCCCTATCCCACGGAATGGGAAAGGCATATGGCGTTGCGCGATGGAATCGGAATTTTTGTCCGCCCGGTGCGGCCGGAAGACGAACCCTTGTATGGGCCGTTCTTCGCCGCGGTCACACAACAGGACTTGCGGCTGCGGTTCTTCGCGCCGGTGAAGGAGTTCGGGCACACCTTCATCGCGCGTTTTACCCAGATCGACTATGCGCGCGCCATGGCCTTTATCGCCATCGAGGTGACCTCCGGAAAGATGCTCGGGGTGGTCCGCCTGCATGCCGATGCCAACTATGACCGCGGCGAATACGCCATTCTGGTTCGCTCCGATTGGAAGGGTCGCGGCCTCGGCTACCTGCTCATGCAGATGATCATCGAATATGCTCGCGCCGAAGGTCTCAAGACTATCGAGGGACAAGTGCTGAGCGAAAACACCGCAATGCTCGAAATGTGCAAGGAGCTCGGCTTCGATATCAAGGCCGATCCTAGCGATCCCGACACCTGCGTCGTGAGGCTTGCCATCAGCTAACCAGTGCGCGCACCCATAAGCGCATTGATTAGGGCGTGTTCAATGGATGCTAACCCAGGGCGTGCCAATCAACTTCGCTGGCGCATTAATGCCGGCTCTTCGACTTCTAACGATGTTGGTCTGATGGGCGGAGCAATCAGCGCTATCGCATCGTCAATTCACGGCGAATTGAGCGTCCCGGCGCCGCCTCTTCCTGACGCAGTTCGCCGACATGCGCGGAAAAGGCGTGATTGAATGCCTCGCGGTAGACATCCTGAGCATGCGGCGGCAGATGGGCCTGCACCGAAGCGGGAAGGTCGCTGTTGGTTCGATAGGGCATGGCTGCTCACAAGCCAGGGGCAAATCTTTGTTCACGAGATCGACCGACAAGCAGGGGCCGCCCATATTACGAGCGGCCCCAGCGCCAACGCCACAAATCCTCAGGCCTTCTTGATGGCGATCTTCTTCTCGCTCTTCTGCGCTTGTGGCGTCTTCGGCAGCGTAACCGTTAGCACGCCGTTCTTGAACTGAGCCTCGATCTTCTCGGCATCAACGCCGTCCGGCACGCCGAACGAACGCTGGAAGGAGCCATAGCGGCGTTCGGAGAGGTAGTAGTCCTTCTGCTTTTCCTCCTTCTCGTCCTTTTTCTCACCTTTGATTGTCAACGTGCCATCAGAAAATTTGACGTCGATATTGCTCTCGTCCATTCCCGGCAGCTCCGCCGTGATCTCGTACGCCTTCTCGTTCTCGGCGATGTCCACCGCCGGAGCCTTGCCCCAGCTGGCCTCGCCGCGCCAGAATGGCTCGACGTCGAATACGCTGCGACCGAACGGCGAACGCCAGGAGCGCACCCCGAAATCGTCGAATAGCCGGTCGACTTCGCGCCGCAGGCTCTCGAACGGTCGCCACTCGGTCGGACGACCGACCTTCTTCTCTTCGGTTTTCACCGGAAACTTCGTTGCTGCTTCAGCCATGGTATTTTCTCCTCAACGTAGACATGACGGAGAATCCGTCGGAAACATAAAAGCCTGGCGGCCTCACAACATCTTTGATCGAGATCAACTTAATCGCCTGGTTTTCGTATGACTCACTCAACTCGGCCACCTGAGCCGCGCTCCGTCTGCATTGGATAAATTGAGGAGGTAGTTTTGACGGTGGGCTCCGCTTGGCAGAAAGCGGTATTCGCCAGTAGGGGCGTGCTGGCAGCGGGTTGGACTGCAAACCTCCAGCCACCCAGGAATCACTCCATGACATGGAGCAGGAGGACCTCCTCCTCAGGTGTCATTTGCGAGGGATCGGCTGCGCTCATGGCAGCGCCGCGCTTCTTTGAGCGATCATTGCCCGCACCGGCGCCAAGCGCGCGGTAGAGAGCCTTTGCTCCCTCCCGCAGCACATTGCGGTGCTCTGCATCGGCGGGCGGCATCTTCGATACCGTTTTCGCCAAATCCTGGAGGATTTCCCCAAACAGCGCATAATGGAAGTGCATGCGGATGGATTTGCGCAGCTCCACCCCTCCGGTTCGCTGAAGGCTCAGCGAAATCCCCGTTTCGTCGAGATGAGCGTCGAAACGGGAGGACCGCTCGAATGTTCCGATATAGAGCTTGTCGGGATATTCCAGCGCGACTTCAGCTTTATCAGGGATGGGTTTGCTCATGGCATGTGCGCTTTCTTTAACAATGAGAAGTTAGCGAAGGCGGAGTGGAGCAATCATGATCTAGATCAATTTTTCGCAATTCACCCATGCTGATTTGCAATGGCTGAAACGATCTTTGGCGCGGATCGCGAGATGGCAACAGATGTCGCGAGACCTCACCCACCAGCAATGTGCCTGCTACTTGACGAGCGTTACCGGCACGTCGGCTACATGCAGCAGTTGCGTGGCCACCGAACCTAGGAGCAGGCCGCGCACTCCACCCAGTCCTCTGGTTCCCATGATGATCTGCGCCGCATGTTCTTCGCGGGCCACGCGATCAATCGTTGCCGCAACGGCGCCCCGCTCCGAACGAGTCACATAAGCAACTCCCGCCTCGCGACAGGCGGTAACCGCCTCTTGCAACGCCTCCGTGGCCGCCCTCTCTTCTTCCTGCTCGATCCATGCGGTTGGCATGATGCCTGCACCTTCAGCTAGGCCAAGGGTTGCAAGATTCTGGACGTTCACGATGATGAGGCTGGCTCCGGGTACCCTCTTTGCTTGATCGATGGCAAGTTTGGTGGCGCGGGTCGATGCGGGCGAGCCGTCAACGGGTACCAGGATTTTCATGACTTGAGGTTACTCCCACTTGAACAGAAAGAGGCCTACCGCAGGCCTAGCCAGAGTAATGGGCCAGAGAGCACCTGCAACGGTGGAGAAAATGCAGCGGTGGGGTATGTAATTTGCGCGCTCGCTAGTCGCAGCGGCGCTGATGAAACCCTGAGTGCATCACTTCGCGCTCGGCCGTCTCGCTGCCGAGCGTGCCAAATTGGCCAAATGAGCACTCCGTATTGCGTTTCCGGAGGCTCTGGCCTCTTCTTCTGACGAGTAAACAGGTGCCGAAAACTTCACCGGCTGAAAATGGCCATCGCGGTGAAGCTCCCAGATGTATTTATCCCCGCGCCGGTCGACTCGTACTCTTAGGTCACTGTTGGTGTCCATTCGCATCGCACCTGCTTGAGCTGCCAACAAGTTGAATATCAGCCGGCGCTTAGGCTCGTCGGTAGATATCTTGAGCAGCTCTCGATAGCGCTCAATGTTCTGCTGACTGAAAAACCGTTCCACGGGACAACCCCAGCGTGTTTGGATTTCGACGGACCGCCTCCCCAAACGCCATGCCACCGTTGGCACACGTGACGAACGCAGCTACTCTGGTGATGCTTTCCGAGCACGCATTGATCCAGATCAAAGTCTGAAAGGGTCGGATTTCGGACCCAACTCCTCCGGGCTCGCGTCAGCGTTGGAACGCCATAGCTACGCCGGCTATTGAAAAACCGCGCTAGGCCGCGTGTTCCTGCTCTTTCGTCACCACATGGTTGCAGGGAGCACAGTAGAAAACGACCAGCGCGCGCAGCCCTCCAAGCTTCGGAATTGTGCGGGCAAGCTTCATCGGTTTCCCGCAATCGGGGCAGAGCGGGAATAGGGTCTGAGCGGTAGACATAGCGGAAAAGTAGACGTATTCGAGCTGGCCGCAATTCAGGGAATGTCCTTAGGTGTCACTTGAAGGTCACGCCGCCCAACAAAATGATCTCGGTCCTGCCTGACGGAAGACCACGTGCGCAGACAACAACAGCTCATGTCAATGCGACATCAAGGTTGGGACGGTCATCGAGGCCAGAATTCCCCGCGTCACACCCCCCAGTATGAATTCACGCATCCGCGAATGACCGTACCCGCCCATGACGAGGAGATCCGCGGAAGCATCTGCGGCATGGGAAAGGATGGTGCTGGCGATGTCGGCCTCCGTTGATGCGATCCGCTCGACCTCCACCCTGACGCCGTGGCGAGCCAGATGGCGGGCAATGTCAGCACCCGGTAATTCGTCGCTCTTTGCCGGTTCCCCCGAGACAATGACGACCTCGGTGGCCTTGGCCCGCACGAGAAACGGCATGGCATCGCCAGCGGCGCGAGCTGCACTACGGCTTCCATCCCAGCACACCAGTACGCGATCGAGCTTCAGACCAGCCGTTTGAATATACGGAACCGTCAGTATGGGTCTGCCTGATTCGAACAAGACGGCTTCAATGAAAAGGGTCCCAAGCGTCGGCTCATCGGGTTGCGGTTGGGCGATCACCGACAAATCGAACCGCCGTGCGATGCTCGCTAACATGCCAGGAGCACCGTCTACCGGCGCATCAACGGTGAGGGCTTCGCCCGATACCGTAGTGAGCCGGACTGCCTCATCAAACCTGGCTACTGCAGCTTTTGCGATTTTCTCGTTTTCCGCGCGCTGGGATTCGATGATCTCGAGCGGGACGCCGTACATGTCCACCATCACAGGTATGAGCGGGTCGTATCGGAAGGCAATTCCGGTAAGGTGCGCACTAAACTTGGCGGCCAGCGAAACGGCAAATGGGGTTGCGACATCGGCCGATTTGCCGACGGGAAGGTTGACGATGACATCCTTGATCATGTCTGGTTCTCCATCTGCTCCAACAGCACTGGCAGGGCAGCAAGTTCGCAGCCGGATCGAGCACACCGCACCATCAGCACAGCTCTAACGGCAGCAGTTTTCAAATCTGATTCTACTCAGCGTCCTCAGCCGGCATGATGTCGATGTTGAATTCAAACGGACCCCAAACCGCCTTAACGCACAATACCGGTTCGGCGATCGGGATCACGCCGAATGAGTGCTCTTTATCGAATTGCGCTAGCTCATTCTCATATCCAGGAGAGTAAAACAGAAGCGTGCCGGTTGCGGAGCTCAATATCACCTTGAGCTCGAGGGTGCTCGCTGTACGCGGCACATATCCTGAAACGTCGATCTGCTCACCTCCGAAGAGGCACATATTGCCGGCCACAAGTATAATCGCGATCATGCCATCCATATTGACGACATGAGATTCTGCACCTTGATCTGCATCAAATTGGCGATCAACCTCGGACTAGCCTCTGCGACTGCGTAGATCTCTCCAATGCATTCAAAGGATGAGCGGCCCGCGGGGGGATATTTCGCGGAATTGTGACCTCCTCGAATGACAGAGCAGGGAGGTGCTCATTGGTTGCAAACGCGCAGTTCCGCTCCAGGAAGGAGGAACACTGCTGTGTGCGCACCTTCCTGACCGGAAAAATCGAGCTATCGATTTGGAGGTCGATGACACCCCAACCTAAAGCTCATCTGATCTGTATGGTTTTTAAATAATCTATAATCGCCAAAATACGCTTTCGGGCGACATCCTCCGATTCGGACCGAAATACGAGACCCCAAACTGGCATCTCAAAAGTACCATGAGCCCTAACCGTCCTTCTTCCATCGATAATCCGATACAGGACTTCACTTGGAAATACGCCGCCATTCTTTTTGGCAATCAATGTTAGGTCGGATGGCTTTGTCCTCAGCTCTGGACTGACTGGTCCATCTCCCTTGCCATTTTGGCCATGACACGCGGCGCAGCTGGATTCGTAATCAATTTTGCCCAAGTTGGTGTCTTCAGCACTTCCGCATGTGCTGAATCCTATTATCGCAGTGACAGTTATCAGAGGCCTGAGCGCAAACTTCATCAGGTTATCCGTGTTCGTATCCATCGTCTTACATTCTCGGCTGGCAATGTTCATTGGTTCGCCTGCAAAGGTTCGAGGTGTGACTTCACCATTTACGTGCTCGCTTGTGCAGCTACGGATCGGAACCGAACGACGGCAAGGCCAAAGAACAGACTTCCGACGAGCGCGACGATAACGAATTGTGGCCAGACCACATCAATGCCTGCACCGCGGTAGAGAATGGATTGCGCAAACGAGACGAAATGCGTGGAGGGAGAGGCCTGCATCGCCGTGGCGAGCCACGGCGGCATGCTTTCCAGCGGCGTATTGCTCCCGGAGAGCATGTTCATGGGTATATAGACCAACATGAAGAGAAGGCCGAGTTGCGGCATCGACCGCGCGACAGTTCCGAGGAATATTCCGATCGCAGTCGCGAAGAACAGATAAATCATCACTCCGACCAAGAACAGCGGGATCGACCCCGCAATCGGAATGCCCAGGAACATGCGAACTATCGCATAGAGCGATAGCCCGACGGCAATGGTGATCACCAGCCCGTTGGCCCATACCTTCGACATCGCGATCTCGAATGGCGTGACCGGCATGACCAGGAGATGGTCCATGGTCCCGTGCTCGCGCTCGCGTATGATCGCGGCGCCGGCGAGGACAATGGCCAGCATGGTGATGTTGTTGATAATCGCCATCACGCTGGTGAACCATGCGGTAGTGATGTTCGGATTGAACTCGATGCGCACGGCCAGGCTGACTCGCGGTAGCGGGACGCCTTCCGCATGCGATAGGAAATCGGCAACCTCAGTGGTGATGATCTGCTGGATGTAGCCGGCTCCAAGTCCGGCCTGCACCATGGTGGTGGCATCAACATTGACCTGGAGTGCAGGCTGGTGTCCCGCAAGCACGTCCCGCTCAAAGTTCGGGGGGATGTCGACCACGAAGGTGTATCTTCCGATGTTCATCAACGGCAGAATATCCCGCTCGGCGATCGGGCTGGGCGCCTGGAAATAGGGTGGCAGAAAAGCGTGAGTGATGCGGCGGGAAAGCTGGGAATGGTCCTCGTCAACCATCGCAATCGAGGCGTTGTATACCTCCTGTGAATTACTCCGCGCCTGAGCGATCACCGCCAGCGAAAAAGCATAGATCACCAGTGCGATAAGAACGAAGTCCTGGAGGAAGCTGCGCAGTTCCTTGGTGCCGAGCCATAAAATATTCCTGAGCTTGCGCATGGCGTTACGCTGTTATCGTTGCTGCTTGCGCAGAAGGAGGAGGCTCAGCGATGTCAGTACCGGGATAAAGACAGCAAGTTCAATCAGGCTGGGGACCAAGTCATGGAACCCAAGCCCTTTGGTGAACGTGCCGACGCTTATCGGGACGAAATATGTCATAGGGAAAGCTCGCCCCAGGATCTGTGCTATCCCGGACAAAGACGAGACCGGCACCATGATCCCCGAGAACTGCGTGGCGGGCAACACGGTTAGAATCGCGGTACCAAATAGAGCCGCGATCTGGGTGCGCGTGAAAGCCGAGATCAACATCCCGTAAGCGGTCGTGGCGGTGACGTAGATCAGCACGCCTATCAACAAAGCAAAAATGCTTCCCTTGAGCGGCACTTGAAAAACGAACAGCGCCATGAAAAACATCAGCGTAAAGTTCGTGAAGGCAAGTCCGATGTAGGGCAGCTGCTTGCCCCAGAGGAATTCAATGCGGGTGACGGGCGTGACATAGAGGTTGATGATGGAGCCGAGCTCTTTCTCGCGCACAACGGCGAGTGCCATCAGAATCGCAGGGAATAGGGCGAGGAGCAGGGAGATGCTCGTAGGCACCATGGCATAGATGCTCAGGAAATCCTGATTGTATTTGTACCTGATCTCGATGTTGGCGGGTGCAGCTGCGGCCGGGACGGTCGTTTTGACGGCTGGATCAGTCAGATAGAGCTCATTCATTCCCTGCAGATAGCCGCGGATGGTCGCCGCGCGAAATGGCATGGCTCCATCGATCCAAGCGCCAACCCAGGCCGGACGTCCACGTTCGATATCGCGACCAAACCCCGGCGGGATCTCGACGGCAGCCCGGATATCGCCATTCTTGAGCCGTGTCTCAAGATCGTCATAGGTCGTGAGTGGTGGCTTCTCCACAAAATAAGTGGACCCTCTCAGCTCCTCGAGATAGGCCCTGCTCTCATGCGACTGGTCACGGTCGAGGACCGCAAACGAAAGATTGTTGACGTCGGTCGAGATGCCGAAACCGAGAACCAGCATTAGGAACGCGGTCCCGAACAGGGCAAACCCGAGTCGAACTGGATCACGCAGAAGCTCCAGTGTCTCGCGAATGGTGTACGCAAACAAACGTTGCAAGCTGAACACCTGTCTCATGCGAGGACGTTGAAATATTTTAAGCGCCGACCCGGAGGAGCCGGGCAATATAAGTTCAGTTGTAGAGGAGGCGCGTGCCCGTATTCGCTCTTCCAGGTAGCTGATGAATGCATCTTCGAGGGTTGTGACTCCACGCGCCCTGATGAGGCCCGCCGGCGTATCTGTCGCGAGCACTCGACCTGAATCCATCAGCGAGATGCGGTCGCAGCGTGCCGCTTCGTTCATAAAATGAGTGGAGACGAATATTGTCACGCCTTCCTTACGCGACAAATAAACCAGCAATTCCCAGAAGCGATCCCGTGCCAGCGGGTCGACGCCCGAGGTCGGCTCGTCAAGGATGAGCATCTCGGGGGCATGCACAATCGCAACCGCCAGCGAGAGGCGCTGGCGAATTCCCAGGGGCAGGTTCAAAGCCCGTTGATCGAGGTACTCCTCCAGCCCGAAGCGGTTCACAAGCCCGGCAATACGCGTTCTTGCGTCTTCAACGGGTAACTGGAAGAGCCTCGCATGGAGATCGAGGTTCTGCCGAACCGTAAGCTCGGTATACAGGGAAAATGACTGCGACATATAACCGACGCGCTTGCGCGCACTCATGTCAGTAGCAGCGAGGGGCTTTCCGAACAGGAGCGCCTCTCCTTCGCTTGGAGAGAGCAATCCGGTGAGCATCTTCATGGTGGTGGTCTTGCCGCACCCGTTCGAGCCCACGAAGCCGAAGATCTCGCCCCGCTCGATTGTGAAGGTTACTTGGTCGACCGCAGTGAAATCGCCGAACCGGCGGGTCAGGTTGTGCGCGGTAATGACTGGTTCAGGCGCGATTTGAACGCGTGGCGGTATGTGCAACGGCTGATGATCAGCGCGCACCTCTTCCGGGAGCAGCGCGACGAACGCGTCCTCCACCGTCATCGAGCCCGTGCGCCTCTTGAGATCGCTCGGCGAGCCCGTGGCCAGAACCGTTCCGGCATTCATGGCAACAAGCGAATCGAAGCGCTCGGCTTCTTCCATATACGCGGTCGCGACGAGTATGCTCATGCCTCTGCGACGCAAGCGCATGCGCTCGATCAGCTCCCAGAACTGCCGGCGCGAGAGTGGGTCCACGCCGGTGGTGGGCTCATCAAGGATCAACAGTTCAGGATCGTGGATGAGCGAACAGCAGAGTCCGAGCTTCTGCCGCATGCCGCCGGAAAGCTTTTTTGCCGGCCGATCAGCGAAAGGCGCAAGGCCTGTGCTGTTCAGAAGCTCGAAAATGCGCCATTCGCGTTCGGAGCGCGTCTGCCCGAACAGACGGCCGAAGAATTCGACGTTCTCGCGGACGCTGAGATCGGGATAAAGATTCCGGCCCAGCCCTTGCGGCATATAGGCGATCCGCGGACAGACGGCCGCGCGGTGCGCTGCATCCCCCATGTCGCCATCGAGAACAAAGACTTTCCCCGATTGGATCTGCCGTGCTCCTGCAACGATGCTCAGCAGCGACGATTTCCCCACTCCGTCGGGGCCAATCAGTCCGATCATGCAGTCTGCCGGAAGCTTGAGGGTTACCGCGTCAAGGGCAACAGCACCAGCGTAACGCTGCGTCACGCCTTCAAGCTGCGCGACCAAGTGGCCGCACCCGATCATTGCGGTGTAATCCGTTGCAGCCACGCGGGCCAGTCAACCGCCGGATCGGTGCGCACGTAAGCGATGCCCGGCAGGCCACTTCGCACCGCATCGCCACGTGCCCGCAGCCGCTCCGGATCGATCCGCACTCTGATGCGGAACATCAACTTGTCCCGCTCGGTCTTGGTCTCGACGGTCTTGGGCGTGAACTGCGCTTGCGTGGCGATGAAGGAGACTTTTGCAGGAATCGCAATCTGTGGATAGGCGTCGAGCACAATTCGGCTGTCGGCGCCGAATCTCGCTTTTCCTGCTGCTTCGGTCGGCAGGTAAACATCCATGTACACATACGAGATATCGAGCATGGCGAAGACCTTCCCGCCTGCGGGAAGAACCTCTCCCACTCGAGCCAATCGGTATTGGATGCGACCATCAGTCGGCGCAACCAAGGTGTTGTCGGCAATCTGGACACTGTAGAGCTCGACGTCGTGAGTGGCCGCTTGCAGAGCATGCTCGGCTTCAATCACTCTGGCTTCTGCAGCTTTCAGGGCGGCATCCGCTCCGTCCAAAACCTGCTGCCGCTGGTCCAGCACTTCTTTGGTCTGCGCACCCTTCTGCACAAGGTAGACGGCGCGATCCATTTGCTGTTTGGCCAGGAGCATCAGACTGGTCTGCTGAGCCACATTAGCCTTGGCTTCGTCGATCGCCTTCTGTGCCTGGCGAACCTGCGCTTCTGACTTCTTGAGCGACGCTTCGAGGTCACGCGTGTCCATCCGTGCGACGACCTGGCCAGCTCTGACCATGTCGCCTTCGTCCGCGAGCACTTGCGCAATGCGGCCCGCATACTTGGTATCGATATCGATCTCGTCCGCTTCCAGCCGGCCGTTGCCCCAGAAGACACCCGCTGGCAGTTGCGCCTGATGTTGGTTCCACCAATAAGCGCCCCCGGCAGCGCCCACCAGAATGATCGCTAGACCCAACGCGACTCGCACCCATCCTCTTCGGTGTGGTCGAGACATCGGGACCGGCAGCCTATGGCTACTGCGGTCGGGGACGATCGCAGGCAGCTTCGCGGCCGTGCTGGGTGGCTCGATAGTCCAGTTCGGCGCTTCCTGCTGCTTAGTATCAGCTTCCTGACTCAAACGGATCTCCTGAGCGGGGCATTGTTGCAGGTACTGAAGAATGCCCGTGGATTGCTTGATCCAGATCAAGAGGCCGATCGATTGATCAATCCTGATCAGGCGCCAACGATTGAGTTGCATTTCATAAGGGAGCTCGCGCCAAGCGCTGGCCGCTCCTATGGAAAATCCCTTAAGTACATCATCTGAATTTTCGCAGAGCTGGACCGAGCCTACGGATCGTATGCGGTTGCCGAGCCAATTAGGAAAAACTCATGCCAATGGAAATCGTTGTGATGCAAACAGTGGCCGTAGTCGTGCTGCTTGTCGCTGGCGTCTGGGGTGACTTCTACGCATTCAGAGCAAGGCGTAAGGTGCCGGTACCGGTGAGACTGAAGAGGAGATAGCTACCACTTGAGGCACGGTGCCGATTGGTCTTCCGGGTCGGCTTGCTTGGTCACCAAGCACGTCCAACTGACCATGTGCCTCCAGACGGCTCTTGGGCGATTTTCAAAAATCTTCGGGTTGATCCAGGTCAATGATACCGACCCGGGACAATCCAAGGGTAGCGCAGCGAACCTTTAACGGATTCATCGGTCCCCACAAAAAGGAAGGCGTTGCCTCATGTCAGGAGTCACGGAGAATTGGCCGGATGTAACCAAGGAGCTTGCAGCGCAGCTGCGGAATCTGCGAGGCAGTGTCCCTGAGGTTATGAAGGGATTTGCGACCCTTGCGCAAACGGCGCTCGCTTCGAAAGCACTGGACGGCAAGACAAAGGAGCTCATCGCGCTCGCGATTGCGGTTGCAGTCAGATGCGACGATTGCATCGGCTTTCATGTGAAGGCGGCTGTGGAGCAAGGGGCCACCCGAGAAGAGATAGCTGAAACGCTCGGCATGGCGATCTACATGGGCGCGGGTCCATCGGTGATGTACGCCAGCCACGCACTGGAAGCCTTCAATCAGTTCGAAGCCCGTGCTGCCAACAGTGCTGAGGCTTCACGTCAGTGTGCAGAACATTCAGTGGCGGCGGAATAGCATCATGGCCAGGGGTCGGGAAGACGCCGGAACACGCGACCTGAGGTCGCGAACGGTGCGGCTGCCCCTCATGTATATCTGCGTTTCATTTTTTAGACGGTGAGGGTGCCCAATGCCCAGCGCGAGAGCGTCGATACTCGTTGCCCTCTTGCTCGTACTGGGAGGCGCAGCAATCGGTCGATCGCTCGCGCAATCAGACATGAGCGGTCACTCAGACCGCGGCTATCGGCACTCCTTTGGTAACGCTGAGGTCTGGGCCAAAGAGTTCGATGACCCTGCCCGTGATGCTTGGCAGAAGCCGGACGAGGTTCTGGACGTACTGCACCTTGAGCGAACCGCACGTGTCGCCGATCTCGGTGCCGGCACCGGATATTTCAGCGTGCGGATCGCTAAGCGTATTCCGGAAGGGAAGCTGTTCGCCGCTGACATTGAACCGGACATGCTGCGTTACCTTGGCGAACGTGCGCATCACGAACATCTGCACGTGCTTGCACCCGTGCTGGCGAGTGCAGAAAGTCCCAATCTTCCTGAGCCCGTGGACCTCGTGCTGGTTGTGGACACCTATCATCACATCGACAACCGCGTTGCATACTTTGCCAAATTGAGAGCATCGTTGCGTCTAAACGGACGGCTCGCAATCGTGGATTTCAGGGCGGACTCGCCGGTAGGGCCACCGCCCGAACACCGCATTTCACCTGAAAAAGTAACCGAAGAACTCATCGCTGCAGGATACTCGCTGGTGGCAACGCATCAATTTTTGCCTAGGCAATACTTTCTGGTGTTTCAAAGCAGACCGTCTTGAACGATGCTCTACTACCGAAGATGCAACTCCCCAACCTCTGGCCCAAGTAATCGCGGCCAACTGAATGAGATCTCCGCACGCCGAATATTGCACGCGATCAGCCGGTCGCGATCAACCGGTGTAGGCTTGTCCAAATGGTCCCATGCGACGCAGCGGGCATAGCAGCACAATTGATGATGCAATTCGCCGCGCGGACTGGCCTCTCTCCGCCGGCCGAAGAGCAGGCGCGCTACCTGTGGACCGATGCGTTTGCTGTCTGCAACTTCCTCGAACTGTTCGATCGGACGGGAGAGCAGAAATATCGCCACAATGCGACGGAGCTGATCGATGCAGTGCATCGGATACTGGGCCGCTTTCGTGCCGATGACGTGCGGGCGGGCTGGATCAGCGGCCTCGACGAGCAGAGCGGGGGTTCCCATCCCACATCGGGAGGATTACGCATTGGAAAACCGCACAAAGAGCGCAATCCACACGAGCCTCTCAATGAGCGCCTAGAGTGGGATCGCGATGGTCAGTATTTCCATTATTTGACCAAGTGGATACATGCGCTCTGCGAAGCCGCGTTCACCACAGGTGAGGAGGTCTATGCGCGCTGGGCCGTTGAGCTTGCGGAGGCGGCGTTCAAGGGTTTCGCTCGAAGATCGCGGTCCGGCGAGGTTACGGGCGTCTATTGGAAGATGAGCACCGATCTTTCGCGGTCTCTTGTCCTCGCTACCGGGATGCACGACGCCTTGGATGGGTTCATCACATTTGAGGAAGCACAGCATGCGATTGCGAGCACGTCCTCGCGTTTGACCATCGCTCTCGATCCCGCGATCGAAACCTTATTCGCACTGTGTCAGCACGCTAGCTGGACGACTGAGGATCCGCTCGGGCTCGGCGGGCTGCTCTTCGATGCTTGCCGACTGAGCCAGCTCAGCCGCAGACGGGGTCGCGACCTTCGTCTTTTGCAGGAGATATTGGATAGCTGCCGCGAAGGTTTTTCGATGCTTCTTGCTAGTCGTTACTTCAACCGGCCCGCGGCGCATCGTTTGGCCTTTCGCGAGCTCGGCTTGGCTATAGGCTTGCGCGCGCTGCCGATCATTGCTGAGCTAGTCGCAAAGGACAGTGGTGTGCTGTCTGAGTTGGCGAATAGCATCCAGCTGCTTCTCCGGCATAAACGGCTGCATGGCGAGATCGTCACTTTCTGGCTGACGCACGCACAGCACCCGGATGAGCAATGGCAGGAGCATCGCAACATCAACGAGGTCATGCTTGCGACGGCGTTAGTACCCGGCCGGTTTCTGTCTGTTTCGGATGGGATAGGTCGCTGACTGATCCCCCGCTAATTCGATACGATATCATCACACGGCGGGCATTCCAGCGCACTGAAGTGCCAGCCAATTGCGGGAGGCTGAAATGCCGTGGACTCCGAATGACGCGGAAAGGCACACGCACAAGGCGGCAACCTGGGCGCTGAAAGAGCTCTGGGCGAAAGTTGCCAACGAATGCCTGGAACGTACCGGCGACGAAGGCCGCGCTATCCGGGAAGCAAACGCTGTGGTCGCACGACAGGCGGAACCCAGCTAGCACTCTTCCATCTGGGAGCATCCGCCTACGCAACCGCGATGCAGCTCGGTAGCTCAGAGGCTTGGCGCGAGGTCTGGCATCGCCCAACCTGCGACCCCCCTCGTCCCGAACGAGACCCAACTATAGATCGTTCGGCTGATTAGCGATCCTCATACCCTGGATCGGGTTAGCACAGTGCGGCTTCCGCTTGCGGCTGCTTTCTCGATCGCCGCGATGACCCAATGCAGCGCGACCGCGTCTTCGAAGCTCGGCGCAGTACGGGTGCCGTCCCGCAGGTCCCGGGCCATCCTGGCGTAGAGGCGGGCCACGTTTCCCGGGACGACGTCCTCCGGCCAGCCGGAACGGTACGAGCTGGGAACCTCCAACGGCCGGAACACCTTTTCCCCGTCCTGCGCGCCCTTAAGCGAGAGCGGTACCAACTGCGCATGCCCCCTGGAGGGAGCCGAGACCTGGATGTCACCCTCTGCGCCGTTTATCTCCCAGAAGAGGCCCTCGCCGTTCTCCCGCGCCGTGCCGCCGCGGTAGTGGATGGAGAGGGGCGCGCCACTGGCGAGGGCTCCGCTGACCAGCACCTGGTCAGGGGCGGATACGGGCAGGGTCTCCCCGGTATCAGCGACGACCGCCGAGGTCCGTCGTGTGGCCAGGACCGCCGAGACCTCCGCAATCTCGCCGAGCACGTCCATAAGCGCCGCCAAGGTATGCCCCACCGGGATCGTCAGCATGGTGGCGCCATTGGCGCGATCCAGCAGATATGCGCTGGTCCTCTTCTCGGGGATGGAGCCGCCCCAGCCGCCGCCCCGCGCGACCAGGGTGGTCGAAAGTACCTCGCCAACGAAGCCGTCGGCGATCAGATGTCTCAGATATTCAATTTCCGGGGCGACGCGCGCCTGGGTTCCGACCACGCCCAAGACTCCCTTGGCCCGAGCAAGCGCGGCGAGTTCCTCGGCCTCGGCCAGCCCGTTACCAAGCGGCCACTCGCAGTAGACGTGCTTGCCCGCTCCGATGGCCGCCTTCACGATCTCCAGGTGATGGGGCACCTTCACCGTGACAGTGACGATGTCGATCTCCGGCGCCGCGATCAGCTCAGCGACGTCGGCGAAGGCCTGCGGCAGCCCGGTCGCAGCAGCCGCCTTCTCGGCGCTGGCCAAGCTGGTGTTCGCGACGCCGACGATCTCGAAGCTCTCGGAAAGCGCACGCAGTGCAGGAACATGGGCTCGCGCTGCCCAGCTCCTGCCCGGCTGCAACCCGACGATGCCGACCTTGAAGCGTTGTCCTGTCATGATGCTTGGTCCTCCGTCGCGCAGCCGGCCCTGCCGTCATCGATAAATATGAAGCACGCGCTCAGCCCGCCTCGAGAAGCGGTCAGCAGGTGCGCTACCTATGGCAGCCCTTAGTGGGCGAACGGAGCGAAAACAAACACGCAAAGATTCAGCAGCGATTCAGCAGCAAATGCCCATCTGTTCCGGTGGTGTTCGTGGTCAGTTCGTTACTCGGAATCGCGGTTTTTATTGATTTTATGGGTATTTCTGCGATGCTGAATTGCCTTGACATGGTAGGGGTCACAGGTTCGATCCCTGTCGCGCCCACCATTATCATTCTGAGAGCTAAGTTCTTTTTTGAAGACTCTAATTCCGGCCTCTCTGAGGTCACCTGGATTCAGCAGGAATTCAGCGGTAAACAGCGGACGATGCCGTGCTCCTGAACAACCGAAAGCACGTAACCGTCGCCATCGCGCCGGCACCTGTTCCTATGCGTCCTCGCCTTGGTAATAGCCGGTCGTTTCCGCGCACGACATGGCCCGAGCCAGCGTGATCGCGGCTCGCGGGTTCATGCCGCCTTACGGCGCGCATCCCTGATGGTCACTTCCCCGGCTTTGCTTGCCTTGCCAGCGCCTATCTTGATCTCGATATGGTAACCCAGCGCAGTCAAGAACCGCATCAGGCGCTCAAGTGAAACCTCGGTGAACTTTCCTCCCAGAATTTTCGACAACTCAGGTTGGGTGGTTCCGATGCGCCGTGCCGCGACGCGTTGGGTCAGGCCCGAAGACTTGATTGCTTTGCCCAACCGGAAGACAAGCTCCGCTTTGAGATAATGCTCTTCAGCATCGGGAAAACCGAGTTGCAGCCATACATTCCGGCTGGGATCTTTGGCTGCGGGTGTTTTGGCCATCACCATCTCTCCTTTTCCCTGATCAAATCCTTTAACCGTCCTTCCACTAGGTCCAGTTCAGCCTTCGGCGTTGCGATTCCTTTCTTCGATTTCTTCTGGAACGCGTGCAGCACGTAGACCGCATCCGCATAACGCACGGTGTAGATCACGCGATAGGCGCTGCCCTCATAGCTTTCCCTGACCTCGATCACCGTCCCTCCGCTGAAGCCTTTCAGCGTCTTCGCCATTGTCGGATGGCGCTCGCCCATTTGGGTCAGAAACAGCGCATAGCCCATCTCGCGCTGGGCGGCTGCGGGAAAACGCATGAAGGCGCTCTTGGAGGACCCGCGCCAGACGAGGGGCCTCGGCTCCTCAGCGTGCTGTGCCATGCCGCACGGTTATGTGAGTTATCACATAATACGTCAAGTCGGTCGATCGTCGGCGAAGCGATTGCCCGTCAACTGCGGCCTGCCAAGGGTCTCGCTACGTCGCGAACACAGCGGATGAAGCTCTGCACTACGGGGCTTGCCGTCCTCCTTTTCAGCGTGACGACCCCCACGGACCATGGCCGAATCGGGAATTCGATCGGCAACACCTTGATCGGAGATCGGTTGGCGCCAAAACGCAGCACGGAACCGGACAGCGCAGAAATGAAGCGATCCGTGGCGATCAAGTTGATGCTTTGGTGCGTGGAGTAGACTCTCACGCTGACCCTTGGAATGGCCAAGCCGCTCGCTTGGAATGCTTCTCCCAGAAGCGTGCTGTGCATGCTTGGCGTCAACACCCACGGCTCGTCCACCAGCTCGGCAAGCTTGAATTTACGACCACGAGCCCAACGGCTATTTCGACCTGACACGATAAATAGCCGGTCTTCGTACAATACCTCTGCCTCTAGGTCGTGATCAGTGAATGGCTTCGGTATTCGACCAAGCAGGAAGTCGACGCGACGATCACGCAATTGTCCAAACTCCAATGACATATTGTCAGCGGGGGTCACGCTGACGATCGCGCGTGGATATTGCCGAGAGAAGCGGTCAATAACCGCTGAAAGCAACCCCGCGGAAATGGCCTCTGGACAGCCGACCCGCACCTCACCAACCGTGGGATCGGTCAGGGATTCGATGTCCTTGATGCCTTGCCTGAGCTCATCGAAGGCGCCCATGCCGCGTCCCAGCAGCGCACGACCGTAGGCCGTGGTCTCCACGCCGCGCGAGGTGCGATCCAGCAGACGCACACCAACCGCATATTCCAGATCGGAAATCGACTTCGATACCGAAGGTTGCGAAACCGCAAGACGTTCGGCCGCCTTTCCCATGCTGCCCAATTCCGCCACTGTCATTAGAATGTGCAGGTCGTGAAGCTTCACCCGGCGACCGATACGATCGTCCCACTTCATGGCGCGGCTCCGCAAAGAGGCGAATTGCCAGCTCATAGATATAACGTTATGTCGAGATCAAAAGAAAGAATTATTTGCTTATCCGCCGATCGGCTATCGGCTTATCGCAGGATGATCGCGACAGGACATCACCATGACGGCACATCGCGAATGGCTCCGGATAGGTTTTCTTTGCCTGCTTGCAACGACGGCACATGCCGGATCGCCCGCGGGCGGACCGACAATCTATCCGGCCGGCCCTGTGAGGTTCATCACGCAGTTGGGGGCAGGCAGTGGCACTGATCCCGCTATGCGAATCGTCGTCGATGAGCTCGGAAAAATCTGGGGACAGCAGACGGTCCTGATCAATCAACCCGGCGCCGGCGGCGCTCTCGCAGCCCGCGCTGCGCATTCGGCTGCGCCGGACGGACACACGCTCTATATGGCAATCGCGTCCACGTTTACCGTCCTCCCTCAGCTTCAGCCCGATCTTACCTTCAATGTGAATGACTTCGTGCCGATCGGCTTCGTCGGCGAAGTGCCGATGGCGATTGCGGTCGCTCCCGCGCTGGCGGTGAATTCCTTGGCGGAGATGATCGCCTATTCGAAAAAGCAGGCAGGCGGCCTCAACCTGGCTATTACCCGCGGTACCATCCCGCATTTGGCCGCGCAGCTGCTGCGCAACCGCTCAGGCGTCGATCTGACATACGTTTTCTATCCAGGCAGCGCGCAGGCCATGGCTGACGTGATCAGCGGCAGAGTGCCGACCATTCTTGATGGTCTCGCCGGGCCGATCACCGAAGGGCAGCTGAAGCTGCTGGCGATTGCCTCTCCCGAGCGCGTGGCCTCGCATCCTGACATTCCGACGGTGGCGGAGACCGTCCCCGGTCTTGTCGCGACCGGCTGGTTCGTTCTGGTTGCGCCCCCCGGCACTCCGGCTGCAATTGTCAGGAAGGTCAGCGAAGATTTGAATGCGGTCCTCGCCCGGGCCGAGGTCAGGCAAAAATTGGCGGCTTTGAGCATCTCGACGCGCACGATGTCGCCCGAGCGGCTGTCCGAGTTCATCGAGAGCGAGCGCCGATTGTGGAAGCCGGTCATCCAGCAGCTGGGGCTCGCGACGCAATAACGCGGATGATTCCCAGCCCCTTCGTCGACAGTCGTCATCGCCGGTACAGACCTCCGGCGATGACTTGCTGATTTCATTGCCCCGACGCGGAACAAGTCATGATTGTTGATTTCCAGCATCACTACACGCCGCCCGAATTGATGGAGGCTGGCGGGGTCGGCGTCCTTCGCCTCGATGAGCACGGGAATCCCAACTACAAATTTAATCCGCTGCTCGCCGACCTTCCCGCCCACGTGAGAATGATGGACCATGCCGGGATCGATGCCGCGGTTCTGTCCTGCGGCGGAGGCTTCGACCAGCCGAGCCTCGCCACCTGCCGTCTGATCAATGATCGGATGCGGCAAGCCGAGTGCGATTATCCCGGCCGATTCATCGGGCTTGCGCATGTGCCCGCGCTCGATCCTCCAGCGGCCGTAGCGGAGCTGAAGCGCTGCGCCATTGAGCATGGCTTTCCCGGGGTGGCCATAGCGTCCGAGCTTCAGGGACAGGCGCTCGATGCCGAGGCGCTACGTCCGTTCTGGAAAGCGTGTGCTGATCTCGGGCTCTATGTCTTTATCCATCCTTTGCCGCGGGTCATTGCTTGGCCACAGATGTATATGGACGACCTCGGGCGAATGCTGGGTTGGGAATTTTCCCTGATGGTTGCGGCTGTGCGGATGATCAACAGCGGCCTTCTCGACGAGCTTCCCACGCTGAAGATTCAAATCTCTCATTTCGCCGGCGGCATCGGCCGGTATCTGCCGCGTATCCGCGGGCTCCAGGATCGCGAGCGAAACGGCACTGCGGCTATACCGCGTCATGGCCGCAAGCCGGGAGCGCCCTTTGACCATTATCTGCAGCACAGGCTGTTCTATGATTGCTGCGGATGGTCGAGCCTCGATGATGCCGCCGGGCAGGGGACGCACTGGGTCCGCACCGGCCTCGACGAGGTGCCAACATCGCAACTCGTGTTCGCGACCGACTATCCCCAGGCGGTCGAGGACGATAACGAGGTTCTTGCCTACGTCAACGCTGTGCGCGCCCTTGGGGCGGAAGCCCGCTCGGTTCTCGAGGGCGCAAATGTGGAAAAGCTCATTCCAGACGCGAGGAAACGGCTGAACCCGCGCGCAGCGTGACTCAAGTCCTTTCGTCCAGGCGCGGCAAATGACAATGCAGACATGCGCCTGCGACTGTCGCTCCCACCATCCCTCGCTACAAAACAATATATTTTCATCGATAGGAGCTCGCCTCACCGATTCACGGCGCGGTCCTGAGGTGGAGGCAGATAAGCGCCGCTATAAATTTCATCGGGCCTGGGCGGATTGTGCACCCCGAAGGCCTCGGCCACGTAGGCGAAGCCCTTCGCCAGTCGCCCGGGTTCCACGGTGCCGAACCCTTTCTGGCGCACTTCCTTCGTCAGCATCGTTTGGTCAAGCATCAGGCGGAACCGGTCAACCTCCAGCGGGGCATTGACCAGACTGTCGCGGCTCTTGAGCGAAGCGACGCCGGTCACCGGATCTGCGCTCGCGTCGCGCAGCCCGGAAATCGTGGCCTTGACGAATTTCCTGAGCGCGTCGGGATGTCTTTGGGCGTACGCCGCCGAGGTGATCAGCGCGTTGCCGTAGAGATCCAACCCATAATCGCTGTAGCGCAAGTAGGTAATGTCGTCCCGGTTGGCACCTGCTCCAATGAGGTCGAAGATGGTGCCGGAGGTGAACCCGGTGATCGCATCGAGTTGATTGGTGAGCAGCAGACCTGCCCTCAACTGAGGACTGATCGACTGCCAAACGATCTTATTCTGATCAGTTCCGGTAATGCGCGCAAAAATGGGGAACATCATCCGTGCGGAATCGCCCAAAGCGCCGGCGATGGTCTTGCCTTCGAGGTCCTTCGGCTGATTTATGTGATGACTCCTGAGAGTGGTGATTGAATTGAGCGATTGCTCGAACAAGATCAGGAACGCAATTATCGGGGTCTGCGGGTAATCCGCATCGAATTTCACCAAAAGATTGATATCAGCGAAGCCAACGTCATACGTGCCGCTCGCGACCTTGCTGATCGCGTCACCGGAGCCGGATCCTTGATCCATGACGACCGTGAGCCCTTCTCGCTGAAAGTATCCGCGGTCGATAGCGAGGCCCCAAGGCGCATGATCTCCCTGAAATTTCCAGTCCAGCACAAACTTCACGGATTCTGTCTGCTGCGCTTTGATCGAGCCGGAAGCCAAGCTCAGCAGCACACCTGCCACGAGAGCGGGATGAAGGAGCAACTGTTTCATGGCGTTTCGCTCGTCCTTTGGGTTCCTGGAGCACACACTCCGACAAATCCTATTCGCCGTATGCCGTCGCCTTGATCCCGCCAACGACCCTGGATGTCCGCGGACGCGGCTCGTCGTTCGCCCGCTGGATTGCCAGGGAGCTCGTACACGCAAGCATACCCGCTGGGTGCCGGCCCGTAGGAGTTGCAGGGTCTTGCTGGTCGATGCCGCTCATGTTAGTGCGCCAATTGTGGACGGGTTCACTCGCCAGATGGATCAGCGCAACGGAGACCAACTTCAAGCCACCAAGATGATGCGACGGGATAGCGCCATGCCGAAGAGACTGAGTGCCGAGCAAGTCGAAGCTTACAACGCAAATGGATTTCTAGGCCCGCTTGATCTGCTGTCGGCCGAGCAGGCTGCCGAGGTGGGCCGCCACATCGAGGAGATCGAGGCCGGACTTGGCATAAAGATGATGTCACGATTTCGCATCAAGGCACACCTGCCATTTCCGTTCCTTTGCGATCTCGTGTCCCACCCCAAGTTGCTCGATGCTGTCGAGGACCTCATCGGTCCGAATATCCTGTGCTGGGGCTCGAGCTTCTTTCAGAAGGAGCCCGGCGACAAGACATTTGTCTCCTGGCACCAGGATTCGACCTACTACGGTCTCGAGCCGCCGAGCACGCTGACCGCGTGGATCGCCATCACCGAAGCCTCTATCGCATCGGGCTGCATGCGCTTCCTGCCTGGATCCCAGGGCCGAGGGGTGTACGGCCATGACGAGCTCATTGAAAAAGACAACCTGCTCTCGCGTGGGCAGACTGTCAAAGGGGTCGACGAGAGCCGTGCCGTGCATGTGCCCCTCAAAGCTGGTCAGTTCTCGTTCCACAAGGAGGATACTCTTCACGCGTCTCACCCCAATTCCATGAATCACCGCCGGATCGGATTATCGATCCATTATGTCGCTCCGGATGTGAGGGAGACCAACTTTCCAGGCGCCAGTGCGATGTTGCTGCGCGGAAAGGATACCCACGGGCACTGGCAACCCGAGATGCGGCCAAAGGCCGACCTCGATCCGGACTGCCTGGCCGAGCTCGACCGCGTATTCACGCTGTACAAAATGGCGCCGCGACGCGGCCAAGGGCACGTCGATGCCCTGCTCATACATTAGAGACTGGCGCAAAAGGGCTCGGTCAGGCGGCAGCGCAGGCCGCGCGCCGGGTGGTATTTTGTTAACTCGCAGATTCTACAAAAGTCGCATGCAAAGAGTGATTCCGGCTGTTGTTGCGTGCATCGGCTTATGGGCCGTCGCATTCCTGTCCGTGCCTGCCGCTGCCCAGGGTACCCCGGAGCAAAGGGCGGCCTGCGAGGGCGATGCCCAGCGCCTCTGCGGCCATTGCATCCCGGACGTGGATTGCATCACATCCTGCATGATCCAGAGGGAGCGATACGTCAGCCCGGCCTGCCGCTCCGCCATGCGGCGTGGTACGCACAGCAATCGCGCGCACGACTAAGTCCACACTTTCCGGTCGCGCGCGAGCTGAGCGGCGATCCGGCTCGCGCCGCTTTCAGGTTGACCCCGACGCCAAGCGATGTTGTGCCATGAAGATTCTGATCAAACGTGCCTACGAGGACCCGGCGCCACAGGACGGCTACCGCGTCCTTGTCGATCGCGTCTGGCCGCGCGGGCGTACGAAGAATGCGCTTTCGATCGACGAATGGGCAAAGAGCCTCGCTCCCAGCACCAGGCTGCGCCAGTGGTTCGGGCACGACCCGCGGCGCTGGAAAGACTTTCAGAAGCGCTATCGCGAGGAGCTTTCAGGCGAACGCGATCGGCTCCGGGAACTGTTGAGATCGGCAGGCAGGCGCCCGCTCACCCTCGTCTACGGCGCGAAAGACGAGGAGCACAATCAAGCCGTCGTGCTGCGCTCCATCCTGTCGCAAATGGCGAAGCGCGGTTGAATTAAGCGAGGCAACCACACGTCACATCGTGGCCTGCAGGCCGTCCTCGCCCTGCTGCCACTCGCCGGTTGCGAAACGCTCGACCATCGCGACCGCCAGGAACATCAGGATCCCGAGCAGGCTGAGAACGAGAATGCCTGCGAACATGAGCTCGGTGTCGAGCGCGATATTGGCGGAATTGATCACGTAGCCCAATCCCTCGCCCGCAGCGACGAACTCGCCGACCACCGCTCCCACGATCGCCAGGGTAATGGAGATCTTGAAAGCGGCGAAGATGTAGGGAAGCGCCCAGGGCAGGCTGATCTTGAGGAATTTCTCCCGGCCGCTCGCGCCGAGCGAGTCCATGTATTGCAGCAGCTCCGGCTCGACCGAGCTCAGCCCCTTGGCGGTGTTGATGACGATCGGGAAGAACGCAATCAAGGCCGCGATCACGACCTTCGGCGTGAGCCCAAACCCGAACCAGATGAGAAACAACGGCGCGAACGCCACCTTCGGCAGCACCTGTGCCGTCACCAGAAAAGGGTAGGTCAGCTCGCGAACGGCACGGGAATAGGAAATGCCCACGGCAAGGATGAACCCCGAGAGCACCGCAGCGACGAAACCAAGGGTGATCGCTACGCAGGTCGGCCAGGTGTTGAGCAGGAGCAGCTCGCGCTGCTCCCAGATCTTCGCGAATATCACCGACGGTGCGGGCAGGATCACCGGCCGCGTGTGCAGGAGCCGCACTGCCAGCTCCCAGATACCGAAAAACGCGGCGAACACCAGGATCTGGCCTGCGAGCAACGACGCCCGGCGCTTCAGCATCGCTCCTGGCTCTCAATGTCGGCGCGACCTGCCCGCAAGTGCCGGCGAATTTGCTCCGTGAGCTCGGCAAAGCGCGGCAGCCCGCGAATGGCCTCGGTGCGCGGTCGGGGAAACGGCACTTCAATCGTCTCTATGATGCGCCCCGGCCGCGCCGAAAGTACCAGGACGCGCTCCGACAGCAGCACGGCTTCGGGAATGCTGTGGGTGATAAAAATTACCGTGGTGTCGATCCGAGACCACAATCGCAGCAGCTCCCCCTGCATGGCCTCGCGGGTGATCTCGTCGAGTGCGGCGAACGGCTCATCCATCAGCAGGATTTGTGGTTGGAACACCAGGGCGCGGGCAATGGATACACGCTGTTGCATCCCGCCGGAGAGCTCGTGCGGACGGCGTTCCTCGAACCCGCGCAGGCCCACGATCTCCAGCCAGCGGCGCGCCTCGGCTTGCCGCTCCTGCTGGCTCATCTCCTTGCGCGTGACCTCCATGGTGAGCATGACGTTGGCCAGCGCGGTGCGCCAGGGGAGCAGCATAGGCCGCTGGAACACGTAGCCGATGTGCCCGGTCATCGCCGCCTCTCTCAGCGGCCGCCCATCGAAGCACACTTCGCCGGCGCTCGGCGGCAAAACGCCGGAAAGCACCTTGAGAAGCGTCGTCTTGCCACAACCGGAGGGTCCCACCACGGTGAGGAACGAGCGGGGCTCGATGTGGGCGCTGATGCGCTCCAACGCGAGCAAGGGCGGCCCCTCGGGGGTGCGAAAGCGCACGGAGATGTCTTGAATGTCGATCGCAGGAAGCGTGCTCACCGGCTGACCCGACGGTGGCAGGGGCGGGTTTGAAACCGGCCCCTACATGCGATGCCCATGGGCTTCGTGGGGACGACACATTGCGCCGCCTGGCAATCCGCAGCATCTGGCAACAGGGCGAGGCAATGCCTCGCCCCTGCGGATCGAGCGCCGTTTACAACGGCGGGCTTGAAACCCGACCCTATGCTGCGCGGTCATCGAATGATGTCGTGCGATGGCGAAAGGACAACGCGTTTGCTTGTCACATCAGGGATTTTCCCGCACAATACGAGAAGCAGGAAATCCCCGCAACACGGCCGCGTTCGCAGATTTGCGTCCGACGCGCAGAAATGAAGCAGAAATGAAGAGGTCACCATGTCGAGCGATGACTTCGTGCCCGACCGGGAGCGCGCAGCAGCTAGCGATGCCGATATTCCGGTAATTGACATCGCTCCATACGCCGCCGGAGGCAGCGCCAAGCGCGGCGTCGTGGAGGCGATCGCGCACGCCTGCGAGAAGGTCGGCTTCTTCGGCATCGTGGGGCACGGGGTCGATGACGCGTTGATTGCGTCCATCTATCGCGAAGGCCGCGCTTTCTTCGCGCTGCCGCGGGAGGAGAAGATGGCGGTCGGTCGCCCGGCGCCTGGAGTGAGCCGCGGCTACAACAGTCTTTCCGATCAGAGCCTGGGCAACACGCTCGCAAGCGACGTGCCGCCTGACCTGCAGGAAAGCTTTGCCATCGGTCCGCTCGATCCGGGCGGCGGGCCCCACTGGACCGCGGGGTATGGGCCCATCCATTTTCATCCCAATCTCTGGCCGCGGCGCCCTGCCGGCTTCCGTCCGGCGGTCACCGCCTACTGGCAGGCGATGGAGGGCCTGGCCGGACGCCTTGCGCGCATGTTCGCGCTGGCGCTCGATCTCCCCGAGGACTTCTTCACCGACAAAATCGACCGCCACGTCAGCACCATGCGGCTCAACTTCTATCCGGCACAGCCGGCCCCGCCGCTGCCCGGACAAATCCGGGCGGGCGCGCATTCCGATTACGGCGGGTTCACCATTCTGCGCACCGAGGACGCGCCGGGCGGACTCCAGGTGGTGCGCCGGGGCGGCAGCTGGATCGACGTGCCGAATATCCCAAACGGCTTCGTCGTCAACATCGGCGACATGCTGATGCGCTGGACCAACGACCGCTGGGTCTCCACCGTGCATCGCGTGGTCAACCCGCCGGAAGCGGTGCGAGCAGATACGACGCGCATGTCGATCGCCTTCTTCCAGGTACCGAACTACGACGTCGAGGTGCGATGCTTGGAGAGCTGCACCGCCCCCGGCAACCCGCCGCGCTATGCGCCTACGACCGCGGGCGCGCATTGGCGCGCCAAGATCCTGGCAGCGCGCGGGGTGCGTTCGCAGCCTGCGGCGGAGCAGCAGGCCGCTGCCGTTGCGTGAGCAGGCCAGAGGGAACAAGGCTCAGATGAACAGAAGAAGGTTTCTTGTCAGTGCGGCGGCCGTAGGTACGGCGATCGCAGGGCTCCCAAGGCCGGCAAAGGCGCAAGACAAGGTGGCGCTGCGGCTCGATTGGGTATTCGGCACCGAGCATTCCGGCATCTGGGTCGCCCAGGAGAAGGGGTTCTTCAAGGATGAAAACCTGGACGTCCGCATCCTGCCGGGCGAGGGATCGAGCGTCACGGTCAAGCTCGTCGGCACCGGCGACGTCGAGTTCGGCTATGCCACCGCCGACCAGGCCATGCTCGCCTATTCGCGCGCGCTGCCGGTCGTCACGACCGCGGTGATCCTGCAGAGCAGCCCAACCGCGATCGTCTTCCCCAAGAGCACCGGCATCAAGAAGCTGACCGACCTCTACGGCAAGCGGCTCGGGTTGCAGCTCAAGAGCGCAGTCGAGCGACAATGGCAGGCCGTCGCGAAAATAAACCACATCGATACCAGCAAGATCACCCAAGTCCCCGCCGACCTTGCAATTGCGCAATTGATCATTGCAGGGCGTATCGATGCAGGCGTTGCGTTCTTCTTCAATGATGGCATTCGCCCCATCGCCGAAGGCATCGACATGGATTGGATCCTGTTCCGCGACGTGGGTCTCCCCATGTACAGCTCGAGCCTGATCGTCAACGCGGATACGATCCAAAAGAAGCCGGACCTGGTCGCGCGCTTCACCCGTGCCTTCGTGCGCGGCTGGGAGTATGCCAAGGCGCATCCCGACGAGGCTTTTGCGCTCACGGTCAAGGCACAGCCTACGCTCGACAACAAATATAACAAGCTCAAGCTCCCGGCGGTGCTGACCCTGCTTGCCAGTCCCGATGTGCAGAAGAACGGGATCGGCCATTCCGATCGTGCCGGCTGGGAGGCGCTGCAGAAGGCGCTGACCGACGTCGACCTGCTCAAGGAGCCGGTGGATCTCGACAAGGTCTTTACCAACAAGTTCCTGCCGAAGCCGAAGTCTTAGGGGACGGGGGCCCTTCCATGCGCCGCGGGAGGGCGAGGCAAAATGGCTCGCCCTCGGGAATGGACACTCTCTTGCCGATCGGCGGCCGGATGGAACGCGGATCTCCACTACTGTCGCTTGAACAATGCGCGTCTGCGACTATTTGCATCGCGCAGGCTTGTGCTGGTCTGACATGGGAAGCGCGTGACCGATGGCGGATCCCGTTTCCATCCTCGCGACCCGGTTTGCCTACGGCGCCGCTCAGCTGACGCGCGTCGCCTGGTACCTTGGCCATGGGACCATCATGCGGAGGCTCTCGGAGGGTCTATCGCGCAGAAGCCGGAGACCAACGCCCTCACAGACGACTTCCCCCGCGAGTACGCGACTTTATGCGGAGATGGCGCAGCTCTTTCGCCAGGACCTCGCCAACGTCGAAGCCGGCATCTACCCGTTGCCGGCCGATCACGACGGCTCATGGCGCACCCTGCTCAACCGTTCGCGTCTGTTTTTTACCGACCTGCCGGCGATCCAACGCAGGCGCGAGAGGCGCGGGTATCGCGAGATACGCAGTTCCGGCCTGCGCGGCAGGCGGCCGGATTACTACCTGCAGAATTTTCATTTTCAGACCGGCGGCTGGATGACCCGGGACTCCGCCCGGCGCTATGACACCCAGGTCGAGGTGCTGTTCAAGGGCACCGCCAACGCGATCCGGCGGCAGGCGCTGCCGCCGCTGCACGAGCTCTTCGCCGGCCGCGATCAGCGCCGCCTGCAGGTTCTCGACGTCGGCTGCGGCACCGGACGCTTCCTTGATTTCGTCAAGCAGGCGTGGCCCCGCCTTCCGGCAGTCGGGCTCGACATGTCGGAGGCCTACATCGCCGAGGCGAAACAGCATTTGCGGCGCTGGGGCTGGATGCATTTCCTGGTCGCGAACGCGGAATCGATCCCCCTCGCGAGCGAGAGCCAGGACGCCGTCACCAGCATCTTCATGTTCCATGAGCTGCCCCCCAAGGTGCGGCGGGTGATCGTTCGTGAGGTCGCGCGCGTGCTCAAGCGCGGCGGCCGCCTTGTCGTGGTGGATTCGCTGCAGACGGGCGATCGACCGGAATACGACGTAATGCTGGAACGCTTCCCGCAGAATTTTCACGAGCCCTATTACACGAGCTATTTGCGCGAGGACTTTGTCGCGCTTGCCAAGGCCTGCGGGCTCGCTCCACGCCCCAATACCAGAGCTTTCATTTCCAAGGTGATGGTTTTCGACAAGCCGTGAGCTTGCCCATCGTGAAACAGTGGCTCACCTTCGTCGAGCATGATTCGAATCACCGACAGGATCAGCATCGACGAGCGCGAGGTGCAAGAACGGTTCATTCGCGCATCGGGCCCGGGCGGCCAGAATGTCAACAAGCTCGCAACGGCGGTGCAGCTGCGCTTCGATGTGCGTCGCTCCGCGAGCCTTCCTGAGGACGTGCGCGCGCGGCTGGAACGGCTGGCCGGGCGGCGAATGACGGGCAATGGCGTGCTCGTGCTCACCGCACAGCGCCACCGCACGCAGGAACGCAACCGCCAGGATGCGATCGAACGCCTGATTGCGCTGATCCAGCGCGCAGCGGTTGCCCCTCGGCTTCGCCGAGCTACGCGGCCGCCTGCCGGGGTACGCGAGCGCCGACTGCAATCCAAGAAGCACCGCGGCTCCATCAAGGGCCTGCGGCAGACGAAACCCGACATGGATTAAAACGACATGGATTAAAAGGAGTACAAGGGCGGGTTACGGCGCGAGCGCGCGATCTGCCCTGTACCTTGGCCGCCGAGGCGGGCCCCTGCGAATCGCCAAGGTCCGCTATACTGCCCAGGCAATCCGATCTCGCCCATGTCCGTTCGCCAACTCTCGGAAAACGTCGTCAACCGCATCGCCGCGGGCGAGGTGGTGGAGCGGCCTGCGAGCGTGGTCAAAGAGCTCGTCGAGAATGCGCTCGACGCAGGCGCCACACGCATCGATGTGCTCACCGACGGAGGGGGGCGCCGGCTCATTCAGGTTACGGATGACGGAAGCGGCATGACGGCCGCCGATCTTGCACTTGCGGTGGAGCGCCACGCCACATCCAAGCTCCCCGAGGACGATCTCCTGGACATTCGCACCTTGGGCTTTCGCGGCGAGGCATTGCCCTCGATCGGTGCGGTGGCACGGCTTTCCATCGCAACCCGCCACGCGGACGAGCCGCATGCCTGGACGATCGGCGTCGACGGTGGAAAAAAATCAGAGCTCAAACCTGCTGCGCTGGGGCAAGGCACCAAGCTCGAGGTGCGCGATCTCTTTTTCGCCACGCCGGCCCGCCTCAAATTCCTCCGCAGCGACCGCAGCGAGGGCGAGGCCATTCGCGAAGTCGTCCGCCGCCTCGCCATGAGCCGGCCGGATGTTGCCGTTACCCTTGCAGGCGAGGAACGCGCACCGGTCACCTGGTCCGCCCGGTTGCCCGGGCCGGCCGGCCGCCTCGCGCGGCTTGCCGACATCCTGGGGCCTGAATTTCGCACCAACGCGGTCGAGGTCGGCGGCGGGAGCGAGAAGCTTGCGGTAGCGGGTTTCGCCGCGCTGCCTACCCACAGCCGCGCCAACTCACTCGGGCAGTATCTGTTCGTGAACGGACGCCCCGTACGCGACAAGCTGCTCATTGGGGTCGTCCGCGCCGCGTACGCCGATTACCTCCCGCGCGACCGACATCCCGTCGTCGCGCTCTTCATCAGCGTCGATCCGCGCGAGGTGGACGTAAACGTACATCCGGCCAAGGCCGAGGTGCGCTTTCGCGACCCGAGCCTCGTGCGCAGTTTCCTGTTTCGTGCGCTGCAGGACGCGCTGCAGCGCGAAGGCAGGCGCGCGACGACGACCGGGGGCACTGCCGCGCTCGCCGCGCTGCGGTCCGGCACCATAATGCCGCGCAGCGGCTGGGACTGGCGGCGCTCGCCCGCGCGGCCGCTGGAGCGCCAACCCCCATCAGGTCAAGGCCAGAGCGCTCCCCCCGTCGGGTCGGCGGAGCCTGCACAGACCGCGTTCGACGCGGGCGCTCCCGCCGCCGACTTGCGCAGCGAGCCAATCGAGCGCATCGCGGACGTCATGGAGCGCCCGCTTGGTGCCGCTCGGGCACAGGTGCATGAAACCTATATCGTGACCCAGACCCGTGACGGGCTCGTTATTGTCGACCAGCACGCCGCCCATGAGCGGATCGTCTATGAGCGGCTCAAGGCGGCGCTGGTGCGGACCGGCGTGGCGCGGCAGATCCTGCTCATTCCGGAAATCGTGGAGCTCGACGAGGTTTCCGTCGATCGGCTGCTCGCACGCGCGCCCGAGCTCCTGCGTTACGGGCTTGCGATCGAACCGTTCGGCCCCGGCGCGGTTGCGGTGCGCGAGACGCCATCGCTGCTCGGAAAGATCGACGCGCACTCGCTCCTGCGCGACCTGGCCGAGCACATGGAGGAATGGGACGATGCGCTGCCGATGGAGCGTCGCCTCATGCACGTCGCGGCGACCATGGCCTGCCACGGCTCCGTGCGCGCCGGACGCCGGCTCAAGCCGGAAGAAATGAACGCGCTGTTGCGTGAAATGGAAGCGACGGCCAATTCCGGTCAATGCAACCACGGGCGCCCAACCTACGTGGAGCTCAAGCTTGTCGACATCGAGCGCCTGTTTGGGCGCCGGTGAGCAGCGCGGCGACGACTCTCCTGCCGGCGAAAAAACGGATCTCCGCCGATCAGCAGCGCGTGTGGACGACTTTGATTCGAGCGCTGCGAATGCCGTATCGACCCTCGGCCGGCATCAAAGCTCGCGTTCGTGCCAGATCCCGTAGCGCAGCAGCCTCACTTCCTTCGTTGGTCGGCGGCGGAAGTCAGGGGGCCTGACCCCTGGCTTCCAGACAAGGCCCTCCTCGAGGGGCTTCCGGTTGTCATTGCCCTTCGTGGCTCTTCATCGTCTCGTCGATCTGCCGTTTTACCGCCTCGAGGTTGAACGAAGCCGGCGCCTGCATCGGCGGATACTCGATCGCCGTCTGCGCCAGTTTCGCGACTTCCTGCTGCACGAGCACGAACCGCCAAAACTCGCGGGCATAGAAGTCGTTCATGTAGCCACCACCCATGTGGTTGAGATTTTCCCCTCGTATCGAGGGGGTTCGCTCGAACGGGTCCTGACGCAAGTTTACGATGCCGGGCATGTCCGTGGTCGTCTTCTCTCCGGGCCAGCCGTAGGGCTGCTGATAGAACTGGAACTTGAAGTCATCAATTCGAAGAGCCCCGAGTGTGGGTCCCCCGAAATAGAACAGCTCGTGCCGCTTGGATGGGCCGTTTCCGAGCACCAGGTCCATCTGATTGTAGCCGTCGAGATGGTTCTTGTAGGTCCGCCCGCCAAGTGGCACCCCTTTCAACAGCTGGTCGGTGATGTTGGGGTTGCCCGCGGCGGCGGCAAGCGTCGGCAGCCAGTCGAGGCCTGAGAAAATCCCGTTCTCGACCCTGCCAGGCCTGACCTTGCCCGGCCAGCGGATGATGCACGGCACCCGGAAGCCACCCTCGAACACGGTGCCCTTCGTAGCCCTGAACGGCGTCATTCCGCCGTCCGGCCAGGTGAAGACTTCCGCACCGTTGTCCGTGGTGAAGATTACGATTGTATTATCCGCTTCGCCGATGTCCTGCAGGTGCTTGAGCAAGGCGCCGACGCTGTCATCGAGCTGCGCCATGCCGGCCTCCTCCAGTCCGTAGTTCGTCTGATAGTTCATCATCGCCTGGTACTTCGGCGAGATGTACGTGAAGACGTGCATCCGCGTGGTGTTGTGCCAGATGAAGAACGGCTTGCCGTCCCGCTTGGCCTTATCCATGAAACCGTTGCTGTGCTCTACGAGCACTTCGTCGAAGGTCTCCATGTTGTATTTCGCCGGGCGGCCTGCCTGCCACTGCTGTCGACCCGCCATGTTCGGGAACGGCGCAAGCGGGCCTTCGTCGATGATCCGCTGCTTGCCTACCTTCCCCCAGCGCGGCATCACCGTTGCATCGTCGGTGTCGGTTGCATACGAGTGCACGAGGTTGCGCGGACCGTATTTGTCGATCCAGTCCTGCGGGTAGTCGAACCAGTACGGATCCGACATCGCATCGAGGTGGTACAGATAACCAAAATACTCGTCGAATCCGTGCAATGTCGGTAAATATTTGTTGAGATCGCCCAGATGGTTCTTGCCGAACTGCGCGGTCTCGTAGCCAAGCGATTTGAGAACTGTGGCCACGGTCACCGCTTCGTCCGGAATTCCGACGTCGGCGCCGGCCTGCCCGACGGTGGTCAGCCCGGTACGCAGCGGCAGCTCACCGGTGATGAAGTTTGCGCGGCCGGCCGTGCAGCTCGCCTCGGCATAATAGTCCGTGAACATCATGCCCTGGCTGGCAAGCTGGTCGAGATTCGGCGTTTTCCCGGACATCATGCCCCGGTGATAGGCCCCGACGTTGAACCAGCCGACGTCGTCTCCCATGATGACCAGTATGTTCGGCGGTCGTTGCTGCTGCTGTGCGAGCGCCGGTGTGCTTGCCTCGTCGAGCGCACCGAGCACTGCCAGCAGTCCGACCCACATCATCACTTTCATGCGCATTTCCTTACCTTCCATACCGATGCAGGGAGACGCCAGTTTGCGCCAGGGAGGTCATCTTTGCCAAGGACGGAGACCAACCACATGACAGACATGTGAAGGGAGGTAGGTTGGTACCTACGTGGACCAGCACGATGGGATTGGCTCACCAACGTCCGTGGTCGTCGCGCCACAGCAAGCGATAATTGCGGCCCCATTCTGTGTTCGCCGCTTCCTGCCCCGCGCCAGCCATCATCGCGATGTCGGCTGGTCGATATTGGCGGGAGGCATCACATGTATCGTTCAAGTCTCAACCGATTCCTCCTGGCGATCGCTGCGCTCATCAGCGCACCGGCAATTGCAGGTGCGGACGAGGGCGGCGTGAGCTTCTGGATCCCCGGCTTCTTCGGAAGCCTCGCCGCAGTGCCGCAGCAACCCGGCTGGTCGCTGACCAGCATCTATTACCATACGTCGGTGTCGGCTGCCGGCGATGTCGCAATTGCGCGAGAGAGGACGCTGGGCAGCATTCCCATAAACGTGATGTTGTCGGCCGGCCTAAATGCGAACGTGAACGCGCAGGGTGATCTCGGGCTTGCGGTGTTGAGCTATGTGTCTCCGACCCCGATCCTCGGCGGTCAGGCGTCCTTCAGTCTCCTGGGTCTCTACGGACGCATGAGCACCTCCTTGGCCGCACAGCTTTCCGGCACGGTATCGGCCTCGGTCGGGGGAGCTCCGATAGGCTCGATTCCGTTTTCCCGCTCGGACAGCATCAGCGACGCGCTGTGGGGCTTCGGAGACCTGCTGCCGCAATTTGCGCTGCGCTGGAACGCGGGCGTCAACAATTACATGGTGTACGTTACCGGGGACGTGCCGGTTGGAGCGTACGACCCGAGCCGCTTGTCCAATATCGGGATCGGCCATGGCACCGTAGATGCCGGCTTCGGGTACACCTATTTCAACCAGAAGACCGGCCACGAATTATCCGGAGTCCTCGGCTTTACTTACAACATGAGCAACCAGCAGACCCAGTATCAGAACGGCGTCGATCTGCATTTCGACTGGGGGGCGTCGCAGTTCCTGACCAAGCAGTTTCAGGTGGGCGTCGTCGGCTACGTTTACGACGAGGTCGGTTGCGACAGCGGGTCTGGCGATCGGGTCGGCTGCTTCCGCTCGCGCGTGGTCGGAGTGGGACCGCAGGTCGGCTTCATCATTCCCATCAGCAGCACGACGCAAGGCTATCTCAATCTGAAAGGCTACAAAGAGTTCGACAATGCCAATCGGCCGGACGGTTGGAACGCGTGGGTCACCTTCGTGCTCTCGCCGGCGCAGCAGACCCCGTCCTCCGCCACGCGCCGCATGCGATCGATGTAGAGCTGTTCGCTGTTGCGCCTTTATTGGCTCCCCGGGAGTGGATTCGAACCACCGACCGGACGGGAAACAACCGTCTGCTCTTCCGCTGAGCTACCGGGGAAAACGCTTGGCTACTCTGCGCAACAATCCGAAAAGACGCAATCGATTTGCTTGCTCAGGGTTACCGCACGCATACGTCAGCCCGCGCTGCTGCGCACTGGCGGGCCTGCGCGATCCATGCCCGGCATTGCGAGTCTCTCGCCGAGGGCCCGCAGCCCGCCCTTGCCGGCATGACCCAGGAATTTGAGCCAGCGTCGCGCTTGCCAGGCATGCGCAGTCTCCACCGACAGCGAGCGCAGATAATAGGCCTTCTCTGCTGCGAACGTGTCGCACGCGACCTTGGCCTCGTCCTCGTAGAATTGCGCGATCTTTCCCTTTGCCATTCCCGGGGTGGCAAGCCAGCGGGGAATATGCACGTGGCATAACCGCTCCACGTCGGTAAAGACCTTGTTGCAGCCCGTCCCGGCAGCCGGACACGAGGTGCCGAAGGCATCGCCGACCAGCACGATCCCGGCTTGCCGGTGGCCTTTGCTCACATAGAGATCGACTGGACGGATCTTCACATCGCGAACGTTGACCTCTCCCGTCAATGCCCGCAGCCGTGGCATCAGTGCAAACAAGGCGCGGCTCCCGTCGTGGCGCATCTCACGCAGCCAGGGGTCCTCCATGTCGCGATAGACAAACAGATTGGCGCGCATCACAGGACCGATGGGGAACAAGGTCACATAGGCCGCGCGCGTGTGGGTTGCCTCGGTGTAGTAGGTCATCGCGCGAAAGTCGTAGCTCGATCGGCCAACCGGCTCGAGATCAAAACCGATGCTGATGGAATGAGTCGGGCTGATCACCTGGCGCTCGATCCCGGCATTGTGCCGCAATCCGATATTCAGGCCGTTTGCAAGCACGATGAGCCGGGTCGAGATTTCCTCTCCGGTCGATAGCGTAATGCGCTGGCGCTCGGGCCCTGTCGTGATGCCGGCGGCCTTGCCCTGAATGAAATTGACGCTTTGCGGGATCTCGGCGCGGATGGTGTTGACCAAATCCTCATAGAGAATATCGAGCTGGACGCTCGGCTTTCTTTCGACCACGCGTCCGAAGCGGGCGATCCACACCTCCAGATCGGGCGTCGCCACGCGTGCCACCGCATCCAGCAGCCCGGTTTTGCGCAGGAGATCGATTTGCGACGCGTCGAGCTTCTCGCAACGAAAATCCTTCGGATAGGTCCTGTGGCCGTCGACGAGAACGGTGTCGATTCCGGCACGGCCGAGCATGACGGCCGCTGTCGATCCGGCGAGTCCTCCCCCGACAATAGCAATATCCACGTGGCGCATGGACGCCTCTCTTTTCCCCGTCCGCATCAATGCCGCCAAGGGCTTAAGGAACACTGAAGGCCCGCGGCTGAGCACGATTTCTTTAGGAATCGTTGCAACCATGCGGCCGAAATCAAACGCAGAAACATCGATGCCCGCAGCCAACATCCTTAAGCCGAATCTCACTTGTCCAGATCTGGACGCCTGCAGCGTTAACGATGTTGCGCTAAGGACCGGGCAAATCATGCCGGCGCGGCAAGGACGAAAAGACCCACCGACCCTATCGCCGTCGCTACCGAGACCGCGGGGGCAGTTAACGGCTGCTGCAGCGCGGTCCGGGATTGCGTTACGCGCTTATGATGCGATCGAAACGCTGGACACGGAATGGCGGAGTTTCGAGGAGCGAGCGGACCTCACAGTTTTTCAGAGTTTCGATTGGCTGGTGAATTGGCAGCGCCATATCGGCCGCGCGCGCGGAACTGTACCCGCAATCGTGATCGGATCGGAGCCCGAAGGCAACATTCTCTTCATCCTCCCGCTCGCGGTCTATACGACCGGTCCAGTCCGGCGGCTCCGGTGGCTTGGCTCGCAGCTCTGCGACTACAATGGACCGGTGCTGGCGCGGCATTTCCCCGCATGGACGAGCACGCATCACTTCCGTTCGGCATGGCACGACGTGATCGAGCTTCTGCGCCGTGATGCACTCTTTCATTTCGACGTGATCGATTTGGCGAAGATGCCGGAATCCATCGGAGAGCAGCGCAACCCTTTCATGGACTTTCGCCTGCGCGCGCATCCAAGCGGCGCCTATCTCGCCAGCCTCGGTCGGGACTGGGAGACGTTCTATGCCGGCAAGCGCTCTGCGGCGACCCGCAAGCGCGAGCGGCGCCAGCTGCGGCAGCTCGCCGAGCACGGCGAGGTGCGCTTTCGCAACGTTGAGAGTACGCAGGAGATCGAGCGTACCCTGACCACCTTGTTCCAGCAAAAATCCGATGCGTTTGCCCGGATGGGCGTCGATGACGCATTTGCACGCCCGGGGCAGCGGGAGTTCTTCCTGGCCGTCGCCAAAGATCCCGCCATGAGCAATATCGTCCATGTCAGCCGACTCGATGTCGGCAACGAGATGGCCGCGACGAGCATCGGCCTCAAGCATCGCGGCTGCTATTATCTGATTTTGTCCAGCTACACGCCTGGGACACTCTCGCGCTTCGGGCCGGGCCGGGCGCAGCTAAACGAGCTCATGGGCCATGCCATTCGGCAGGGAATTCACGAATTCGATTTCACCGTCGGGGACGAACCCTACAAACGGGATTGGTCGGATAGGGAGCTGATGCTGCACGACCACCTCACCGCAGTCACGCTGCGGGGTTGGCTGTTCGTTGCAATGCTCACCACGTTCCGGCGCATCAAACGCGGCATCAAGCAATCGCCCTTGCTGTGGCGCGGCTTCAGCCGGGCGCGGGCACTGGCCGGGGTGCTCAACTCACGCTGAGGATCGCGCTCGCGCTGTGCCGCCGCAGGGCTCGTGTAGGGGCGAGGCTTGCCTCGCCGCTACAAACGGCTGGGAGCAACCCCCCTCTGTTTTGTGCAGGCGTTACTGCTTCCAGACCTTGAAAGCTTCCGCGAAGACACGCTCGCCCGGCGTGCCTTTTTCCATTGCCAGAATAGCCCTGCGATTGTTGCTGTAGACCACCGGGATGTCGAACCAGGCGCGGTCCTTGAGCAACTGCAGATTACGCTCCCTGTCGGCGTCGACACTGGAAAGCCCGATCAGGAAAAATCCGCTCGTTACTTTCACTGCAAGTCCCGCAAGCGGGGTGCCTCGCGTCTGTTCGGCCTGTTTCATCAGAATGCCGGGAACGTTGGAGATGCCGCCGGCAGGAAACTCCGCCGGCAGCTTGAATATGATCTCCACCGTATGGCTCGCCGGCAGGGACTTGTCGGTATTGCGGCGCAGCGACCAGGTCATGGCGAGCTTGCGCTCCGGCACTTCAACGTCCGCCCGGATGGCTAATTCCGGAGGCTGTCCGGGACCCGGGGTCACGGTTTCCGTCCGCCAGATGGCCGAGCCGACAAAACGTTTGCCGTTCGGATCGGATGGATCCTCCTCGTAGAGCACCACCTTCTGCGCGACTGCGGCACCTGCCTGCGCTCCCGCGGAAGGGGTGGCAGCGGTCTGCGTACCGGGCTCGATGCGATCGGTAATTTTTGAGTGTGTCGCGGGAGTGGGCGTCTCACGCGCGATCTCGGCCGGCGGCGCGCGCATTCCACGATAGAGCTGGACCATATTCGGCCACTGCCACGCCAGGACGCCCAAAACCGCCAGGGCCGCTGCGCTCGCCGATATGCCTCTGAGCAACTCACGACTGGGACGCCATGCCAGCCATTCCCGCGCGCTCGCGGTTATTCGGCCGAATCGAGGCTCCTCCTCTTCCGGAGGAGCCGGAACGTGCCGGGGGGCTTCTGGGATCGGATGGGCATCGTCCAGCACAAATGACGATTCCAGCATCGGCTCGGAAAAATCATTGTATGAGTAGGAGTCGCGCTCCCGCTCGAATCCGTCCTTGGCCGGCGCTTCGGGCTGCGGCATCCGCAACTCGCTCCGGAGGACGGGGGCACGGTCCGGCGCTGGCGCACGATCCTGCGGCCGCTCCAGATTGCGCTCTAGCACCCGCTCTTCCGCACGGTCTTGAAAGCGCTCGTCCTGGCGGCCCCGGAACCGCGGCGCACGGTCGAGCTCGGCAATTGGCGGAGGCGGCGGATAGCTCTCGCGCGGCTGATTCTCCAATCGTGGGAGCGCCTCCGGCATGTCGTCGATCCGGGGGACGACGGTCCGAGGTTCTTTCGCGGGGCGAGGAATGGGCGAGCGTTCCGCGGCAGGGCGGCGCAGCGGAACAGGGGCCGCCAGTGCAGGTTTTTCAGAGGGCAGCGGATGATCGGGTAGATCAAGATCGGGCTGCCGCTTCGACGCGGCCGCGCCCCTCGGCAGCGGCGGCGAAGATGCCACCGGACGAACTGGCGGCAGTGGCGCACGCGCGCGCCGCGCTGCGTCAAGGCGGCTTTCCTGCAAGGGCTCTGCCGGAGGAGCAACGTGGCGGCGCGGCGCCTCACGAGCTTCAGGTGCTTCCTCCGGGCTGCGAGGCTCGATCGGCCGAATTCTCGGCGGCGGCTGGCGCGCGCTCTCTGTGAATTTGCGAGCAGCCTCAGCCTCCACCTTGCGGATCGACTCCTCGAGCGCAAGCCGTTCGCGGGTGATGTCGGACTCGTTCAACGCAGGCGTGACGCTGCGCAACTGTGCCAGCAAAGCCCCGCGCGCACGCTCGTAGAGGGCCCGGCGGTTCTCGCCGTTGTTCTTCTCGAGGCCGGCGACGGCACGGGCAATCAGGGGATAGTAGTCGGCCATTGAAGTTGAGCTCATTCCCTCAGAAAGTGGAACAGTGCGTCACCTTAATTCTCAAACGGGTTGTGCATCAGGATGGTATCCTCGCGCTCGGGGCTGGTTGACAGCAGCGCGACCGGGCAGCCGACCAATTCCTCGATGTGACGCACGTACTTGATGGCCTGTGCCGGGAGTTCCGCCCAGGAGCGCGCCCCTGCCGTTTTCGCCTGCCAGCCTTCGAATGATTCATAGATCGGCTCGACCTCAGCCTGCGCACGCTCTCCGGCGGGAAGATAATCGATCTGCCGGCCATTGAGCTGATACCCCACGCAAATCTCCAGCTCCGTCAAGCCGTCCAGAACGTCGAGCTTGGTCAAGGCCAATCCGTCGATTCCACTGCTGCGAACGGTCTGGCGCACGAGAACCGCATCAAACCAGCCGCAGCGGCGGGGCCGTCCAGTGACCGTACCGAATTCACGTCCCCGTTCGCCGATCAGACGGCCCACGTCGTTTCGCTGCTCGGTCGGAAATGGCCCCTCACCTACCCTCGTCGTGTAGGCCTTGCAGATGCCGAGCACATAATCGATGGCCGATGGTCCCAGCCCTGAGCCGGTCGCTGCCTGTGCAGCTACCGTGTTCGACGAGGTGACAAAGGGATAGGTTCCATGATCAACGTCGAGCAGCGCCCCTTGTGCTCCTTCGAACAGAATGCGCTTACCTTCACGTCGCTTTCTATCCAACAACGACCATACCGAATCCATGTAAGGCAACACGCGTGGCCCAACACTCTCCAAATGGCTGCGCACTGCTTCGCAGTCCACCGGCGCAAGCCCCATGCCCTTGCGCAACGGGTTGTGATGGGCGAGGAGCCGGTCGATCTTGCGTCCCAGTGCGGGCAGGTCCGCCAAGTCCATGACCCTGATCGCGCGCCTGCCCACCTTGTCCTCATAAGCCGGCCCAATTCCGCGACGCGTCGTACCCACGCGCGTCGTCGCATCGCCGGATTCGCGCAACGCATCGAGCTCCTGATGGACGGGCAGGATCAAGGTCGCATTCTCCGCAACACGCAGACTCTCCGGGGTGACATCGATGCCCTGTTCCTTCAGCCGGTCGATTTCCTCGAGCAGAGCGTGCGGGTCAATTACGACACCGTTGCCGATCACCGAGAGCTTTCCACGTCGCACTACTCCCGAAGGCAGCAGTGATAGTTTGTAGGTGACCCCGCCGACGACCAGCGTATGTCCCGCATTGTGTCCGCCCTGAAAGCGAACGACGATGTCGGCCTGCTCGGAGAGCCAGTCGACAATCTTGCCTTTACCCTCGTCGCCCCATTGCGAGCCAACCACGACCACATTGGCCATGAGGTCTCTTTCCTCCGCGCGGCCGAGGTCAGGATAATGTCGAAGCTACAAAGGCTTACCCCAAAAAGCGGCCCTCTCCCAGATAAAGGATGCGTCCCGACCAGGCAAGTCGCCGAGTGCGCGATGCGACCTGCATCGACGCGGCAAAGTGTCTGATTTGCTGGGCCCCTCACCCTATCCGTACATCGCCCCCACCAACCACATCGGATGATTTCGCTCTCCGCAAGGCCGAGCGGCGGCAGAATTGCGGCAAGGCTTGCTGCCCTTCGGCTTTGAGCCGGGCACGACATTCGTTTGCCTAGCGCAGCTCAGGTGGATGCGTCACGATCGATCTCAGATCGACATTCGCCGTTTTGAGCTCGGCAATGTCGGGACGGGGCCGGCCGAGACCCGGCATCCGAGCACAGGCCCACTCGATCGCTTCGGCAGCATCCAACAGCGCGCAATCGCCGCGAAATCGGCCGATCAGCTGCAATCCAAAGGGCATTCCGTGCTCATCGGTGCCGCACGGCAACGCGAGTGCCGGATTGGTGGCGAGCGTGATAAAATAGGTCAGCGCAAGCCAGTGATAATAATTGCACAGCTTCTTGCCTTCGAGCTCGTCCAAATAAAGCCGAGTCCACGGAAACGGCGAGACCGGTGTTGTCGGCGACAGCACCAGATCATAGTCGCGAAAGGTGGTCTGGAACCGTCTGAAAATCCTGGTCTGCTCGGCGTGCGCCCAGGCCATATCGGAAAGCGACATGCGAGCGCCGATTTCGTAGTTGGCGCGCACATTGGGTCCAAGCGAGCTCGGGTCTTTCTGATAAATCGCCTGATAACGCCCCACAAAGCCCTGGGCCCGGATCACATCAAAGCAGCGATCGGCCTCACCGAAGTCGAATTCGACCTCTTCGCAGCGGTGGAACAGCGGGCGCAGGGCGGCAATCCGCCGCCGGAACACCGCACGGACCTCAGGATCGACCGAACACTGGCCGAAATCCTCGGTCCAGGCGACGTGTAATGCTCCAAGATCCACCGGCGATGCCATCGCAACGCATTTTGCCTCGAGCGGAAACCCCAACGGCTCGCGATCGTCCATTCCCGCCTGCGCCGAGAAGAGCAGGCGCGTGTCGCCAACGCTGCGTCCCATCGGCCCCAATACGGAAAGAGGGCTCCAGCCGAGCGCCCGACCGTCCATCGGAACGACGCCAGGCGACGGGCGGAACCCCACCACACCACACATTGCAGCCGGGATGCGCAACGATCCTCCCGTATCCGAGCCGGTGCATACCGGGAGCACGTTGCAGGCCAGCGCCACTGCAGAGCCCCCCGATGAGCCTCCGGCATTAAGTCGCGGATCGAACGGGTTTCCGGTCGCGCCCCAGACGACATTGCGTGTGTTCGCACCGGCACCAAACTCGGGCACATTGGTCTTCGCAACGATGATTGCGCCCGCCGCGCGCACGCGGGCAACCATGGCTGCGTCCTGCGGGGGAATGAAGCCGCGATAAAGCGGCGAGCCATAAGTGGTAAGCAGTCCGGCGGTCTCGTGCAGATCCTTGATGCCGGTTGGCAGGCCGTGCAGGGGCCCCAGTCGCTCGCCCCTGCGGGCGTCTGCCTCGGCGAGCAGGGCCCGCTCGCGCGCACGCTCAAAGTCGGTTGCGGCGATTGCATTGACTGCGGGATTGAGCTTCTCGATCATCGCAATCGAGGCTTCCAAAAGCTCGACCGGAGAGATCTCCTTTGTGCCGATCCGCCGTCGCAACTCGACAGCGGAAACGGCCAATAAGTCCTCTGGTGCGCTCATGCGATCAAGCTCGTCGCGTCGGAGCCAGTAACTCTATTGCCACCGGCGAGCCTTGCCGGCTAGGGTTGCGGGACCCTGCACTCGCATTCACGAACGGCCTAAAAAAGCCTACGGGAATTCTTTCTCCTGGCAACTGCCAGCAAGACACGTGCGGTTACGTCAGAAGGGGGTGTCATGCGTTTCGTCAGCCTGCTCGTCGCTCTCCTGGTGCTTGCGGCGTGCGGAAGATTGCCGGGTCCTGCCGGGCCGGTCGGGCCCGCGGGACCCCAGGGCGTTTCGGGGCAGCAGGGCCCTGCGGGAGCGCAAGGCCCCCCCGGGCCGCCCGGCCCCGCAGGACCTCAAGGTGACGCGGGACTGCAGGGTCCTGCCGGTCCCCAGGGAGCGCGAGGAGAGGCCGGACCGCCTGGCCCGCCGGGATCGCCCGGCCCACCCGCGGCCAGCGCCGCACTGCGCGTCTTCGACTCCAACGCTGACAGCTTCACATGCGAAGGCGACGAAGTCCTGGTCTCTGCGATCTGCAAGAATGCCGGCGGTCCGGCCGTCGTGCAGGGAGGAACTGTGCGCTGCGCCGGATCAGCCGGAATCGTCGGCCTCTGCATGCGCAAGCAGCAGTAGCGCGCCGGGTGTTACGGGGAATGGACGCCGGGTTCATCATCCTCGTTATCGTCGTTCTTTACCTCCTCGTCTCGGTGCGCGTGCTGCGGCAATACGAGCGGGGCGTCGTATTCCTCCTGGGTAAATTCACCGGTGTACGCGGGCCGGGCCTCACTCTGGTCTTCGTTCCGTTCCAGCAGATGGTGCGAGTCTCGTTGCGCACCGTCACTATGCTGATCCCTTCACAAAGGATCATCACCAAGGACAATGTCTCGATCGATATTGCGGCGGTGGCCTATTATCATATCGCCGATCCCGAAAGAGCCGTGATCGCCATCGAGAACGTCTACAACGCGATCAACCAGATCAGCCAGACCACGGTGCGCAATGTCGTGGGCCGTTTCAGCCTGGATCAGCTCCTCTCCGATACCGCAACCATCAACGACCAGATCAAGACGGTGATCGACCGCCACACGGAACCCTGGGGCACGCAAGTGACGGCGGTGGAGATCAAGGACATCGTGCTGCCGGAGAACATGCAGCGGGCCATGGCGCGGGAAGCGGAGGCGGAACGCGAGCGGCGCGCCAAGATCGTCGCCGCCGAAGGCGAGTATCAGGCCGCGGTCAAGCTGGGAGAGGCTGCCGACATCATCACGCAACACCCCGTTGCGCTGCAGTTGCGCACGCTGCAGACCATGGCGGAGATTTCGATCGAAAAGAACTCGACGATCATCTTCCCCGCGCAGTTCATGGTAACCGTGCAGGATGCCATCGCGACCCTGGTCAAGGATTCGACAACGAGGTAGCCGCGAGGCATGGCGCCCGCGTGTTCAGCGCAGCGCCCCCATTTCCCGCTGCTGGGCAAGGTACCAGTCGAGGATGTGCGCTCCATCCCAGGCAACGACGCCCTTGCGGCTGAGAATCTCCTGGAAGGAGCGCCGCACATGATCGATGCGATGTGGCACCCCGGAAAGATAGGGATGGCAGGCGATTGCCATCACCTTGGCCCGCTCTTCGGACTCGCGGTAGAGGCACTCGAAATGATCGATCGTCCGCCGGTACATCATGTCCGACGGATGGTGCTGCAGTGCCATCATAACGATGTCGTGCAGCTCGAAATTGTAAGGCAGCGCGACCACCGGCGCGTGCGTGGTTTTCAAAGTCACAGGCTCGTCGTCGAGCACCCAGTCTCCGATATATTCGATACCGGCTTCAGCGAGGTAATCGAGCGTGTCGAACGTCTGGGTCAGCCCCGGGCCGAACCAACCACGGGGCCGCTTGCCCCAGAATTTCGCGATGATCGCGACGGAGCGCATGATCGCGGCGCGCTGATCCTCGAGCTTGTGCATCGGTACCTGATCGTAGCTGTGGGCATTGAGCTCCCAACCTTCCTCGATGCAGGCGGCGACCACTTCCGGGTAGGTCTCGCACACGCGCGCATTCAAGGTCACCGTAGGTGATGCTCCCACCTCGCCGAGCATCCTCTTGAGCCGCCAGAAGCCGACGCGCATCCCGTATTCATGCCAGCTCCAGTTGGGGATGTCGGGAAGCTGGGGCTGACCTTGCGGCGGTGAGATGACCATGCGCGCCATGGGACGCGAGATGTCCCATTCCTCTAGCGCAAGAACCGGCCAGATCACCAGCCGGATGCCATCTGGGAAGCGCAATGGCGGACGCTTGGCAATAGGGGAAAAGGAAAGCCGATCGCGAGGCTGCATTGTCGCTGCGCGGTTTCAATGGCGGGTGCTCACGATCATTGATTTTTCCGCTGTTTGCAATTGCGATGTGCGCCGCCCTTCGCGTTGCGCCACCAGCATCCGGCGATCCAGGCATCGGGCGTGGTGCAAGTCCGCCTGGAAAGCAAGCTTGCGCCGCCCCTCTCCTACGGAGGGCGAGAGCAGACCGCGCTTCTCGCATCGCTGACGGCAACTCACCTGGCGGGCGCCGCCCTCGCTCCGGCGCCCTGGCCGCTGGTGGTCGCGCTCGGGCCGGCGGCGGTCGAGCTTGATGAATTATTGACCGCATAGGAGATCGCCGCCAACACCACGATGGCCGCAATGGTCACCGCGGCAATCGTACCCGCGCTCCATCCGCGCTCTGCCGGACCGCTGGCGGGGTCTCGGTTGGTCATTCCTGCACTCCATGCTCTCCTTCGACCCGTAACGTGCGGTCAGCGCGGCTGTTCCCGCGCCATTGCGCGATTCGGGTTTCAAACCCGCCCCGGCGCATGGGACGTACCTGCGGTTTGGACTGTTGCGGGACAGGCGGTTTGGACGCCGGTTGCGGCAATTGCGGCGTGACCTTCCGGTTTTCTCAGCTCCATAGGCCCAACACAGTCTCGGCCTTGGCCGTCTCGATCTGCTCGGCGTACCGCCGATGGTACACTTCCAGCAGCGCGTCGTGCCCCTCGTCGGAGGAGCTGCATACAGCGTCGGTGACGACGATCACCCGGTAGCCGAGGTCGACCGCCCCAAGCACCGTCGCGAGCACGCACACGTCGGTCTCCGATCCGGTGACGACAAGCCCGTCGGCCGCGCGCTCATGCAAATGCGCCAGTAGATACGGCTCGGCAAACCCCGAGTACCTGGCCTTATTGATGACGACGGCAGGCGGGCAGAAGCGCGCGAGATCAGGCAGCAGCTCCAGGAGAGCAGGGTCGATGCGCTCGCGGGTGCTCTCCTGCCAACGGCGGTAATAGCTTTGCCACATCCCGGGCATGTCCTGCGGGCGCTGCGGCGGGATGAAGCGCGTAAAGACGGTGCGCTCCGGATGCCGTGTCGCGATCTCGACGACCACCGGCAAGACCCGCTGCATCCACGGGGTGGCCCACGGACCTTCCGCTGAGAAGATGCGCTGCATATCGATGCATAGATGCACTCCTCTCGGTGAGAGGATACGGCAGGAGATGGTCGGCCATGATCGGCTCGCACGATCGACGCAGGACAAAGCCGGCAGGCGTCGATCGTTCCAGCGCGCCCACGCCGACGCGAAGCGTTACTGCTGGCCGTTCCAATAGCTCATGGCGGCCCCGGACGCTGCGCCGCCGATGATGCAGGGCAGGCCCAACTCGATGTGGCCCGTGGCAGCCGCCGCAATGCAGCCGATAGCGAGGGCGCCCTGCCCGATCAGGCCCCAGCTCGAGACGTCGCGCTTGGAGCCCGGGCCTTTACGTTTGAGCTCATCGATCGCGGCAAGCGCATCCTTGCGCAGCCGCGTGGTTTCGACCGTGTCCGCAGCCTCGATCACTTCATTGAGCGCCGCAGCGACGCGCCGGGGCGCGGTCTTCACGTCGCGTTTGAGGATCGCGAGCAGTGCCGGATCCCGCGCCGCGTTACTGGCAAGCGTATATTTCGCCATGTTGCCCATCGTCAGCTTGTCGACGCTGTCCCGCTCGTTGGTCCACGGCAACAGCGTTATGATTCGCTCGATCGGCCGCTGCGAGCCGGTCGCGAAATAACAACCCCACAGGGTATCGAGCAGATCGGGGCTCCGATCCAGCGTAACGACCGAGGCCTTGGAGGCTTGTCCGCCCCGAAAATGGCCCACGACCTTGTCCCATACAGTGGACTCCTTCCGCTCCAAGGGGATGTCATAGAGCGTCGGTGAGCGCCCATCGAGGTAATGCTCGATCATCGTCTTGCGCATCTGCATTCGGTCGGCGAACTTGCGCATCCATTGCTGCCAGTCCGGGGAGCCGGAATAGGCGATCGCCCGCACGATGATCCAGTGGTCCATCGGCGCGATGGAAAGCATTTTCCCGATGAGCTCCTCGGCCTTGTCGGGATTGGCGCCGAGCACCCCGGCAATGAAGCCGAGGTAGATCCCCGCCCCTTCCGGCTCCTTGAAAACGCCGGCCCCGCTGAGAGCCCGGACGGCAGCAGGCAACCGCGCCGGATCAGGCCGGGTGCGATAGTTCGCGATCCAGCGGGAGACGGCATCCGTGGAGGAGAACTCGCCTCCGTCCGGCAGCGCCGCCCGAGCGGGGGCGACAAGGGAAGCGATGATGACGAACGCCGCAAGTATGTGGCGCATGATTCTTCTCCGAACCCGTAACGGTCCGACGCTGGGAGCCCCGGCGCAGTCGCGGTGCGGATGAGCCGAGCCGCGTCCGGGAACAGCGGCCGCGTATCGATCGCCCATGCCCGCTACAACAAGGAGCGCGCAATGCAATGACGCTCTGGGTGGCACTAGCACGCGCTTGTTTGGCGCGATGAACACCGGGATCTCCCTAACCGTCGAGCTGCTCACACCAGCCGATCAAAGCGCTGCGACATTTTGCGGGCGCCGCGATGTGAAAGTGATGGCTCCTCGAGCGTCGACTAAGGCGTTGTCCTGAATTGGTTACCGCTTCGTTGCGGTTTTGGACTCAGTTGCACTTTGGTTAACGCCGGTATGGGCGTACTATGCGGTGCAGTACTGCCGCGACAAACGGGCGGGTCACCTGATTGGAGTTGCTGATGCGGTCGAAACATGTCGTGGCGAGCCGGGTCGCAGCGATGATCACGGTCGCCATGTTTCTTTGGGGAGGCGCCCATGCTCAGGAGAGGGCGCCGACTCCCGAGCTTCCCCGCCCGTCGGTCGAGGTTCCGGGAATCACACCGCAGGTGCTCTCGCGGACCACGGTACCCGGCACGACCGGAAAGTTGGCTATCGTGACACGTGTCACCTACGAGCCTGGCGCGCGCAGGCGCAAGCACTATCACACCAGCCAGGTGTTCTTTTACGTCCTGGCAGGGACCATGACCGTGCAGGACGACGGCAAGGAGCCGGTCATGTTGAAACCCGGCGACTTCCTGCTCGTCAAGCCGGGAACGGTGCACTCGCATTGGAACGCGAGCCCGACGGAGAAACTGGTATTCACCGAGTTCACCCTGGTGGATGAAGGGCAGCGCAGCACCGTCTTTGTAGAGCAGTAGGCTGCGTAGAAGTCGCACCATTCGACCAAGTTGCCGATCAAGCCGATGAAGATGCCCTTGATGCGCCGCCGCATGTCCTCCAGGTCGAGCGGCTCGTCCCGCACGCCGCTAACCCCTGTCACCGTGCGCACGAACGCACCCTCCCTTTTCGCGGGGCTCGACCGAAAGGCTACTCTCACTCTTCGAGCTTGAACCGCAAGAGGGCGAAGCGATGCGCGGGATTTGTCCGTGCCGCACGTGGACGTCCACGGCCACGGGGTCTCTGCCGCCTCAGCGCAACAGGGTGCCTGTCCCAGCCCTGGACGAGCTCGACTCGGTCGCAAACGGCGAACTACTGCGAGCAGGGAGAATTGGGCGGCATGGCCGCCCGGTTCAATGCCAGCCGGCGACGGAGAATGTGGCTCCGGGCTCAAGGCAGCCGCCTTGAGCCCGGATTACGCTAGACGAAATCAAGCTTCCCGAATTGGCGCGCGTCAGCACCAGCGACAGAAGCATCCCCGGGGGCGGCAGACCCAGATCCGGCCGGGCGGGCAGTGACGCCCCCACCCCCGGCAGGCGGCCGGTTGGACCGTGCCTCTCTCGACTGGGCTGAAATTCTCGGTGCCGGATCCGAAAATTGCCGCCGGGCGGGAAGTCTGGGCCTCCGCTTTCCACGCCAACGATCCGGCCAATAGGATGGCTGCTGACGCTGCAACCGCAACAAACAGCTTATGCATCATGTCCTCCAGAATGCCCTCCCCGATAAATCTTCGCCCGGCTTCGGATTGAACGCAAGGGGGCAGCGGTTAGTGCGATGCAGAGTGAGGCACGCTCGGTAAATAAAGCTCGATGGCCGACGCGCGGCATCGGTCGAGCTGGTAGAGTGTTCAGCGTCTTCGCCGAGAAGGCCCGCCATCGTCTACTTCAGCCGATCGCGGATCTTGGCCAGGCCGGCCCGTGCGCAGTTGTCATCGAGCTTGGCGCCCGGTGCGCCGCTTGCGCCGATGGCGCCGATCGTTTCGTCGCCGAGCTTGATGACAATCCCCCCGCCAAAGAACATGACGTGCGGCAGTTTGGAAAGGGGCGCGATCGAGTCCTCGCCTTTGGCCCGCTCGGCCAGAGCAGTTGTATCGTTCTTGAAGGAGACGCTGGTATAAGCCTTGTCGTGGGCGCTATCGAGCGTGTGGATGCCCGCCCCATCTCCGCGCATGGCGACGATGGTTTGACCGTCGGCATCGAGCACGACGGCCGTCTCCCGATAGCCTTGTCCTGCGCACACCGAGACCGTCTCGCTTGCCGCCTCCATCGCGAGCGCTGCCGGGATGCGATGCGTCATCAACGCATCGGCGCAGGACGGAGAGGCTCCGAAAGCAGCTCCCGCCAGTGCAATTGCGGCTCCGTACACGAACCTCATGGTGCTTCTCCCTGTGGGGTTGCTTGCGCGATCCCTACCACCGCGTCGCCGAGAATGCGATGCCGGAGTCCGCCAACGCGAATTGCTCGGCAGTCGAAAATATCCCGCGGCAGAGGCTGCTATTTCGCGCCTCTTGTGCAACATATTGCCCCTCACTGACCCGATCATGAACCAGTCCGGGAGAGCTCATGCATCTGTACCGCTGCTCTGTCGTTATCGCCGCTTTGTTGATGTGCGCTTGCCCGGCCGCCGCGGGCCAGGTCACCCTGCGCGCCGTTTCGGCATTTGCCGAGAAGACCACCTATTCCCGCCCGTTCGAGCTTTTCGTCGAGCGGGTCAACGAGGCGGGTAAAGGTGTCGTGCAGATCAATTACATCGGCGGCCCCAAGGCCATGCCGCCCTTCGAAGTCGGCAATGCGCTCAAGGGCGGCGTCATCGATGTCGCCAACGCGACCGGCGCCTTCTATACGAACGTCATGCCCGAGGCGGATGCATGGAAGCTCACGCAACGGCCGATGTCCGAGCTGCGCCAGAACGGTGGCTACGATTACATGGCCAAGCTCTATGCTGAGAGGATGAACGCCATATTCCTTGCCCGCCACACCGACAACAATCCGTTCCACCTTTATCTGAACAAGCCGATCGACAAGGCCGATCTGACCGGGCTGAAGCTGCGCATTACCCCGGTCTATCGTGATTTCTTCCAGGCCTTGGGGGCGACAGTGGTGCAAACCGCGCCTGGCGAGGTCTACACCGCGCTGGAGCGCGGCGTAGTGGACGGCTACGGTTGGCCGATCACCGGGATATTCGACCTCGGCTGGCAGGAGAAGACAAAGTACCGGGTCGATCCCGGATTCTATTCCGCCGAAGTCTCGATCCTCGTGAACAAGTCCAGGTGGGACAGCCTGAGCGAGGAGCAGCGCGACATCCTGCGCAAGGCGGGCGCCCGGGCGGAGGATGAGGCAGCCGCCCACTTCACCGAGGAGAACAAGAAGGACATCGAGCGGCAAGCCGCAGCCGGCATTCAGGTGATCAAGCTCAATGGCGCCGCCGCGAAGAGCTATCTCGACAAAGCCTACGAGGCAGGGTGGAGCGGGGTCATTCGCCAGAGCTCCGAGCACGGACCGAAGCTGCAGCAGCTTTTCTCCAAGGCGAACTAAAGCATGTCTCAATCCGATCTGATCAAAGCGCGTCATGGCCGGGCTTATCCGGCTTGTCCCGGCAATCCACGCCTTGGCTGTCGCAGCGAAGACCTGGATACCTGGGTGAAGCCCACGCATGACCGGAGATAAATGAGAGTAATCGGCCCCACCTGGGCGTTGCCCCTCCTTAACTGACGTCCTGCGGTTCAAGCGAGCTTGCCGGCAGCCGGTCCGCAATGGTGAACCTGTCCCTTTGGTATGGGCGACTGCTCGAAGCGATGCTGCTCCTCGCGTGCCTGCTCCTGCTTGCCATGACGTTGCTCATCGGGATGGATGTTCTGCTGCGCAACGTCGGTGCCGGAGGTATCGCGCCCAGCAACGAGCTGTCGGAGGACGCGCTTTATCTGGTTACGCTCATGGCTGCTCCCGGCGTGCTGCGGCAAGGCCAGCACATTAGGGTCGATATCGTGCTGCGTCTCCTCCCGCAGCAGATCGGCTGGATGCTGGAATGGGTCTGCGACGTTCTCGGATTGATCTGCAGCCTCTGTTTCGTCTGGTACGGCACCCGGGTGATGCTCGAGAGCCTTGCCAGCGGCTCGCTCTCGATCAAGACGCTCATCATTCCCGAATGGTGGCTGCTCGTTCCGATGCCGGCGGCGTTTGCGCTGCTGTCGGCCGAGTTCCTGTTTCGCATGCACCGGCTCGCCTTGGCCGAGAGGCGGCCGCGCGACGACGCCGTGTCCGCGTCATAGAGGACGGCGCCGATGTCCTGGCAGACCGCCTCCCTGCTGCTTCTTGGCGGCTCGACCGCGCTTTTGTTCATGGGCCTGCCGGTCGCATTTTCGTTCATCGCAATAAACATCCTGGGCGCGCTGATTTTCATGGGCGGTGCCGCGGGACTGGATCAGATGGTGCGCAACAGCGCGGCCTCGGTAATGAATTTTTCCCTAACCCCGATTCCCCTGTTCGTGCTCATGGGCGAGGTGCTGTTTCACACCGGTCTTGCGCTGAAAGTGATCGACGGGATCGAGCGGCTCGTGCGCCAGGTGCCTGGCCGGCTCGCCGTCATTGCAGTGGTCGCGGGCACGGTGTTCTCGGCGATCTCCGGCTCGACCATCGCCACCACCGCCATGCTCGGCTCGCTGATGCTGCCGGTGATGCTCGCGCGCGGCTACAACCCGGTGCTCGCGGCCGGGCCGCTGATGGCAATCGGCGCGGTCGACATGTTGATCCCGCCGTCGGCGCTGACCGTGCTGCTCGGCAGTCTGTCCGGCATCTCCATTTCCAAGCTGCTGATCGGCGGCGTCGTGCCGGGGCTGATCCTTGCCGCCGCGTTCGTCGGCTACATCGTCACGAGGGTCAAGCTCAATCCCAAGCTCGCGCCGGCAGCCCCGGTCGATGAGCGCCATGGATGGGCAAAATACGAGCTGCTGATCCTTTACGTCCTGCCGCTGGTCGCGATCTTCGTCGTCGTGATCGGCGCGATGTCGGGGGGCTTCGCAACCCCGACCGAATCGGCTGCTCTCGGTGCGCTCGCCACCATGGCGCTCGCTCTGCTCTACCGGGTGCTGAGCGCGGGTGTATTGCTCAAAGCGCTGCGCGGAACCGTGACGATCTCGGCGATGATCCTGTTCATCATCCTCGGCGCCACGACCTTCTCGCAAATCCTGAGCTTCTCCGGCGCCACGGAAGGGATCGTATCGACCGTCCTGGGACACGGTCTCGCGCCCATGACCATTCTGACGGGGATGATGCTGCTCCTGATCTTCCTTGGCATCTTCGTCGATCAGGTGAGCATGATGCTGATCACGCTGCCGGTGTTCATGCCGATCGTTCAGCGTCTCGGCATCGATTTGATCTGGTTCGGCGTGCTGTATCTGATCTGCATGCAGCTCGGCCTTTTGCTGCCGCCGCATGGCCTGTTGCTGATGACCATGAAGGGAGTTGCGCCTCCAGCGGTCACGATGACGCACATTTTCCGCGCGGTCGTACCCTACGTCGCGATGAGCCTGGTGCTGCTTGTCGTCATCATTGTGTTTCCCGCGATCGCGACCTGGCTGCCTACTTTGCTCGGCTGAGCGTCACTGCCTTTTGCCCGGCTGTCAGACCAATAAAAAAGAGGAGGTCCCTGATGAGGCCCCTTTCGTATGCGCTCGTCTTCGTTGCAATTGAACTTCGGCAACGCAGCCGCCCCGGTCAGCGCAAGCTTGCCTGATAGAAAACCCGCCAAAGCGTCCCCGCGGCGTCGTCGGTGACCAGCAGCGAGCCATCCCCCGCGACTGCCACCCCTACCGGCCGTCCCCAGACACGCCCGTCCGGAAGCACGAAGCCGGTCATGAAGTCCTCATATTCGCCCGTCGGCTTGCCGGAGGCGTCAAACAGTATGCGCACGACCTTGTATCCGGTTCGCAGCGCGCGATTCCAGGAGCCATGCATGGTCACAAAGGCGCTGCCCTTGTATTCGGAAGGAAAGGCATTGCCTTCATAAAAGACCATCTGCAGCGGCGCGGAGTGAGCCTGGAACAGGACGTCGGGCACGGTCACCTTGTCTTGCAGATCGTCCCGTTCGCCCTTGTGCCGCGGATCCCGATGTCCGCCGATATAGTACCAAGGCCACCCGTAGAATGCTCCCTCCCTGACCGACGTCGCATAATCGAAAGGCGTGTTGTCGCCCAGCGCGTCGCGCTCATTGACCGCGCACCAGGGCTGACCGCTCATCGGCTGGATGGCGAGGCCGGAGCAGTTGCGCAGACCGGTTGCTACGGCCTTTTCGTTCCGGCCGTCGGGATCATAGGATAGTAGGTCGGCTCGGCCCTGTTCCGGTCCCCATACAGCGCCGAGCGCATGCTGGCCGATCCAGTCGGGCGCGGGCGGATTTCGTGACATGTCCTCCGCATCATTTGAGCCGGAGCCGACCGTCAACAGCAGCCGGCTGCCGTCCGGCGTGAAGCGGATGTCGCGCGTATAATGATGCGTCGATGGTATATCGCTGACGATCGTCTCGGGCGAGCCGCCCGCGTGCAAGTCGCCGTTCCTATAGGGGAAACGCACGATGCTGTTGCTGTTCGCCACGTAGAGCCATTCGGGATTCGGCCCGGGCGGATAGAACGCGATGCCGAACGGCTGGCGCAGCCCGCCTGCGAAGATCCGGTTCACTGCGGGCTTGCCATCCCCGGACAGGCGCAGCACGCGCACTCTGTTCGCCCTGCTCTCGGCGATGAAGATGTCGCCGTTCGGCGCAAGATTGATCGCGCGCGGCCCGGTGAGGCCGGAGTCAACCAGCGCTACCGAGAACCCCTCGGGAGCTTTGGGAATGACCCCCTCGGGCCGCGCCGCGCCCTGCGCAACTGCCGTTGTCGATCGCATCACCGGAGGAAGGTCCTGCGGCCGGATCAGCCGCCGCAATCCGGGCCGGTCCTGGTCGAAGCCGCCAAATGCGGCGCTGCCTTTGAGCACGGGAGCATTGGTCTCGTCGCGCGCACCGGCGATGCCGATGCAACCTGCTACAACCAGAAGCGCCCCTGTGCTCGCAATGGATCTGGACAATCAGATCACCGTTTTGCGCCCTCCCATCCATGCGTGGAGATGTCGAAGACGACCCCGTTGGGATCGCGGAACTTATGCTCCGCGTTGGCAGGAGAAGAGCCGCTCGGGCCGGGATGATACCTGCCGCCATTCGCCTCGATCTCCCGGCGTGTCCCGTCGAGATCATCGACCCATAATCCGAAATGATGGATCCCGACGAAATCCTTGCCCCGCTCGTCCCCGGCATCGTCCTGGCTGCGAAATTGCAGGAACGTGAGGTTGATTACGCCGTCGGTCAACCGTGTGGCCACGACGGACTCGGAGACGCGCTCGAACCCGAAAGTCTCCTCGTAAAATTTCGCCGTTTTCTCCTTGTCAGGAACGGAAATGGCGATATGCCGGAGTTGACCTTTGGCCATGGTTCCTCTTCTCCTCGGCTATGATGCGCAGAGTGCGCGTAAGCCTACGGGAAATGACGAGATGGTCGCAAGACGGCGCACCAGAAGACAGGTAAACCCGCCCGCAGCCATCGTGGCGGCCGTGCTTCTTCTGATGTTGGTCATTGGGGCGGAGACAGCTTGGGCGCTTCCCAATCCCGCCTCGGTGTTTTGTGTCAAGAGCGGCGGCAAGAGCGAGATGCGTCAGGGACCGCGCGGCGCGTATGGTGTGTGTCGGCTTCCCGATGGGCGCGTCGTCGAGGAATGGACCTATTTTCGCGAGATGAAAGGCAAAACCGGCAGCGCTCGGTGATTTAGCGTTAGCGCCGGCACTCGCGCTTGCTCGGGCACGATCTGCGTCAGTGCTGCATCTGCATCATCTGATCCATCGGCACCATTCGCTCGTTCAGATGTCCCATGATCCATAACGACCCGCCGATGACCAGCGCCACGATCAGCACGCCGAACGCGAGCGCCAGCACGTTGTTGGTGTTGTCCGGAGCGGTGGTGATGTGCAGAAAGAAAACCAGATGTATCCCGATCTGGGCGATGGCGAGCACCGCGAGCGCTACCGGAATTCCCGGGCCCCAGATCAGGCTTGTGCTCACCACGTAGAACGAAGCAACGGTGAGGAGTGCAGCGAGCGCGAGGCCGGTGACATAACGCAGGATGCCCTGCCGAACGCCACGGTCGGCGGCGTCCATGAAGCCCGGGCCGACGTCACCCGCGCTTCGGTCGTTCGTTACGTCGCTCATCGCCCTAGCCCTATCAGATAGACGATCGTGAACAGTGCGACCCAGATGATGTCGAGCGTGTGCCAGAACAAATTGAAGCAGACCAGCCTGCGCAGGATGTTGAGGCGAAAGCCCTTGACGAAGACCTGCGCCATCATCGTGCCCAGCCACAGCAGGCCGGCACTGACATGTGCGCCGTGGCAGCCCACGACGGCGAAGAACGATGACAGGAAGGCGCTGCGTTGCGGTCCTGCGCCCGCGGCCACCATCGTCGCAAAATCGCGCGCCTCCAGCAGCAGGAAGGCCAAGCCGAGCAGCCCGGTTACCAGCAGCGCGAGTTGGGTCCAGAGCTGGCTGCGCGCCTCGGTCGCCACCGCCGACATGCCGCAGGTGAAACTCGAGAGCAGCAGGACCGCGGTTTGGATCGCAATGCTCGTCGGGTTGAACAGGTCGCGTCCATGCGGCCCGCCCGCAGTCGCCGTCTGCAGCACCGCATGCGCTGCAAAGAAGGCGGAGAACATCACAATGTCGCTGAGCAGAAAGATCCAAAAGCCGTAGCCTACGATGACGCGCTTGGAGGCCGGGCCCCCTTCGCCATGGCCCCTGGCGGGAGCAGGACGCGCACGATCGTAGCCCAGCCTGTACGGGTCCGTCTGCGGGCCGGGCGGCAGAGCAAATGCGTCGGCAGTGCTCATGCCGTTGCGCCCGCGCGAGCATGCGCTGCCAACCACGCCTCGCGCGCCCTCCGGCGCTCGCGGTCGATGCGGGCGACCTCCTCCGCGGGTACGATGTAGTCCTCTACATCGCGCCAAGCGAACCACACGAATACCGCGTAGGCTGCGGCGAGGCCGAGCCCCATCATCCACCAGATGTGCCAGATCAGCGCGAAGCCGGTGATGGTGCAGAAGAAGGCGGTGATAAATCCCGTTGGACTGTTCCTCGGGACCTCTATCGCTTCGTAATGCGGCTCGGCCGACAATTGCTGCGTCTCGATCGCGCGCCGCTTGATCCCCCCATACGGCTCCTCTCCGTGAACCTGCGGGAGCGCCGCAAAATTGAAGGCAGGCGGCGGCGACGCTGTCGCCCATTCGAGCGAGCGGCCGTTCCACGGATCGCCGGTTTCATCGCGCAATTGATCGCGTCGCCGGATGCTCACGGCGAGCTGCGCGACCTGGCACGCGGCGGCGCAGATCATGACCACGATTCCGACTCCGGCAATGAGAACCCAGGGCCGCCATGCGGCCACCTCGTAATGTTGCAACCGGCGGGTCATGCCCAACAGCCCGGCCACGTAGAGCGGCACGAAAGTGACATAGAACCCCAGCAGCGAAAGCCAGAACGCCGCCTTGCCCCAGCCTTCATGCAGCCTGAAGCCGAATGCCTTCGGGAACCAGTAGGTCACGCCGGCAAAGCCGGCGAACAGCACGCCGCCGATGATGACGTTATGGAAATGTGCCACCAGAAAAAGGCTGTTGTGCACCTGGAAATCCGCCGGCGGCACTGCCAGGAGCACGCCGGTCATGCCGCCGATCACGAACGTCACGATGAATCCGATGGACCACAGCATCGGCGTCGCGAAGCGGATGCGGCCGCCGTACATCGTGAACATCCAATTGTAGACCTTCACGCCGGTACCGACCGCGATGACGCTGGTGGAGATGCCGAAGAACGCATTGACGTCGGCGCCCGCGCCCATGGTGAAGAAGTGGTGCAGCCAGACCATGAACGAAACCAGGCAGATGAACATCGTGGCTATGACCATGGAGCGATAGCCGAACAAAGGCTTGTCGGAGAACGTCGAGATCACCTCGGAGAAGATCCCGAACGCCGGCAGCACGAGAATGTAGACTTCCGGATGTCCCCAGGCCCAGATCAGGTTGATATACATCATCATGTTGCCGCCGGCCTCGTTCGTGAAAAAATGAAAGCCCGCGTAGCGGTCGAGGGCCAGCATGGCCAGCGTGGCGGTGAGCACGGGAAACGCCGCCACGATCAGCAGGCTGCTCGCGAGCGCGGTCCAGCAAAACATCGTCATGCGCATGTAGCTCATGCCGGGTGCGCGAATCTTGAGAATGGTGGTGACGAAGTTGATGCCGGTCATCAGCGTACCGACGCCCGAGATCAGAAGTGCCCACAAGTAGTAATCGACGCCGACGCCGGGCGAGTAGGTGAGCTCGGACAAGGGCGGGTAAGCGAGCCAGCCCGTGCGCGCAAACTCGCCGATGACGAGCGAGATGTTGACCAGCAGCGCACCGGTGGCGGTGAGCCAGAAGCTCGTCGAGTTCAAGGTCGGAAACGCGACGTCGCGCACGCCGAGCTGCAATGGCACCACAAGGTTCATAAGCCCGATCATCAGCGGCATGGCGGCAAAAAAAATCATGATCGTGCCATGCGCCGAGAAGATCTGATCGTAGTGCTCGGGTGGAAGGTAACCGGGCGCATGGAAGGCCAATGCCTGCTGCGAGCGCATCATGATCGCGTCGATGAACCCGCGCACCAGCATGACCAGGCCGAGCAGGACGTACATGACGCCGATCCGCTTGTGGTCCACACTGGTGATCCATTCGCGCCAGAGATAGGGCAGATGGCCTGCGATGACGACCCAGGCGATGATGGCGACAACGATCGTCATCACCGTCCCACCGGCAATGAGAGGGATCGGCTGGTCCCACGGGATCGCTTGCCAGGTAAGCTTGCCCAGCATTACTGCCCCCCTGTGGGAGTAACGCCCTGGCCGCGGGGGCCGCCGCCGGGGCCGGGACCGGGCGGGATCTCCTGCGTCACGACCGCGTCAAACAGGTTTGGCTCGACCGCCCGATAGGTGAACGGAGCAACGTTGCGGCTTTGCTGTGCCAGCGCGCTATAGCCCGCGCGGTCCAGTGCAGGTCCTGACTGTTGCGCGGTGCTCACCCATTGTCCAAATGCGCCCTGCGGGACAGCATGCAGGACGAAGTGCATGCCGGAAAATCCCTCACCGCTGTATTGCGTGGATAGGCCGTAGAAGTCTCCGGGCCGATCGGCTTGCAGGTGAAGCTGTGTGACCATTCCATTCATCGTGGCGATCATGCTGCCGAGCTGCGGTACGAAGAACGCGTTCATGACGCTTGCCGAGGTGAGCGAGAAGTGCACCGGTGCCCCGGCTGGCACGACTACCTCGTTGACGCTTGCGATGCCCTGATCGGGATAGATGAACAGCCATTTCCAATCGAGCGAGACGACCTGCACCTCGACGGGCTTGCTGTCCGCGGCAATTGGCCGGAAGGGGTCAAGCTGGTGCGAGCCGATCCAGATCACGCCCCCGAGGAACACGATGACCAGGAGAGGAATAGCCCAGACGATGATTTCGATGGTTCCGGAATAAACAAACTGCGGCAGGTAGCTTGCCCGGCTGTTCGAGGCGCGAAACCACCAGGCGAACAACAACGTGCCGATGATGGTTGGCACGACGATCGCAAGCATGATTGCCAATGCATTGAGCATGATCTTTGCGTTCGCAGCGCCAATCGGGCCTTGCGCATCCAGCACGCTGCCCGAGCAACCGGCGAGCGGCACCCACAGCGGGGCCTGGAGGCCAGCTATGAAGAGGCGCAACCCAATGTGCTTCGAGGCGAGCAAGCCAGTTGTAAACCGTTTCAGGGCCCCCGCACGCAATGGAGGCGTTTCTGTCCGAACCAAGCGCATTCCCCCTAGGCTGCCATATGCGCTTGCGTCTCGCTACCCTGTAACTACTCTTTGAAGCCTCGCCGAGACGATTTCCAGGCCTGCGTGATCAGCTATGAGTCGGCACCTCTACGTTGGTACTGAACAACCTCACCCGGCTCGGCGTTGCACGTCCGCGGAAACCGGCGATACCTCAATCCATTCCTGCTAACTTTCGGTTGGACCATGACGGAACGGTACGATCTCATCATCATCGGCAGTGGTGCGGGGGGCGGCACGCTTGCTCATCAGCTCGCCCCGACCGGCAAGCGCATCCTGCTCTTGGAACGCGGGGATTATCTGCCGCGCGAACGGGAGAACTGGGATGCAACCGCGGTATTCGTGCAGTCCAGGTACAAAGCGAAAGAGACCTGGTACGGCAGTAACGGGCGCGCTTTCCACCCCGGCATTCATTACTACGTGGGCGGCAACACCAAAATGTATGGTGCGGCGCTGTTCCGGCTGCGCCGGCAAGATTTCGGCGAGATCAGACATCACGGCGGGGTCTCGCCCGCCTGGCCGCTCGGATACGACGAATTCGAGCCGTATTATACGCAGGCCGAGCACCTCTACTGCGTGCACGGGCAACATGGCATCGATCCTACAGAGCCGCCCGCGAGCAAGGCTTATCTCTATCCGCCGGTCAGCCACGAACCGCGGATCCAGGAGCTGCATGATGCGTTCGTCCGCGAGGGTCTACACCCCTTTCCCTTGCCGTTGGGCATTCTGCTTACGGAAGGGAACGGCAAGCCGCTGCATTCGAGCGTTTGCGTTCGTTGTGACGCGTTCGACGGCTTTCCCTGCCTGGTGAACGGCAAGGCAGACGCGCAGATCATCTGTGTCGATCCGGCGTTGCGCAATCCCAATCTCACGTTGTTGACCAACGCTTACGTGGAGCGCCTGGAGACAAGCCCGTCCGGGCGCGAGGTCGTCAAAGTCCGTGTCGATCGAAACGGCACGAAGGAACAGTACAGCGCCGATATTGTCGTGGTGTCATGTGGCGCCATCAACTCCGCGCTGCTTCTGCTGCGGTCTGCCAATGATCGCCACCCCAATGGGCTGGCCAACGGCTCGGACGTGGTCGGCCGGCATTACATGCGCCACAACAACTCGGCCTTCATGGCGATCTCGCGCACGCCCAATCCCACTCGATTTCAAAAGACATTGGCGCTGAACGACTACTATTTCGGCGCTGACGATTGGGACTATCCGCTTGGCCACATTCAGATGCTCGGCAAGTCGCACGGAGATACGATCAAGGCGGAAGCAGTCGATTGGATGCCGTGGGCGCCAGAGATGCCGTTCGACGTCATGGCACGCCACTCCGTCGATTTCTGGCTTACGTCAGAGGACCTCCCCGATCCCAACAATCGGGTGAGCTATCGGCGCGACGGCAGCGTGCTGCTCGATCTGACCGAGAGCAATATGGAGGGTCACTACCGTTTGCAGAGAAAGCTCAAGGGCATGCTGAACGCCCTCGACATGCATGAGCATTTCCTGCCCCGCGCTCTCTACCTCGGCAAGAACATTCCCATCGGCGGAACGGCGCATCAGGCCGGAACGGTACGGTTCGGCACGGACCCGAAGAGCTCGGCGCTCGATCTCAACTGCAAAGCGCACGAGCTCGATAACCTGTATGTGGTCGATGCGGGCTTCTTCGTGTCGATCGGCGCAGTCAACCCCACCCTCACGGTTATCGCCAACGCGTTGCGCGTCGCCGATCATTTGCAGGTACGGCTACGGTAGGGGCGGATTCTAAGACACCGGCACGCCTGCCGAGCCCCGCCCGCGCACGACTAGCAAGGCAAACACCGCGAGGAGCGCGGCGACGACGCTGCCCGACGCGAAAATAGTGTGAAACGGCAGCCCCATCCAATCGCGCAACGGGCCGATGCCGAATGCGGCGACGCCGTAGCCGAGCTGATAGAACGCGATCAGCTCTCCGGCCATGACCGCCGACAGCCGCGGGAGCTCGCCGCCGCCGAAGCTGATGCTCAGCGGCAGGAATGCCGAGCATGCGAGCCCGGCGAGTCCAAACGCGAGGATGCCGGCGCTCGCATCCTGCACGCGCGCAACGAGCTGAAAGACTGCGACCAGCAGGATCGGAAGCGCGACATAGATCGATGACGCAGGCAGCCAGCGGGAGATCAGGGCAATCAGCATGCGCCCCAGTGTAACCATTACCCAGAACGCGGTGAGAGCGAACGAGGCCGTCCGAGACAAGGCACCTCGCTCGGTGCTGAGGTAGAGCACCGCCCAGTTGCCGTTGAGCGTCTCGACGATGCCGTAGAGAAATACGGCTATGGCATAGAGCCAGAACCGGTGCGGCAGATCCTGCCAGCCCGGTGGCTGTGTGGCGGTCGCGCCGACTACCTCCTCCACTGAAACTTCGAGTCGAAGCTTCAGAGCGACGCCGAACAGCAGCGCCAGAAGGCCAGCTACGATGGCGGGAAGCAGCCACCACGCACCCAGAACGACGACGAGCGCCACCAGCACAGGAGCGAGTGCGGTACCCAACCCGAGCAGCGCATTGAGCACGAGCACCGCTCGATCGCCGCTCGCGGGGAAGAACTCCTCGGCGTAGGTATTGAGCGCCATCACGGTCGCACCGAAGCCCAGACCCAGCGCTCCCGTCGCGACGAGCAGCAGGCCGAATGCCATATCCGCTGCGCCGATAAGCAGCCGGCTCAGTGCCAGAAGCGCCATCGCAACGATATTCGCGGCGAACCCCGCCAACAGGACCCGGCGCAGGCTCCATCGCTGCGCCAGCTCCGGTCCCAATGCGGAAGTGAGGACAGCGAGCACCACCTGCGGCAGGAACAGCGCACCGTAGCGCGTACTGTCGAACCCGAATCCCTGAGCACTGGTGAAGATCGCGCTGGCGGCGGGAAACGTCACCAGCGCCAGACCCTGGAGCACGCCGCCGCAGTAGACGACGCCGATCTCTGCGCGGCTTGCCGATGCGCTCACTTACAGGCCGACGCTGCCCTGCATGATCCCTCCGTCGGCAAATATCGTGGTGGCGGTGAGATAGGTCGCGCCATCGCCGGCGAGGAAGGCGACCACGCCGGCAATCTCGCTGGGACGCGCCATGCGCCCGAGCGGTATGGCCGCATTCAAGGCGGCGAGCTTGGCCGGATCCTTCATGGTGCTCAGATTGATCGGCGTATCCACGGCGCCCGGGCCCACGCCGACCACCAGGATATTGTGCTTTGCGAGCTCAACGCCTGCCGTGCGCGTGAGCATGCGCATGCCGCCCTTGGCAAGGCAGTATGGCGTATTGCCGGGCATGGGCCACTCCTCGTGCACGGACGTGATGTTGATGATGCGGCCGCCGGCCCCTTGTTTGATCATCTGTCTGGCTGCGATCTGGGTACCGAAAAAGGCGCTCTTGAGGTTTATGCTCATGACCGCGTCGTACTGCGATTCGGCGGTGTCGAGCACCGAGGTGCGCGTTTCGATCCCGGCATTGTTCACCATGATGTCCAAGCGACCGAACCGGCTCACCGCGGCGCCGATGAGCTTCTGCAGGTCGGCAATCTTGCTCACATCCGCTTCCACGCCGGCGCACTGGCTGCCGAGCGCCGCAATTTCTTTCTCGAGCGCAGTGGTTGCTTCCGGGTGCGCCACGTAGTCGATCACCACGTTCGCCTCTTGCCGCGCGAGCTCGAGTACGATCGCCTGACCGATCCCGCTGTTGCCGCCGGTGACGATGGCAACTCTGTTTTTCAGTGACATGGCGATGACCTTTCGTGACCTTCTCGGGCAGCCCTGCATCTAACGGCTGAGCACCCCGCCCTGTTCGGCTCTCAGGCGTGTACGACTTGGCGCAAACCCGCGTCATCGCCGGTACCTGTCGCCTGGGCAGCTTGCGTGCCGTCCTTGGCGGCAAGCTGGTCGATGAGGTTGGCGATCAGCCCGGTCCAGCCGGTCTGGTGCGATGCGCCGCAACCACGCCCGTTGTCGCCGTGGAAATATTCGTGGAAGAGGATGTAATCCTTGAAATGCGGATCGGTCTGGAACTTTTCGTAGGAGCCGAAAACCGGACGCCTGCCGTCCGGGCCGCGCAGAAAAATCCTGAGGAGCCGGCGGCACAGCTCATCGGCAATTTGCCCAAGGCTCATCATCCTGCCGGATCCGGTCGGGCACTCCAACGTCAGTCCATCGCCGTAGAACCGTTGGAACCGGCGCAAGCTCTCGATGAGCAAATAGTTGACCGGCATCCAAACGGGCCCACGCCAGTTCGAGTTCCCGCCGAACAGTGCACCGTCCGATTCCCCCGGTTGATAGCTCACCCGATAATGGACCCCGTCGCATTCAAAGTCATAGGGCGGATCAAGGTAGGTGCGCGACAGCGCCCGTACCCCATAGGGCGACAGAAACTCGCTCTCATCGAGCATGCGGTGCAATAGCCGCGTCATGCGAAAGACCCGTGCCAGGGAAATCAGCCGGCGTCCCTTGACCCCGCCCTCGTTCCAGCGTGACACGAGCTTGACCAGATCCGCCCGCCGTTCCCGGTACAGCTCGAACTTCCTCCACAGCTCCGGCAGCTTGTCGATCACCTCTTGCTCGACGATCCCGACGGCGAAAAGTGGAATCAGGCCGACCATGGAGCGTAACCGCAGGGGCAGTTTTTCGCCCGATGGCATCCACAGCACGTCGTAGAAAAATTTATCTTCATCGTTCCACAGACCGATACCCTCCTTGCCCATGTCGGTCATAGCTCGGGCGATATAAAGGAAATGGTCGAGGAATTTGATCGTCATGTCCTCGAAGACGGGGTCGCGCATGCTGAGCTCGACCGACATCCGCAGCATGTTGAGGCAGAACATCGCCATCCAGGCCGTGCCGTCCGATTGCTCGATGAAGCCGCCGGTCGGCAGCGGGCGTGAACGGTCGAATACGCCGATATTGTCTAGACCGAGAAAGCCGCCTTCGAAGATGTTCAGGCCCTGGGGATCCTTGCGATTCACCCACCAGGTGAAGTTCAGCAGGAGCTTGTGAAAGACGCGCTCCAGGAAATCCAGGTCGCCGCTGCCGCCGGTCTGGTTGCGCTCGTTCTCGAACACGCGCATGGCTGCCCAGGCGTGGACCGGCGGATTGACGTCGCCGAATGCCCATTCGTAGGCCGGCAGCTCGCCGTTCGGGTGCATCAGCCGAACCTCGCAGAGGAGGAGGAGCTGCTCCTTGGCAAAGTCCGGCTCGATCAACGAGAGCGTTGCACAATGGAAGGCGAGGTCCCAGGCGGCAAACCAGGGATATTCCCATTTGTCCGGCATCGAGATGATGTCGCCGGCGATAAGGTGACGCCACTCGCTGTTGCGCCCGTGCTTGCGGCTTTCCGGTGGCGGCGGCTGCAGCGGATCGCCGTCCAGCCACTCCCGCACGTTGAACTGATAATATTGCTTGCTCCACAGCATGCCGGCAAAGGCCTGGCGCTGGATGCGGCGCATGTCCGCGTCGGTGATGTCCTTTTGCAGGGAAGCATAGAACGCATCCGTCTCGGCGCTCCGGGTGCTGAATACCTGGTCGCAATCGACCAGAGCACCTGCCGGGTGCTCTCCGGCACGCAGCCGCATCCGAATGACGGCATTGCCGCGGGCCGGGACAATGCGCCGATAGAGGCCGGCGGCTTTGGTCCCCTCTCCGGCAGGATTCACCGCTTCGGCACGGCCATGGACGACGTATTCATGAAACGCATCCTTGAAGTAACCATGCCCCTTCATTCCGAACAGTCGAACGAAATTGCTCTCGTTCTCGCAGAACAGGAGGCGATCCGCCGCTTCGAGCTGGATGGAATAGGTGCCCAGCTCGTCGTGCTGCGCGAGCACCAGGCCCGCGCCCCGATCCTTCAGCGCCGGCTTGTTGCAGCCGGGCGCCCAGCTCCAGACGTTACGAAACCAGGCCTGCGGGAGCACATGGATCGGCGCGTCCTCGGGACTACGGTTATAGACCGTGATCCGCATCAGCACGTCCTCGACCTCCGCCTTGGCATATTCGACCTCGACGTCGAAATATCGGTCCTCATCGAAAATGCCGGTGTCGATCAGCTCGAACTCCATCGCAGTTGTACCGCGACGGCGCGCATTCTCCTCTATCAACCATTCGTAGGGGTACGGTCCTTGCGGCAGCTTGTAGAGCATGCGTGCATAGGCGTAGCTCGGCACCGCATCGAGATAGTAATAGAGCTCCTTGACGTCCTCCCCGTGGTTGCCTTCGTCATTGGTCAAACCAAACAGCCGCTCCTTGAGGATAGGATCGTGGCCATTCCAGAGCGCCACCGACAGGCAGAGAAGTTGGCGGTTATCGCTGAACCCGGCGATGCCGTCCTCGCCCCAACGGTAAGCGCGGCTGCGTGCCTGATCGTGGGTGAGATAGTCCCAGGCGTTGCCGTAGGGGCTGTAGTCCTCGCGCACCGTGCCCCACTGCCGCTCGCTGAGATACGGGCCCCAGCGCCGCCAATCCTTGCCACCGCGGCGGCATTCCTCGATGCGCCGGCGTTCCGCGTCAATGACTGGCGACATCTGTACTGGGCTCCCGGCCATTCTTCTCGGCGTGCGTCAGCAGGCGCCACGCATCCAGCGTGCAGGCAACGGACCAGGCCTGTGCGGGGGCGCCGCGGGGATGGTGCGGCGCCTCACCGTCGAAGATTTCGCCGATGGTACCAATACCCTGGTCCTCCAGCGCATCGCGCATCGATTGCAACAAAGCTTTTGCCGCCCCTGCATCACCGCTCACACGATGGACAGCGAGTGCGAAAGGCCCGAGCAGCCAGCCCCAGACAGGGCCCTGGTGATAACCGCTGTCGCGCTCCCGCACGCTGCCCCCATAGCGCGGGCGGTACGCCGGATCGCCCGGCGCAAGGGAGCGCAGGCCGAAGGCAGTGAGCAGATGTCGCCGGCAGACCTGCACGACTCTCCTTTGATCGTCCGTTGAGAGCGGACTGTATGGCAGGCACGCCGCGAAGACCTGGTTTGGTCGGATGCTGGCGTCAGCGCCATTCGGTCCATCGATCACGTCGTACAGGCCCTCGCCGTCCGGCCGCACGAACCGGGCGAAGCTGCGCTTGGCGGCTTGCGCCGCGGTGGTGAAGCTGTCCGGCTCCTTCAGCCGCGCGGCGAATGCGCTCATGATGCGCAGCGCGTTGTACCAGAGCGCATTGATCTCCACCGGCTTGCCCATCCGCGGCGTGACGACCCAATCACCGACCTTCGCGTCCATCCACGTCAGCTGCACGCCCGCAGCTCCTGCCTCGAGCAGCCCATCCGCCGGGTCGACGGCAATGCCGTAGCGTGTGCCGCGCCGATGCCATTCGATCATGTCGCACAGCACCGCGAAGACCTCACGCAGCGCATCGACGTCATCGGTTGTCTCGAGATAGGCTCGCCATGCCTCGAAGAACCAGAGGGATGCATCTGCCGTATTGTACTCGGGATGATCTCCAGCGCCGGGAAACACATTGGGCAGCATGCCCTGACTGACGAAACGCGCAAACGTTTTGAGAATCCGCAGCGCTATCGACGGGCGTCCGGTCGCAAGCGTCAAGCCGGAAAGACTTATCATGGTGTCGCGGCCCCAATCGCCGAACCATGGATAGCCGGCGATAACGGACTGGCCATCGGGTTGGTTTGCGACGGGCCGCGAAAACAAGAAGGCATCGGCGGCAAGTGTGAGCCGGGCAATCCAGGGGGGCACATCCAGCAAGCCCGGGCTGCCGGCAAGCGCCGTGGATATGACAGCCCTGTCGTGATCGAGACGCCGTCGCAACGCAGCCGTGAGATCAGGCGACGGATCGGGTTCGATGCTGGCGACAATTCCGCGCCATTCTCCTGGAACGAGCGACAGCGTGACTTCCCCGACGCACAGATGATTGTCCGTCGAGTCCAGCCCCCGCTCGGCCTCCATCGGCAGATCGAAATCGCGGTACCAGTCCCGCTTGCACATGATGGTCCCGCGTGGCGCCCTAACGCTCAGTGAAAAGCCTGCAGGATCTGTCACGACGAGACTTTCGCCTTCGGCACGAATCTCGGGCTCGAAGCCGCCGACCGGCATAGTCCCATGGTGATCGCGATCGTTCGCGAGCAGGGTTAGCCGCAATGAGAGCTCGTCTCGCGACGCATTGCTGCCGGGCCGCAGTTGCCATGCCGCATAGGTCGTATGAGCGCCTGGCTCCATCCAGACCCGCGCCTCGATCTGCCGATCTCCGAGGTCGTAGGTCCATACCGGGACCGAGTAGTCGAGATGGAAGCTTCCGATCCACATATGACCGGCCGGAGAGATGGCCCCGCTCTTCCAGCGATTCGTGAACAGCGGCCACGAGCGAGAACCGGCAATCAGAGTAGCGTCGGCCTTGGCCAGCAGGAGGCGGCGCCCCAGCGGGGATCCGATCGGCGCAATCAGCAATCCGTGATAACGCCGGGTCAGGCTGCCCGCGATGGTCCCACCCGCGTATCCGGCGCGGCCATTGGCGATCCACCATTCGCGTCGCTCCGCCTGTCCGAGCTCGCCGCAGATCGCACGTGAAAACCTGATCGGACACGGAGCTGTAAGCGCGTGACTGGAGGAATCGGCGGCCTCCCCTTTCTGCGCGCGCGGGTTGGCCGCCACGGCCACACGCGGACTGCATTGCGTTTGATCCGAGGGCTCGGGACCGCCGCGCATTCTGGGCTACTTTGGATTCAAGGAGAAAGCTCCGGGCAACGAGCCCATCTTGGCATCGGCTGCAATGTAAAGAAAACCACCGGCCAAGCCGAAATTCTTGAGGAACGGCCAGAAGTTCTGATTCCAGGCATCACCATTGAAGGGAAAGCTCCAGAAATTGTGGAACAGGACCGCGGTGGCGATCACATAGAATATGAACAGCAGCGCCGCCTGTCGGCGATAAAACCCCGAGAGGATGCAGACAGGGCCAATGACCTCCAACGCGCCGCCGAGCACCAGCAATAACGCGGCGAGTGCCGGCGGCAACGGGATCAACCCGTGCCCGGCCTGGTCCATGGCGGATCGATAATCGAAGATCTTGTTGAGCGCGCTGAACGGGAAGAGGACGACCAGGCACAGCCGGGCGACCAGATCGAGCAGTGTATTCCGTTGGCTCATGGCTCGTTCCTTGGGGGACACAACTCACAAAGCGCTATTGCCTATTCCTCGATCAGACGTAACGCATGGCCATTCGGATCGCGGATCATCAACGCTTTCTTGAACCCGAGTTGCCCCTGAGCCCGCTGCGGAATGGCGATCAGCTCCGGCGTGATGAGCTGCGTTCGTGCCTTGCGCAGCCGACCCGTGAGCGCCTCGATGTCTTTGCTCACCACCGTCGTCTGCCAGTGCCAGAGGTCGGTGGCAGCGGTGTCGGCCGGCATCGGCCGGCCGCCCGGCGGGGTCTTGTAGTCCAGGAACTCGATGTGGGGCGGCGCCACACCTGGCATCATTGCCGTCACGAGACAGGTGTCGTTGAACAAATTGTCCAGCACCTCCTGCGTGCTCCCGCTATTGAAGGTGCTGCCGCCGACCTCGAACCCGAGCACGTCGCGGTAGAACGCCAAGCTCTGCTCCGTGCTGCCGACCGTCATGGCGGTATGGTCGATCCCGAGGAACAGCATATTGCTCCGCCTCTGCCATGCCGGGTCACCCTTGCCCGGAGGGAAGTAGATCAATTCCAGATCGTGGCGCTCCGGGTCGTGAAATTTGATCGCCTTGATGCCCGCCGCCCCCGGGTTCGATTGAGGGATGGTGATGGGATAAGCGGAAATCTGCCGGACATTGCCATCCTGCAACATCTTGTAGGCCGTATCCATGTCGCTTACGACAATGGCCATATGCTCGAACCACAGGTCGTTGCTGTGCGAAGGGACGGGAATCGGCCGCCCCGTAGGGGGAGAAACATAACTTGTCAGCTCGATGACCTGATCGCCCAGTTTCAAATGAACGATGTGCATATTGGCGTTGAACACCCCTTGCATCCTGTCGTATTCGCTGCCGACGATGCGAAAATCAGAGATCTTCTGGAACTGAAGCACTTTTTCAAAGAATTGCGTCTCCCGTTCCAGGTCCGTGACGGTGAAGCCGATCATCTTCACCCGCTCCACATCGCCCGGCAGACGGTCACGTCCATAAGCGGGGTGGTCGCAAAGAAACAGCAGAAGACAAAGAAGGGCGGCGGCGGAGAAGAGGCGTTGC
>DATBHG010000050.1:0-1527 GCA_036557665.1 Xanthobacteraceae bacterium | reverse complement strand
ATGCAGAACGCCGGCGGCCGAAAGGGACGCAAGGCCGGAGGCGTCGAAGAGGCCGAAATCGTGAAGAGCGCCGGTAGGGAGCGACAGTGCCAGAAAGCATGCGAGGCCAACCGGCATGCTGATGACCATGCCCTGTGCCGCGGTGCCGGTGATGACGCCACGGCGCCCCGTGGCATTGGTGAGGGCGAACGTGGCAGCAGAGAGGACAGCGAGCACTGCGCCCAAGAGATGCACTGGTTTTCCTCCGGCAGGCTTGTCGCCCACCGGGCAGCGCGGTCGCGCCTGTCGCCTTGGGCTCCTTGGAGGCAAGGGTAACCGAGGCGCGATGTGGCCCGTCAAGGGTGCGCCGCTGCGCGGCTGCTCCGCGCCGCAGTCCGTACTTCCGAGGCATTCCTTCAATTGCGACGACGATCGCCGCGCGGGGCATCAGGGCGAAAAGATATTTGCGATCACGTCGGCAAGGGATGTTGCCCCAGAAGCGGTTGCCGGCCGGTGCCTCGTCCGCATCGCCTCTATCTCATCGTCGTAGCGCGGCGTGACGAACGGGACTTTCGTGCCGAAGAGGATTGCGCCCATGCGCGCATCGAGACCGTAGAGGTCGCCGAAGGTCTGCAAATTCCCTTCGCGGTCGACCATCGCCGTGAAGTACGTCATGTGTACGGGGATACGAGTGGCGAGCTTCACTTCGAGGGTTCCGCCGTTCAACAGGCTTCCCACCTGCTGCTCCGACCAGCCCTTGTCTTGAGCGAGCAGGATCGCTGCAAGTCGGAACGGGTCAGACACCCGCATGCAGCCGTGGCTCAGGCCGCGGTACGATTTCGTGAAGAGATCGCGCTCCGACGCCGGCGTGTCATGCATGTAGACGTCGTGCTTGTTGGGGAACATGAACTTGATCGAGCCGAGCGGGTTCGTTGGCCCAGGCGGCTGGCGGAACTCGTACGCGCCGATGTTGGCGGTGCTCCAGTCCACTCGATCGGGATCGATCGGACGGCCTTGGTAGGTGACCTGCAGCTTGTACTGCTCAAGCAGGGCCCGTCTCGATTGTGTGCCGGTGAAGAGTGCGAACAAGCCGCCTTGCGCGTCACGCAGGCGAGGCAGCAGCTCCTTCCTCCTTATTCCGTCGGGGACACCCCAGCTTGGATGAAAGACGATCATCTTCATGTCTGCCGAGAACGCAGGCGTGGCCCAATCGGGCTGGCCCGCGACGATTCTATCGGAGTGGATGGTCTCGCCCCTCCTGACGACTCGCGTGACAAACTCCGGCACGTTGTTCCAGACATAGAACTCGCCGAGGTCCGGTGGCAGCCAGCGCCAGCGCTCCATGTTGACGAGGATGCGGGCCAGCAGGACGGTCCGATCCGCACTTTCCCGCCCTGGTTCGACGCCTGCAGCCGCGTTCGACCCGCGCAGCTTCAAAAGCAGCCGGCGCAACGCCTTGAACTGCTCGTGTTGCGGATGAAGCGATCGCAGGTAGGCGTCGGGGGCATAGCTGGCGGCAATCTCATTGAGAACGTCCCTGGGTGGGCG
>DATBHG010000049.1:0-43479 GCA_036557665.1 Xanthobacteraceae bacterium | reverse complement strand
CCAAATAAAATCTGTCCAGCCCGGACACATGGGTTACGGATCATTCCGCAGACATCGGTAACACGGAGCCGTCATCGACGCTCTATAGGCTTTAGCCGTTGGTCGAGTTGGCGGGTATCAATGCGTTCTTCCCAGTAGTCTATGAGAATCTCGCGGTTGATTCTCACGAACTCTTGGACCTGTCGCAGGATGTGACTTGGAATGTGTCCTTCTGCGACCGAGCCATCGTGGACGGCCACTGAGGCGGTTTGACTGGTGGCGTTCAGGCTATCGGGGGGATCGATAGCCACCTTTATCCGCGCGGCGTGGCGCGTCCGGCCTTTCGGGGATACCCAGATCGTGTTGTCGACGCCCGTCGCGTCGGTGCGAAAGGATGCCATGTGCTCCAGGAGCTCCTCCTCTGCCAATTGGTCGGCGAGTGCGTGGATGTCCTCAAGCCGGGTGAGGATCGCACCGATGTCGGTGAGCTCGACGACATGGCCGGCGTCGAGCTCCTTGCGGAGCAAGGCGGGGTCTTTGAGAGCCTCTTGGGAGGAAGATCGGATCGTTATGCTCATGACGTCATCGTAGCAGCCTGAGCCCAGTTTCGCACCATCGGGCGAGCGAAGATCGCGAGGCGGCCGGGGTCCGCAACGCGCTAAAGCCCACCCGATAAGCCAATCTGGTTAGACACTCGCGCGAAAACGCCTTTTGCCTCTGCGTTGCGGTTCGAGCTTGCCGGCGAGCGCGGGGGTACGGCTACGGGGCTGCTGCAACGCGCCGATCTCCGGTGCATGTTGCGCATGCTCGAGGTCGAGGTTGTCCGGGCGAAATGGGTAACGGCGACCAAAGCTCCTGCTCCTGCCGAACAGCGCGAGGCGCCCAGGCCGTCACGGCACTGAGCAGCTGAGCTGCATCGCTGTCAACTGCCCGGTGCCGAGTGTTTGTAGACGTGAACCATCAGCGCCATTGCAAACAACGGGGTGGCAAGGCTGACGATCGGGATGGAGACAAAGGCTGCAATCAGCAGTCCCGCAACAAACACCATTCCCTGGTTTCGCTTGCGCAGCGCTTTGGCGTAGCCCACGGGATGGTGGCGCATGGCGGCAAGCTCGAAATATTCGCGGCCCAGCAGGTAGGCGGTAGCAACAAAGAAAATGATCGCGCCGGCGCCTGCAATCAGAAGGAACGGCACCGCCACCAGGTACACCATCACAGCCAGAAAGGCCGTGCCGGCACCCTCGATAAAGGCACGCGTGACCGCCAGCGGAGTTCCAGCTGGCTCATGCGGATAGTACCGCCTCTCCACCTGAAGCGCGATGTCATCGACGAAGAAGCTTCCGACCAGGGCGGTGACGGCCGGCATAAGGAAGATCGAGCCGATGACGACCCCAATCCCTGCAGCAACGGAGAGGATCCACGTGAGCGCGACGAGCGGCGCATGCATCATGCCCCCTACGACCGTCTCGGCCCAGCTCTCTCCGATGGAGACAAGCCAGACCGCGAGCCGCTGGACGCCGACGGCCATAAGTATGATGAGAGCAAGCGCGTAGGCAATGGACTTCCACAATATGGCGCGGAACTCCGGCGAAAGCATCTGCGAAAGCGCCCGCACCAGCGCGTCGAGGATCACGATCATTCGCTTGCCTGGATCACAGCGAAGGGAGCGCCAGCATCAGCGAGGCTTGACGTAGTCTTGAGACACCAGCGAGGCCTGTGCAGCCTCGCGGACACGGTCAATAAGGGGCCTCTTCTTCTTGCGAGTCATGGCGGAACCGAAGCGTCTCGCGGCCTGAGCTCGCTTCCTTTGGAGCTAGCGCAAAATGACCCGATCAGGCAAAAGGCAGTCCCTGTACGCTCGGCTGCACCCCTGAGCGCACCACCTCGAAACCGACCCTCGTTTGGCGCAATCGCAGACCATTCCGCAACGCCTTGGCATCTCCGCCAAACGCATTCCGTTGAGTGAGCTGGCGGATTGGTGCGCGCTCGGGGTCGTAGCGTCGCTGCCGTGGTCCACTTCGGCCACCGGCATCCTGATCGTGCTCTGGCTTGTCTGCCTTCTGCCCACCCTCCATTTTGCGGCTATCCGGCGGGAAGTGCTCACCGCAGCGGGGGGACTGCCCGTGCTGCTGTGGCTGTTGGCCGCAGCCGGGATGGCCTGGGCCGAGGTCGCGTGGGCAGACCGCCTCGACGGGCTTGGTGGCTTTCACAAGCTCCTCGTGATCCCGTTGGTCCTTGCCCATTTTCGCCGCAGCGAGCGCAGCGCATGGATGCTGACGGCATTCATCGTGTCTTGTACGCCCCTGCTCGCAGCGTCCTACGTATTGCTGGAATGGCCGCAGTTGGCCTGGCGCGGGTATCAGTCCTTCCGCGGCGTGCTGGTAAAGGATTACACGGCCCAGGGCGGAGAATTCGTCCTTTGCGTCTTCTTCCTGCTGCCGATCGCTTGGCGAATGCGGCATGCGCGTCCATGGGCAGCGCTGGGGCTGCTTCTGCTTGCAGCCTTGTTCGCGGCCGACTTCCTGTACGTCATCCCGGGCCGCACTGCGCTGGCCGTGTCAGCCGTGCTCATCATCGTGTTGGCGTTCTGGCAGCTCGGGTGGAAGCAGGGCGTCGCCTTTGTTCTGGCCGCGAGCGCGATTGCGCTCGTCGTATGGCAGTCCTCGCCGTTTCTGCGCAGCCAGGTGAGCCTGGTCCCGCAAGAGATCCGGCAATACGAGAGCGAGAACGTCCGCACCAGGTCCGGCGAGCGGCTGGAATTCTGGAAACGCTCGGCCACCTTCATCGCACAAGCGCCGATTTTCGGGCATGGGACAGGAACAATCCGAGAGTTGTTCCGTCGCTCCGCCGTCGGTGAAACGGGGGCTTCAGCGACGATTTCGCCCAATCCGCACAACCAGACGCTCGCGGTAGCGATCCAGCTCGGAGCGCTTGGCATGGTCGCGCTTTATGCGATGTGGATAGGACATCTTCTTTTGTTTCGCGGACCGACCCTCGCCGATTGGATCGGGCTGGTCGTCGTGCTGGAGAACATCATTTCCAGCCTGTTCAACTCGCACCTGTTCGATTTTACCCAGGGCTGGATGTACGTCTTCGGCGTCGGCATTGCCGGCGGGGCGGTGCTGCGCCAACGGGCATCCACGAAGGCCTGAACCCTGCAATTGGGCTTGGGATCGTCCCGGCTCAGGAAAAGATGTGCACAATTTCAGTAAAATCGATGGATTCCGCAGGAGCAGTTGTTTAGAAATCCATGTTACAAACCCCGGTTGAAGCGCCGGGGCTTGTGGGCGGGGCGGTTTTCCGGCGTCCCGCAGCCGCTGCTCGCAAAAATCGAACCAAAAAGGCTTGAGGCGCGACTAAATAGGTGAAAGCCCTCCCCGGCCGCACGGCTGGGAGAAGAGTGGCACAGGGTAGCTGTTGGGTAGGGTGAGGCGTCATGCGTGTGCAAGGCGGGCATTGGCTCGATTACGATCCTATAGCCCTTGCGGTTCTGGTGATCGGCATCGGAGTTGTTACGCTGCTCGCATTGAGCATTTGAGCGCGGCAGCTCGGGCGTGACCGGGCGCCCCCGCGCCCGGGGCTCAGCCGCTCCGCCTCCTTTCGCGCTCAAGTCATGGCAGCTTGGCAGCTACCGCCGGTGTAGCTGAAACGCGCGGCTTTGCGTGCGCTCTATGAAGCCGCAGCCGTGCCGCCGCGGTTCCAACCCCGGCCGCCCTCTCCATAGATTTCAAAGCCTTTCGGCGTGACCACCACGGTGTCTTCGAGCTTAATGAAGCCGCGTTCCGGGTGCGCCAGCGTGGTCTCCACCGAAACCACCATGCCGGACTCCAGCGGACGGTCCGCATCATAGGCGTCGTAAGGCACCGGGCCCGTTGCAGTGAGCCGTGGCGCCTCATGACTGACCAGGCCCATGCCGTGAGCGAGGAAGTGCATGTGATTATGGTGCTTTGAGCGCTGCACCAGAGGCTGCGCCGCCCCGTAGATCACGCTCCCCACGGCGCCTTCCTTGATCGGCTTCATGGCCGCGCGCTGGATCTCCTCGATTTCGCCGAGCAGGTCCTCAAGCTCGGCATCGGGCTCGCCGTGGATCGCCATTCGGCACAGATCGCCGATGTAGCCGTGATAGTTGCCGCCGGAATCGAGCGAGAGAATGTCGCCCTTGCCCCAACGCTGCTCCGACGGCGCACGATTGAGGCTCGACCCCGCGGTGATGAGGCAATAGTCGAACACGAGGCCGCGGCTCGTCTCCTCCTCCCGGAGCGCCTCCGTCAACTCGTATTTGGTCGCTCCCGGCCCGTGCCTGGCGATGACCGCCAGCATGGAATCGATCACGCCTTCCGAGGCGATGCGCAGCTTCTCGAGCTCCGCCGCACTCTTTATTGCGCGCAGGCGTTCGAGCACGAATACCGAATCGACGAGCTGGCTCCCTGGGAATGCCTGGCGCAAGGCATTGCCCGCATCGACCGGCAGAAACGGCAGCTCCGCCCCGATGCGTGCGGTCTTGAAGCCGCAACGGCGGATATAGTCGATAGCCTTCTCCATCACGTCCGTGCTGGCGGAAGCATTGGTCTGCGCCTCCGCCACCCAGAACGGCGCATACTCCCTTTGGTAGGTTTCCATGCGGTGCCCGAAATAGCCGGCCTTCTGCCGCTGGCCCTTGGGATAAACGAGCACGGGCAGATAGCGGCTGAGGCCCATGGCATCCATGCTCTCGAAGAAGAAGGCGCGATGCCCGCCGAGCAGATATTGCACATTGTGCTTGGAGGTTGCGCACAGCACATCGATGCCGGCATCGTCCATCAGCCGGTCGAGCCGGTCCGCATCGAAGGGGATCGACGATTGTGCCGTCGAGGGTCTGGTCACGTCGAGCATGGCAAATCTCCGCTGTTTCAGGTGCGGTAGCTCGGATCGATACGATCGAGCAGGCGCATATAGGCGGGCCAGTCGGCCGAGCCGCGGCCGCTGTCGTGGCGTTCGTACTGGGCCACGGTCTTTCTGCAAACCTCGGCCGGTATCTCGATCAGCTTGTCGCCGGTCCCCTGCATGGCGAGCTGGATTTCCGCTGCTTCGAGCAGATGCTTCATCAGCACGAACGCCTCGCGAGCTGTCTTGCCGACCGTGAGCGCACCATGGTTGTGCATAATCATGGCGCGGTTGCTGCCGAGGTGCGCGATGATGCGCTCGCGTTCGCCGAAATCCTCAGTGATGCCTTCGTAAGGGTGATAACCAACCCCGCCGAAGAAACGAACCGCCTCTTGCGAGACCATGCGCAGCCCGCCCTGTAGACCGGCGATGGCCATCCCGGTGCGGGTGTGGACATGCACCGCGCAGTTGACGTCGGGGCGGCCCCGCAACACGCCGCCGTGCAGCGTAAAACCCGGACGGTTGACGCCCGCGCGCTCGTCGAGGTCGGCGTCCATATCGACCTTCACCAGGTTCGACGCCGTCACCTCGGTCCACAGGAGCTCATGTTGCTTCATGAGGAACTGCCGGGGCTCCTCCGGCACGCGCATGGAGCAGTGGTTGTAGATGACATCGTCCCAGCCGTGATGGGCAACCAGCCGATAAACGGCGGCGAGATCGACGCGCGCCTCCCATTCCGCCGCGGACATGGCTGCATCGGTCCGCACCTTCGCATGGATGTTCACCGGATCCTCCACCCGTTAAAGCTAATCCGCGCTGCGCGCACCCTAGATACCACACCCCTCGTCCATGCGCAGCGTCGAGCGGGTGGCTTGTCGAGCGGGTGACTCGCCGCCGAGAGAGAGCTGCGCCGCTCATTCAAGCTCGATCCGGGCTTCGCGCGCGACCTCGTTCCACATCCTCATTTGCCGGTCGACGAGGGCGCGCATCTCTGCGGGGGTCGTGGCGCGCACCTCGCTGCCGGCTGCTTCCAGCTTGCCGCGAACATCGGGCGCGCCGATCGCCTTTTCGATCTCTGCGTGCAGGCGTTCGATGATCGGCTGCGGTGTCCTGACAGGAGCCGCCACTCCCGACCAGGATATCACTTCGAAACCAGGCAAGCCTTGCTCCGACACGGCGGCGATGTTTGGGATGTCCTTCCATCGGCTTTTGCTGGTGACCGCGAGTGCCTTGACCAGCCCCGAGTGCACCTGCGGAATGGCCAACGCGGCGGTTGCGATCACGAAATCCACATCGCCCCCGAGGAGTCCAGTGATCGCCGGCGCCTCGCCGCGGTACGGAACGGAGAGGAATTTCACACCGGCGGTCTTGGCGATGAGCTCGGTCGTCATGTGCGCGATCGAGCCGTTTCCCGCAGTGCCGGAGCTGATCCTCTCCGGCGACGAGCGCGCGGCAGCGATGAGATCGGCGAAGCTCTGCCATTTCGCATCGCTGCGCACGCAGACGACGAAGGGATAGAAGCTTGTCGTCGAGATCCAGGCGAAGCCGGCGACCGGATCGTATTTCAGATTTTTGTAGATCGCCGCGGTGGCGGGATGCGAGCCGGCGACCAGAAGGAGGGTGTAGCCGTCAGGCTCCGCGTTGGCCACCTCTTCTGCGGCAAGGCTCCCCGCCTGCCCGGGCTTGCTTTCGACGATGATGGTCTGCCCGAGGCTCTTCGACATCTCGTGTGCCAGGAGGCGCGCCACGAACTCCACGTTGCCCCCCGGCGGGAAGCCCTGGATCAGCTTGATCAACCGGTTGGGGTAATCCTGCGCATACGCGGACCATTTGGGGGCGGGTTTCAAACCCGTCCCTGCAAGTGTCAGCGCCGCGGGAAGCACAAAGAGCGCCGCAGCCGATCGAAGCAGTCGCATGATCATCATTCGCGCCGGAGCAAGAGACCGTCCACCGAGATGACTCCGCCGCCGTGCACCAGAAAATAAAAGGCGGCCAAAGTCCACATCAACGTATATTCGAGCCCGGTCTTGTTCCAGAAATAGCCGCCCACGCGCCAGCGCTCGTAGTTGGCGATGAGGAGAAAGAGCACGATGGGAACGGCGGCGAGCCGGGTCAGAAAGCCCATCGCGAGCATGGGGCCGAAAACAAGCTGGGTCACGGAGATGGCGGGCGCCCAGAATCTTCCCGGGCGATATCCATCCTCGTCGAGCTGCTTGGCGAGCTCCGTGAGATTGTGTGCGCGCACCCCGGTCGTGGGGAACAGGCCGAAGGTGTTGCGCAAACCATGCGGCACCAGCGCAAGCCCTACCCATACCCGCAGCAACATTTCCGTCCATGGCGACAGCGTCTGATAGAGCGGCGCAAGCTGCGGAAAGAGAAGCGGGGCGGAAGGATCGGGCATGGATGAACCGTACCGAACACCATCGACGACTGCCAGCAGTCCGCCGGATGTGAACATGCCGGCGCGTCCCGGACGCAATGCAGCATGAGCAAGGGAATTCAGACGCGGCTCCAATGCCCAGACCTGAAGGCGCGGCTCATGATGCGCTGTAACCCGGGATTGCGCAGCGGACGAGACATACGCTCGCGCTGCGCCGTATCCAGCACACGGGCGAGATAGCTACAATCGGATCTCGCCCAAGTTGATGCTTTGCCCGAGCGTGGCCTCGATACGGCGCGTATCATGACCCGGACGCGAGACCTCCACGATGTAGGTCCCGGAGTCGGGATCGAGCCGGTCGAATTTGAAATCGCCGTAATTGTCGCTGGTCGTCTCCGCAATGCGACCGCCGTCCTTGCTCAGCCGGATGCTCGCGCCTTCCACGCAATCCACCACGCCGTTTGCTTCGGCCGCGACCGTGCCACCGATAAAGCATTTCGAATAGCGCCACAGGTTGCGGTAGTAGACCCGAGGCCTGGTTTCGAGCTCAGGGCGCATCACTTCGAGCCCCTCCTCGCGCGCCATGCGCGCCATGGCTTCGTCCTCGATCTTGATCGCGCGCATGGCGCCGGTGGGGCACGATTGCTGCCCGCGAGTCTGCTGCCAGCCCTGATCGATCAGGTGCGCGTCGAACGGCCAGATCTGCGGCAGCTGCAGCTCCTCGTTCCACCAGATGTGCCCATAAGGGCAGGCCTCGACCAGGTCCTTGCGCCCTTTGGCCTTCTGAGGATCAATGAGCACAATGCCGTCCTCGCGCTTGCGCACGGCCTCGCCGCCCTTCGCCTGGCAGGGGGGATTGTCGCAGTGATTGCACGTCGTGGGGACATAGGCGATGTCGATCATCGGCACCTGCCCCCTTTCCTTCTGCAGGATGTTGATCCACTTGTGCCCGTGCCTGGGCATCGGCGCGGCATAGCCGGGCCAGTCGTTGCCGACGTATTCGTCCATCGCCGCGAGCGCGCACAACTGGCAATTGGTGCACTCGGCGACATCGATGATTAAATTCCATTTCTGCATGGGAGCAACTCTTCAATATCGGCGCCTGTCATTCCGGCCGAGCAAGCCCGGCACAGCCGGACACGCCCGGCCGGGACGAGGACTCATATGAGAACCGAAGTAGAGCATCTCACTTCGCCGGCACAAGCGCAGCGGCCTTGAAGCTTTCGCGCACCTCCTTGTCCTTCTCCATGCGCGCGAAAGTCTCCGACATGTACTCGGTGCGGCCATCCCACAGCTCCACCTGAACGAGCGCACTGGAGCCCGCGATGGAATGCGTGCTCCTGGTCTGCGTGCGCTCGGGGGTCAAAAGGTTGAGGCACCCTCCCCGATCCACGGATTTTCCAGGCTCGCCCATGGGATCATAGATTGCCGATGACTCGTAGCCGTGACACACGCCACGCGGCAGCCGCTGCGTCGGCAGCGCCGCGCAGATCACCGCCCCGCGGTCGTTGTAGACCTTGACGAGGTCATGCTTGTCGATGCCGCGCTCGACCGCGTCTTGCGCATTGAGCCGGATGATCCAGTAGTAATAGCCGTCGACCCTGACCCGGTGGTCCTCGATGTTGAGGAGGAAAGAGTCCTTGCCGTCGCCTTGGGTATGGAACGAGTATTTCGAATGCGGCGTGAGCATCTGCAGCGGATAGCGCCGATACATCTCGCCGGAATGCGGCCCTTCCCATGAGGGCTCGTATTTGACGATCGGAGGGCGCTCCGGGTCGTTGAATCGCTTGAGGCTGCTGCATTCGAACTCCAGCTTGCCGGACTGGGTCTGCAGGCCGCGCAGGTATTCGCCCGCGTAGTCCGACGGCAGCGGCTGTGCTTCCGGCACATCCTTCTTGCGGCCCTCCCAGAACCACCGGAAGGAGACCGGCGCGCGCAGCTTCTCCTTCTCCGCCGGGACCACGTAGTAGCCGCGCCGGACGAGCTTCCTCCATGAGATCGCGTTCGGCAGATCGGATGCGAGGAACAGCCGCTTGACCCAGTCGATCTCGTTGACGCCTTCGGAGAAATAGTTGGCAAGCCCGAGCCGCTTGCAGATCTCGTTGAAGATCCAGAAGTCCGATCTCGATTCGCCGAGTGGAGCGATCGCGGGCGCCTGAAAGATGATGACGCGGTGATTGAGCTGCTGCTGCCCGTGATGGCCGTAGCCGCCGAGCCCCGCCCATTCGCTGATATCGACACGCTCGAAATTGGTGCAGGCCGGCAGGATCACGTCGGCGAATTTCGCCTCGCCCTCGAACCAGATCGACTGGTTCACCACGAATTCGAGATTTGGCGACTGGTACATCCTCACCCATCGATTGGTGTTGTTCATGGTGGAGAGGATGGAGCCGCCGTATTTGTACATCATCCGCACGGGCGCATGCCCCGGCGCGGGGTAGCTGAATTTCGCGAACTGATGCTCGATGGATTTGCCCACCCACGGATAGCCTTCCGCCTTGCCGTCGGCGATCGCCTCCGGCGTGCGCAGCCGCGGAATGCGCTGATAGGTGGTGGACATGCTCGGCAGTTGCGGCATGCGCTGATAGAGCGACACCGGCATCGAGGTGTTCTCGAGGTCGCCCGACATGCCGCCGTCGGCATAGCCGGGGAAGTAGAACTGAAAGTCGACCGGACAGCCCCACTGCAGGTTGCCCATGTTGACGCCAGGTTTGCCCAGCCCCTGCATGGCAGCGAGGCACACCATTACCCGCGCCCACTGGATACCGGTCTGGTTGCGACAGGCGCCGCCGTGGCCGTTGCCCCAGCCGCCGGGCGACAGATAGACGCGCTTGCGGCCCCATTCACGCGCAAGCGCGCGCACATCCTTTGCCGGAACCCCGGTCTCCTTTTCCTGCCACTCCGGAGTCTTCGGCGTACCGTCCTCCACGCCGAGCAGATACGCCGTCCACTTGTCGAAGCCGACGGTGTGCGTGCTTACATAGTCCTTGTCGTAAAGCCCTTCCTTGATCCACACATAGGCGATTGCCATCGCCATCGCGACGGAAGTGGTCGGTCGCGGCGCAAGCCATTTACCCGGCAGGAACTGCGCGGATGCGTTGTAATAGGGATCGACATGAATGACCTTGATGCCCAGCTTGGGGTTCTTGAGCCATTGCCGGCGCACGGTGCCTTCCTGGGCGCCGTAGGAGCCTGAGGTCGACTCCGGATCCGCCGACCAGAACACGATCATGTCGCAGTGCTTCAGGCAGTCCTCGACCGTCCCATAGGTCTCGGGTTGGCCGACGCGCAGCGTATAGCCCCAGTGATGCACTGCCCCCCAGTACCAGCCTTCCCAGCTGTCGGGGTTGTGATGGATTTGCGTGTAGCCGACGGCGTTGCGGAAGCGAAACAGCGCGGAAAGATAGTAGCCGATGTTGCCCCAGGTGTGATGAGATCCGTGCGACACCGTCATCACGCCGGGACCATGCGCGCGCTTGAGCCGCTTGATCTCGCTTGCGACAAGATCGAGCGCTTCCTCCCAGGAGATCCGCACATATCCGGATTTGCCGCGGTTCCCGACGTTGCGCTCGCCGCCGGGATCGAAGTCGACACGCTTCATGGGATAGAGCAGACGATCGGGCGAATAGATGATCGATTTTGCGTTCTGGCCGTGCGGGGCGAGTGTCGTCTTGCGCGGGGGCGTGAATTTGAGGCCGCGCGCCTCGATGCTCCATGGCGGGGGGTCATCGGCGGCAAGATCGATCGGGGTCATGCGGACGATCTTGCCGTCCCTGACGTAGACGAACACCGGCCCGCCGTTGGTCATGTTGCAATAGCGCATGCTGCCGTCGGGCATGGGGGTGCCGATCCTGAGGCCGGCGGATTGGCTCATCATGATCGTCTGCGCGAACCAGTTGGTGAGATCCTCAGGTCCATCGACGGTAAGCTTGAAATCCTTCTGGGCATTGATCTGGTCGAGCCAGTTGATCGGCGGCATGAGCAGACCGGCACCGGTTTCGGCGTTCTTGAATGCCAACGTCACGTCCGCGCCGGCGCGCAGCCCTGCTCCCGACCTCAACTTGCCGCCGCGAATCGCGAACCAGCGCCCGATGTCCTCATCGCGCGCCTTTATCTGCGCGACGAGATTGCGCTCCTTGAGCCGCGCGCGAAACGCCGGATGCCTCCACGCCGCGTATCTGAGGCTTTGCGCCAGCCCCCAGAGGATGAGCGGGAAGCTCGTCGCTGACAGCATGGGCTCCTCCTGACCTGCTTTGACCTTGGCGCGCCGCGCAGTCTACAGCGTGTTCCGCTCGAATAGAATCGTAGGGTGGGCAAAGAAGCCGGCGTTTGCGCCGGCGCCGTGCCCACGCGTGGGCACGGCGTGCAAGAGCGCGCTTTTGCCCATCCTACGAATGCGATTCGATTTCATCGGCATATACGCGCTGAAAAGCGACATCGCCGCCGGCCCTCGACGGCGCGCCTTACTGGATCTGCATCCCCGATATCTTGATCAGGTGCGCCCATTTCTCGATGTCGGCGCGCAGAAACTTGTCGAACTCGGCGGGACGCATCTTAAGCGGGACCGCACCCTGCTTGTCCCAGTCGTCCTTCACGTCGGGACGCTCGATCACCTTGTTGATCTCAGCGTTGAGCTTGTCCACGACCGGCTGCGGAGTGCCCGCGGGCGCCATGATGCCGAGCCAGATGGTCGATTCGTAGCCCGGCACCCCGGCCTCGGCGATGGTGGGAACATCCGGCAGCACGGTGGAGCGCCGCAGCGCGGACGTGCCCAGCGCGCGTACCTGACCGGCCTTCACGTTCGGGGCCATGGTGGTGATGGCGTCGAACATCATCTGCACATAGCCGCCGATCACGCTGCTGCGCGCCTCGCCGGAGGCTTTGTGCGGAACGTGGATCAGATCCGTCCCGCTCATTGATTTGAACAGCTCCGCTGCCATGTGATAGGGCGTGCCCGTGCCGGAGGACGCATAGTTGAGCTGTCCGGGCCGAGCTTTTGCATATGCGATGAACTCGCGCAGATCCTTCGCCGGCACCGAGGGGTGAATGACCATCACCAGATCGGAATAGTTGATCGCCGCGACGGGGACGAAATCCCGCATCAGGACAAACGGCTTATGGGCGATGAGCGTTTCGTTGGTCGTGTGGGTGTTGGACATCGCGAGCAGCGTGTAGCCGTCGGGCGGCGCCTTCGCCACGGCGTCGCTGCCGATGATCGAGCCGGCGCCGGGACGATCCTCGACCACGAATGTCTGCTTGAGCGATTCCGAAAGATGCTGCGCCAGGACGCGGGAATAGACGTCGGCCGGCCCGCCACCACCGAACGGCACCACGATCTTCACGGGATGGCTGGGATAGTCTTGCGCAAATCCGGACAGCGGCCACAGGATTCCTGCCAGAAGCAGCCCCAGTAGTCGTCCCGCGAACGCCGTCATCGGCTCATCTCCATAGCTCCTTGCTTGCCAACCGCGCGCCTCGGGTCAGGCTCTCGAGCTTTGCCCACATGATGGAAGGGTGCACGCGACGGTGAAACGGACCCTGCGCAAATCCGCAGTCGGTGCCGGCGATGATGCTCTCGCGCCCGACCAGCCGCGCCAGCCGCGTGATGCGCTCGCAGACGAGCTCGGGATGCTCCACCACGTTGGTGGCATGACTGATGACACCAGGTATCAGCACTTTGCCTTCCGGCAGCCTTACGCTTTCCCAAACCTTCCATTCATGCTCGTGACGGGGATTGGCGCTCTCGATGACATATGCTCCAACTCGAACCGACAGGATGAGATCGACGATGTCCTTGAGCGGAACGTCGGTCACATGCGGCCCCGGCCAGCTCCCCCAACATACATGATAGCGCATCCGCTCGGGAGGCAGGCCGGCGATGGCTGCGTTGAGCACCTCCACGTGCCTCGCTACCCATTTGCGGTATTCATCAAACGTGGCGGGGGGCACCATGCGGTCATAGGTCACGGCCGCCCGCGCATCGTCCAGCTGCAGGAGAAACCCAGCCTCGACGATGGTGCGGTACTCGGTGCGCATGGCCTCGCCGATCGCCAGCAGGCATTCCTCGTCGCTCCGGTAATATTCGTTCTTGCGGTCCGGAATGACGCTCGCCGGAGCCGCCACCGGAAGAAAAGCCTCCTCCACCCGTACTTTCTTCAACGCCGCCTTGAAATTATCGATGTCCCGCTGCAGCGCAGCCTGTCCGGTATAGGCGATCGGCCCGGTGCATACCGAGTCCGCCGTGGTCGAAAGCCCCTCACGGGTATCGAGGTCGGCGTAGAACTCGGGAAACCGCTCGCGGTCAGCACCGCGGGCAAAAGGGTTTGCGCCTGGCCTGAGCGGCCGGCGCTCGAAGCCGCTGAGCCGCTCGAGCGCATATTGCGACCAGCTGAATGCCTTGCCGAACTCGCCGTCGCTGATGACGTCGATACCCGCTTCAACCTGGCCAGAGACGACATCGGCCACGGATTGCGCGAGGCAGCTCTCGTAGGCCTTCCGCTCGAAGGGCTCGCCCGCCTGCTTTGCGCGCAGGAGCTGCTGCAGCGCATGCGGGCGGACCAGGCTGCCCACGTGGGTAGTAAGGATCCGATCCCTGCTCCGTTTCATGCTTCCACCGAGGTGATCCCAGGGTGCTTCGCCTGGGAGCGGGTCGAAACCGCCTGCAGCGGCGAGCCGTGACCGTGCTTCGGAATGTGGCACATTACACGCCTCGTCGGCGCAGACAAATAAACCATTGTGAGCGGCGCGTTTGTCCGGCAGATTGCGTCTTGAAGCGATGAACCTGCCGCTTGTCGAGCTCGATGACGCTGCGCCGCTTGACCAACGGGCGGCGATCCGGATCCGCGACCTTTACAAGGGCTTCGCTGGATTGACGGCGATCGACGGCGTTTCCCTGGACATCGCCCAGGGCGAGCTCTTCATGATCGTGGGCGCGAGCGGATGCGGCAAAACAACCCTGTTGCGCATCCTCGCCGGGCTCGAATCCATAACTGCGGGGTCGATCGAGACTGCGGCGCCGAGCTCAACCCGGCCGCTGAGCTCGATGATCTTCCAAGGCGACTCGATATTTCCCTGGATGACGGTGTGGAAGAACGCAGCCTACGGTCTGAGAATGCGCGGCGTGCCTGCGAGCACGATCAAAGAGATCGTCGAGCACTACCTCGCACGTACGGGGTTGACGCGCTTCGCCGATTATTACCCGCACCAGCTCTCCGGCGGCATGCGCCAGCGCGTCGCTATCGCGCGGGCGTAAGCGAGCGGCTGGAACACATTCTGGACCATCGCCCTCCCCGGGGCGTTGCCGGTGATCATGACCGGGCTGAAGCTCGGCATCGGCATTGGGCTCGTGCTCATTGCGGTTGCCGAGATGGTGGGTGCCAAGAGCGGCCTTGGCTTCCTGATCTGGAGCGCGTGGAGCACTTTTGCTGTGGAAGAGATGTATGTCGGACTGTTCGTCATCGCGATCATCGGCTTCCTGCTTACCCTTTCGCTCAACGAGCTTGAACGCATCATCATTCCGTGGAAACCGGACTGAGTGGGCAACCTGCGCCCTCACCTTGAAGCGCAAGGCAACAGATGGACCGACATTCTTGCCCGTCTGATGGGGCAGTTTCTATCGCAACGGCTCGGCCAGCAATTCGTCATTGAAAACCGGCCGGGCGCCGGCGGCAATATCGCCGCCGAAACCGTGATCAAGGCGGCGCCCGACGGCTACACGCTTCTGATGGTCCCGCCGGCGGTCGCGGCCAACGCGACGCTTTACCAGCATCTCAGCTTCAATTTCATCCGCGACACGGTACCCGTTGCCGGCATCGTGCGCGTGCCCAACGTGGTCGAGGTCAACCCATCTGTTCCGGTCAAGACCATTCCGGAATTGATCGCGTATGCCAAGGCCCACCCGCTCAGCTTTGCCCTCGGCCGGCATCGGTGCCGCGAGCCATCTGGCGGGCCATCTAAACTAATTCAGGCTGCGCTCTGTGCGGCGACTGCCCTGGACTGGCTCGAGGAATCGGCCTGCGCGCGCCGGAGCGCCAGATCGACTGCTGCGATCTCGACTCGATTGCGACCGCGCTCCTTGGCACAATAGAGGGCCTGATCCGCCCTGGCGAGCAGGTCCGGCACATCAAGCGGTCCATCTTGATTGACCACCACGCCGATGCTGACCGTTGCAAGGACGGGCCGTCCGTCGACATCCACGGCAGCCTCGGCAAAGCTCTGGCGAACGCGCTCGGCCACCGCCAGCGCCCGGTCGCGGCCGATGTTGTAGAGAATAGCGGCGAACTCCTCCCCGCCGAGCCGACCGACAAGGTCGCAGGAGCGCACATTCGCCTTCACCGCCTCGGCAAAGACCTGCAGCACCCGGTCGCCGATGGCGTGCCCGAAGCGGTCATTGATGGATTTGAAATGGTCGAGATCGATCACCAGCGCGGCGGCGGGACACGGATCCCAGGCATGGCGCTTCATCAGCTCGTCGCCATCGAGCAGAAACGCGCGGCGATTCGCGATGCCGGTCAGCGGGTCGACCATTGCCGCCGTCCGGTGGCGGTACTCGACACGCTCCTTGGCCATGGCCAGCAGAATAAAAGCGATCGAGATCGTGAAGAGAAGCGCCTCGAAGCTCAGCACCGTGAGCCAGACGCTCTCGTACACCTGCACGCCGGGTGACCACGGCAGCATCAGTACGAGCGGGGTGCGCAGGAGAAAGAGCGCGCCGTGCGCGAACAGCATGAAGATCGCCGGCCAGCGCGATACCAGCGGTTCACTGCGGCCGCGCCAGAACTCGATGGCGGTGAGCCAAGTATAAGAGGCGATGATCCCGGAAGACAGCAGAACCCTCAGTTGCAAATCGCTGCCGATGGCAGGCACGTGCGCCATGATGATCCAAGCCGTCGGACCGAGCGCGATATACATCGGCAGCAGTGGTCGGCCGTCGAACACCCGCGCACCGCTCCACGTGACCGCGAAGCTCAACAGCAGGAGGGCATTGGCAAGATCGATGGAAATCGCGTCGCTGACGCTGCCATACATTCCGAACAGCACGACCGAGCCGGCCCGCAGCAGGTGTGCGAATCCCCACCAGGCAACAGCGTGGATTTGGGTGTTCTGCGCCCACGCAAACAGCAGCAGCAACCCCAAGATCGCTTCGACGTAGACGGTGACCAGGAAAAGCGTATTGACGTCGAGACCCATCGCGCTACCACCCGCACAGGGGAGCAACCGCAGCCCCTGAAATTTCCCACCCGCGATGGCATACTGCCGCGCGGGCAAAGGAAGCGTGAATGCGCCTCGTCATGCAGCCGAAACGAACGATATGGTTGAGGGAGGCTTGCGGCTCGCTCTGTGGCTTGGAAGCTGGCGAGAAGGATTCCGTTCAACATGCATGGGCAGTGCCGTGCGACATGGCTGCGGCCCGCCTGCGCAGGGTTAATTCTCGGTTTCACACATGCATTTTTCGCGGACGCTCGAGCCGAAGCGGGAGCTCTACGAAGGCTGGGCTATCCGGCTTGCGGACGTGTCCGAGAAGTTTCAGCTCGAGATTCGCCCGGTCACCGGGCATCTCCATCCGGGATCTCGTCAAGAATGTCTGTGCTACCCCGGCGCCCATTGTGCGACGCACGGCACAGATCCTCAAATAGCGGGAGAAAGGGGCAGCGAGATGCAATTCAGCCGAGGAGTGGTCGAGGCAATCGGAAACACGCCGCTGATCAAGCTCGAGCGCGCCTCGGAAGAGACCGGATGTCTGATTCTCGGCAAGGCCGAGTTCATGAACCCCGGCCAGTCCGTTAAGGACCGTCCGGCGCGACAGATCATCCTGGAAGCGGAGAACCGCGGCGAGATCAAGCCGGGAGGGCTGGTGGTCGAGAGCACCGCCGGCAACACCGGAATCGGACTGGCTCTCGTCGCCAATGCGCGCGGCTACCGGACCTTGATCGTGATCCCGGAAACGCAGAGCCGTGAAAAGAAGGACACGTTGCGGCTGTGCGGTGCCGAGCTGGTCGAAGTGCCAGCTGTGGCTTATGCCAATCCCAACAACTATCAGCACATCGGACGGCGGCTCGCGAACGAGCTCCGCAAGGGCGAGCCGCACGGCGTCCTGTTCGCGGATCAATGGAATAACCTCGACAATCGCAAGGCACACTATGTTTCGACCGGCCCGGAGATCTGGGAGCAGACCGAGGGCAAGGTGGACGGCTTCGTCTGTGCCATTGGCACCGGTGGGACCTTAGCCGGCGTGTCGAGCTATCTGCGCGAGAAGAAGAAGGACATCACGATCGCGGTGGCGGACCCGAGGGGCGCCGCAATGTACAACCTCTTCGCGCACGGCGAGGCCAAGCCGTCGGAAGGCAATTCCATCACCGAAGGAATCGGACTTGGACGGGTGACCGCGATCATCCAGGACATCAAGGTGGACGAGCCTTATGTGATCCCGGATGAGGAGGCGATGCCGATCATCTTCGACCTTATCGAGCATGAAGGGCTGTGCCTGGGAGGATCGAGCGGCATCAATGTCGCAGGCGCCATTCGGCTTGCCAAGGAGATGGGTCCGGGCCACGTCATCGTCACGATCCTCGCCGACTACGGAACGCGGTATCAATCCAAGTTGTTCAATCCGCAATTCCTGCGGGAAAAGCGTCTGCCCGTGCCGGACTGGCTCGAGCGGCGCTCGCATGTCGAGGTTCCATTTGAAAAGGCTTGAGCCGACGAGCGCTCATTTGCGAGCAACCAATGCCCACTGATCTTCTGTTCCGTGAGGATTCCTATCTCAAGGAGTGCAGCGCCAAGCTGGCAGGCCTTACCGATGCCGGCGGTATTGTTCTTGATCGCACCATCTTCTACGCCGCGTCGGGCGGCCAGCCCGGCGATGCAGGCACGCTGCGAAGTACGACCGGAGATGCCATCCGTATCGAGAGCGCCGGGTACCTCGATCCGGAGAAAACGCAGATCGCGCATCTGCCCGCGGCTGCGAGCGACGTCGATCTGAAGATCGGCGAGCCCGTGCATGCGGCGATCGACTGGGACCTGCGCTACGCGCGCATGCGCATGCACACTGCGCTGCATCTGCTGTCTGCGGTCCTGCCCTATCCGGTAACGGGCGGCGCGGTGGGCGATCGCGAAGGGCGGCTCGATTTCGATATTCCCGAGGCAGGCCTCGACAAGGATGAAATCAGCGCGAAGCTGGCCGGCATGATTGCTGCAAATGCCGAGGTGCGTGCACGTTGGATCAGCGATGCCGAGCTCGAGGCAAACCCGGCCCTGGTCAAGACCATGTCGGTAAAGCCCCCGCTGGGGACCGGTCGCGTGCGGCTCATTGAGATCCTGGGCTATGACTTGCAGCCTTGTGGCGGTACGCATGTGCGCGCCACCGGGGAGATCGGCGACGTACGGGTGACGCAGATCGAAAAAAAGGGGAGGCAGAATCGTCGTGTACGGCTTGCTTTCGTGGCCCCGTAAGATGGGCAACGGCGCGCGCGTCGTGGGTGTGGCCACCACCCTACAGCCGGCGCCTCGATTATGAGCGCGCCGCCTTCAAGATGGCTGGTCTCGACGCAATGGCTTGCGGCACGCCTCGGCTCGCCCGATGTCGCCGTTGTCGATGGCTCGTACCATCTCCCAGCGACTCAGCGCGATCCACAAGCCGAATACGTCGCGGGGCACATCCCGGGGGCCGTACGTTTTGACGTCGATGCGATTGCCGATCGCTCCAACCCACTGCCCCACATGCTGCCGGATACACAAAAGTTTGCTGAGGAGGTCGGCGCGCTCGGCATCGCGGATACCGACACGATCGTTGTCTACGAAGCCGGCATCCTGTTCTCGGCTGCGCGGGTGTGGTGGACCTTCCGCTTGTTCGGGGCCGAGAAGGTCTTCATTCTCGACGGTGGCTTGCCCCAGTGGAAAAGCGAAGGCCGTCCGCTGCAGCAGGGTTCGGTCACGCGCCCTCCCCGCTTGTTTCGCGCGCGCGAGCCTGCGCAAGGCCGGGTGGCCTCACTCGAGGCTGTGCGTCGCGCGTTGAGCAGCCACACCGCGCAGATTGTCGATGCGCGGTCGGCAGACCGCTTCCACGGACGAGCACCCGAGCCGCGGCCGGGTCTGCGCTCGGGCCACATGCCGGGCGCTCTCAATGTCCCGTACGGCGAGATCGTCGAGAACGGCAGACTTGCCGGCCCGGACAAGATAAGAAGCGCATTCACCGCAGGTGGCGTCGATCTCGACCGCCCGATCATCACGAGCTGCGGCTCCGGCCTTACGGCCGCGATTCTGTGGCTCGGGCTCGACGCGGTCGGCAAGGAGCCGCAGGCGCTTTATGACGGCTCATGGTCGGAATGGGGCGCGCGCACTGATCTCCCCATCGACCCGTAGGACCGCAACCTCGTAGTCGATATGATTGCAGATGTGCGCTGAGCGCTGGTTCACTCCATCTCAGGGGGCGGTAGCATTCATGTAGGCCCGCAGAATCGCGTTGATCCGAGTCTGATAGCCCCGTTGCTGCCGGAACCAGGCGAGCAAATCGGCGTCAAGGCGCATGGTCACCACCTCCTTGCGCCGAGGTAGCACGACTTTTGCATTCTTCCAGAACTTCTCGTCCGTACGGTGGCTCTCCGGATCGGATTCAATGCCTCTGCGAATTGCGCTGTCGCTAATGCGCCGCAGCCGTGTCCAATCCGTGCCAGGCTCAGCTTTCGATGTTTTTCCAGAGGAGCCGTCTCTCATGCGGTTCCGAGCGCCACGCTGATATGATCCGCCTCTCATCATCGTCCCTGTCGGTATAGACCACCGTGATTTCCAAGCCGTTCACAAGAGGGCGGGATCGTCGCATTGACCCATGCTCTGGCCGTCAGCCTCGCTCCCGACGTGCGGGTGAACTGCATCAGCCCGGGCTGGGTTGTCGTGCGGCGCGAGGAGCAGCAGAAGCTGCGGCGCAAGGACCATCTCCAGCATCCGGCAGGACGGGTGGGCCGGCCCGAGGATATTGCGGAGATGGTTGTCCTTCTCCTCGATGGCGACCGATCGGGCTTCGTTACCGGCGCCAATCTCGTGGTTGACGGAGGCATGACCCGCAAGATGATCTACGAGGAGTAGCCCAGCCTCGGACGACTGTGGGGATTCGAATTTTCCAACCGGTGCACGCGCCAAGCATCCGGTGTAATATTGCGCAGCGCGACTCTCGTGCGTGCAGCCATCGCCGGGAGCACATAAGAGCAGCAAGCGCAGGAGGCCGCTCATGATCTTCCGCCAGCTCTTCGACAGCACTTCCGGTACTTACACCTATCTTCTCGCCAGCCGCCGCGGGGGCGAAGCGCTGATCATCGATCCTGTCCTGGAGAAGGTGGAGCGCTACATACAGCTCGTCCGCGAGCTCGACCTGCGGCTGGTCAAGGCCGTCGATACCCACCTGCACGCCGATCACATCACGGGTCTGGGGGCGCTGCGCGACCGCACCCATTGCGTGACGGTGATGGGCGAGCGCAGCAAGGTAGACGTGGTATCCATGCGCCTTTCCGAGGGCGACAGGCTGACCATCGAGGGTGTGGCGCTGGATGTGCTGTATACGCCCGGCCACACGGATGATTCCTACAGCTTCCTCCTGCAGGACCGCGTATTCACGGGCGACACCTTGCTCATCCGGGGCACCGGCCGCACCGATTTCCAGAACGGCGATGCCCGCGCGCAATACGATTCCATCTTCAACAAGCTGCTGCGGCTTCCCGAGGAGACGATGATCTTCCCGGCGCACGACTACAAGGGCGAGACGGTGTCCACCATCGGCGAGGAAAAGCGGTTCAACCCGCGACTGCAGGTCAGATCCATCGACGAATATGCCGAGCTGATGAACAACCTCAAGCTGCCCAATCCGAAGATGATGGATGTAGCGGTTCCCGCCAATATGCGGGTCGGACTCGCTCAGGACGAGATAGCGCGGCGCGGCTGGGCCCTGAGCGCGTGCGAGGCGGCCGCTCTGATCGACCGCTCCGACGTGGCCTTTGTCGATCTGCGCGAGCGCTCAGAGCGCGAGAAGCACGGCGTCATTCCGGGCTCGCTGCACGCACCCTACTCCGAGCTTCCCGAAAACGTCGCAAAAGGCGGCATGCTGCACGAGCTGGCGCGCGCGACCGGCAAACGCATCGTGTTCTACTGCGCATTCGGGGAGCGCTCGGCCATGGCAGTGCAGGCTGCCCAGGACGCCGGCCTCGGCTCGGCCTGCCACGTGGCCGGCGGCATGGACGCGTGGAAAAAGGCGGAGGGCCCGCTGGCACACTGATACCTTGTTGGTGTCCGCTTGCATCGCGCGACTCTCGGCTTATGCACCACCTCGGACAAGATAAGGTTGATATCGGTCGACTAGATAAGGTTGATATCGGTCGACTATCGATGAGAGGCGGCGTTATCACTTACTCGCGATAAGCCGCGGCGAATTGCGCTGTATCTGTGAATTCAATGAAAGCGACGATCTTGCCGCTATGAATCGTAAACACGTGCGCCCAATCGCTCGCCGCTAGGCGAGCTGTCTTGCGGAGCTTCCAGGCATAGTGACCTAGCACGAAAACGCGATCTTCAGAGGCGAAGAATTCCCGCGGAGAAAACTCTACAACCTCCTGGTATTCGGCGATCGCTTGAAAAAATTTCTGTACTTCGCCTGGTCCATTCCACGGACCTAGCAAGGGATAGTCCTCGCGCCGGCCGTTGATGCTCCAGCGCACCTGCGGCGATAGCGCATTGATGATGGTCCCGATGTCGCCTCGACCAAACGCGCTATACAGGCTCCGAATGAATTCGACATTGCTATTGCTCATTTGTCCTCCTTCGACGCGCGCGTGTGGGTGTCGAGCATATTCACAGTCATTCTGCTGTAGTGGCCTTATCATCGCAAGATCTGGCTCAGGAATAGTTTCGTGCGCTCGTGCTGCGGGTGAGCGAAGAACGCCTGCGGCTCGCTCATCTCGATAATCTGACCGGCATCCATCAGGATCATGCGATCGGCCACCTGGCGGGCAAATCCCATCTCATGGCTCACCACCAGCATGGTCATTCCGTCTAGCGCCAGCTGCACCATGGTATCGAGCACCTCCTTGACCATCTCCGGATCAAGCGCGGATGTGGGCTCGTCGAACAGCATGATCTTGGGCTGCATGCACAGCGCCCGCGCGATCGCGACGCGTTGTTGCTGACCGCCCGAGAGCTGGGCCGGATACTTGCCCGCCTGCTCGGGTATGCGCACACGCTCGAGATGATGGCGCGCAATCGCCTCGGCTTCTCTCTTAGGCATGTTGCGCACCCAGATCGGCGCGAGCGTGCAGTTGTCGAGCACGGTGAGATGGGGGAACAGGTTGAACTGCTGAAATACCATCCCGACCTCGCGGCGCACCTCGTGAATCTTCTTGACGTCGGCGCTGAGCTCCACTCCTTCGACGACGATGCGGCCACCCTGCCAGTCCTCCAACCGATTGATACAGCGAAGAAGCGTGGACTTGCCGCTGCCGGATGGTCCGCAAATGACGATGCGCTCCCCCCGCATCACGTCAAGATCGATGTCGCGGAGCACATGAAAGCTGCCGAACCATTTGTTGAGGCGGGTGATCCCAATTGCCGCGGCATTTTCGCTGCCGCGACGATCGCGCGGGTCGTCCGCGCCTTGCGCTGGACCGTCCGCGATCTGGTCGCCCTCTGCCATGCGCGCTTTCTCTGCCCGTGCTGCGCTCAGCGCGTCTTGGCCCCGTTCAACCGCCGCTCCATGGACAGGGCATAGCGAGACATGCCGAAGCTTCCGAGAAAATAGATCATCCCCACAAAAGCGAACCCGGTGAACAGCGTCGCCGGTGTGGCCCAGCTCGGGTCGGCAAACGCGGCGCGCAGTTGGCCGAGCAGATCGAAGATCGAGACGATCAACACCAGGCTGGTGTCCTTGAACAGGGAAATGAATGAGTTGACGATCCCGGGGATGACGAGCCGCAGCGCCTGCGGCAAAATCACCAGCCCGGTCATGCGCAGGTAGCCGAGCCCCAGCGCCATTGCCGCCTCGAACTGGCCGCGCGGGATGGCTTGCAAGCCCCCGCGCACGACCTCGGCCATGTAAGCCGCCGCAAACAGCACTACTCCGATCAGCACGCGCAGGAGACCATCGATCTTCCAGCTTCCCGGCAGGAAGAACGGCAGCATATAGGTGGCGAAGAACAGCACGGTTATCAGCGGGACTCCCCGCCAGATCTCGATGAACGCGATGCTCAGCGTACGAATGATCGGCAGGCTGGAGCGTCGCCCCAACGCGAGAATGATTCCAAGCGGAAGCGAGCAGATGATCCCGGTAAACGAGATCACCAGCGTGATGAGAAGGCCGCCCCAGGTCCTCGTCTCTACCAGGGGAAGCCCGAGCGCTCCGCCGACGAGCAGGAAGAAGCCGGCTAGCGGAAATACTCCGAAGAACAGGATCGCGTTCACGCCCTTGCAGGGGAGGCGCGGAATGAGCAGCGGTATCAGCAGCATCGCCCCCAAGACGTAAGTGAGGTCGACCCGCCACCGCTCCTCTTCCGGATAAAACCCGTACATCAGCTGCGGAAGCTTGGCCCCGATGAAAGGCCAGCAGGCGCCAACCTCGCGTCCAACCGTTTGCGGCAGGCAATCGAGGCGGCTCGCTCCCTCCCACACCGCGTCGACGAGCAGAAATTTCACGGCCGGCCAGAGCAGCAGCGCGACGGTCGCCCCGACAAAAATCGTCAGCACGGCGTTCAACGGGGTGTCGAACAGATGCGAGCGGACGAAAGTGAAGCCGCCTCGCATCGCGATGGGCGGCGGTTCTGGCTCTGTCAATGCTCGCCGCACATACCCGGGTTGGCTTGCCGGCATCAACGTTCCGCTACGGTGATATGGGCATTGTACCAGTTCATGAGAACGCTCGTGAGGAGCGACATGAAAAGGTAGACAGCCATGGTGATGCCGATGATCTCGATGGCTTGGCCGGTCTGGTTGAGCGTGGTTCCGGCAAACACCGCGAACAGATCGGGGTAGCCTATCGCAATGGCAAGCGACGAGTTCTTGGTGAGATTGAGATACTGGTTGGTCAGCGGCGGAACAATGACGCGCAAGGCCTGTGGAACGACGACGAGGCGCAGCATCAAGCCGCGCGCAAGCCCCAGTGCGAGCGCTGCCTCCATTTGTCCGCGCGGGATTGCCGCAATGCCGGCGCGCACGATCTCGGCAATAAACGCCGCGGTATAGAGCGAAAGCGCAAGCAGGAGCGCGACGAACTCGGGGATGAGGCGGAAGCCGCCGACGAAATTGAAGCCGCGCAGTTCGGGCCGTTCAAAGCTGATCGGCAGCCCGGCAGCCCAGGCGGCAACGAGCGGCAAGCCGATGATCAGACCCAACCCGCCCCACAGCGCCGGAAATCGGCGTCCGGTGCGCTCCTGCCGGCGCTTTGCCCACCATGCAAGCGCGACCGCGGCCACACCGCCAGCCAGAAAAGCAGCAAGGACATATCCTGCCCCCGTCGCGACGACCGGCGCCGGCAGAATGAGCCCACGATTGTTCAGAAAGAGTGCTCCCCAGATGGAGATGCTCTGGCGTGGTCCCGGCAGGGTGCCGAGCAAGGTCAGGTACCAGAACAGGATCTGGAACAGGAGGGGCAGGTTGCGGATGAGCTCCACGTATCCGCCTGCCAGTCGCGCGAACAGCCAGTTGGGAGAAAGCCTTGCGATCCCGATTACAAACCCCAGCACGGTCGCAACCACGATGCCGAGCGCGGCCACGAGAAGCGTGTTGAGCAGGCCCACGAAAAACACGCGGCCGTATGTATCGGATTCGCTGTAGGGAATGAGCGACTGATTGACGCCGAACCCAGCCGTGTTGGCCAGGAAGCCGAACCCGCTGGTGATTCCCTGGGCGGCCAGATTGGCTCCGGCGTTGAGCGCAAACTGATAACCGAGCCAGAGCAGCAGCGCTACAAGGACGAATTGAGGGACGAGGGCGCGAAGCTTCGGGTCATGATGCAGAGGCACACGAGGCCGGCCGGACACCATGCCGCCGGCACTCTCGGGATCCTCGCCGCCCGCTTTTATCACCGAACCGGTGGACCGTATTGAATGCCGCCCTTCGTCCACAACCGATTGAGGCCACGGCTGATCCCGAGCTTGGAGCCTGCCCCAACGTTGCGGTCGAACACCTCGCCGTAGTTTCCAACCTGCCTGATGATGCGCACGACCCAATCCTTGCTCAACCCGAGCTGCTCGCCGAAATTACCTTCGAGGCCCAGCAACCGCCTGATCTCGGGCTGGTTGGATTTCATTGCATCGTCGATCGTCTTGGAGGAGATTCCGAGCTCCTCAGCATTGAGCATGACGAAATGGGTCCACTTCACGACGTCGAACCACTGATCGTCGCCGTGACGCACCAAGGGTCCCAGCGGCTCCTTGGAAATGATTTCCGGCAGGATCACGTGCTCATTGGGGTTGGCGAGCTTGAGCTTCTCCGCGTAGAGTTGCGACATGTCGGTCGTGAACACGTCGCAGCGACCTGACTCGTACGCCTTGATGGTTTCATCGGCGGTGCCAAATGCGATGACCTCGTATTTCATGCCGTTGCCGCGGAAATAGTCGGCGAGGTTGAGCTCGGTGGTGGTGCCGGTCTGCGTGCACACCGAGGCGCCGTTAAGCTCGAGCGCCGAGTTGACCTTCAACGACTTGCGAACCATGAAGCCTTGGCCGTCGTAATAGGTCACCCCGGCAAAATTGCCGTATGAGACATCGCGCGAAAGCGTCCAGGTGGTATTACGCGAGAGAAGGTCGATGTCGCCGCTCTTGAGCGGCTCGAACCGATCCTTGGCCGAAAGCGGGGTGAATTTCACCTTGGTTGCATCGTTGAGGACAGCGGCGGCCACCGCACGACAAAAATCGACGTCGAAGCCGGTCCAGTTTCCCTTGTCGTCGGGGTTTGAAAACGCTGGCAGCCCTTGGCTTACGCCGCAGATGAGCGAGCCTCGATCCTTCACTGCCTTGAGCGTCTGGGCATGGGAGTGCGTCGCGGCGAGACCGAACGCGCTCGCCAGGAAAAAGACAGGCAATGCACGGGCCATGGACGGTCCTTCATCACAATACTGCAGCCGCCCCTTGCCCTCCTATTGCATCTCAGAACGATCCCCAAGCGGGGTCAAGGCCTTGACGCTCAGGGGATCGAAGGTCATGACCGGCGTTCCGCAGCATCCTTCCAAGCTCCGCGCCGAGACGCGGTAGCGCTCCCGGAGAGGACAAGGGTAAACGGGCCATGAGCAAGACCACCGGAGCCCAGGCTTCGTCCCTTCACCCGGCAACGCGGGTCGTGCTCGGCGGCCGCGACACATTCGCGAATCATGGCTTCGTCAATCCGCCGGTCCACCACGCCTCGACCGTGCTCTATCCCACGGCGGAGGATTTTCTGGCACGCAGGTCGCGGTACGTCTATGGCCGGCGCGGCACCCCGACGTCCGAGGCACTCGAAACCGCGCTGCGTGAGCTTGAAGGACCCGATTGCGCCGGCGTCGCGCTTTTGCCGTCCGGCCTGGCCGCGATCTCGACTGCGCTGCTGTCCGTGCTCCAGGCGGGCGACCATGTGCTCATCACCGACAGCGTCTATCTTCCGACCCGCAAGCTCTGCGACGACGTGCTCAAGCGATACGGGATCGAGACGACCTATTACGATCCAATGATCGGCTCCGATGTTGCTGCGCTGATGCGCCCCCATACCCGCGCCGTATTCGTCGAGGCGCCGGGCTCGCTCTCATTCGAGGTCCAGGACGTTCCGGCCATTGCAGCCGCCGCCCATGCCGCAGGCGCGCTGGTTCTGATGGACAACACCTGGGCAAGCCCGCTTTATTTCCGCGCGCTGGAAAAGGGCGTCGACCTCTCGATCCAGGCGGGGACCAAATACATCGGCGGACATTCGGACGTGATGCTCGGTACGGTCTCGGCCAATGCGCGAACGTGGAGGCGCCTCAGCGATACGGTATACCTGTTGGGCCTCTGCGTGGGGCCGGACGACATGTATCTCGGCCTGCGCGGCTTGCGCACGATGGGCGTGCGCCTGGCGCAGCATCATCGGTCCGGGCTGCAGGTGGCGCGCTGGCTGCAGGCACGGCCCGAGATTGCGCGCGTCCTTCACCCTGCCTTGGAGGGTTGCCCGGGCCACGCGTTATGGAAGCGCGATTTTTCCGGCGCGAGCGGTCTGTTCGGCATCGTGTTCAAGCCGGTGGCTCCCGCGGCGGTGAACGCATTTCTCGACGAGCTCACGCTGTTCGGGATCGGGGCGTCGTGGGGCGGGTTCGAGAGCCTGGCAATTCCATTCGACTGCACCAGCATCCGGACGGCAACGAAATGGGCGCCCGGCGGCCCTACAGTGCGCCTGCACATCGGGCTCGAGGACGTCGATGATCTCATCGCGGACCTCGAGCGCGGATTTGCCGCGATGGCAGCCGCCTCACGGCAGCACGATCACACGGCTCCCGCCGATGCATGCCGGTCGCGCAGCTCGAAATAGAGATTGCGTGCGTAGACAAATACTCCGAACGCCTGCCCCAGGATGAAGACGGGATCGCGGATGTAGAGTGCGTAAATCAGGAGCAGGATGCCGCCGCCGATCGAGAAGAACCAGAACGCGATCGGCATCACCATCTTGCCGGCGCGCTCGGAGGCTATCCATTGCACCAGGAATCGCATGGTGAACATGATCTGGGCCACGTAGCCCAGCATCACCCACCATTGGAACTTGACGATGAACACTTCGTAGAAATAGCTGCCGACGGCCTGCGAAAGATCAATCAGCATTCAGTTTCACCTCCACGGCCCGCGGCACTCGGCGACGCCGCCGGATGAGCCACCACACCCCGAGCAGATCGAGGATGCCGATCCAGAGCCGGTCCCACATCCCGTAATTGGATCGCCCGGAACGGCGTGGCCGATCGATCACGTCCACATAACCGATGTCGTACCCTTCGCGCCGCACCAGCGCCGGAAGAAATCGATGCAGCCCGTCGAAATACGGCAAGCTGAGAAAAACATCGCGGCGGAATGCCTTGAGCCCGCAGCCGGTATCGCGGGTGCCGTCGCGCAGAACGGCGCCGCGCACGCCGTTGGCGATCCTGGATTGCAATTTTTTGAAGGCGCCGGCCCGGCGCCCGACACGCTGGCCGGCGACCAGCCCCATGCGGGTGCCACCTGCTGCCAAGACCTGGAGCAGAGCCGGAATGAATGCGGGATCGTTCTGGCCATCGCCATCGAGCGTCACCACCACCGGCGCGCGGGCATGGCGCACGCCGGTATGCACTGCTGCAGACTGCCCGCATGAAACCTCGTGCTTGATCTGCCGCAGCCATGGCCGGTTCGCCATCAGCTCGGTCAACTCGACCTCGGTCTCATCGGTAGAGCCATCATTGACATAGATGATCTCGAAGCCCGCAGCCTGCTCGCAGGGCACGACAATCTCGGAGATGAGAGGAGCTATATTGCCGCTTTCGTTCCGGACCGGAACGACGACGGAAACCTCAGGCAATGAGCTGCCGATCGGCATACCGTGCATTCATCCGCCCCTTCGCCGACCCGCTCTCTCCCGAACCGGCGAGCTTTATGGGGCGATGAGCTGTCGGGCAACCCTCCCGATTCGCGCAAACGAGGGTCCGGACATTGGCCGAATTCGGCCGTCACTGGCCGGCAGAAAGACAAGGCTGCGCGCTGCAAACCAGCTCCTTATCAGGACCGTACCGGCGACCCCGATGATTGCACCCGCGAGCACGTCGCTCGGATAATGCGCCGTCAGCGCCACCCTGCTCGCGGCGATGGTCACGGCGTAAGCCCACAGCACGGGACGCATCTTGGGCCACAGCAGGCCAAGGGCGGTTGCTACTGCAAAGGCATTGATCGCGTGACCGGACGGCAGGCTTGCGTATTCAACGTTCCAGTGCAGCGGCCGGTAGAGGAACGGATCCAGGCTGCCGCCAACGAGCGGACGCGCGCGTCCGATCAGTCGCTTGACGATGGTGAATACGAGGCCCGGCAGCAGGATTGCTGTGAACAGAAAGCCCAGCCGGACGGCAAGCGCGGCGAGCACGCGTTGCGACATGGCGGGAAGCGACGGCGTGCACACCAGGGCAATAAGCACGATCATCAGCCCTATCGGTATGAGGAACCAGCCGGACCTGCCATAATCGGTGATCGTATCGAAGGCGCCGACCAACCCTGCCGGAAGCCGGTGCGCTACGCTCACAGACCAGGCATCCAGCCATGACATCGTGAGCAGGATGGCCACGATGACTGCCGCAAGCGCGGCGATTGCGGGCAATGCCTTGCTGCGAGTACAGACGACGGCCCTCGGGCTGCGGGCGAAGAACAAAAAATACGCAGCGATATTACCCCGAACATAAGTTAGATATCCATAGAGTGACGGCCTCGGGGCCGAACCGGGCTCGATGCCGTCGCGTGCGGCGCTCATGAGCCCTCCTCGCGTGAGCGATAGACGGCGATCGTCAAGCGCTGTCCGGTGCTCAAGTTCACCGCCTCGATGCGCGGCCCTGCGGCATAGCGCAATCCGATTGCGTCGGCGCGCTGCGCAAAGCTCCTCTCATCGCGCGCTTCGATGAACGCAAACCGACAGGCGCCGCCGCGCAGGAATTCAGCGGCGCCAATGCCGTTGGTCAGGCGGGTTTCCGTCCCTGCAAGGAACACGAGGCTGGGCTCCTGATACCCGACCGCTGCGGCGACAGGCTCTCTGCAGCCGCTCTCGCGCATGGCGCGAGCGAGCGCCAGGCTCGGAAACAGGTAGCCGAGCGTGGGGACGACGAAGGCGAAAAGCGCAATGGCCATGAGAACCGAGGCGGTGACCGCGCGCAGCAACGCATGCTCGGCGCCGTCCACTCCATAGAGGCGCCACGCCAGCAATCCCATCACCACAGAAGCCCCGAAGAGCGGCCACGCGACAAGTCCGAATTGGCGGCCAATGATCACAAGCGCCGCGAGTCCGGCAATTGCCGCGAGCGCGGGAACGACGAACCACCACATGGTTCCAAGCACGAGCCATCGTCTGTGCGACAGCATGCGCGCATCCACAGCCTGCGCGGTAAGAATGGCAACCGCCGGATAGAGCGGCAGGACGTAATGGGGAAGTTTCGTCACCACTGCCTCCAACAGGAGCCAGGAAGGCAGCAGCCACGCCAGCAGGAACTTGGACGCCCACTGACGCCGCGTTTCCCAGACATGCGGGGCAGCCAATGCCGTTAGCACCGCGCCCGGCCAGAAGGTCAGCCAGAACAGGACGAAATAATAGCCGGGCGGTGCTCCGTGGGTCTCCTGCGCCGCGAATATCTTGCTGAACAGGTCCTCCCCTATCGACTCGGCAAAGAACTCCCCGTGCGTGCGCGCGTATATGGCCACGAACCAGGGCATGACCAGCACCGCGAGCCAGGCGATCCCGACGAGGGGCTTGAGCTTACGTAGCCATTGGGCGGAACGATCCACGATACCAAGGGTCAGCGCGGCAAGCCCCACCACCATGAGGATCAGGGGACCTTTCAGAAGCACTCCTGCGGCCAGTGCGGTCCAGAAGATGGCCGGTATTGCCCAGCCGCGGGTCTCACCCTTGTGCCGCTCCTCGTTGTCACCGGGCTCGTACACGCGTGCCAAAGCACCCATCGCGGCGACGACGGTCATGAGCAACATGGCATCGGTCTTTGCCATGAGCCGTTCGATGCCGAGCAGCACGCAGCTTGCCAGCATCAATCCCGCGAGCAAGGCCGCGCGCCGGGAGACCAACGCCAGCGCGGTCCAATACGTCAGCAGAACCGCGCCGACTGCACCGACGAGGGAAGGAATTCGGTAGAGCCAGATGCTGGTGAGCGCGCTTTGCAACCCGAAGGCATTCGCGGTTTTAACGACTGCCGCCTGCATCCAGTAGATGCCGACAGGCTTCTTGTAACGGACCTCATTCTGGAACCGGATGTCGACGTAGTCGCCCGTTTCCAGCATCTGCTTGGTCGCTTGCGCGAACCTCGCCTCATCGCGGTCGATCGGCGGGATGCTGAAAAATCCGGGAAGGAAGGCAAGAAGACAGACAACGAGAAGCACCGCCACGGCACGGACGTGCGACACGATCGCAAAATCGACCACCGCGGTCAGGCTGCGCGGCGCAGCGCCTCGGCGCATCAATGAAACTGTATGAAGATCTTGAGCCACGCAGAGCTGGGTTCAGACGGCCGTCGGTCTACACTTTTGCCGCTTTGCGCAGGGCTTCATTGATCCGGCTCTGCCATCCCTGGCCAGTGGCGCGAAATTTCTCGATGACGTCCCGATCAATCCGCAGGGTCACCTGCTGCTTCGGTTTTTCGGCCCTGGGTCGGCCTCGCTCGCGACGCAGCGCTCGCGCGGCCAGCTCGGGGCGCACCTGATATGCCGGGCGCATCCGGCGGAGCTGCTCGTCGCTTAGAGGCGGATTGTCGGGGTCGGAGTCGGCAGCGGCTATCAGTGCGGCATTTTGCTCATCGGTCGATGCCGCGATGAGTCGTAGCGCCTTTGCTCTGGCTTGCGCACGAAGACGGGCAATCTCCTTCAATTCCTTCGCACCCAGGATTTTAGATTTCCTCGACATAGCGGCGACGTTCCTTTGGTGTTGCCTTGCGCAGGCTGATAGCGTGGTCTTCATCATCGCGAAGAGTGTAGACGTAGACGTAAAGCTCATCGTCGATCCAGCCGATGGCGATCTCTCGCTGCTCGCCATATGCCTCGGTGTCGTCCTCGCAAAAAACCGCAGTGTGAAAGTCGAACTGCTCAGCGATGGCGAAGTCTACGCCGTGTTTTGCGAGGTTACTGCGGCGCTTCGCCTCGTCCCAGCTGGTCACACATTTTCCTGCGGCCGAACAATGGCGTGGTGAACATTAATGTAGCTACAGTAAATGGAGCCATCAAGCGGCGCTCATCTACTGCAACCGGACCATGACGCTGTCGCTCCTCCCGCGCGCATCCATGACGGTCAGGCGCACAAAGCCGGGGCCGCCCGGCTGAAAGAAGAGCGTGCGCCGTGCCGAGGCATCAGCAAGGGGCAACCCGTTTACCAGCACAGTCAGCGGCGTGGCGCCACCCGAAACCTTGATCGGTATCGGGTCGGGTTGGCCCGCCTCATCGTTGGCGAGCTCGAGGCGCGCTCCATTGGGTGGGAACATGATCCGAAGCTGCGGCTCGGCGGCATCCAATGCAGCTCCGACAGGACGCAATCGTTGCAGCGGCGGCGGCAGCTTCCCGGTCGCAGCCATGAGCGCGCCCGGTGGGCTCTTCGGCAGCGGCGCAGGTAATTTCCCCGTTCGCGCAAATGCATCGAACAGAACCGGTGCCGCCGCGAGCCGCCCGGTGAGACCCGGCACGGGGGCTCCATCGGCTCTGCCGACCCATACGCCTATTGTCCGCGACCCGTCGAAGCCGATGGCCCATGCATCCCGGTAGCCGTAGGAGGTGCCGGTCTTGAATGCGATGCGCCCACCGGCTGCGTTCTCCGGGGGCGGCGTACCGAGCAGAATATTGCCGACGTACCACGCGGCCACCGGATCGAGCAGACGGCGGGGCGCCGCTTGGCCCGCATCGGCTCGCGGCTGATCCGAGGGGAGCACGGTCGTTCCCAGGCGGGCGAGCCCGGCATAGAGCGCCACCAAGTCGGTCAGCTTGATCCCGACGCCGCCCAGCCCCATTGCCAGCCCCGGCACCTCGCCCTGGGGCAGCACCAGGGATGCTCCCGCCTGCTGCAATCGCGCGGCAAATCGGCTTGCTCCGATCCTGTCCAGCACCGTGACCGCAGGGACATTCAATGAGAGCTGCAGTGCACGGCGCACCGTCACCGTGCCCTGAAAGGTCTGATCGAAATTCTCGGGCGCATAGCTGCCGAAGCGAACCGGACCGTCCTCGATCAGCGTCTCTGGATGCACGAGCCCGTCCTCGAAGGCGAGGCCATAGATGAAGGGCTTGAGCGTCGAGCCGGGAGAGCGCAGCGCGGTCGTCATATCGATCTGGCCCGCACGGCGTGCGTCGAAATAATCGGCTGAGCCGACCCGCGCGAGCACCTCGGCGCTGGTGTGATCGACGGCGAGGATGGCAATGGAGATATCGGGTCCGAGTGCCTGGGCACGCTCGTGTGCAAGCTCCTGCAGGCTCCCCTGCAGTGACGCATCGATCGTCAGGCGGTGCACGGTGCGCTCAGGAGCGGCAGCAACAACCATGTCGGCCGTATGCGGAGCAAGCATGGGCATGGGAATGCGCCCTTGCGGCACGGGCTCGCTCTTTGCGCGCTCGACTTCCTCGATCTCGACGACACCCGCCGCAGCGAGGCGGTCGAGCGCACGATCGCGCGCGTCCCGCGCGGCCTTGCTCGATCGGTCGGGCCGGCGCTGCTCGGGCGATTGCGGCAGGCCCACGAGCAGAGCTGCCTCACCGAGAGTCAAACGGCGCGGCTCCTTGCCGAAATAGGCGAGCGAAGCGGCGCGGATGCCTTCGAGATTCCCGCCATAGGGGGCGAGGCTGAGATAAAGCGAGAGGATGGCATCCTTGGACAGCGCGCGTTCGAGCTCGATGGCGCGCACGATCTGCCGCAGTTTGGCACCGAGCGACCGCTCCGCCCGAGGCTCCAGGAGTCTGGCGACCTGCATCGTGATGGTCGATCCGCCGGAGACAATGTGGCCGTGCGCGATCAGTTGGACCAGCGCACGAGCGAGCGCGAGCGGGTCCACGCCGGGATGCGAGGCAAAGCGCTTGTCCTCGTAAGCGAACAGCAGATTTAGAAAACGGGGATCGACGTGCTCGCGCGTGGCCGCGATCCGCCATCGACCTTCCGGCGTCGTGTAGGGCCGCAGCAGGTTGCCATCGCGGTCCACGACAAGGGTCGAGAATGCGAGCCCTTGTCCGAGCGGGGCGGGCCCGAGCGAGACGATCCAGGATGCAGCTGCCCAGCTTGCCGCGGCCAGGCCGATGAAGCCCAGGGCGGCGAGCAGGGAGGGCCATCCCCCCAAACGCCAGCCGCAAATACCTCCTCCTGAAGGGGGGAGATCGACAATATTTGCTTCGTTTCGAAGCGAATGCTGTCGGGTGGGGGTCAAGTCCTCAGCGTCAGGAGTTGGCGGGGATTCCGGGGGCGAGCAGACCCCCACCCGGCGACCCCCGACCAAGTCGGGGGTCGCCGACCTCCCCCTTTCAGGAGGAGGTATATGAGAGCCCGCATTCACTTCGCCGCCGTGACTTCGATCGTGCCCGAAGCAGTGCGGCCAAAGCGGTCCGGCCGGTACATATCTTCCACATAGGCCTGCGGGTGGACGTAGCGGCCCGGCGAGACCGCGCGCACGACGTAAGCCACGGTGAAGACGGACGGGTCGTTCGGCTTGCGGTCGAATGCCGCGCTGAAGCGATCATCGCGGAATTCCGAGCTCGCGGGCTCCTGCGCATCCTCTATCCAGGAAAGCGTACCGGTGTCTCCGGAGGAGACGAGGCGCGGATTGTCGATCTCGAACCCGGCGGGAAGATAATCGGCGACGATGATGCGCGCAAATTGCGGCTGCGGCTCCGTGATTTTCAGCACGACGGCAAAGCGGTCGTTCTGTCGGGCCATGCTTGGATCGGCTGGCTTGCCGGCGAGCGTGTAGTATTTGCGCTCGATTCTAAAGCCCTTCTCGGCGGCCGGCTCGGGCACCAGAGGGGAGCCGGAGACAGTCACGACTGCTTGCACGCTCCCCTCCCCGGCATTCGTCACCTTCAGCGGAGTCTGGAGCTCCGCGGGCATGAGCCGCCGATTGAGGGCGCCGTCCACTTTTTCGCTTCCGAGGTCGAGCGATACGCTCTGCGCATCTTTGGCAAGAGCGCGCGCTGCGAGCACCATCCATGCCTCCTCCTGTGTGGAAGTAGAAGGCGTGATGCTGCGTGACGCCTCCACCCGCTCGATCGCCCCGGCAATGGTCGGTCGCGGCGCACCGCCTTCGGACGCAAGCGTCACCAACGCGGCGGCGTCGCGCAGCGCGGACCCATAGTCGGCACGACCGTATTCCAGCGCTGGCTGCGGCGCGATCGCGGCGAGCGCCGCGGCATAGACCCGCTCGGCGCGCATGCGATCGCCGAGCATGGCAAGCGCGGCGGCGATCTGTGCCTTGGCGATCGGGGTTGCAATCGCATCGAGCTTGGTATCGGCGTAATAACGCAGGTCGCCGATCGGTGCCGCTCCGTTGCGTGCCAGCACGTAAAGGGCATAAGCGAGATTGCGTCCTCCGTCATTGGCCGCATCCTGAGCATTGGCCACGAAATTGCGCAGCCGATCGAGCGCCAGCTTGAAACCCGCGTCCGGCACGGCAAAGCCACGCTCCCGCGCGCGGGTCAGGAAGTCGCTGACGTAGGAATCGAGCCAGACATCGTTGCCGCCCGCCGACCACAGTCCGAACGAGCCGTTCGAGCCCTCGCGCGCGAGCAGCCGGTCTATCGAGTCGCGGATGCGCTGATCGACGGTCGTATCGAGCGCAAGATGTGCCGCGCTCGCGAGATCATTCACGTAGAGGAGCGGCAACGCACGGCTCGTGATCTGCTCGGAGCATCCGAACGGATAGCGGTCCAATGCCCCGAGCAGGGCTGCCGCATCAAGCGCAGTCGAGACGCCTACCGAGAGGGCGACGCTCGTTGTGCCCGGCACCAGATCGGCAAAGAGATCGTTGGACAGGGTGAGGCTTTCGCCATGGGCGAGCGGCTTGACCGTACGCCGCGCCAGGATCTGGGTCGCCGGACGCACGGCGAGCGCGTATCTGCGCTCGATCGCCAATCCCGCCGGACCTGCGACGCGTACGACCACGTCGCTTGTTCCCGCGGCGCTCGCCGCGAGCGGAACCGTCAAGCTGTTGCGCTGCCTGGCCGCGAGCTTGACCGTCTGCGGGGCCGTGGTCCCGGTCACGTCGAGGCCTTCGCTGCCGACCTCTACCCGGTAATCGCCGGCCGGACCGTCGACGTTGTCGAGGTCGAGGCGCATGCTTGCCCGGTCGCCATTGAGAAGAAACCGCGGCAGCGTCGCAGTGAGCACCAGCGGATCGCGGATGATGACATCGCCGCTCGCTCGCCCTACCTTGTCCTTCGACCATGCTACCGTCATCACCCGTGCGGTTCCGGCGAAATCGGGAATGTCGAATGCCACCTCGGCGGTGCCGTCGCGCTTGACGGAAACGATACCGGAGTAGAGCGCGACCGGCTTTTGCGCCGGGGGCGAGCCCTGCAGCTCTACCGCTCCAGCATCTCCGCCGGTCCTGATCTGGCCGCGCGCACCTTGCATCCCGTCTATCAGCTGACCGTATAAGTCGCGGATATCGGCAGTGAGCCGGCGCTGACCAAGGTAATAATCGTCCGGCGCCGGCGGCTTGTAACCGGTCAGATTGAGGATGCCGACGTCGACCGCGGCAATGACGATGCGTGCTTCCTCGCCGGGAGCGAGGCCGCCTACTCTCACCGGAATGCGCAATGCGCTGCCGGGGTGCAGCAGCGCCGGCAATTGCATATCCACTGCAAGCGTGCGCGCCTTGCGGTTGATTGAGAACCACCGCACTCCGATGGCACGGCCCGGCATGCGCTCGGCGCGCGTATCGAGAGGCCGGCGCAGGGTCGCGACCACATAGGCTCCGCTGCCCCAGTCGCTGCCGACCGGCACGCGCAGTTGCGCGGTGCCGGCCGGGATGTCCTGGCTGAGTGTCGAAACCAGGCGATCGCCGATGACATCCAGCGTGACCTTGCCGGCGGTCCGAGCGGTAACCGCGACGGTCATGCTCTCGCCGGGCACATATTCCGGCTTATCGAGAGCAATCTCCAGCATGTCGGGAGTGTCGGCACTCGCCTCCGTGTACCAGCCCGCATCAAACGCAACCGAGGTGACCGGGCCATTGCGGTCAGCGCTCGAGACTTCAAGGCGATAGCGCCCCCATTGCACCGGCACGGAGACGCGCGCGGGCTTTGCCGGCACCGTATCGAGACGTCCGTCGGCCACGCGCTTCGTCGTCTTCACCGGTTCGAACTCCCAGGTACCCTCGCGGCGATACCATTGGTACCTGGTCTCCACTTTCAGGAGCTCATAGCGCAATCCATTGCCCGCGAGCTGGGTACCGTCGGGGGCAGCAAGGAGCACGTCGAATGACGCGTTCTCGCCGTCGCGCAGCGAGCGGCCGGAAAACAGCGGCTTGACGCCGATCATGGGGCCGGCGGGAAGCACGGGCAGCGCGAGCTTGCGCTCTACTGCGCGGCCTCCGGGCTCGGCCATGCGCACGATGACCCGCGCCTCGAGCGGCCGCGTGGTGGCGGGTTGCTTCTCGAGCGCAACCGGAAAGCTGGATTTTCCCGCAGCATCGGTCTCCAGTAGTCCTTCGAGCGTCTGCCGGGTCGTTTCGACCTCCTCGTCCGCAAGCCCGAACTGATAGCCGGCAAAGCCGGGCCGCTCGCTTGCCGCGGCGACGACCACCTCGCCTTCCAGCTCGAGCTTCGCAGCCGGTGCGCCGTAGAGGTAACGCCCCTCGACGCTGAGCTCGGCGGGGCTGCTCTTGGAGATTGCCTCGGCCTTGGAGGCGAGGTCGAATTCGAGCCGGTCGGGCACATAGTCCTCGACCAGGAAGGTCGTCTCGCCCACCGCGGGACGCTTCGGATCCGTGTAGGCGCGCACCCGCCACGTGCCGGTGGCGGCCGACGGCACCAGGCCAACCGCGAGCGCATGGCCGCCCACCCCCGCATCGGCGACCGCGGCACGGCGATATTCGACCCCGTCCGGTCGATCGACCACGAGCGTGAGCGGCACATCGAGGGCGGCACGTCCCTGCCCGTCGCGTAACAGCGCCGTCACCTGCACTGTCTCGCCGGAGCGATACACCCCGCGCTCGGTGTATACGAAGGCATCCAGTCCGGCTGGCACTGCGCGCCCGGACACGCCGCGATCGCTGAGATCGAAGGCGGGGGCCTTGAGGCTGAGGAACGCGTAATCGCCGGTCGCCTCCGAGGCGATCAGCATGGCAGGCGCGAGCGCCCCCTCCCCTCGCGTGAGGTTGGCCTCGAATTGCACATGCCCGGCTTCGTCCGTGCGCTTGCTTGCAAGCACCTCGTTGCTGCGCGAGAGCAACCGCAATTCGACCCCGCTCTTCGGCTGTGCCGTCTCCAGCGAATGCACGAACGCGTGCACACCGTCATTGCCGGAGAACGAGGTGAGGCCGAGATCGGAAACGATGAACCATTGCGTGGCGAGCGTGTCGAATTCGTCCATGATCGCGCCCGAGGGCCGTGCAACCATGACGTAGATGCCGGGCAGCAGCGTGCCTGCCGCCTGGCCCACGGGAAACGCGGTGGTCACGTCGGAATTGAGCGTTTGCTCGACGCTCATCTCGCCTTTCCAGACCTGCGAGCCCCTTCGCGCGGTCAGCTGATTGATGTCAAAGCGGTCGAGCGGGCGCTGAAAATCGTAGCCGAGCACGGTCTCGAGCAGATTGCGGTCGCCGATGCGATAGATTTCAAGCGCCACGCTGGTCGTGTTGACGCTGACCACCGGGATCCCGCGTTGGCCGGCACGAGGCAGGACATAGGCCTTGCCGGTGAAGCGCACCAAAGGTTTGCGGTCACGCACATAGACGTTGAACTCGGCCGACCGCGGCAGGGTCTCTTTGACGACGGAAGGAATGCCGGCGCGAAGCGTAATGGCGTAGCGCTCGCCGTGTTTGAGGCCCTCGACGCAGAGTTGGCGGTCTTGCGCCGATACCGCGGGCTTGTCCTCGCCGGCGACTGCGACGAACGGCGAAAAATCGGCACCCCTGACCGGGAGGTCCTCGGAAAACTGAAAGCAGACCCGCGGTGATGCCGCATCGGCATCCACGCTGTAGTCGAGCAGCCGGAAGCCATGATCCTCGCGGATCCGCTCGTATTCCTGCCGGACTTCCGCGACTTCCCGCAGGTCGAGGGAGACGCGCAATGCATCGAGCGCAGGACGCCAGATCGAACGATCCCCGTAGGTGCGTGCGAGCACCACGAGGCTCTGCGCCTCCTCTGCCGGCTCGCTCGAGCGCTGGTAGGCGATGTACGCGGCAGTCGCGGCCCGTTCCAGCAGCAGCGTGCGCTCGCGCTCATTGGTTGGCCGGATCTGCAGCACCGCTCTGGCGAGACGCAGCCAATTGGCGCTGTCCTCCGGCGCGGCCACGACGATCTGCCCCAGAAGCTGCATCCCGGTTCGGAAATCGTTGCGCTGGAAGGCCGCATCTGCCTCGCGGCGCAGCGCCGCGGCGGGCTTGCTCACCTGGCCGGCTTCGCCTTTGATCTGGGCCTCCAGCTTGACCGCCGCGTCAGCGACGTCGTCGCGCCTGAATGCCTTGTCGGCGGCAAAGCTCGGGATGGACAACAGCAGCACGAACGCGGCCGCAAGGGCGGCGCGGGCGGACGCGAGCATGGGGGCAACCTCCTCATTCCGCCAGCCTTGGGGGATTCCAGCCTTGGGGGATTTGCGGGCGGGTGCCGCAGATGAAGGGCAAAACGTGTCGAGGTCGTGACCGAATCTCGCAGTGCGGCGCGTCAACTCGACGCCAAGTGGTCATTCACGCGTACGTCCATAGGACCCGGGTTTTGCCGGGCACCCCAAAATAACGTGCCGCTTTTGGCGGTCCCGGCTCGCCCCTATCAATGCGAATCTAATCGATCGTCTGGTAGCCGCGGATGATCGGCTCGGAGCCGAACCCCCAGTAGTTGCGCAGCGTGTCGGGTCCCCAGACCTTGGGGCGTTGCGGGCGGTCCTGGTGATAAGGACGGGGATCGAAATAGCCGAGCGCTTCGTCTTTCATCTGATCCATCTCGCAGAAGAGCTCGACCCGTACCTTGTCGGCATTGCGATGATAGATCGCGATGTTGTGCCCGATGATGTGCCGCCCCGGCCCCCAGACCAGGCGAATATCGTTTTTGGCGAGCCACTCGCAGGCGCGCTGAATCTCGGCCCAGTCCTTCACCTCGAATGCAATGTGATGAAGTTGCGGCACCTCGTCGTGGACGAAATTGACGGTGTGGTGATCGGGCCCGCAGCGCAGAAATGCAAAGGTGTCGTCGCGCCAATCGGAGACCCGAAAGCCGAGCACGCCGGTGTAGAATTCGACCACCGCCTGTACGTCCGGCACGCGATAGGCAACATGCCCCAGCTTTATAGCCGCTATTCCCGATGGGCTTCTGTCCTCCTTGGCGAAGCGGTACTCGGAAAAAATCTCAACCGAGGTGCCTTTCGGGTCCTTGAATACGATAGCCTCATCAATTCCCGGCGTGATGCTGCGGCGCCGCTCGGTCGAGATGCCGTCCGCCGAAAGCGCGCGGGCAAGCGCGCCGAGATCGCTCCCCGGCGCGACCTGGAACGCGAGGCGCGAAAGCGCGTTCCCAGCTCCAGGCTCGAGGGCGATTGCCTCCAATCCCTGCCTGGTTGCCAGCACCACGCGTTCCGCGGTCCGATCGACGAGAGAAAGACCGACAATCTCGGTATAATAGGCGATCTGGCGATCGAGATCGGGCGTCGTCAGGGTGGCGTGCCCCAGCCTGCGCACCTCAATCACGGGCAGACCGCCTCCGGCGCGGCACGCTCCCTCCCCGTTGACGGCAACCACCTTGCCTCTGCAAGAGCTTGATCAATCCGGCCCCGCGATCCTCCTGCAGCGTGCGGTCGACGTGCACGGTGGAAAGCCCGAGAGCGTCGGCAATATACGTCTGCGTCAACGCAAGGTCGATCTTATATCCGGGGGACGGGAGGCGCCACTTTCGGTCCAGCGAGCATGCGCGAGCGGGCGCGAGCCGATGCAGCCGTACCCGCGCATCATGAAAACCGGATCCGACCGGACCCAGACTCGTTGCGGCACGAAATCGGAATTACATGATCCCACATGGACGCGCGTGATGAACAGCTTTTGGCCCGCCTTTCCCGCCGATGCAGGCTTTCCTTGCGTCAGCCGGCAAAAAGGTGGATGTGCGCGACAGCGGGGCTATGTCGCGCGGCCCCTTAGCCGGAGTAGAAAAAGGTCTAGCGTTACGGCCCCGTAGCTCAGGGGATAGAGCAACAGCCTTCTAAGCTGAAGGTCGCTGGTTCGAATCCAGCCGGGGTCGCCAGCACTTAGCGGGATTTCTATCCGCTCAAAAAACGGTTGGGGTAACGGCTGGGGTAACACGGATGGGCAAAAACGATGACCACCTACGGGCCAAGAAGGCCCGACGCGCCGAGCTGCTCGAACTCACAGAGGAGCGGCAATCGGGGAGGCTCATGCCCACGCCCGATAGCCAGCAGATCCTCAAAGAGTGGATGGACGAGGTTGCTGCTTTAGATCGAGAGATCGCTCACCTCGAAGAGACGAACGACTAGCTTGCTCGATCCGCCGCTCGATCGCCCGCGCCAGGTTCTCGTGCTGCTGCGCGAGCTCGTGCTTGCCGGCGGCGCGGAGCAACGCAGCCTGGCGCCGGTGCTGCGCTGGCGTCATGAGAAAGTGCTCGCTCACCGCTTGAGGCCTCGCTCCACCAGCTCGCGGATCGCTTCCGAGCGCTTCCTCTCGCCGGCCCAATCGTCGATGCGCTTGAGCAGCCCCAGCGGCAGCCGCAGGCCTACGAACTCGGTTGCGCCGATTTCCACAGGCCTGCCGAGTTTCCCTTTACGTTTAACAATAGTCGTTGCTTTCGCCATGCGGATATGTTTAACATAAGCGGCAACGGGCGGGAAGCCCGATTTTGTGGAGTGCGTCATGGCGTATTGGTCACCGCGCAAGCGAGCCGCGATCTGGCACCGCGAGCGCATGAACGCCTACCTCGCAGGCCTCGGCGAGAACCCCATCTGCAATCTCTGCGATGCCCCGGTGCTCAAGTGCGAGGCCTGGGACGTGAGCCACGCGCCCGAGCGGCCGCGCTCGTTTGGCGGCAATCGCGTAGGCGTCGCCCATCTCGATTGCAACCGCAGGCACGGGGTCGCGGTGGTCACGCCGGCCTTCGCCAAATCGGAGCGCGTGCGCCAGTTCGATATCGGCGCCCGCGGGCCAGGCCTGAGCAAGCATCCGCTGCCGGCCGGCCGGCGCTCGACGCTGTCGAAGACCTTCGCAAACGGCGTCGTGCCGCGGCTCACGCTTGCGGAGAAGATCGCCCGCATGCGCGAGCGGCGCGCGATCGCGCCCGGCACAGCGCAGTCCTGAGCTCACAGAAGGGGGCGGCCCGAACCGCCCCTCGCATAACGGGAGCGTTAAACATGAGAAAAACTACAGTTGCCGATCTCTATAGACGGTTCGAGGCGGCGCACGCCGCCATGATGGCCGTGCCGTCGCCGGACAAGAAGGCCTACCGCTACCGCGTGAGCCGCTGCTATCGCCTCGCCGAGCGCATTTGCGTCACGCCCGCTACCACGCTGGACGAGATGGTGTTGAAGACGAAGGCGGGCATTTTTTCGAGCAGGGGGGCCGATCACTTGGCCGAGCTCGACAAGTTGAAGGGCAAGATCGCGGCCCTGTCAGTGGGTGACGAGCTGACCTGTCTCGCGTCGCTGCGGGACGATCTGCAGCGGATGAAGGCCTCGCTGCGGCCGAAGTAGCCGCTTTAGAACGGGCTCGGCCGGCGCCCAGTGAGCCAGGCGTCGGTCTTCGCCGGCGACACCCAGTAGTGCACGCCCTGCTGCTGCTGCATCCGCTGCTCGCGGCGTTTCAGATAGCCGGGATTGATCCACTCCTGCAGCCGGTGCCACACCAGCGTGTCCAGCGCCCAACCCGTCGCCCACAGGTTCATGAACGGGATGTTGTCGTGCGCCAGGCGGATGAGATCGGAGGCACGCTCGCGCATTGCTGTCTTGCTCAGCGTGCCCTCGTGGGTGCGGCCGCCGGCGTGCAGCAGATCCATCAGCGTGTCGATCTGCGAGAACGTCGGCCCGGCGAGCGAGCCCACGGCGGAGAAGCCGTGGCGGTCGAACTCGCCAAGGAGAAAATCGCCGATCAGCGAGCCGAAGCCCGAGCGCTGCCCGCCCTTGAGGATGGCGCCAAGCGGCGAGCCGCGCATCTCGGCGATCGGGTCCTTGCCCTGGATGGCCTCGCGCACCGCCTCCGAGGCAACACCGAAGACAATACCACCGACGACGAGCTCCACTATGCCCGCGACACGATCGAGACGTCCGTCGCCGATGGTGCCGTACATCTCGCGGCCCCAAGCACGCACCACCATGTCCGCCGGCCAGATCTTGAACTGATAGAGGAGCCGCAGCGCCGCGTTGATCCCGGTGCCGGGCTCGAAGTTCTTGCCGAACAG